>CAJOIF010000025.1 GCA_905234765.1 uncultured Bacteroidales bacterium
CCTTTATGAACTGGCAAAAAGTACTGGCTATGTTTCCAGTGACTTTCTCATTGATACGGCTATGCAACTCTATCCGCTCGATTTATTCTCAGCATACGCCATTACGACAGCTATTCAACGATATGGGCAGAATGAGCGTTCTCTGTTTACGTTCTTGGCTTCTTTAGGAAGTATCTCAACTGATGAAAAGATATACAATCTTCAGAAAGTATACGATTACGTCTATTACAGTTTCTATTCTTATTTGAAAGATGCCAATGCCGACTCAATGAGTTGGAGCTCAATGCAGATTTCCATCGAAAGAGTGGAAGGACAGAGTTGGGATTCTGAGGAACAAATGCTTTATGCCATCAACATCATCAAAGCAATTGGATTGCTCAATCTTTTTGGTGTCGCTGGGCTCCGATTGTCCAAAGAGTCGCTTGCGGAATATGCGACTCTCGCGATGGATATTCCAGATGCACAGAACATAATAGAAAAGTTGGAGAGCAAGAAGATTATTCGCTATGCTGCCTATAAAGACCGTGTGATGCTGTTTGAAGGTACGGATGTGGACCTTGAGGCTGAGATTCGCGAGGCAGGGTTGATGGTTTCACGACCTGTTGCTTTTGTGGATGAACTAACCGTATTCTTCAATCACCGTATTTCTCCTGTGAAAGCCCATTTTTATCAAAAAGGCACACCCCGTTTCTTCGACTACAAACTGTTTGAGGAACCGACGGAATTGGTACCTAAGGGTGATACTGACGGTTATATAGAACTGATATTTTCGACAAGGAAAGATGCGCTGGAAGAGATCAAGAGATTTAGCGCTGATTCTGAACATGCTTTGATTTTTGCCCTCTTCATTGATACGGACAATATTATAGATCATCTGTATAACATTAAGAAATACCACTACTTGACGGATAAGGTTATCAAGAAAGAAGACCTCGTTGCTGTCAAGGAAATTCAGAAACTGAAAGAATACGAAGAGAATCTGCTGAACAAAGCTATTAGCGACAATCTTTTTTCCTATAAGAATCGCGTGGTTTGGATATTCAAGGGTGAAGTGCGGAAGGTAGAGTCTCATCGTGATTTCAACATATTGTTGTCAAGAGTATGTGATAAGATATACAGCGAGACGCCTGTGATGAACAATGAACTGTTCAACAAGCATAAACTGAGTGGTACCATTACGGCAGCAAGAAAAAGTTATTTAACCTATCTCATTGAGCATAGTACTGAAGAGAATCTTGGATTTCCGGAAGACAAGTTTCCACCAGAAAAGACCATATACTTCTCACTGTTGAAAAATACTGGGTTACATCAAGATGGTGAGTTTGCAGATGCTCCTGCAAATGAAGGATTCTTTTCTGTCTGGACTGCTTGTGAAGATTTCCTTAAGAGTACAGAAAACAAAGCCCGTAAGATTTCAGAGCTGATAAAGATTCTTTCTACTCAGCCTTACAAACTGAAACAAGGCTTTTTGGACTTTTGGATTCCCACATACTTGTTTATTAAGAGGCAGGACTTCGCCCTCTATGATGCATCAAAAGGCGCATTTATGCCGGAGGTGAATATGGAGTTTTTCGACTTGCTGCAAAAACATCCGCAGGACTTCGAGGTAAAGAAGTTTGCCGTAGATGGAGTGAAGTTAGGTTTCTTTAACCAGTACCGTCGATTCATCAATCTTGGCGATGAGTTTACCATCACCAAGGATAGCTTTATTGAGACTATTAAACCATTCCTCTTTTTCTATGCCCGATTGGATGATTACACAAAATACACCCGCAAGTTCGACCATGCGTCAACAATGAAGTTCCGCGATGTGCTGGCTAAGGCAAAAGACCCAGAAAAGGCTTTCTTTGAAGATCTACCAGAGGCTTTGGGCTTCAATCAGGAAAAGTTGAAACAAGAGGAGTTTATCCGAGAGTATGGCGTTATTATTCAGCGGGCCATCCGTGAACTACGTTCTTGTTATTCAAGATTGATTGACCGTATTGAGGAACGGTTGGTAGATGGATTCGGCTTGCAGTCCTGCGATTACAATGAGTATGTCGTTGAAGTGCGCGAAAGGCTTGCCCATGTGAAAACCTATCTTTTGACAGACAAGCAACGCGAGTTCTACCATCACGTTATGACCGAGTATGACAATCGTACACAGTGGTACCAATCAATCTGCTATACCATCTTGGAACAACGTCTTGACTCTCTTCGTGACGAACAAGAAGACAAATTGGCAGATGATTTGGTGTATCTGTTCCGTGAGTGTGAAAAATATTCATCTATCTCGCAGCGTTTGACCGATTCAGAAACGAGTGATGCCTATTCGTTTGATATGGTGACAAATAAAGGAACCAATGTTAGAACACAGACTTATATTCTACCTGAGAAAGATAGGAGAAAGTCTGATAATCTCGAAAAAGAAATCAGCAAATTGCTTTCGGGTGACACTAATCTTGATGTATGTACTTTGCTGTCGATACTTAACAAGAAAATGAACGAATGACAAAGGTTAGACATATATTAGGCATATCAGGAGGAAAGGATAGTGCGGCACTCGCCATCTATCTGAAGCAGAAGTACCCGACATTGAAAATTGAGTATTACAATTCAGATACGGGCTGCGAGTTGACTGAGACCGAGACGCTTATCAATCGATTGGAAGCCTATTTGGGAAAAATAGAAAGGCTACGTGCTGCCGAGGGTAGTCCTGAGCCAACGCCTTTCCATCATTTCCTTAAGGCTATGGGTGGATACTTACCCTCTCCACAAGCCCGTTGGTGTACTCAAAAGATGAAATTGGCAGAATTTGAACGTTATGTTGGTGATGATTTGGCAATTTCATATGTTGGCATTAGGGGTGACGAGGACCGCGACGGCTATATTTCAAACAAGCCGAATATTCAGGCGGTTTTCCCTTTCCGTCGGAATATTTGGAGCATTGATGTGATAAACAAGGTTCTGCATAATGAGAATTTGGAACAATTGATAGCTCTGTATGACAATCTTTGCCCTGATGGAATGCTGAAAGAAGATATAATGGGGATTGTACGCAAGCCCTTGTCTAAAGCATTTTATTATTCGAAGAAGATGAACGCATTGCTTGATTATGATGTCAAGTTGTTCAATCATGTTGTGTTCGAGTACCTAAAAACAACTGATTATCCTGTAGGTAAGTTGGAAGAGTTTCCATTACTTGACAATACCGATGTACTTGTGAAAGATGATATCTTTAGGATTTTGAGGGATAGTGGCGTCGGTGTTCCTGCCTATTATGAAGAGATTCCGTTTGAGGTGGATGGTAAGACAGGAACATACTGCCGTAGTCGTTCTGGATGTTATTTCTGCTTTTTCCAGCAAAAAATCGAATGGATTTGGCTCTATGAGCAACATCCAGACCTTTATGCTAAAGCAATGGAATTTGAGAAAGATGGCTACACATGGAATCAAGGCGAAAGTCTTGCTGAATTGTGTAAGCCCGAACGTGTTCGACAAATCAAACTAGATATAATAAAACGTCAAGAAGAGAATCGCAAGCAAAGAAAAGGCACGACGCTTGTTGATATTCTTGGCGATGATATAATGTGTGCAAATTGTTTTATATGAGTGATTTACAGATTGTTATGGAAGGAAATCAAATTGTAAATGAGGTTGGTTTTACCGTAGATTCAGGTTTGGTGAGCCGTTTAGGTATTGAATTAGTTGGCAAAGCCGAAACAGCTGTTTCTGAGCTTATTAAGAATTCATATGATGCAGATGCAACAGAAGTTACCGTTGAGTTTTTAAATACAGATGAAAAAGGTGGAACATTAATTATTACTGACAATGGCGTTGGGATGACAGAAGAACAATTGATTAATGGGTTTATGAGAATTTCATCAACGGAAAAAATTCATAATCCAAAATCATTGTTGTTTGGCAGAACAAGGGCTGGTAAAAAAGGTATTGGACGTTTTGCAACTCAACGACTAGGAGAACACCTAATAATAATAACTCAAGCGAGGGATTCGTATCAGCAAACGAGAATCGAAATTGATTGGAATAAGTATGTGTCCGATACGGATTTGGAATCTATAAAATTTCCTTTGAAGCGAGAATCCGTAGAATTTCAAAGAAGCGGTACGCAGTTAATAATAAGCGGGTTAAGAGAAAAATGGACAAAATCTTCGATAGAAAAGATTTTCTCCTATGTTAATTCCTTGTTCCAACCAGACTACTTGTCAGATAGGAGTAAAGAAAGTAATATTGCTGTAATTAATGAATCTTCTTTTAAGTTTACTATTTCAAAAGATGGAGTTGCGATAAAAAACGTTATTGAAAGTTTTTATGATAAGGCTTTGGTTGAGATTGAAGGATATGTTGGGAATAACCACGAAGGAATAGTTGCTATAACTAAAATTAATATAAAGGATAGTATAGATGATGCAATACTTCCTGTTACGTATAAAGACAATGGAGAGGAAATAACTTCGTTCCCTTTGTTGCAAAATGTCAGATTCAAAGCATATTACTTTATTTATGACAGAACAGAATATTATAAAGACAACATAACGAAGAAGGAATTAGATTCAATAAAAAATCTGGCTAACACCGCAAGTGGCATCAAATTGTATCGTAATGGATTTAGAGTATTACCTTTTGGCGAGCCAAGTGATGATTGGATAAAGATAAATCAAAGATGGGCTAGCGATAGCGGTAAAACTAATATTCCGTTTAGAACGAATAGTTTATTTGGTTTTGTAGAATTATTAGATAATTCGGAAAAGAATATTTTTGAAGAAACATCAAGTAGAGAAGGTTTAATTGAGAATGAAGCATATATTCAATTAATTCAATTTGTTTACAATGCGATGAAAATCGCAAGAAATAATATTGGAGAAAGAATATTTCAATTGAGAAAAGCAAAATTGAGTAATGATAATGGTGATGTTACTCAATATTCAGAGGCAAAAGAGACAACGATAAAAGAGGTTGTGGATTCCATCAAAACAACTATAAATACAGAAATTGAAACAAATCAAGCATATAGCAAGGAAGAAAAAGAAACTAAAATAAAAGAACTGGCATATAGTTTCGATCAGTTGTATGATTTGATTGATGAAAATGAGATGTTACGTGTATTGGCAGGATTAGGTTTGATATTAGGAGAATATGTTCATGAAATTAAACAGAATAAAGCAGCAATTAATAGTTTAATATATAGCGTTCAACAACAAGACGAAAGTTTTTTTGAATCAATTAACGAATTGAAAAGTTGTATACAAGAATTATTCGGTTACAATAACTATTTTTCTACCACAATATCTCAAAATACAAATAGAGAAATTATGCCCATCAATTTAAGAGCGGTAGTGAATAGTTTTAAGAAAATGATGTCAGGAGATTTAAAGAATAATAGAATTGAATTGGAACCATTGTTTTCAGACGGCTTATTAGAGACAATCCCAATGCACCCATCAATTTGGACAACAATCTTACAGAATTTATACTCGAATTCCAAAAAAGCAATCAAACGAAGACATATTGAAGGCAAAATATTAATTGAGGTTTTTGAACAAGAAAACAAAATTGTTTTTCGTTTTAATGATAATGGTTGCGGAATAGAAGAAGGTAACAAGGACAGAGTTTTCAACGCGTTCTATTCAACAACGACTTCGGATAGTTTTAATGCAACTAACGAGGAACAATTAATTGGGACTGGTTTAGGTCTTAAAATTGTGAAAGATTTGATAGTATCAAACAAGGGCACGATAGAGGTTGTTAATCCGAAAGAAGGGTATGCCACGTGTTTTGAAATCAAAATTGACAAAAATCAATAAGCTATGATTACATATTTATACATTGATGATGACTATGAAAACGCAAAGCGTTTGTCTATGCAATTCAAAAGAAAAGGTAAATTAGATTGTGTACCAAAAAAGTGTGAAACAGATTTTAATGAACAAATCTCCGATATAATAGATTCAACCTATTCGGGTTTAATTATGGATCTGAGATTAGATGATAAAGCCGATGATTCTGGTGTATATGCGCCATATCGCGGAACCACATTGGCGCAACAAATTAGAACATGCCAAAAAGAAGGTAATCTGAAAAGTTTTCCGCTGGTATTGTTTTCGGCTAATGACAAATTGAAAGAGTCAATGGGAATCTCGGACTATAATCTTTTCGATTATTGCATCAGCAAAGATGATAATGACAATGAAGTCAAAATAGAAGAATACCAATTAAAACTTATTGCTATTGCAAATGCATATCAGCAGTTGGACTCGAAATTTTTGCTGGATATGTTTGATATTGACCAATCGCTTTTGGATGAACGTTTTGTTTACGAATTGAAAGTGCTTAGCAAACAACCTAAAAATGTTATTGTTAAATTTCTGATAACCCAAGTATTAGAGAAACAAGGCATCTTGATTAACGAAGATGTATTATTTGCAAGATTGGGGATTGATAAATCATCAACTTCTGAAGATACTATCAAGAGGATTAAAAATAAACTAATTAAGATAAAATACAAAAATATTCTTTCAGAAGGATGGGAACGTTGGTGGGCTCCTAAATTGGAGAAATTGTGGGAAGATGAAATTGATGAAGGTACATATTTGCGTGCTGCTTCTGCAACATATCGTGTGGAAAAGTTCTCTCAGTTTTTCAATATCGATAACTTGAAAGTCCAAAGCAAAATAGGAATGGCCAATAGTGATAGATTTTGGACTGTATGTAAGGACAGCAACAAACCCCTTGATCCTGTTGATGGTTTTCTTATTCAAGGTCAAGATGCATTTTATCCTTGGCAGGAAAAAGAATATGTTTCCAAGTATTATGCTAAATATAGTGAAAATAAAGATGTTTGGATAGATGTTGCTCCGATTGAAAAAGACCGATACAATAACCTTCTTAAACAATCAGACAATGGATAAGAAAGAACTTATCAGATCGATTCAAAAGATTATTGATATTTTGGTCGAAAAAGAATACGTTAAAGATCCGAGTCCTGTATCAAGATTAAATTGTACAAATACGGGTTGCGCATTTGATGCATTGGAGTTTTCAATCAACAAAAATATTCCTGCACATTTGAATCACAATTGTAATAGTTTGAGAATAGTTTTAGGTGCTTCTATTACAGATAATAGCAATAAAAGTTCGAATCCTTTTTTTGACTATAACTATCAATTCAACGTATCTATATTGGGGGACGAAATAAATGGACGAACTGTAATCAATTGTTTCCATATTGATTATGATGATGGAAGTAAATCCTCGAACATTCACCCTTTGTATCATTTGACATTTGGGGGAATGGGATTGGATGGTTATAAAGTAGGTGATTTTTTAAATATACCTTCTCCTCGATTTCCAATATTACCGATGGATGTGATATTGATTATTGATTTTATTTTGTCTAATTTTTTGGATAAAAAAGACTATGCCAATGTTACAACAAATTCAATTTATTATGAGGAATTGCGAAAATCACAAACTAATTATTGGAAACCATATTTTCAAAACATTGGAATAAAATGGGCGAATACTATCAATTTGAAAGGGAAAGATATATTGGCTTTTGAGGCAATGTACAACGACTCTGGTTTTAGGAAACGTATATTGCCAACATTGATAGAATAATTATGCTAAAAGAAATCCCATATCCGCCACATCGCCGCTACAAATCGCGCACCCAATGGGAGCCAGTAGGCTTCTTTTCGGAGTGCTTGTGTAATGCCACCCAGTTCGATTTGATGTTGGGCTTTTTCTCATCATCAGCAATCAATGTGCTGGCTGATGGGTTTGCATCTTTTTTATATAACGGAGGTCGAATGAAGTTGATTATTAACGACATTTTGACCGAACAAGACAAAGCAGCTTTTGCCAATGGAACATTAGACAACCTGCCATTTTTCGACCTCACCAATTTAGAAAAGTTAAAATCCACTCTCTCGGAACGTGACGCACATTTCTTTGAATGTCTTTCTTGGCTCATTCGAAATAACAAACTTGAAGTGAAAATAGTGGCGCCCAAAGAAGGCATTGGCATTTCACACACAAAAACTGGTATTTTTGGCGACGGAGAGGACTATGTGGCGTTTGATGGTTCATGCAACTTCTCTCGGACGGCTTTGGTTGATAACATTGAGAGCCTTACCGTGTCATGTGAATGGGATGGAAACATTGAGGCTGAAAAGGCAAGAGACATCAAAGAAGACTTTGAAACAGTTTTCAACGGAAAAGATGAAACGATTGTTTATAAGGCGACAGAGCAAGTGAGGACACAACTCATAGACGGATTCAAGGACAAATCTTTAACCGCTTTGCTTGAAGACGAATACAAGTTGATTGAACGTCACACCAAAGAGAAAGATTTGCCATCCTCTGTGAAGCATGCACTGGAAAAAGCCAGGCAAAGAGTTTCTGCGGCCATTGACAAATTGAAAGAAGAAAAAATAGAGAAGAGAGAAGTCGTTATAACACAAGAAATTGAGCCTTGTTTTCCATATCCAACTGGTCCAAGAGATTATCAAAATCAAGCCTTTGAAAACTGGAAAGCCAATAACCAAAAAGGTCTTTTTGCTATGGCAACCGGAACGGGAAAGACTATTACTTCGTTGAACTGCCTGTTGGAGATATACAAACGGAATGGTTATTATAAGGCTATCATTCTTGTGCCTACCATCACCCTTGTAAATCAATGGGAACAGGAATGTGAAAAGTTCCATTTCTCCAATGTCATCAAGGTATACTCCAAAAACTCTGAATGGCGTTCAAGGATAGAACGTCTTCAAATGGCTGAGGAGTACAAAAAAGCAAAAGAGTCATCGCAAAACTTTATCATCATTTCCACATACGCATCTTTCACAAGGGGTAATGTCTTTGATATTCTAAATGGTTTTGAAAAGTCAAAAGTCTTGTTGATTGCCGATGAAGCTCACAATATGGGTTCGCCAACGATTATGAAACGCATAGGCGACATCAAGTATCTGCGCCGCATAGGACTATCGGCAACTCCAGAACGGCAGTTTGATGATGACACAAACAGGAAGCTGTTTAGATTCTTTGGTGCTGAGAAACAATATACATACGAGTATTCAATGGAAGAAGCCATCGAGAATGGCGTTCTTTGCCGTTACTTCTACTATCCTCACCTTGTTAGATTGACTGATGATGAGTTTGAGAAATATGTGGAACTGTCATTGAAGATTTCAAAGTATTTCAATTTCAATACATGCTCGTTTGACAACAAAGATGAAATTTTGATGAGCATGTTGTTGGCTCGTAAGCGCATCGTTCATAAGGCTGCCAACAAATTAACGGCATTCAATCAAATCATCAATGAACGATACCAGAAGAAAGGTAACCTAAAATACTCTCTTGTCTATGTTCCTGAAGGGACAAAGCCCGATTACATTGCCGATTCGGATGTTTTCGATAGTACAGACCAAGTGGCCGACGATATTGTTTCTGACCGCTTGATTGACGATTATACGGAATCGGTGATGAAATTGGACAAGTATATCACGGTTAAAAAGTTTGTCTCAGGACAGAAAGACAGGGATAAGGTCTTGAGTGATTTTGCTTCAGGTAAATTGCAGGTGTTGACTTCAATGAAATGCCTTGATGAAGGTGTTGATGTTCCAAGAAGCGAATTGGCCATCTTTTGTGCAAGCACGGGCAACCCACGACAATTCATCCAACGTAGAGGTCGTATCTTGCGAAAGCACCCAGACAAATTCAATACACGACCTTGTTGTCGCTCCCGAAGTGAATCCAGGTTCTGACAGTTTCAGGATGGAAAGGGCTTTGCTGAAAGGAGAGCTTATGCGAGTAAAAAATTTCTCGTTACTGTCAGAAAACCCGTCTTTTTCCCAAATTGAATTGAAATCTGTCATGGAACATTACGGTTTGAATATGTATAATAATGATCATATAATATGACACAGAAAGACAAAATGTTACAAATGGT
Organism: uncultured Bacteroidales bacterium; assembly: GCA_905234765.1. The sequence goes on from CAJOIF010000025.1 coordinate 9,950, forward strand.
CTTGGACGACCCCAAGCTACAAGAACTATACGAATACACCCGAAAAGACTATGACGAAGGTGTATATGAAGCGATTAACTCAAGCAATGCAATCGTTTCAGCCGTCGCCAAAATCATCGTTGAGTTGAATGGCTCTGATGACCCAAGCGAACAAAAGCGCGTGTATCAAACTATTTTCAAATATCTAAATGACAATTTGTTAGCATGATTATCAAAAACATAACTATAGAGAATTTCAGGAGTTATTATAAAGAAAGCTCTATTGATATTGGCAACGGTTTAACACTAATAATAGGCTCAAACGGTGACGGAAAGACAACTTTGTTTGAAGCTATTGAATGGCTGTTTGATACCGTTGGCTCTTTGCCAAAAGCTGACAACAAATACATCTCCAAGAAGAGAATCTCTGAACTTATGGATTCTGAATCGGATTATGTCAGGGTTTCAATGACTTATGTAAATGATGGGAGCGAAAGGCTAATTCAAAAATCCTTCAAATTCACCAAAAGCCTCAGCGGTGAAATTTCCACTTCCAATTTTTCCTACGATTTGTACATACAACAAGGAGTGGAAAAAGACTTAAAAACTGGTGAAATTGCCACTCGACTATTTGAAAGAGATTTCCCGACTTCTATCAGAAAGTATTGCTTGTTTAAGGGCGAACAGAACTTGGACATTTTCAAGAATGATGAGGCCATGAGCTATCTTGTTGAAACATTCAGCCAAATCCGTGATTTTGACCCCTATCTGTCTTTTATGGAAAACTCAAAAGCTTGGGCGGAAAAAGCCACCGACAATGCCATTAGAGCGGACAGGAAAAACTCTAGTGAGGCACAACGATTGCGCTACTTGATTACTAGTGAAGAAAAGCAAATTGGCGAATTGGAAACCGAACTTCGGAACAAAAGGGATGAAGCCATCAATTTTCAAACCTTATTGGAAGACCTTGAAAAGAACAAAGAGGCATCAAGTCTGTTGGTTGATACCAATTCAAGGCTGGCAAGCCTAAAAGCACAAAAAGAGCAGGTCCAAAGAGAACTTAATGAGAACTACACCTTCCGCTTATTAGATGACATGTGGATACTCATGGGTTATGAGTCCATCGCCGAAGAATACAGGGATTTGGTTGGTCGTCTCGATAAAGAACAAAGGAAACAACAAAGCAAGTACGACCAAGAAGTTGGTGCTAAAAAGGTCATTGCCCAAATTAACAGGGATTTGAGTCACGGTCATGTTCCTTTGGCGATAAACATTCCAGACGAAAACACAATGCGTGAAATGCTTGATGAGGAGTTTTGCAAGATTTGTGGTCGCCCTGCACCTAAAGGCTCCGAGCCTTATCTCTTCATGAAAAAGCGTCTTGAAACTTATTTGGCCTCCTTGGAAAGTGAAGAAGAAAAAGAAGTAGAGGTTGAACCGTTGTTCAAAAATGCTTTCATCAAGGAACTATATGACAGATACTCGGTTCTTCACAACAATATGAAGTTTCTGAACAGGTTGAATGGCTTTATTGACAATGGAATACGTGAGAATTTGAAAAAGCACGACATCATCGACAGCCTGTCTTCAAATATTGAACAAGCAGAAGAGAAGAAGAAACGAATTCTTGCCCAAACAGACGGACTTTCAGAGGATGAGCTTGTTTCCGCATACAACAACATATCTGAATGGTGGAAGGCGAGGTCTGATGCAGAACGCCGCTCGGACATTTTAGAAGCACAAATTAAAAAGCATAAAGACTCTTTGGAAGATTATAGAACACAATTCTCCAAGATTTCAGAAGACTCTTCTGCTGCAATGTATAGTAGGACAAGCCAGGCCATCAGAAGAATACTTGATTCGTTTGTGTCGGCGAAGAAAAAGAACAAAAGGGACTTTCTGGATCAACTTGAAGAGGTAACCAATGAATACCTTGGACTTTTGAATAAAGGTGATTTTAGAGGCTATGCGCAAATCGTTGAAAAGCCCAATTCAAGCGCTGAGATTATTTTGATTGATACAGATGGCTCACGCATTTACAACGCCAACACAGCATTGAAGACTACAATGTACATGTCGTTGCTGTTTGCAGTTGCCAAATTGACCACCGTCAAGCACGAAAACGATTATCCTTTGATCTTCGATGCCCCTACGTCATCGTTCACGGCTGCAAAGGAAAGCGATTTCTTTGGTGTGATTGCTGGTATCAACAAACAGACCATAATCGTCACCAAGAGTTTCCTTGTTGAAGACTCTGATGGAAATTCCACTTTGGACAAACTGCGTCTAATACCGCATCGAAAAAGCACGGCCTTTTGATGAAAAAGACCTGTCCACCATCCAAACCTATGTTGAATCCATCTAAAACTAAAGCCATGCCAATTAGTAGCAACAACAAATACCGTGAAGACATTTTCGATGTGTGGGGAAGAAAAACTCCGTCATACGAAAAGCATTACGAAACCGAGGTGATAAAGCCGCTTGCTGATTTTGGTGTTGGAACCAATGCCGTCTCAGATGCTAAAGGCAAAATACTGGGAGCAGCTTACGAAGTGCTTATCATGGCCTATTTCATCGGACTGTATTCAAAAAGACAAAAGCCTTTTGGCGATTATGCTGACATAAAAGATTGTGGTCAGCCAATCCAATATTGGGGCAATTTGGATTCCAAGAAAGGAAGAAAGGCATATCCGAAACTCAGGGAGTACATGTTTATGTCATTGGTGGCTCGTACACCTGACATTGATTGGATTGCCCTCGACAAAGGCCAACGGACGGTAAATGAAACGGTGAATATGCTGATGCTCACGATGGAGGAGTACATCAATTACGGACTATCCGTATTGGCTGAAAAACTAAAGGAAGACGAAGGCTATTTCTATAACAAGAACTCGTTCTTGGACATCTTTAAAGACTTGACTCGCCCTAAACAAGAAAAGGACGATGAATCTGGAGATATGCCCGAGGCTCTTGATTGAATAGCTTCTCCGCACAAAAACTTCAAGGCATTCCGTCCCTTAAGGCTGTTGTCTCTTATCAAGCGATGTTTCCAAAACTATAATTCCTCTGCTGAGCACATCCCTAACATGTAAGCATACAGTGAAATGCACGTGCAGCCTTCCCTAAAAATGTAAACTTCCCCTTTTTAGGGAAGGCTGCATCATCTAGTAAGTCGCACTGGCATCTTCAACTCAGAATAGAAGCTGGAAGAGGGGAGACCCCTTCAAAAGCATGGCTCAAGGATAATGTGATGGGTGCTCGTCTTGACGATGACTTGTGGGTGCTACTTCAAAACACAGAATGGCGTGAACGTCTACGTAACTTCATCGTGAGCCATAAACTTTAAACAATCAACCAATGCCCCCAATCCTACATAAAAAAACCTTGTGGTAGAACAAAACTGTGTCTATCAGGACATGGATGGCGATGACCAGCAATCTATCCACCTATGGCTGACCGTAGGGGAGAAGGTGGTGGGGCATCCGAAACCTTCATGCTCGACGGCATCCCACATATCCAGATGACCTGGACGAAAGGATAAAACGTCCTGGCTTTCACAGACTATTAAAAGGAGCTTCCATAAACTTCAGGGCAATAATCCTTAGAAGGTTTCGTATCTTGATGTGCAAAAAACTAACTTTTTTCGAAAAACCCTTGCAAGTTGAAAAAAAGTTTGTATTTTTGCAGCAACCATTCTCACCGCGCGAGCTGAAAGGCAGCGTACCAGGGTGAGACTTTTTTTTGGCATGACCGTCGAGATGCAATATGCCAGGGTTTGATTTTTATAGTATTAGCTTATGGATTATAATAAGATTGCACTCGACACGCCCGATTTGCTTGCTATGTTAAAACAGCGCGGGCTCCAAGTTCCTAATGAACAGGAAGCACTTGACATTCTTTCAGTTATTAGTTATTTCCGATTGGCCTGCTATTTTCGACCAATGGAAATTGACAAACGTACGCATGAGTTCCGACAAGGTGCTACCTTAGAACAAGCATTAACACTATACTCCTTCGACACCATACTAAGAGATAAGGTGTTTGGAGCCATAGGGCAAATTGAAGTGGCACTCCGTTCTCGTGTCAACCACCATTTCTCACGTCACCATACCCCTTTTTGGTTTACTCAAGTGGATATGGCAACAGATGGACATCTTTTTACTGAACACTTAAGCAGTGTTGATCGTGAATTGCATAGAAGTAAAGAGGAGTTCATTAAAGAGCACTTTGAACGATATGATAGACCGTCTTTCCCACCGGCTTGGAAGACGTTGGAGACGGTTTCTTTCGGGACACTATCTAAACTTTACCAAAACTTCTTCGATAAAACCGATAAAAAAGCCGTTGCCGTGGATTTTGGACTTCCACAACATGAATTCTTGATCAGTTGGTTAGAGAGTTTAACCGTACTTCGCAATTTATGCGCCCATCATTCTAGAATTTGGAATCGTCGGTATGCCTTGAAACCGCAGATGCCAAAAACATTGTCTGGTCACAAATGGCTGACGATTTTTTCTTTTCCCCCTGACAAGATATATCCACAACTATGCTGCATCGCCTATTTGCTCAATGCTATTGATCGACATAATGCTTTTACCAGCAACATTCAAAAACTTATAAACACACACCTTTCAATAAACCCTGCCGCTATGGGTTTCCCAAACGGATGGGAACAAGAACCTCTTTGGAAATAGTCTCACTCATCCATTTGCGAGCGTTATGGCGTTTAATTCCGCTGTGTACTGTAGTTTTCCAAAGTAGTTGAAATTTATCTTAATAATTAATTGCTATATATAAAATATTGTTGTTATCTTTGCAGACTTAATGGTCAGCAAGAAAATGGAAGAAAACAGTTTGGTGGCTCTAACCGAAAAATACCTGATGTCGAAAATCTACGTCATTAGGGGAGTTCAAGTAATGCTCGACGTGGATTTGGCAGTTATTTATGGATATACCACAAAAAATTTTAATCGTCAAGTTAAAAACAATATTGATCGTTTCGATGATGATTTTAGATTTCAACTTACAGATATAGAAGTGAATATCTTGAGGTGCAAAAACTGCACCTCAAGTTGGGGAGGGCCTTCATCCGACCGAGTTAGCTGATTTTAAACGAGAATATCCAAATGTTGACATTACCCTGAAACCCTCAGGTGGGATTTATCACGATCGTTACATATTCATTGATCACGGAACACCAAACGAAATGATTTTCCACTGCGGATGGAGGTAGACGGATTACCTCCATAAGCCGAGTCGAGGATGTAAAGCTTTATCAAAACATCATCAGTGATTTGGAGGTTCGTCAATCCACCTTGTCAATGTAAGTGTCGTCTTCAATCCTCAGATTGTCGATGATAAACCGCTGACGCTCAGGGGTGTTGTTGCCCATATAGTATTTGAGCAATTCCTTGATGCCAAAGTCGTATTGAAGAATAACAGGTTCCAGTCGCATATTGGGTCCAATGAAGGCGCGGAACTCATCGGGGGAGATCTCGCCCAGACCTTTGAATCGGGTGATCTCAGCCTGCTTGCCACATTTCAAGATGGAGTCGATGCGTTCCTCCTCGGAATAGCAGTAATAGGTCTCCTTCTTGTTGCGCACACGGAACAGGGGAGTCTGCAGGATGTAGACATGGCCGTTACGAACCAGGTCGGGGTAGAACTGCAGGAAGAAGGTAAGCATCAGCAGACGGATGTGCATGCCGTCGACATCGGCATCGGTGGCGATCACAATGTTGTTGTAACGGAGGTTCTCGATATCCTCGTCGACGTTCAAGGCGGCCTGCAGGAGGTTGAACTCCTCGTTCTCGTAACAGACTTTTTTGGTCATGCCCAGACAGTTCAAAGGCTTTCCTCTCAAGCTGAACACAGCTTGGGTCTGCACGTCGCGGCTCTTGGTGATGCTTCCCGAAGCGGAGTCACCCTCAGTGATGAAGATGGTGCTCTCCAAGCGTTTCTCGTGGTTGGTATTGAGGTGGATGCGGCAGTCGCGCAGTTTCTTGTTGTTGAGGCTGACCTTCTTGGCGCTCTCACGGGCGGCCTTCTTGATGCCGGCAATCTCCTTGCGTTCTTTCTCGTTGGCTTGGATCTTGGCCTGCAACACACTGACGGTCTCAGGATTCTTATGGAGATAGTTGTCGAGATGGCGTTTCAGGATATCGAATACATAAGTCTTGAGGAAGGGACTGTCGTTGGTGCCGTCGGGGTTGTTGGGCGCGAGGTGGGTGGAACCGAGTTTGGTCTTGGTCTGTGCCTCGAACACCGGCTCCTGAATTCTCACACATAAAGCGCATATCAGGCCTTGACGGATGTCGGCGGGTTCGTATTCCTTCTGGAAGAACTCACGCACAACACGGGCATAGCCTTCGCGGAAAGCGGACTGGTGGGTGCCGCCTTCGGTGGTGTGCTGACCGTTGACGAACGAGTAAAAATAGTCGCTCGATTGGTTGTTGACATGGGTGAATGCTGCCTCAAAGTCGCCATCCTGGATGTGGATGACAGGGTAGAGGCCTTCGCCTTCCATGTTGTTCTGCAAGAGGTCGAGCAAGCCGTTTTTCGAATAATACCGCTTGTCGTTGTACATCATGGTCAAGCCACGGTTCAGATACACATAATTCCACACACGCTTTTCCACATATTCGTCCACATAGTGGTAGTTGCCGAACAGGGCACTATCGGGGACGAACTCCACCAGGGTGCCGGTTTCATCGGCTTTTTCATAGGCAACGATGCCGCTGTCGGTGGTCTTCTTGCCCTGGGCAAATTCCACAATGCGGGTCTTGCCGTCGCGGATCGACTGCACCTTGAAGTAGGAGGAGAGGGCGTTGACGGCTTTGGTACCCACGCCGTTCAGACCCACCGACTTCTGGAACACCTTGCTGTCGTATTTGGCGCCAGTGTTCAACTGTGAGACAGCCTCCACCAGCTTCCCGAGCGGGATGCCTCGACCGTAATCCCGTATCGAGACCTTCTTCTCCGCCTTGTCGATGGTCAATTCTATCCTTCGACCATAACCTGAAGTAAACTCATCTATCGAGTTGTCAATCACCTCTTTAATCAACACGTAGATACCATCATCCTGAGAGGCGCCGTCGCCGAGTTTGCCGATATACATACCGGGACGGCGGCGGATGTGTTCCATATCCTCCAGGTGGACAATTTTATCGTCACCGTAATCTTCTACTCTATACTCGTTTTCCATCCGTTTTATTTTTTTGCAAAAATAGCGAAATTTCGGCTTTACACCAAGCCCAATCGTCTTTTGTCAGCAATAAATCTTTCGTTCCAACCTCGGCCATTCGTTTGAACACCAGCCATTGATAGACCATAACGACAGCATAGGTGCATGAAAACGAAATGGCTGCGCCTGCAATACCCATCATCGGAACCAGGATGAAGGTGGTGGGAAGGGTCACCGCCAGTCCGACCAGCGAGGCGTAAAGGTTGTATTTTGGGATGCCTGTGCCCGAGAAATAATGGGTGAAGACCAGATGGGCCGAATAGCACAGAAGCCCGGGCGACAGCAGCAATATGACCTGTTTCACCTGTCCAAAGGCTCCGGTGAACAGCCATTCGAAGAAACCCACAGGCAGACAAGCCAGCACCAAAAGGCCAAAGAATGTCAAAAGCAGGGTGATTTTGAGGAATTTGATCGTCAAACTCACGATCTCTTTCTTGTCGGTAAGGTTGCTCAATCGCGAGAACTGTACCATCGCGACACTCATGCCGAACACCTTCACGCCTTCGCCCACTTGGGAGCCGGCGCCATACACGCCTACGGAATCTTCGGTACAATGCTGGCGTATCAGGTACACACTCATACGGCGGTTCAAGGTACTCACCAGCGTTGAGAGTTGAATCACATAGCCATATCTCAGCATCTCCTTGGCGGTCGGCAGGAGAGGGTCGCCACCGTCACGTTCGAGCATTCTGGCCATCAACACGAAGCCCACTACAAAAGCGATGGTATAGCCGCACAACAGCGAATACACGAAGGCGCGGGCGTCGGTGATGCCCAGCACAAAGATGAACAGCGCCATCGAGCATACCTGCACGAATATCTGCAGCAGGAATACCCAGTTGTACGTTCCCACCTTCTCCTTGCCCAGAAACACACTTAGGTTGAAGCTATGGAAACTGTAAACGAAAGTCAGAATCAACGTGATGCCTTCGTAGCCGTGCGGAACGATATGGTCGAAGGTGGCGGGGTAGTGCGACAATATCCAGAACAGCAGGACGTAGAAGGCGGTCACCATCACGATCCACAGGTAGGAGACCTTCAACAGCGTGGAGAGTTTCTTGCGCGGAGTGAAGTACACCAATCCGCTGCCGGCGATGAACTCGATGCCGATAAGCAGGAAGGTGACGTCGGTGAGCACCGTAAAGCCGATGCCCCATTCCGCCGGACCCAGCACTTTGGTACCCATCAGCATGGTGACAAACCCGACCAACAGGTTCGTCAACCTCGTCATGCCCGTGCCTAAGATCTTCTTTAACATTATTCGGCTCAAAATTACAATTCTTTTCGGGATTATGCGTTAATACTTCACTCCTTGTGAGATTTTTTCCTAATTTTGACGGATTTTTAGCGGTATGAAGCTTTCCATCGTCATCGTCAACTACAACGTCGAGTATTTTCTCGAACAGTGTCTTTATTCGGTCCGTCGATCGTTGCAAGGCATTGAAGGTGAGGTATTTGTGGTGGACAACAACTCCGTCGACGGTTCCCTGAAGATGCTTGCCGAGAAGTTCCCCGAGGTGAAAGTCATCGCTAATAAGGAGAACGTGGGCTTCAGTAGGGCCAACAACCAAGCCATCAAGGCGTCCACGGGCGAATACGTCCTTTTGCTCAACCCTGACACGGTAGTCGAGGACGACACCTTCGCCAAGTGCATCGCCTTCATGGATGCCCATCCCGATGCCGGCGGCCTTGGGGTGAAGATGGTCGACGGCAAAGGCAACTTCCTGCCTGAGTCGAAACGAGGACTGCCCACGCCGGCTGCCGCTTTCTACAAGATGTTCGGTCTGGCAAAGCTGTTTCCCCACAGCAAACGTTTTGCCCATTACTACATGGGGCATCTCTCCAACGACGAGACCAACGAGTGCGAGATTCTGGCGGGCGCTTTCATGTTGATGCGCCGCGAGACCCTCGACAAGGTGGGGCTGTTGGACGAGACCTTCTTCATGTACGGCGAGGACATCGACCTCTCGTACCGCATCACCCAAGGAGGCTACAAGAACTTTTATTTCCCTGAGACCCGCATCATCCACTACAAGGGCGAGAGCACCAAGAAAACCAGTGTCAACTACGTGCTGGTGTTCTACAAGGCCATGGAGATCTTCGCCAAGAAGCACTTCGGCCAAAAACGCGCCTTCTGGTTCTCCTTCTTCATCAATATTGCTATCTATTTCAAGGCTTTCCTTGCCCTCCTCAGTCAGTTCTTCCATAAAATCGCCATTCCCTTCCTCGATGCCGTGCTGGGCTATGGAGGACTGGCCGCCATCAGTTATTTTTGGGGCAGAAGCATGGTATACCATGGAATGGGAAGCTATCCCACCACGCTGTTTGCCGTGGTGTTACCGGCATACATCCTGATTTGGCTGATATTCAACTACTTCGCTGGGGGCTACGATAAACCCTACAGTATCGGGAAAAGCGTGTTCGGCGTGGCCATCGGCAGTGTTTTTGTGCTGATGCTCTACGCACTGCTGCCTGAGTCGCTTCGTTTCTCCAGGGCCTTGATCGTCTTCGGCACCTTGTGGCTGGCCTTGGAGATGACCCTGACCAGACTTGTCGGCATTGCCATGGGGAAGGAGACGTTCCTCTCGAAACGCAACGCCAAGAAACGTTTTGTTTTGATTGGAAGTCCCGACGAAGCACACCGCGTGGAGTCACTGATCCAAAGCACCTCCATCAAGCCCGACTTCATCGGGCTGGTAAGCTCCGACGTGAAAGGGGAGACCCCCGAGGGTTTCATTGGCAAGATCAACCAGGTGCCCGACATCATCACCATCTACAAGATCACGGAAATCATTTTCTGCTCGAAGGATGTGCCGCACCAGGTCATCATCGACAAGATGGTGGAATGGCATGCCTCCAACGTGGATTACAAGATTGCCCCGGAGGACAGTCTCTCCATCATCGGAAGCAACAGCATTAATACGCGCGGCGACCTTTATACGGTCGACATCAAAGCCATCGACACGGTGGCCAACCGTCGCAACAAACGGCTCGTCGACTTCATCCTGGCCGGTTTCAGCATCGTGTTCTGGCTGCCGCTGGCGCTGGTGGTGAAAAAGCCCGTGCGTTTCCTGAAAGACGCTATTTTGGTATTGCTGGGCCGCCGAACCTGGGTAGGATACTGCAATGCCTCCGACGAGGTGCAGAAGCTGCCCAAGATCCGCCGTGGCGTGTATTCGCCCGCCACACCCATGCAAAAACTCGGCACCGAAATCGACACCGAGTTGCAAAATCAATTGAATTTACTGTACGCCCGCGACTATACCGTGTGGAAAGACGCAGAGATCTTTTTCAAATCCATTTCGAGATAGCTTTACTTCACAGCGTGCTTGTAACCTTGTACCTTGTTCCAATCCCCACGGGTGAAGTCGGGCATGGCAACGGGCATGCCGCCGTTGGCGATGGAGGCTGCGGTGAGCTCGCCCAGGCATGACCACTCGGCAGCGTCATACACGTCTTGGTCCAACGGCAGACCGTTCTGCAGGCAGTAAATCAGGCGATAGTCCATCACGAAGTCCATGCCGCCGTGACCGCCCACTTCCTTGGCTTTTTCTTCAATCTCAACAGCGATGGGGTGGAGGTATTCCTTCAAGATCTTGTCGCGCACCTCAGCAGGAACGAAGCCATGGGGGTTCAGATGCTGGCCCTCTGCCAGGAAACCGGCCGGTAGGTTCTCTTCCAACACGGTGAAACCCTGGGTGGGATATTTGTTGGCGAAGCCAGTGGTACCCGTGAGTTGGTACAACCGGTTGTAGGGACGGTAGGTATAGACGTCGTGTTCAATCAGCAGGGTCTTGCCTTTCTCGGTCTGGATCATGGTGGTGGTCATGTCGCCGTTGGCGAAGTCGTCGACACCCATCATCTCCTTGGCCACTTCCTTGCCTTTATAGGAAGGCGTACCCATCGAGACGAGGGTCTTCATGCGGTCGCCGCGATGGATGTTGAACGCTTGACAGAGGGGTCCGAGACCGTGGGTGGGATAGACGTCGCCCACATGGCTCTGGTTGAATTCCAGGCGCCAGTTCTCGTAGTATTCGTGCCAATAAGGCTCCAGGTTATGGATGTAGGCACCTTCGCCGTGGATGAGTTCGCCCAACATACCTTGCTGGGCCATGTTCAAGGCAGTCAACTCGAAGAAGTCGTAGCAGCAGTTCTCCAGCATCATGCAGTGACGCTGGGTCTGTTCGGCCACGTCGACCAGTTGCCAGCACTCTTCGATGGAAGTGGCGGCAGGGACCTCGACGGCCACGTGTTTGCCGCATTGCATGGCATAGACCGCCATCATCACATGGGTCTGCCAGTTGGTGCAGATATACACCAGTTCGATGTCGTCGCGCTCGCAGAGCTCACGCCAGGCTTCGCGACCGGTATAGGCAGCGGCACGGGGAAGTCCCTTGGCTTCCAGAATGTCAGTCTGGACCTTTTCCACACGGTCGGGCTCGATGTCGCACAGGGCGACCACGGTCACTCCGTCGATATAGGTCATGCGATCTACGGCATCCGGGCCGCGCATGCCCAGACCGATGAAGCCGATGCGGACGTTCTCGATGGGGTCGACAGCGAACTGGAGGACGCTCTTCTGGCCTTCCTGACGCTGGGGCTCATCGAAGACGATGGTGTTATCCTTGATGACATAGTTGCCGTGACGGTCCTCCTGGACCTTTGGGGTACAGGCCGAGAAGAGACATGTCGCCACGAGGATCAATGCGAAAAGTTTCGTTTTCATAGTGATAGTTTTGGATGTTTGACAGGCAAATATAAGAAAAGATTTGTATTTTTGTCAAAAACAAACCACTATGTACGATAATAACCACCTTCTTTCCATCGCCTCCCGTTTCATTCATCCTTCGGAGATTGCTGCCATTCAGCCTCTGGGCAACGGGTTGATCAACGACACCTTTAAGATCATGACGCCAGGTCAAGACCAGCCCAAATATGTTCTCCAGCACATCAACGACAAGGTCTTCACTGACGTGGAGATGCTCCAACGCAACATCGAGATTGTCACGACCCACATACGTCGAAAGTACGAGGCCGCTGGGTTGCCCGACATCGACCGTAGGGTGTTGCATTTCTTGAAAGCCGACTCGGGTAAGACCTATGTGAAGGTAGGAGAGGAGTACTGGCGTGTGATGGACTTCATCACCGACAGTGTGACCCAGGAAGCTGTGACCCCGCAATCCGCCTACGATGCCGGACGTTCCTTCGGCGACTTCGAGTCGTTGCTCGCCGATGTCGAGGAGCCGATAGGGGAGATCATCCCCAACTTCCACAACATCGAATTCCGCTTGAAGCAGTTGAACGAGGCCATCGCCGGCGATACTGTAGGGAGGATGAAAGACCCTGAGGTGCAAGATTATGTTAAAAAGATCAAGTACGTCGCCGACGAGATGTGTCTGGCCGAGCGTTTATTCCGCGAGGGAAAGCTACCCAAGCGCATTTGCCATTGCGACACCAAGGTCAACAACATGCTCTTTGACAAGCAAGGCAATGTTTTGTGTATCATCGACTTAGATACGATAATGCCAAGTTTCGTGTTCTCCGATTTCGGTGACTTCCTGCGTTCAGCCGCCAACACCGGGGCCGAAGACGACCCCGATCTTGGCAACATCCATTTCAACATGGACATCTATAACGCTTTCTTGGAGGGTTATTTGGCGGGCACCAAGTCATTTCTGACGCCTTTGGAGCGTGAAATGCTACCATATGCAGCCAGGTTGTTCCCGTACATGCAGGCGGTGCGGTTCTTTGCCGATTACCTTAATGGCGACACCTATTATAAGGTTAAGTATCCTGAGCACAACATGGTGAGGACCAGGGCGCAGTGGAAGCTCTTTGAAGAAGCAACACTGTCATTGCGAGCATAGCGAAGCAATCCAACCTGAACTATTCTTGGTCGGGTCAGGTTGGATTGCTTCGCTGCGCTCGCAATGACGGTTAAAACGGCAGGTCGTCTCCGTTGTTTGAATCCGGTCCAAAGAACTCTTCGGGTCCGCCGGCGGGCGGTGGGGTTTGGTGGACGGCTTGTGGAACGGGTTGTTGTGCCGGTTGTGTTCCCGTGGTTACGCCAACGGGTTCAAAACGCCAAACGCGGACGTCGGTATACCATTTTCCGTTGAACTCTCTGGAGGAGATATCGATTTGTGCTTTGACGAGTTGTCCGGGGACCATTTTTTGGATTTCATCGATTTGGTTGGTCCAGCAGGTCAGGCAGACCGTCTTAGGGTATTGCTCGTCGGTTTCAATGATTAGGTCTTGTTTGCGCCAGGGTCCACGGGCGCTTGTTCCTTCGGTGAGACCACCCAGTCTCACGACTTTTCCTGTGATTTCCATTGTATTGATAGTTTAATTATGAATTATTGAATTGTTGAAATAGCTATTTCCTTTGCAAAGATAAGTAGGTATTACAATAAATTGTTCACTATGTCGAAAACATTTCAAAACAATTTACTAAAACTTTGTCAATCAGCCAGGTGCCACTTTTCAAATATAATCAATATTATGTTAAATAGAAGTCGTTAAAAAGAGACAGAAGGAAGAATTCTGCCTTCTTCCTTCTGTTTAAAATGCTCTGTTCTCAATAATTAGAGCTCCTTCAGCTTCTGCTCCAAAGCATCGGCCTCATCCATCATCTTCAGACGGACGTAGATGCTCTTCAGCACTTGACCCAGTTCAGGACTCGGCTGGGCTTCGAAAGCACGCTCGGCGTGAGGCAGACCAGCTCTCAGGTATTCGTCACCTTCTTTTACGAGGGCGTCGTAACGCTCCATTTCCTTCTTCGAGATACCGGTGATCTCGTTGGCTTCAGCGTTTTTCTTGTTCGAGAGGTTCACATACAAAGCAGCGAGGTTATAATCGGCATCGTAGAACTCAGAATTCACAGCCAATGCAGCTTCGTAGAATTGAATGGCTTTGTCGGCATCAAAGATCTCATGCGTGTCGTCACCGTAGATGGTGCCAAGGATGAACAAAATCGAAGGGTTCTCAGGATCCATCTCATGGAGCTTGTTGAGGTCGTTAATGGCTTCCTCGCCCTTACCCTGCTTCAGGTACAGATTCACTTTCTCGATGATCAAACTTCCGTCGCCAGGGAACTGTTCCAAACCGTTCTGGATCATCTCAAGGCTCTTCTCGTCGTTGTTCAGACCCGTGTAGCAGGCAGCAAGGTTCTTGTAGATATCCACCTTGTTGTAACCGAGGTCTTTCAGTTCCTGATAGTTGGTCAGGGCTTCGTCGAACATGCCAGCTCTCTGGTAGGCCAAAGCGGCGTTGATCAATGCGGAGGTGTCGGGGGCAATACCCGTCAGCGAGATCTCATAGGATTTCCTGAAGCTGGTGCCTGCCTTCGGATAGACTTCGTTGTTGAAGTTGTCCACACCATCCTGGAAGTAGTTGACGGCGATGGCGCCGATTCTCGGATAGATCTCCTGTGAATTGTCCTTGGCGTAGCTGGCATCGGCAGCGATGCACTTCGTCAGTGATTCGTATGCCTTTTCCAGGGCATCGGGATACTTGGCGGCCAGTTCGGGATTCTGGTGTACGTTCAGGTAGATGGTGCCACGATAGAGCCAAGCCTGAGCCTGGTCTTTGGGTTTCATACCCAGGAAGCCCTCGTGGTTGACGCACTTCTCAATAGACTCGACGGCCTTTTCGTACTGACCGTTTCTATTGTAGTTGTATGCGTTTGTACGGTCCATTTTCTGAGCCATCATCACGTTGGTGGTGAGAGCGATGGCCAATAAAATCAATACTTTTTTCATTTTCAGTTTGTTTATGGTGATACAATATTACTCTTCAGTAGTGGTTTGGACATCGGTGCTGTCTTGCAAATCCTGTTCCATTTTTTCGGAGGCCTCCTCCCCTTCCATTTCTTCTTCCTCTTCTTCGTCTTCGCGTTTCACTTTGGTGACAGCGGCAATCTCGTCGTTGCCCCGCAGGTCGATGAGTTTCACGCCTTGGGTAGCGCGGCCCATCACGCGGAGGGTGTCGGCGCCGATACGGATCAGGATGCCCGACTTATTAATAATGATAAGGTCGTCTTCGTCGGTGACGTCCTTGATGGCAATCAAGTCGCCGGTCTTATCGGTGATATTCAAGGTCTTCACACCCTTACCGCCGCGGTTGGTGATGCGGTAGTCGTCGATGTCGCTACGCTTTCCGAAGCCCTTCTCGGAGACCACCAGTACGGTTTGTTCGGGGCTGTGGAGGCAGATCATGCCGATGACTTCGTCAGCTTCGGAGGCCAAGGTGATTCCTTTCACGCCGGAGGCGTTACGGCCCATCGGACGCACGGTCTTCTCGTTGAAGCGTACTGCCTTGCCCGAACGCAGTGCCATCAGCACCTCGTCCTCGCCGCTGGTCATGTTGGCGGTCAGCAGCTCGTCGCCTTCGCGGATGGTGATGGCGTTGATACCTGCCTTACGCGGACGCGAATAGGCTTCCAAGGTGGTCTTCTTGATGATGCCCTTCTTGGTGCAGAGAATCACATAATGGTTGTTGATGAACTCCTCGTCACGCAGATCGCGCACATTCAGCACGGTGATCACCTTGTTGTCCTTATCCACATTGAGCAGGTTTTGGATGGCCCTACCCTTGCTGCTCTTGCCTTCTTCAGGGATCTCGAAGGCGCGCAGCCAGTAGCACTTGCCTTGTTCGGTGAAGAACAGCAGGTAGTTGTGATTGGTGCAGGTGAAGATATGCTCAATGAAGTCGGTGTCGCGTGTGGAGGAGCCTTTGGACCCCTTGCCTCCCCTGCTTTGGCGGCGGTATTCCCTCAACGGGGTACGTTTCACATAGCCCAGGTGTGAGATGGTGACCACCACGGTGTCGTCGGCGATCATGTCTTCGATGCGGAACTCGCCAGCGGCGGGAACGATCTGGGTGCGGCGCTCGTCACCGTACTTATTCTTAATCTCAGTCAACTCGTCCTTGATGATCTGGAACTGCATGTCGACATTGTTCAGGACCTCGTTGTAGTGGCGGATCTTCTCCCTGAGGTCTTCCAGTTCATCCATGATCTTCTTGATCTCGAGGCCGGCCAGTTGTCCCAGACGGTAGGCTACGATGGCAGAAGCTTGTGGATCGTCGAACCCGAATCGCTCCATGATGGCCTGCTTGGCTTCGGCTGAGCCGCCCTTACAGGCGCGGATGGTGGCGATGATCTCGTCGACGATGTCGATGGCGCGTGCCAGGCCTTCGAGGATATGGGCGCGTTCTTCGGCCTTCTTCAGGTCGAACCTGGTACGGCGGATGACCACCTCGTGGCGGTGTTCCACGAAGTATTCAATCAGCTGTTTGAGGTTCAAGGTATGCGGGCGGCCGTTGACCAGTGCCACATTGTTCACGTTGAACGAGCTTTGCAGGGCGGTCATCTGGAACAGTTTGTTCAGCACCACTTCGGCATTGGCGTCGCGTTTCAGCGATGCGGATGCCTTTGCGGTCCGACTCGTCGCGGATGTCGGAGATGCCGTCGAGTTTCTTGTCGTTGACGAGGTCGGCGGTATTCTTGATCATCATGGCCTTATTGACCTGATAGGGTATGGAATGGGCGATGATGCGTTCGTGGCCGTTATGTTCTTCGATGGTGGTCTCGCCACGCACCACGATGCGTCCCCTACCCGTCTCAAACGCTTCGCGGACGCCTTCATAGCCGTAGATGACACCTGCGGTCGGGAAGTCGGGGGCTTTGATGTACTCCATCAACTCTTGGATGGTGATGTCGCGGTTGTCGATATAGGCGATGATGCCGTCGACGCATTCGCTGAGGTTGTGGGGAGCCATGTTGGTGGCCATACCTACGGCGATGCCGTTGGAGCCGTTGACCAGCAGCGTGGGAATCTGAGTGGGCAACACGGTAGGTTCCTGCAGCGAGTCGTCGAAGTTGTTCTGGAAATCGACCGTATCCTTGTCGAGGTCGTCGAGCATCTCCTCGGCGATCTTCTTTAGACGCGCTTCGGTGTAACGCATGGCTGCCGGGCTATCGCCGTCGACTGAGCCGAAGTTGCCTTGGCCGTCGACCAAAGGATAGCGCAGCGACCAGCTCTGGGCCATACGCACCATGGCGTCGTAAACCGACGAGTCGCCATGAGGATGGTACTTACCGAGCACTTCACCGACGATACGGGCTGACTTCTTGTAAGCGCTGTGCGAACTCACGCCCAGACCCAACATGCCATAAAGGACACGGCGGTGGACTGGCTTGAAGCCGTCCCTCACATCGGGCAAGGCACGTGAGATGATGACCGACATCGAATAGTCGATATATGCGGATTTCATCTGGTTCTCAAGGTTCACCTTGATGATTTTTTCACCAGACTGCATTTCTTCATTATTCAAATTGTTCTCTTCCATTTTAAGGGCTTTTTTCTTAGAAACTGCAAAGGTACAAAAATTTCCTTTATGACATACGAGAAAGACGTTTTTTCACGAAATTTTGTCAAAAAGGCCCCAAAAACGAGCAAGGAGCGATTTTTGTTCTTATCTTTGCATGTCATAAACCTTTCAATTGAACACATGGATGCCAAATTTTCTCCCAGAGTACGTGACATTATGTCATTAAGCCATGGTGAAGCCGTACGGTTGGGAAACCCCTATATTGGCCTGGAACATCTTTTTCTGGGCATGGTGAAAGAAGGTGGCAGCTGTGCCATCCAATTACTCCACAACTTGAACCTCAACATCGAGATCTTTCAGCAGAAGCTGGAAGCCTCGGTCAGGGTGGTCAACGTCTCGAAGCCTGTGGGCGACAACCTGCCGCTGACCAAGCAAGCTGAACGCGTGTTGAAATACACCTACATCGTCGCCAAGGAGTTCCGGAGCGACATGGTGCGTTCGGAACACCTCATGCTGGCCATCCTGCACGAGCGGAACAACATCATCTCCCAAAACCTTGAATTTGAGGGAATCACCTATGAGAACTTCCGTGAGGAGCTGATCAAATACAACGCGGAGATGGGACGCGAGTTGCCCAAGGACGCCACGGAGCCCGAGACACCGAAGGGCATCTTCGGCGACGATGACGACGACGATGTGGAAGACGAAGTGAAACCCCGTCAGGAGAAGCCAAAGAAGGCTGGCAACGGCAAAAGCAAGACGCCGGTGTTGGACAGCTTCGGACGCGACTTGACACGGGCCGCCGAGGAGAACCGCCTCGACCCCATCGTGGGCCGCGAGAAGGAACTGGAGCGCATCGCCCAGATCCTGAGCCGCCGCAAGAAAAACAACCCCATCCTGATCGGTGAACCCGGCGTGGGCAAGTCGGCCATCGCCGAGGGCCTCGCCATCCGCATCACCCAGCACAAGGTGTCGCGCACCCTGCTAAACAAACGCATCGTGATGCTCGACCTCGGCAGCGTGGTGGCCGGCACCAAATACCGCGGACAGTTCGAGGAACGCATCAAAGCCATCCTCAACGAGCTTGAGAAGAACCCCGACATCATCCTGTTCATCGACGAGATCCACACCCTGGTGGGCGCTGGCAACGCCAACGGCTCGCTCGACGCATCGAACATGTTCAAGCCGGCATTGGCCCGCGGCGAGCTGCAATGCATCGGGTCGACCACCCTCGACGAGTACCGGCAATACATCGAGAAAGACGGAGCACTGGAGCGCCGTTTCCAGAAAGTCCTCGTCGACCCCACCACCCCCGAGGAGACCATCGAGATCCTGAACAACATCAAAGGCAAATACGAAGACCACCACATGGTGAGCTACACCCCTGAGGCCCTCGAGGCTTGCGTGAAGATGACCAACCGTTACATGTCGGACCGTTACCTTCCCGACAAGGCCATCGACGCCCTTGACGAAGCCGGCGCCCGGGTGCATATCCGCAATATCAACGTGCCGGAGGAGATTACCTCGCTCGAGCATGAGATCGAAGCGGTGAAAGCGCTGAAGAAACAAGCCATCGCCGAACAGAAGTTCGAGGATGCCGGCGTGTACCGCGACAAGGAGCTGAGGCTGACCGACAAGCTCGACACCGCCAAACACGCATGGGACAAAGATAGCAGTAGCCATCGCACCCCGGTGACCGAACAAGACGTGGCGGAAGTCATCGCCATGATGACCGGCGTGCCCGTGCAACGCATCGCACAGAATGAAGGCGCACGGCTGATGAACATGGAACAAGAGCTGGCCGGGACCGTCGTCGGACAAGACGACGCCATCAGCAAGGTCACCAAGGCCATCCGTCGTAACCGCGCGGGACTGAAGGACCCGAACAAGCCCATCGGATCGTTCATCTTCCTCGGTCCCACCGGCGTAGGCAAGACCTACCTCGCCAAGGTGCTGGCCAAATACCTGTTCGACTCGGAAGAGGCCCTGGTGCGCATCGACATGAGCGAGTACATGGAGAAATTCGCCGTGTCGCGCCTCGTCGGCGCCCCTCCAGGATATGTCGGCTATGAAGAAGGTGGACAACTTACCGAGAAGGTGCGTCGCAAGCCCTACTCCATCGTCCTCCTCGATGAAATCGAGAAAGCACATCCCGATGTGTTCAACCTGCTACTGCAGGTGTTGGACGATGGCGTGCTCACCGACAGCCTGGGGCGCAAGGTCGATTTCAAGAACACCATCATCATCATGACCTCGAACATCGGAAGCCGACAGCTGAAAGAGTTCGGCCAAGGTGTGGGATTCGGCACCGAGGCCAAACGCAACTCGGCCAACGAATACTCGCACACCGTCATCGAGAACGCCCTCAAGCGCACCTTCGCGCCGGAGTTCCTCAACCGCATCGACGACGTGGTGATGTTCAACTCGCTCAAGCGGGAGGACATCCACAAGATCATCGACATCGAGCTGCGCAACATCTTCAAACGCGTCGAGGAGATGGGCTATACGCTGGAACTCACCGACAAAGCCAAGGACTTCATCGCCGACAAGGGCTGGGACGACCAGTTCGGTGCCCGTCCGCTGAAACGCGCCATCCAGAAATACATCGAAGACGTGCTGGCTGAAGAGCTGATCACCCATCCGTCCACCACAGGCAGCAAGATCAACATCGACCTCGACGAGGAAAGCCAAGAGATTAAGGTACACATCGATGGAGTTTGACTTCAGGAAACATATCGACACGCCGTTGTTCCGGCTGGTCTCCACCTGCTGTAAAGAGCTGGGCGTCAGAGGCTATGTCATCGGAGGCTATGTGCGCGACCTGCTCCTCAACCGCAAGTCGAACGACATCGACATCGTGACGGTGGGCAGTGGCATCGCCTTGGCCAAGAAGGTGGCGTCGCACCTGCCGGGACATAAAGAGGCCAAATACTACGGCGCTTTCGGGACCGCCATGATCAACTACAAGGGCATGGAAATCGAGTTTGTGGGCGCCCGGCGCGAGTCGTACGACCGCAACAGCCGCAAACCCGTGGTGGAGGATGGCACCTTGGAGGACGACCAAAACCGGCGCGACTTCACCATCAACGCCATGGCCATCAGCCTCAACGAGGACGACTTCGGAGCCTTCCTCGACCCCTTCGACGGCATGAACGACCTCGAGGAACTCACCATCCGCACGCCACTGGACCCCGACATCACCTACTCCGACGACCCGCTGCGCATGATGCGGGCCATCCGCTTCGCCACACAGTTGCATTTCTATATCGACCCCGACTCGTTCAACGCCATCACCCGCAACGTGGAACGCATCAAGATCGTCTCCAAGGAACGCATCACCGACGAGCTGAACAAGATCATGATGTCGAAACGCCCCTCCACGGGATTCCTACTCCTCGACGAATGCGGGCTGCTGAAACACGTATTCCCTCAACTCACCCTTCTCAAAGGCGTGGAGGTCATCCACGGCAGAGGACACAAGGACAACTTCTACCACACCCTCCAGGTGCTCGACCAGGTGGCCGAGAAGAGCGACAACCTTTGGCTCCGTTGGGCCGCGCTGCTGCACGACATCGCCAAGCCACAGACCAAACGCTGGGAAGACGGCATCGGATGGACCTTCCACGGACATGAGTTCAAAGGCTCCAAGATGGTCCCCAAGATCTTCGCCCAGATGAAACTGCCCCTCAACGAGAAGATGAAATACGTCGAGAAACTGGTGCTGCTCCACCTCCGCCCCATCGTACTGGCCGAGGACATCGTCACCGACTCCGCCGTGAGGAGGCTTTTGTTCGACGCCGGCGACGATATCGACGACCTGATGCTGCTGTGCCATGCCGACATCACCTCGAAAAACGAGGAGAAAATCAAGAAATACCACCATAACTTCGAGATCGTGGAGCAAAAGCTCAAGGAGATCGAAGCCAAGGACCATCTGCGCAACTGGCAGCCGCCCATCGACGGCAAAGCCATCATGGAAGCCTTCGGCATCGCCGAGGGACGCGAGGTGGGCGTCATCAAGAACGCCATCCGCGAAGCCGTCCTCGACGGCGTCATCGGGAACAATTTCGAGGAAGCCTATGCCTTCATGAAAAAGATCGGCGAGGAACAGGGCTTGAAGGTCGTGAAGGAAATCGAAGCCCCCGTGGTAGTCAACAACAGCGGACCCGTACCCAACAAACTATGAGCACCCTGATCGTCATCGCCGGACCCACCGCCTCGGGCAAGACCTCCGCAGCCATCCAGCTCGCCAAGGAGCTCCATACAGTCATCGTCTCCGCCGACAGCCGCCAGATTTACAAGGAAATGCGCATCGGCACTGCCGTTCCATCACCTAAAGAATTACATGAAGTAAAGCATTATTTCATTCAGAATATCAGTATATTAAGTAATTTCGATGTTGCCGATTACGAACGTGACTGCCTAAAACTGCTGAACCTTTTGTTCAAGGAGCATGAGCAGGTGGTGATGACAGGCGGGACAGGTCTTTACATCGACGCCGTGTGCCGGGGGATCGACCCCATGCCCGACATCACGGAGGCTACGCGGCAGCGGGTGAGCGAGTTATATGAAGAGCGGGGACTGGAAGGTCTGCAGACCGAGGTACGGAGGCTCGACCCCGAATATTGGAGCATCGTCGACTGGAAGAACCCGCGCCGGCTGCAACGGGCTTTGGAAGTGTGTTACCAGACCGGTCAGACTTTCACTTCCTTTCGAAGCAACAAGGCGGCAAAACGCGATTTTAACATTGTAAAATACGCATTGGGCCGCGACAAGCAAGACCTTTACAACCGTATCAACCAGCGCGTTGAAGTGATGTTGGCCCAGGGTTTGGTCGACGAGGCCCGCAAACTGGTTCCCTACCGTCGACGCAACGCCCTCAACACGGTGGGATACAAGGAGTTGTTCGATTATTTTGATGGAAAAACCAGTCTCAATGAGGCCATTGAACAAATCAAACTGAACACCCGCCACTACGCCAAGCGGCAGATGACCTGGCTACGCAGGGATCAGGAGTACATCTGGATCAACCCATCCATCGGCGAGCGCATCACCTTCCCCATGGTCAGGCCTTCGGCCGATAGGCATTCGTAAAGCAGGGTCTGGAAATAAAACGCCACCGAGCCCACGAAGCAAACGGGCATCTCACGGCATTCCTTGTAACGTAGCACAAACACCTTGATGAAGTCGGTGAGGCACTCCTTCACCAACGTCTTGACATAAGGATGATCGAGATGCTCACCGGCGAATTCGGTGAAACCCGCCAGGTACTTTGAGGCTTCTTTTTGGTGATAAACCCTATCGATGAACTCACGGATTTCAAGATAATAGGTATTATCGAATTCCAGTTTTAGGTCAGGTGGCATCAAATCGTAGAAATAGGCGCGGGTGAGTTTCCTTCCGATGTAGCAGCCACTCCCCTCGTCGCCTACCAGATAGCCCAGCGACACGGCACGGTCGACGATGTCGTTGCCGTCGTAGACGCAGGAGTTGGCGCCGGTGCCCAAGATGCAGACGATGCCTTCACGGTGTCCCAGCACCGCATGGCAGGCCCCCATCAGGTCATGGGTGACCATCACCTCGTGGGCTTCTTCGAAACGCACTTTGAGAAACTGATGCATCTCCTGTCGGGCGGCTTCGTTGCCACAGCCAGAGCCGTAGTAATAAACAGCATCCACGGCAGGGAGGTCCTTGAGCTCCTTGTAAAGGATATCGAGAAACACGATGGTATCGGCATAGTTGGGGTTAAAGCCCCTCGTGGCGACCCGTTGGACCACCGTTCCGTTTTCCAAAACCACCCATTCGGTCTTGGTAGAACCCGCATCTGCAATCAGCACTTTCATCTTTTGTCTTTTACGATCATCACCCTCACGGGCATCAGTCCTGAGCTATGGACGTCGATAACGCGTTGGAGCCTTTGCTGGATGGCTTCGATATCCAGTCCCGGGTCGACTTCCGACACGAAGGCTACCACGGTACGGTTGTCGTCCTCGTCGGCCACCTCGATACGGTCGACGCTGCCGATGTCGTATTTATATAGCTCCTTGACGCAGAACGACTTCAAGTCGGAGCGGGTCACGATCTTGTCGTTGGTCAAAGTATAGTAATGCGCCAGCATCTTTCTCTCGTCCTCGTTGGTCACCTCATCTCTTCCGCCGGAGGTGCGTGTCAACAGCCGTGTCTGGCCCAGGTCGAAATCGCTGGGGGCCGCCACGATGGGAGCTCCTGCTTCGATGTCGTTGCCTTTGGCCCCGTCAGTATAAAGGGCTGTGAGCGGAATGGAGACGTCCACTTTGGCATCTTCCTTCAACAAGGCATAAACGCCAGTCTTGGGATTGCCCTCTTTTTTCACCGCGGTGATGATGTCCTTCAGCAACACCTTCAGTTTGCGCATCTTGTCGCCGTCTTGCAAGGACGTGATGGTTTGGTAGGCATAGAAATCGGTGCTGTTGCGTTTTTGGAGGGTATCGGCCAGGCGGAGCAGCTCGTTCAAGCCGAAGCGCTCGCAGCCGTAGCGACGGAGGATGAATTTGTCGGCCTCTTCCACGGTGTCGTACTCCCCTACCAGATTCATGAAGTAATCCACATCGTCGGCAATCTTCACGATAGGTTCCGAGGGAGTCAACGCGAAATGCTTTTTTGTGACGTTTACTATGGGGAATGCGTTGATGCAGATGTTGTTTACATCGACGCTCTTATTCTTCAGCCCTTCGAAATCGAGGATAAGTTCCACGGTGCCTTGACTCAGGAGGATGGGCGTATAAGGATCGGTCATGTAATATGGCACACCGGTCTCCGCCCAAAGGTCGAACCACTGCTCGTTGGTGCCAAAGGCCAGTGATTTGTTGTAGATGAGGTTCCAGAACGAGAAGTCGGGATTCATCGGAAAGCTGTCGTACTCCCAAGGACTGATCAGAGGGACTTCTTTGTCGCCATAGTGCATGGTCACATCGTCGAATTCCAGGTTTCTGAAGAGGAATCCCACACCGCCCAGCACGGTTCGTTCGTCGGTGACTTCGAGGGTCAGTTTACATTTCCCGTCAAGCATACGTGTAAATGAGGTGACGGTGGCACCGATGATGTTCGATTCGAACAGCGGTTTAAAATCCAGTTTGTCGCGTCCTTGAAAGGTTTCTTTCAGCACCGTGAAGGTGGTGTCCTCCCCTACCAGGCAACGTGTTGGATTCCCTGGGGCTTTGGCGGTGCACATCATGGCGACGGCCGGGTTGGCTTTCATCAGGTGGTAGGGCAACATGGTTTCCTCCAGCTCGCTCACCATGCCAGTGCGGAACTGTTCGATGTCGTTCTCAATCTGGTATTCCTGATAGGCCAACGCGGTAATCAGCAACGACACCAAGGGATCCTTGTCCATCCCATATAAAGGTGAGTTGGGGTTGTCGCGCTCCCATTTCCCCTCTTTGGCCCACAGCGCAAACACTTTGTTTTTCAGCTCAGTAGTTCGGTTTCTAATATCGTCGTTGTTCATGGTTACCAGATTTTGATTTTGTTGAAGTAACTGTAAGGGGTATCGTAGCCATCGTCGATGATGCCGGTGACATTGACCAGCAAGACGGTGCCGTGCATGATGAATTCCATGGCGACTTGCACGTCCTTAAGCCGTTGTTCATATTGGGTTATGGTCTCGTAAAGATGGGTGGCGAAAGTATCGGTGTTGATGCTGGAGCCATTGATTTTAGATTTGTGGACAGGATCTTCGATGGAGGCTATGATATCTTTCTTTTTCTTTTTCTCGACATGATGGAACAATCCCGTTTCGGGGCTATAGATCTCGAACCTGAAATCCTCCAGGGCAAAGCCGAAGTCGTCATCGGCCTTGAAACTGTCCTTGCCCGAGGCAATCAGCAGGTCGAGGAACGCATCGATCGACTTTTTGATGCCGTCCTGTCCTGGGACGACATTGGTATTTTTCATGATAAGAGGTCGCTTGACGTACATGACAGCTCAATTATAAGATGGGGCACTCGGGTTCCAGCTCAGGTTCCGGTTCTGGTTCTGGTTCTTGTTTTACAACTTGTTGATATTCAATAATTTCTACAGTTGGAAGTATCTCATAAGCTTTGATGAGGAAGCCACAGACCTGGGTAAGGAACAACTGTATGTCGTAAGGGTTGTATTTGGTGAAATGGACAGGGTCCTCGGTGATGACATAGGAAAGCAGGCGGACGAAGCGGCGGCACAGGGTCGCAAAGGCGCTTGGCTTTTGGCTTTTGTCGACGCTATCCATCTCTTCGGACAGCATCCTCATCATGTCGTGGTTGCGGAGATAGTTGAATTTCTCGTGAGCGGTGATTTGCCTGACCAATTGCATCATGGCATTGATCATCTCACCCAAGACCTGGGAATCGGCGATGGTCATCACGGGAACGATGTAATCGTCTTGGAGTTTCCAATGGCCGTTTTCGCAGACCACTTTGGCGATGGGCATGGTTCCTGGAAGCGTTTCCAAGCTACGTAGCCCGAATTCATATTCATTGGCGACGAAGGGCACCTCGTCGAGTTCGTATTCACGTTCCTTGTCAGAGAGCCAGACAGCGAGATAGCCGCTATCGGATAGGCTTGAGAGGTTCCATTGTTGTCCAACCTCGCTTTTAACATCCACCAGGCCTCCGTCTTGCAGGAGGGCGTGACATTCCAAGCCCTTGACGAAGAGGGTCTGGTCTTCAACGCTTGCCTCTACTTCGAACGGCATACCGGGAATCAACCCGAACTGTTGCGCGGCCTGCACTTTACGCAACAGCGTACGGTATTCGGCCAGCTGGTTCTCTAAATGGATGAAGGTCTCCGGGAGAAGCTCCATTCCAGTGTTCCATTTGATTCTGATGTCCTTGTTCATAGTTCTGTGGTGTTATTACGGGGGTGGTTGCCAAGGGTGGCGTTGTAGTCGAGTAATAGTTTGTTGGGTCCATCGATACGGTCATCTCGCTCATAGTCCCTTACCTTGAAGTCGCATTGCAGTTCGAAGGGAACGAACCATTCCTTCACGAAAAGGAAGAAGGGTTCCAGTTCTTCCAGATAGTGAAGGAAATCGGGGCGGCTCAATCCTGGGCGGTTGACTATGAAGCGAAGGTGGCTGTTGGTGAGCTTATAGTGGGTCCTGAACCCGAGGATAAGGGTAATGGCTTTGCACAGGAAACGGTAGTCACCTCTGACGCGTGCCACTTGGGGCATCAAAGGCATCATCTTGCGGACATAAGGGTCGCGTTGCTCGGTGAACTCATCTCCGAAAAAGGTCTGAAGCAGCGTTTTGTCCTTGTCGGCCAGAGTCTCGTTCACCTCGCGTTCCAGTGCGAGCGAGTGGTTGAAGTACGATGAGTCAAATGGCAGTAGCACAGTCTTGATGCGTTCACGTCGTTGTTTCAGCACCTTCTCGGTCCATTCGAAATCGCTTTCGTTGACGCCTTGCAATTCGTTGCCTTTGAAAAACAGCCCATTAGGGAGTATCTCATAGAGGCCGTCGCGTGACAGCTCCACGCTGGCATTCTCGGCATTGCAGGAACGGAGATCTTCGGCGTAGTCCCTTGAGAAGATGCCTTTGGTATGGGCAATCCACTCTTTCTGGGTGGGATGGGACGCTGACAGCCAGGTTTCCGCTTTGATTTCCTTGCCTTCCATCAGATTCGGTCTTTTTCAATATACGTAAACACGGTCTTCCCTATGCGGAACGAAGTGCCGTGCGACAGTTTGCTGACTGCGTTGGAACTCATGTTCTTGAGGTAAGGCATGTCGTTTTCCATATAGACTTCGGCTTGAATGCCATCAAGTCCCTCAGTATCATCCCAATCCATGTCGATATAGCAGCGGTCTGAGCGGCCGATGGTGACCACGCGGTAGCCACCGGTGCGGTTCATCCATTTGTATATGGCCACGTCGCGGCTCTTCAAGTTGCCATCGATATGGAGGAAGTAACGTTTGGAGACGTGTTCGTGTTGGGCGATGCTGGCATAGAAGCCTCCGGCGAAGACCATGACTCCGATGAGGCAGAGCATGTTGGCCAGCAGACCGAGATAATGGAATTCAAAGTTGCTTCCGTCGAAGCTGAACAGGTATAGGACGGCAAAGCCGAGCATGGCGAACAGGAAGCCACACAGCACGCCTCGTTTCATGGGCACCGACGAGCGGTATGAGACGACGAACCCCACCCCCGCTCCGGTCAGCAGCCACGGGATAATGTCAACCAGGAAGTTGTTGTAATCCTTGCCAGTACCCAGCGCCACCACGCTGCCGATGAGGAAGGCCACAAAGCCAACAAGCAGGCCACAGAACGCACGTAGTACGATGATGCCGACACGTTTGGCGGTTTTTTTGCGGCGTTCCACAAGCCACGAGGCGCCTAGGGTGACGATGAATCCGACGATGACCCCGAAGAACAGGCTGTCGTGGATCTTTTCCACGAAGGCGTTGCCCGAGGCATCCAGTCCGACTTTGTCGGAGAGCATCACCATGTCGCTGATGAAGTCATAGAACAAAGTGTTATGGGTGGTGAGTCGGAACAAAAGCCAGCTGACGAGACCGACAAAGCAGCCTGCGATAAGCCATTTCAGGAAATGCGGAGCGTTGCGGGGGTCCCAACGACGGTCTTCGTTGTAGAAATAGTTGCCGTTGTCGCATTCCTTGCCGAACTCGGGGCACTGGTGTCCGTTTTCCTTCCAGCACTCGTAATGCATGGTATGCTCACAACGGGTCACAATTTCGTCGCCTGGCTGGAAGGCATCCTTGCAATAATAGCACTTCTGACCCACGTAGTCGCTGGCTTTGGTAGGCAGAAGGTTGGCGCGGTCGAAACGTTTGACATATTTCTTCTTGAAGATCTTATACCTGCATCTTGGATAGGTGATGCGGAAGACGATGAACAGCAGTCCAATCAGAATCAGTGCTATTAGGGTACATTGTCCGATGATGGTGAGTTGCCGTTGGAAGCTGTCGTGCACATAAACAGGGTCGAGCAGCGAGCCTTTGGTGAAGGAGCGCGAGCCGAAGGCATCCAATCCCTCTTGTTGCACATAGGCATAAAGCGTGAGTTTCTGCCCATCGTACAGCTTTTGTGAAAGGTTGGTGATGACCATGCGGTAGTCCATGGCTTTCGGGTCGGGACGCATGATCTGGTCTTCCTTCAGGGTCTCAAAATCGTATTCCGGGTAGAAGCAGTCGCCATTCTTTGACACGTACTGCACCTCGCTATGGAAGTCGTCTCTCTGGAATCCGTCGCCGAAATAAATGAAGTTCACTTGGGCGTTTCCACGCAAGTCCTGTTCAGAAATCAAGGTCATCTTGATGCGGAAGAAGTCTTCTCCGCCGATATAGGTGCCGTCGGCGTTTTTGTAAACCCCGTTGGTCATCACAATGATTTCCTTTTTGGCGTCGTTTTTCAGACCGGCGTTGTATTCGACCTCGGGATAGAAGTCGTGTGTGTCGTGTTGGGAAGACTCCTCCAATACAGACGCCAATGCCTTATAGATGAATTTCTCCTGGGTCGATGGTAAGTTAAAGCAGGTGTCGAGCCATTGGGTCAGTTGATAATAGTCTTTGATTTCGGCTGTCGGTGTGCGCGAGCCGTCCATGGCGGTGATATAGAAATGCGCTTTCGGGAAACCCTGATAGATCTCGGTGATGGCTTGGCGTTGGGCTTGCATCTGTTCGGTGGTGGCAGAGCGGTCGGCCAGCACGATAAGCGAGTAGTTGCCTGCGCTGTAGTCGGGATCGTAGTCGCGGATATCCAGCACGTCGACGAGGGTGGTACCTGAATTGTGGCCGTTGTATCCGGTTTCGGAGATGCTGACCGACTCTTTGTTGATGGTACCGAGGTTGAGTTTCTTGCCATTGTCGACGACCTTGAAGTCGACGAACACCGTGTCGAGTCCGGGCCGGTAACGAGGATAGTCGAGCACAATCTCCTGGGCGTGCACCATGGGGGCCAGACACAAAAGCAACAGCAAACCGAGCACGGGGGTGTCATTGTTGCCCATGAGTTTGCTCATCTGTTGCTGTGCCTCTTTTGACATTTTCTTGGCTTTTACCTTGCTGCGCAGCATGTTGATGACGAGAAGTAGGGCGAAGCCCACCATGAAGATGCGGAAGAGCGACTCATAGAGTTTGTCCATGGAGCGGCATTCCAGTTCCTCGATATCCTCGTTGTATTGCTCGATGGTCCCCCAAAGCTGTTGCAGGGTCGGGTCTTCCATCAGGCTCTTCTGCGCTTCGCTTTCGGAAGAGGCTTTCAGGTAGGCTCTTGTGGCTTTTTTCTTGACGATGGCCAGCGAGTCGGGCTGTTTGTTTTCGACGAACCCCTCCCCTTGTTCTTTCAGTTGTCCGAGTTGCACGATGGTCTGCTGGAAGCGGTCCATCAGATTGTCGTAGTCGTGTTGTCGTTCGTGGTCGTCCTGGAGGCTCTCGACACGTTTCTGAATGGTGTAGTAGGTATGGTTGCAGAGATCGTAGGTATCGTAGAGGGGGCTGTCTTTGGCGACAATGGCGGCGAACGATTTTAGACGGTTGCCGGCTTCCTGGAACTCATAGTCGTAGTTGGCGATATCGTCGTAGGTCTGGATACTGTTGTTGAGATTGTTGAGGTCGCTCAGCAGGGTATTGAGGTTGGTTTCCAGGGTGTTGTCTTCCTCTTCCTGAGGGAAAGCCAGGAATGGGAGGAACAGCAATATCAATAGAATGATTCTTTTCATTTTAATCTTGTTTTATCCGGCGATGGGGTCAGGAACGACGTCGAGGGTATCGCCATTTTGGATGGCGTAGTCCGACATACGCATGTGGGTCTTGCCGATGCGGGGTTGCAGGATAATGCATTGTCCGGTGGTTTCGTCCATCTTACCGAAGTAGTATTCTGTCGGGGTGAAGTCGATCATCTCGGGCAGGTTGAAGAAGCGTTTGCCTTCTTTGTCGGCGGCGTTTTTAAGGCTATTCATCAGTTGTTCCATCTCGTAGTTGGGATCGGAGATCTTGAACTTGATGGATTTGTTACGATAGCGGATATGAACATAAAAGTCTTCCATATTTATATTTAATTTTACTATTATATGTGTCCTGCGTTGGCGAAATCGATAACGCCACCCCACATGCACATCAGTTTGCTGGTGTTGGTGAGTGTTGGGAATCCTTGGGTGAGCACTTGCGGGTTGCCGGGAGTCCAGGGTGCCGTGGTGCAAGGAACGCATGGCATGGGGGTAAGCACGCCATAAGCCGCCGAGGTGGCTGAGGCTACGGTGGGGTTGGCCAGTGAGCGGCACATCCCAAAGGTTGGAATATTGGCCATAGGTTTGTTGTCCATGATATTGGCCACAAATCTGCCTTGAATCATGGAGTTGCGTGGTGGTAGCACCACAAGGGGCGCTGGGGTCATCCCCATGCTGCACTTCATTGAAGCGCCCATACATACTGTTTTTGCGTCACCTGCCATCTTAAATTTGAATTTATTAATAGAGAGTTATAAATCAATCCACTTGCCACTTCTCGTTCCTTGCGTCGTAGCCTTGATATTAAAGGAAGTGCCTGTAATGTCGGTGTTCTCTCCTTGAATTTTCATTGTCGGTCCAAGAAGATCGACCTTTTCAGCAGAATGGATGGAAGCATTCTTCCCAACTGTCAATTTGAAATCATTTGCTGCATTGGTATCAATGGATTTTGCTTTAATTTCTGCACTATCACTAATTACAGAACTGAATGTTTTAGTCTGAATTTCGGTTTTCTGGTCGGTTTGCGACAAGAGATTTTTGGTAGATAATTCAGTGCTGTCAGAGGCATCTACAATGAATTTTGAAGCTTGTAAATAGTTTTCTTTCTTTACGTGTACATTCCGGCTTTCGTTAGCGATAACTCTTGATGTTTTACTTTCAAAATACTGCTCTTGTTTCACTTTTACGATATCGTTTCCTTCGATATAGGCTGTTCTGTCGCCAGTGGTGTGGAATCGAATGTTGGCTGCATTCATAACAATATCGCCCGCGCCTGCATCGAGCATAATGTCGCCTCCGTTGCTACGCACCATGATTCTCAATTCACCAACTTCATATTTATCAAAACCTTGTTCTTTTTCGACTGATGCGCTGGTGATGCTATAAGATGTGTCTTTGTTCTGGCCTTTTTTGATTGGGTCGGTGGAAAGGACAATCTCGTAATTGGGGTCGTTGGGCTTGTTTTTGTTGTAGATTCTGATAAAGCCGAAGTTTTGGTCTCCGTTCACATCATGAAACTCGATGGTGTGTCCTTTCTTGGTGCGGAAGGCTTTCACTTCGTTGCCCTCGTTGACTTTGGTGCCGTTGTTATCCGCTTCACACCAGGTTTTCTCCGGCATCTGCTTTCTGTCGGCTTCGCCCGAGTTGTGGTACAAGGTGCCAATGACGAAGGGTTTCTCCATGTTGTCATGTTCGAAGCCCACCATTACCTCCTCTCCTATCTCGGGCAGGATATAGCATCCTTTTTCGTTGCCGCCGTATGGTTGAGCGATACGGATCCAGGGATAGTCGTCCATTTGGGCTTGGGTAGGGCTCATTTGCCATACGAACTTCACACGCACTCTTCCCAATTGGTCAGGATCGACATTGTTGATGACCACGGCGCGTTGGGCACTCGACTTGGGATAGGCGTTGAAGTCGAGATATGGAGGGAAGATGTCTCCGGCTGTCATTTCTTCACTGGGCAGCACCATGGCAGTAACCTCGTTTTGGGGCGATCCGTCACAGTCCCAAGTGAGATTAACAGAGGTCACCACCATCGAATTGTTGCTGTTGATAGTTACCCTGTCGCCTATGTCAATGTTAAAAAGATAGCTGACGAATTTGCATGTCACTAGATTGCTCAGGTTGGAAGCCATGGCAAATCGGCTATAAAAACCCTCACTTGGATTATCGGATAAACTATTGGGATCGTCGATGCGGAATTTGTAATCCTTATCAAGTTTTTCTGAATGGTCAGCAGCCATTTTAACCAGTTTTTCAGGCGAAAAAATGTCGTAGCCCTCCCCTTCTGAATCGAGTACTACGTCACCTACATAGTTATGGCTTACAAACCTGTAGTTGGGATCGCCTGTTTGGAACTCGTAACTGGCGGAGTAGTTCGATGCACTTGCGTCCTTGGACGCGCCCGGCAGTTGACCAAAAACAAATTGATTTTCATTATGAAACATGAATGCTCCGAAACGCTTTGCCAGCCTAACCAGAAAATCATAGTCGCTTTCGTTGTATTGGACGATAAACGGGAATTTATCGTCTTTGAGGAGTATGTTAATATTCACACTTTTGGTTACAGTGTCAGGCACCACTTCATTGAGGATTTGCCCAAGCGTCTTATTGGTGAAGCATCGGCATCGGGGCGTTCCCTGCATGTCGGCATCAGGGCTGTAGGCGACGCAGGTCACAGTCTTTCCTTTCACCGACACTTTGGCTATTTTGCCTTTAAAGGTGACTGATGTGTTGGTTCCCGAAATCTTAGAGGTGGCCTTGCATTCAACTTTCTTGCCCAGTAAACCATTGACAATGTCGTATGATTTTGTACTATCACTCTTTTCAAGCCGATCACGACGCAAAGAAAAGGTGAATTCGTTGGGTTTCAGCAATTCCTTGGTCAAGGAACAGTCAATCACCGAATAGGAGCGTAAGAGATCGGCATCCGCTTTTGAAGGAACTGGGGCCTTATCGCTTTTCTTGAGGATAAGATTGACAGTATCTATTTTGAAATTTTCAATCTCACACAATGCCATGATATCGACCTCCTATAATTAGAATAATGTGAATTCTGTCTCGCCGTTCGCAAAAGCGATGCCTGCAACTTCCCAACCTCCGACTGTCACTTTCTTTGGTTTGATGCCAATCTCGAGGGTCCAGGGGTAATGGCTGTCGAGTGTGCCTTTTGAATCGGGGTTGTTGTCGAAATGCTCCTTCAGGCTGATGCAGTAAGCATTCTCGAATTTGATGGTTCTGGCACATTCAGCGACTCGTCGGTTCACTTCCTTGGTGACTTGTTTCGAAGTGGTAACCGTCCGTTTTTTCAGTTCGTCGGCTTTTTTGTATGCTGGAGCTAACGACTTGTTCTTCAATTCCTTATCACGATGATTTTCTTCGATGGGTTTCTGAATATCTTCCTTCCTTTTCTTCTCTTTGTCAACCATATCCTGGATATTTACAATATCCTTATGCAATGCCACATACTTTTGATAGATCTCCAGGGTATCGGTCTCGGTTTTACCTTCATCAGGTGGATTCAAACCATGATCTTTGATATACTGATCCAACTCTGTTTTGGTCATTTTTGATGTGTCGCTGGCATCAGGCCAGGAAATCTCTTTGTATTCCTTTTTGAATTCATCCAGATCTTCTTGGGTTTTCATTTTGCCTTTGGTAATGAGACCGTCGCTGGCTTTTTTCATTTTATCATATCTGGCATCGGTCTCTTTTTTGATGCGGATTTTTTCCCTGATGACATCGTCGGTGTCGCTTGAATTGACGGTGAGGCCTTCGCTCTCGGCCAGTTTTACCAAATCCTTATGGTCCATCTCATCATAGATGTCATCGTGGGTGCCATAGTCCGAGGCTTGATCCATGGCTTCGTCCATGGCTCCACCCATCATATCGTCGGGGAGGTCGAGGATTTCTGATTCTTCAATCAGCGGTGTATCTGAGCCTGTGGTGTCTTGGAGGTTTGAGGAAATTATTCCGGCGGAATCGTAAATCTTGATGACGCCGTTCATCAACTTGTCATCGCTGTTGATCCAGTCATGGAACGGAGTGCCACTTTGCTTTGCAGCACGGATGGTAACCGTGATCGCCGATATATTGGATCCGCCCGAAGGCCGTCCCGTCTTGTCGCATGAGCGTTCAACGGTGTAGTTAAGATTCAACACCGTATAAATGTTAACAATGTTTTCCTGAAAAGCAGCAAATGCACCACCATCGCTAATCTGTAAAGTTGCGCTAATCGACATAACTCTAGGTATTTATATTATTAATTCTTTATTAATTTCTTCGCCATCTCATAGTTCTTCAACGACCCGCTGTCAACCTTCTTGCGGCAGGCCGGGGTGAGTGCGTTGAGTTTGGCGTCGGTCTCCTTCACCAGTCCGTCGAAGGCGAGTTTCTTGGCTTGCTTCACCGCCGGATCGGTGGCCGAAATCCAGTCGTTGGCATAGCCGTTCATCTTCACCACCGCAGCCTTCAGGTCGTCGTTCACCTTCTTCACGTTGCAGTCGTCAGCGGCAGGACCCGCCGGAGGCGTCCCGCCTCCCACACCGGCACCTCCACCAGCGCCGCCACCCGAAGCGCCACCACCACCATCCTGCGGAATCTCATAGTTGGTGATCCGGTCGAACAAAGCCCTCAAAGTGTCAAGTTGCGCGTCGACATCAAGGCATTTTGTGTTCTCAAAACGCTTTAAGTCAACTTGTGTAAGCTCACTGACTAATAATGACTTAACCTTATCAGCACATGGGCTCTGGGCTTGTTTCAAGGCGTTCTCCCCTTTCCCGAACATCTTGTTGTATTCCTTCAGCTGGGTGAGCATCTCGGCACGGGGAGCACAGTAGTCGATGGTAACGTCGAAGTCCACACTGACTTCCTTTCCTACAAAGGCCAACTCATACTTCCCTCCGTTGTTGACGAGCATCAGAGGGTTGGTAAGGGTGAGGGTGACGTTTTCGGTCTCGGGAGCGACTTGCAGGTTCAGTGTCAGGGTCGAGCGGTTGTCAAGCGGAAGCAGCTGTTTCTGGATATTGGCCTTCACCCCTTCCTTGGTCTGGATGCTCATGGGACTGACCAGCTGAGCTCCAGTGATCTGTACGACGGGATTAGCGGCCTTCTCGCTGAGGCCCATGAACTTCATCTGTTCCTTGACAAACGATGAGAAGGATAGCTTCCCGTCGTTCTGTTTGAAATACTTGTCCAACTTGCCATAGACAGTGGCATCCTGAAGGAGCCACAGGGTGTTGCACTCGGAAGTGTCGTCGCCCGTGAAGACCAGCTTCAGCAGGCCTTTGGTCTGGTCGAACTCCGATTTCACCTGCAAGGTCACCGACGCCACCTTGTCGTTGGGGCCTTCGATGACGATTTCCTTCTGGGCCCAAGCCCAGAATGGAAGCAAAGCCAATATGCAAACGATTAATCTTTTCATATTACGAAACCACTGCAAGATAGTCTACCATTAATGGGATGATGTTGATGCTGCGAGCCTCGATGAGTTTCTTCATGCGGTCGATGAGCATGGGGACGTCTTCGCGGTCCTTCACGAAGTCGTTCTTCAGCTGTACGGTGACGTGTTGGGTGGCCCACCCGTCCTTGCGTTCGACGGTTGTGATGACGTCGAGGAGTGCGTCGCCCAGGCCGATCTGCGCGAAATAGCGTTGGCAGAAGGCTTTCAAGTCGGCACGTGTGACGATGCGGTCGGCGGTACGCATGTAGTACTTGGCCAGCATGTTCTTCTCTTCTTTGTCGACGACCTCGTTCTTGCCTCCGAAGGTCTTGATCATCATCCGGGTTTCCTTCTTGTCGAATCCCTTGGGCGGGGTCACCTCGCTGAACACGTCGATGTCGTTCGAATAGGCTCCGTCGGTGAACAGGCCTGTGATCTTCACGTTGGTATTCACACCAACAGCGCCATGTTTCAGCACGGCATAGATGCCATTCTCAGGCACATTGTTGGTGGTAATCACCTCGATGATGTCCTTGAGCACGATGTCGAGACGGCGAATCTTGTCGGTATTCTGCATCTTATGAAGCTTCTGGAAAGCGTAGAAGTCCGATTCGTAACGCATGTGAAGTTCGTGGGCGAGGCGGATGAGGGCGTTGAGGTTGAAGCGTTCGTTGCCGAAGCGGCGGATGGTGACTTTGTCGAGGTCGTCCAGGTTGCTGTCGGGGTTCATCACCAGGTTCATGAAGAAATCGGGATGGTTGTTGTCGAAAGAACCGGCCTTCACCATACGCATGGGGTTCTCGTCTTGATCGTCATAGCCGGGTTCGACGGCCATCTTCACGATGGGTTCGGCGCTCGACAGGGTGTAGTCTTTTTTGATGATGTTGAGGCAGGGTACGCAGTTGAATGCCAGGTGGCCCATCTCGAAGTTGAAGGGCTTGGACATGCCTGAGAACTCGAACACGAAGTTGACCATGTCGGAGTCCAGCGGACGGCGGAAGGTCGGGGCCACCATGTAATAGTTCACATTGAGCGAAGCCCAGAGGTCCTGCCACTTGGTCTCACCTTCGTAGAGCAACGATTTGTTGTACACCACGTTGGCATCGCTGAACCAGGGGTTGGTGGGGAAACGGTCGAACTCCCAAGGTTTGATGAGCGGCAGCTTCTCGTTGTTCCAATACACATTCAGGTCGGTGTATCTCAGTCCGCTGACCATGAAGCCGAAATACGAGAGGTTGGCATCCTGGTCGGTGACGTCGACGTTCACGTTCCATTTGTCGGTGGCGATCTTGGTGACGCCGCTGGGGGTCATGTTGATGATCTTAGTCCGGAACAGGGGTTGGAACGGGAAATACTCCTTCAAGCGCAGCGATTCCCTTTGCACAACGAAGGTGGTGCTGTCGTCGCAAAACATCTCGCTACGGTCCTCCGGGGTCTTTGCGGTTTTGATGATGGTGAAGGCGGGAACGGCCTGGGTGAGTTGGTAAGGGAGTATGGAGGTCTGGAACTCGCTGACCACATCTCTTTCCACTTCCTGGACTTCCTTCTTCAGGCCATTGGTCTGATACACGAAAGCGGTCAGCAGGATGCGCAGCAGCGGGTCCTTCTCGAAGCCGTAGAAGGGCGAGTTGGGGTTGTTGCCATCCCATTTGCCCTCGCGTTTCCACGATTCCAGCACTTTATGCATCAGGTTGTCAACCTGCATCTGAATATCATATTCTTCTTGTGTCATATTGCTTCAAATGATTACCAAACTTCAATATTAAATTCATTGTAATACAACGTATTGGCTGCGTTGTTGATCACACCGGTGACGATGACGTGGATCAGGCGTCCGTTTTTCTGGAAGTCCATGTTGACGCTCACGTCCTTCAGGCGTCTCTCGTAACGTTCGATACAGAGTTTCAACTCACGGGCGAAGGTATCGGGGCGTTTGCTATTGCCAATCAGCCTCTTGCCATACAAGGGATCGCGGATCTCCTTCAGCATGGTGTTCTCCGTGGGATCTTTGGTGACGGGTTTCCGATCCAGGAAGGTGCCAATTTCGGAGCTGAAGCCCTCGTAACGGAAGTCTTCCAGGCAGAATCCGAATTCCTCGTCGGCGATGCTGTCGTACTTGCTCGACGAGATCAGGAACTTCAAGAAGTTGTCAATGGACGACTTGATGTTGTTGCTGTCAAGGTCGACAATCGGGTATCGGAATTTCAATGGGTTTCTAATCTGCATAACCTACTGTATTAAACGGTTAGATCATAGGCATCCATTCGTCCACTACGGGTTGCTCCGGTTCCGGCTCTTTCTCCTTCACCTCCACCATCATGGGTTTCAGGTCGTTCATGGCCACTGACATGTCCTCGATGAACTGGGTGAAAGCGTCCAGATAAGGTTCCACGTTCATGATGTTTGGAGCGGGCAGCTCGGCTTTGTGTTTTTGGACGGCGTAGCCCAGCACGGCGGCGATGCGTTTGCAGAGAAGCACCAACTCGCGCAATGAGTCGTCGACAGAGAATCCAGTCAGCTGATCAATCAGCACCTGGGCCATCACACGGCTTTCCATGATGTTGATGTTCTCGTGCTCCATGATCTTCTGCACGCTCTGTTTCAGAATGTCGAGCTTCTCCAGCAACTTCACCGAGCTTCTCACCGTCATCACGGGCATGATATAGCCGTCATAGACCGACCAGTTGCCATCATTTTGGACCAGCTTCAACAGGGGGATGGCCGTCTTGATTTCGTCCAAGCTCTTGATGTCGAACTTGATTTCGTTGGAAGCGATGGGAATGCCACCACGGACAAAGTTGTTCACCTTGTCGCCCAGCTCCACCGTCAGAAACAGCTCAGCCACGTCCTTGGGAGGGATGTTCAAGGTGACGTTGGTGTTGCTCATCTGGACCACCACCACCTGTCCCGTGGGCAAAAGCACATTGCAATCCATCTGTTTGAGAAGCAAAGTCCCGTTGAAGACCTCAGGGCTGATGGAGAACTTGGTACGTGGAATGATTCCAAAATTCTTGGCGGCAATCATCTTGCGGACCAACATGCGATACTCGGCATTGTTGTTCTCCATGTCGATGAAGGTCTGCGGCGTGATTTCCATGCCCGACTGCCAGTCAATCCTAATATCTGTATTCATATTTTATATAATGTATTTTTATATTTGTGTGTTATAATCAAGAACCAATGCACGCTCATCGGAGAGGATGAACCTTTGTTCGAAGTCTTTCACCCGATAGTCGCATTCCATCTCCATGGGCATGAACCAATACTGCACGAAGTGGAACAGCGGCTTCAGGTCTTTCATGAACTGGGCGTATTCCTTGCTGGTAAGTTGGAGTTTGTTGACGATGAACAACATCTTGTCGGGGCTGAGGATTCGGTACTCCACCTTGCAGTCCAAGATGGTCGAGAGGATCTTGGAAAGGAGGTCGATGTCGGCCCGGATGTCGGCCACATGGGTCAGCAGGGGTGCCAGCATCTTGACGAAGGGATTCTCCTCGGCATCGATGTCGTAATCGAAGAACAGCTTGAGCAGCAGCTTGGTCTTGTTGTCCAGCATATGGGTGCCGATCTTCTGCAGGCGGAGCGACTGGTTGAAGAAATAGGAGTCGAACGGCTCGAAGTAGGCCTTGATGTTCTTTTCCTCCTCATAAACTTCGCTGAGTTTGAAGGCCAGGTCGCGGCTTTCGAGGAAACGCAGTTCCTCCTCGTTGAAAAAGAGTTTCTCCGGGATGAGTTCGTACAGGCCGTTGCGCGACAGTTCGACGGTGTTGGTCTCGTCGTGGACCGATCGCAAGTCGCCCGAGTAGTTACGCGAGAAGAAGCTGCCGTATCGGGCATTCCACTCGCCCACCTCGGGGTAGTAGGTCGAGAGTAGCATCTCGGCCTTCAGTTCCTGTTGTTCAATATCTTTGAGATCCAAAGGCATAGTTTATTCTTTTATGATGATGGGGTAACGGCCCTCATCGCCACTCAGTTCAAGATGATAGACGCCATGATCGGTGGTTACCTCGATGACGTCGTAATACGGGATTCCTATCTCCCTGAGGGTCAGGCGCTGGTACGGGAAGGTCTCGTCGATGTTCTCGTAGGCGTTCTGGTTGAGTTCCGAACGGGAGCGGGTATAGAGGTCGTAGTTGTTGTCGATATAGTCGGAGATCTTCGATTCGGGCAACATGGGCGTGAAGCGTTGGTTGTCGTTTTTCGACACGATGATGTCGACAAACTTGTCGTTGCGCAGGTTGATCTCCACTTGGTCGACGCCGAGGGCGTTCTTGATGAGAATGAAGGCATCGGCGAGACGGGTGTCGGCACTCAGGGCGGGCACCTTCATCACGTCGTCCCACAGCTCGTGCGAGGGGCAGTCTTCGAAGAAGGCCTTGGAGTCGTAGATGGAGACGTGGTTGTGCATCCCCTCGTAGTGGAACCACTGTCCGGTGAGGGTGGAGAACACGCCTTTCTCGACTTCTTCCTTATGGATGAGCTTCATGGCTTCCTGCACCTCGACGGCGCCGATGATGGAGGCGATGACGGGTGTGGTGGGGATGCGGCCTACGTTGACGTTGCGATGGGCCACACCGGCGCATGAGAGTTGCTGGAAGATGTTCTGCTTGGCATTCTCAGTGAGGCCGCACTCATAGCAGTTCTCCCCTTGTTTGAAGATACGCACATTGCCGGTGAGATTCTCCATGCCGCCTTCCACCCACGGGATGTTGGCGCGCATGCAGAGCCTGTTGAGTTGCAAGCGGGCCAGACGGCTGTCGAGACAGCCGATGACCACGTCCATCTTGCGGTACAGGCCCAGACCCACGTCGGTGTTGAGCTTGCCGAGGATGTACTGTACGTTGATGTTCGGGTTGATCTCCTTGATCTTGCGTGCTGCCACCTCCGCCTTGAAGAAGCCTTTGTCGGCATCGGCCTCCCTGAAGAGCACCGAGCGGGTGAGGTTGGTATATTCAATGGTGTCAAAATCTACGAT
Organism: uncultured Bacteroidales bacterium; assembly: GCA_905234765.1. The sequence goes on from CAJOIF010000025.1 coordinate 50,623, forward strand.
ATAAATATTGCCTACACCAAACAGAGCAAGGTTTTTCAGCACCTCGTTGCCCAAGGCGCCGGCGCCGACCACCATCACTTTGGCGTTTTTGACGACGTCCATCTTGTACCACGACAGCAAGTCGAAGACTTCCTTGCCCCATTCTTTGATTTCGAGTTCTTCCATGGTGAAGTTTATTTAAGGGAGATAACGAGTCCAAATTCAAACGAGGGAATCACGGCTTTGCCGCCATTGGTAAGCAGTTGCATACCCTCGGTGGCTTTACCTGCGCCCATGAAGGGGATGTCGAGGCCGAGGCCGGCGTTCAGCAGCAAGGGTGAGTTGCCACAGGGCATGTAGCCGCCCAGCATCAGGTTGCCCCAAAGGACGAAGCCATTCAGGTCGGGTTCCACCTCGTTGTAACATTCTTTATCACTTCCGAAGCCCAGCTCCTGGATATTCTCGAGGGTCACATCCCATTGGGGATAGTAGCCTTTGAGGGTGTAGGTGCCTGTTCCGGTGAACGAGGAGGAGATTTTGACGGAGGGGGTGAGACCGACTTTGGCGTAGACGCTCATGTGGTTTCTAGCGGGCTGGCCGAAGCAGGCTCTGACGGGGATGTCGAGATAGGTCAGGCTAAGCCGTTCGGTACGGTTGCCGTAGGTATAGATGGCTTGATAGGTGTCGCCGTCGGCATCGGTGGCGTTCACCGTCTGCTCGCAAGCGGCGCCCGAGGTGGAGAGTGCATAGTTACGGATGCCCAGTCCCGCTTCGATGGAGAACGGGACCGACTTGGCCATGCGGGCCGTGCCGAAATACACCTCTACCCTTTTCATCCAGTTGACGTCTCTCTTCCATCCGTCGGCTAGCGCGTCGCGCATGAAGGCTGGGCCGATTCCCATGACGACGCCGATGACGGGAGCCGGTTTGACGTAACCCGTCGACGACGAACTGGCCAAAGTCAGCTCTTTCTCCAAATCCTCCATCTGTTTCTCCAGCTTTTGCACGTCTTTTTCATATTTGTAGACGGTGTTGTTCAGCTTACGGATGGTGGCATCCTTGGAGACAATGCTGTCGCGCAAGCGTTTCATGCCTTCATCGTCGTTGTTGTTTCCAACAGCGATGGTCGTTTTATTGGCTTTTTCGACCTTTGTCTGCAGATCGCTGTTGGCCGCAACCAACGAGTCGTTGCTCAGCTCGCTGGCCACCAACTGGTTTTGGAGTTTGTCGAGTGCCTGGTTCAATTCGCTGATCTCGGCGTTGAGGCGTTTGATCTCGGCGTTGTTGTTGCCCGACTGACCGTTTTTCAGGTCTTTCAGCTGTTTGTTGGCGACATCCAGCTTGTCCTGGAGGTCGTTCACGCGGGCTTGCAGCTCGTCGACGAGTTGGTATTTCACCGACTCTATATAGTCTTCAACGGTGCCTTGGTAGTATTCGACCTTGATGGTCTTGCCATCCTTGGTCTTGCCACGGACCGTGGTGAGCTGCGATTGCGACCATGCCGTCGTAACCATCAGCGTTACCGCTATTGTGAGCAATATCCTTTTCATAGCTTACGATTTGTTCTGTTATTTATCCTTTTCGATGTAGGTGAACTTGGTGCCACCGATGGTGAAGTGGCTGCCATGCTGGAGCATGAAGGAGTCGCCTGCCTTCATGGGGCGGTGGTCATTTCCGTGGATGGTACCGTCGGTCAAGGCCAGGCAATACGGGTGGTCGTTGTCAATGTAGAGTTCCACCTGTTTGTCTTGGATGTCCTCGCTGGGGTCCCAGTTCATTTGGATGACGCAGTTGGGCGATTTGCCGATGGTCACGTGGTTGGAGCCGCCGGCCACGTTCATCCACTTGTAGATGGCGATGTCGCGTTCCTTGGTTGGACCTTCGATATGGAGGTAATAGTTTTCAGAGGTGTAGTGCACCACGGCGATGGAAGCGCCCAGACCAGCGGCGTAGATCATGAATGCCAGGGCACCGACCAGCGGTGAGGCGCCGAGGCCGTAGATGGCCACGAAGCTGAGGACTGCGGAGACCAGACCGCCGAGGAAGGCCTCCTTGAAGCCGATGTCGGACTTGGCGGAGATCAACGGGGTGATGCTGATGCCAAAGAAGAGCCACGGCAGCCAGTCGATCCACCAGCAGTTGCTGTATTTGCCCAAAGCGATGATGACGATGGCACCGAGCAGGAAGGCCAGGCAGCCGATGATGGCGTTGCCCAATGACTTGAGGAACATCACCATGATGGTCTTGAACGTCTTCTTCCTGAATTCGATCAGGTAGCTGAAGAGGAAGGTGATGACGAAGCCCATGATGAGGCCGCACAAGAGCAAGGGTGAGAACTTGGAGAGGTAGGCCCGCATGATATCTTCGGTGACGTCGCCTTGCAGCAGGTTGACGATGGGGCGCAGCAGGAATCCCAGGAAGCCACGACTCGGGATGAGTTTGAAGAGGATCCATGAGATCAAACCACCGGCCAAGCCATAAAGCAGCCAGGAAGTGAAATACGGCGAGTTGCGTTCGTCGGTAAGGTGTTTCTTATCATAGAAGTAGATGCCATCCTTGCAACTGTTCAAGCCATATTCAGGGCAACGGTCATGATTTTCCTCCCAGCATTCCCAGTGGACGGTGTGCTGGCATTTGGTGACGATGAGATCGCCTTCCTGGAAGTTGTCCTTGCAATAGTAGCATTGTTCCAGTACGATGTTCTTGCCTTCCGACTGTACATCGGAGGGTTTGAACTTCTTGACGTATTTCTTCTTGAAGAGTTTATATTGGAGCCACGGTACCAGGAACTGCATGATGCCGTAGGTCAATCCGATGACGCCGATGCCCAGCAGGAGTCCATAGAGGACATCGAGCAGGGTCTTTCTCCAACGGCTTCCTCCCTTGAATCCGGCAGGTGAAATGGTGAGGGGTTTCAGAGGCGAACCGATGGAATAGTTCTTCGTGCCATGGGCTTTGGCTTTTTTGATGTCGAGGTTGAGTTCCACGGGTTGTCCATTGTAGGTCACCTTCTCTCCCACCGTGTAATACATGCGGTAGTCCATGGCAATGGAGTCGAGGGCGCCGAGCAGGACGCTCTTGACGGAGTCGACGGCGAACTTCGAGTAGAAACGGCCTTCCGGAGTGCTGTTAGAGATGAATGCCAGTTCACCCAGGGTCTCCGTGTCGTCCTCATCGCCGAAGTAGATGCAGTAGATGGCCTTCAGCTGTTCAGGTATGGTGAGATAGCCATCGGAGTGCAGGATGAACTTGTCGCGGAAGAAGTTCTCGTCGTCGGAGTTGTCGACCCGGCCCGACAGTACGAAAAGGATCTTGTCGGAGAGCGTGTCGTTGCACAGTTCCTCGTTATGCGGCATGATGGTGTCGAAGTCGTAGAAGTAGTAGCATTCATCGACGGGCACGTTGCCAATCTCCTGGATCTTGGAAATGATGGAGCCGTAAAGTACTTTCCTGCCGTCATCGGAACGTTCCGCCACCTTGTCGCTACGGACGAACGCTTCAATGTCGCTGCGTCCCTTGACGCGCTGGGTCTGGGTGACGCCGGTTTCGCCGTTACCCATCATGGAGATGTAGATCTTCACATAGTCGGGCAAGGCTTCGACGAACGAGACCAGGGCGCCCAGCAGGGTCTTGTACTCTTCTTCTTCAAGTTCGCTGCTCTGGTCGGCCAGGATAACCACGGTCAAGTTGTTGGAGACCATCTTCTTTTTGCTGATGTCGATCAAGCTGTCGATACGCATCGTGACCGTGTCTCCGCTGATCATCTCGTAGCATACGCAGTCGTCGGCTTTCAGGCCGTAATAGGGCACTTTCTTGCCGTCCTGCATCAGCTTGAAGTCGATATGACGGGGTCTCCCCTCCATGGTTCCAAATTCGACTTCCACTTGGGCGAGCGATTGCCCAATGAAGGCAACCAACATTAAAAATAAAAATGATAAACGTTTCATATGTTAAACTCTTTTTCTTCTAATCCATTCTTTCATTTGTGTGAGGGTGCTGTCGCCGACGTTCTCAAAGGACCCGTTGGCATTTTTCACCCAAACGATGACTTTGTCGTCGGAAGTGCAGTTGACGATCACTTTGCCATCGGCGATTTCGGTGGCATACTGCGACAGTTGCGAGGCATTGAGCCCATCGCCGAAGACCAGGCATCCCGCCTTCTCCTCGTTGTCGTAAGGAAGGCAGCAGCCGATCTCCAGATAGCGGTCGTGCTCGTCGCCGAACAGGTACCCTACGACGCCTTTGCTGCACGAGTACAGTGTGGTGTCGATCTGGTTGATGGCATGGGGGGCAAGGCCGAGATAATCCATGGTATCGCCTTTGAGGGTAATGTTGAAGCAATCGGGGTTGGTACCGAAGCACTCCTCCTCTTTGGGTGTTTCCACTTTTCCTCCGTTGGAACGGCTCTTCTCACGGCCTTCGCGGTAGATGTCCTCGAACGAGAACCAGCGTTTCACGTCTTCCTGGTTGTTCATGGTACCGTCGTTCTTGGCAGTGAAGAATCCCGTCTTGAGTTCGGGGGTGTTGGTATCGATGACGATGGCCAGCAGGCGGTTCTTGTGTTCAGGATAGGTCAGCTGTTTCTGCACGATGAGGTCGTGGTTCGAAAGGAACAGGCCCAAGCCTGGGTGCGAGTGCATCCAGCAGGTGAGCAGGTAGTCGCGTTTGGTTTTCTGTGCCAGGTTGTCGATCACCGAGGCCATGTTGATGCTGATCTTTTTGCCGAAGTGCAGACTGTACTCGCCAAAGTCGGCATCATCGCCCGGTTCCACCATATACTCGAGGCTGATGTCGTAGCGTCCGTGTTTCCCTTTCTGCAGGTCCCAACAGCCCACGATGAAGCAGCCGGTCTCGTTGGTACGTCCGTCGCTTTCGAGTGAGTTGCTGAAGAACTCATAGAGGTTCTTGATCAGGGCGGTGCTAAGGTACACCCTGTCGATGGCGGTGTCGTCGTACACCGTATCCATGTCGAACGCGATGTATTCGTTGGGATGTTCCACGACATGTTTCAGACCGCATTGGTATTGAACGGACTCGTCCTTGATGATGGAGATGACACTCGGATCGTATTTGATGGTGTCTTGGGCTTTTGAGGCCTTCTTTCTGCGGAGCAGGAAGAACACGAGTGCGACGAGGGCCAGCGCCACGACGGCAAGGATGATGTACAGGGTCAGTTGGCGTTTTTCCTGTTTTTCCACCACATTGGGGTCGATGGGTTTGGGCTGTTGGACGGGACGCATCTCTACGTTGATGACGATGGGTTCGCCATTGAAGATTCCTTTGACGTTCACGGTCTCGTCGGTGGAAAGGCCGACGGGACGGAACTCATAGGCTTCGGTGCTGGCCATGAACATGCAGCTCTCGCGTCCTCCCCACTCGAAGCAGTCGCGGATGGCTTGGTTCTCGATGGCGTCGCGCTGGAACTCCAGGCGACCCGAGGGAACGGTGATCGTCAATTTACTGCCATTGAAAACCATAGTAGGCTCCTGGGCCATCGCTCCCAGGACAAGGAACAGGATGGCGGAGCATATCAATGTTATTCTGTGTTTCATGGCAATCATATTGAGGGCAGTTCTTCTTCTTTTTTCTTCGCGGGTTTTTCCTTCTTGGGTTTCGTGAGTTTCGCCGCTTTGATCTTGGTGGAGATCATGGTGACGATCAGCACCACGGCGGCAAGGATGCCCACGATCTCCAGGATCATGGTCAGGTCGACGGGGCTCTTCACGATCTCAAGGGCGGAGATGCGTGAATAGGTATCCTTGATCTGTTTCCATTGCTTCGTCAGGTCTTCATCTTCATCGATGAAGTCGCGGTTGGCGCCGTAGTCGACGGTAGCCTCGTCGACGAAGCATTCTTGGGCCTGTTTCTTGATCAGGTTGAGCGAGTCGAGGCGTTTGTTGCCGACACAGCGGTTTCCGGCTTCCTCCAGCTCCGTCAACTGTTCCAGATAGCGGTTCAGCTTGACGGTGAGTTTGTCGAGACGTTCCTGCTTGGCTTTCTCGGCCTTCAGTTCCTCGATGCGCTTGCCGAGTTGCTGGTAGAGGTCGGTATAGTTCTCATACACGGCATACAACTTCTTGTCGTAGCGGAAATACTCGGTGTTGTCGTTGTAGCACGACTCCACGAGCTTGAGCTGGTTCTTGTAGCGGTTCTCCAGCCGTTCGGCGTCTTCGGCCGTCTCGATCTGCTGGTCGAGTTTCACCAGTTCCTTGTAATAGGAGGTCATTTCCTCGGTGACCATATCGAGGTACACGTCGTCCTGGGCCACCGCCGTGTTGGGCATGAAGAAGGCGAGAACGCCAAGAAGGAGGCTGATACAAAGGTATTTCTTCATAGCTCAGCGGTTTATTTTCCGAGTTTCTTCACAAATTCGTAATTCTTGAGCAGTTTGGCGTCAAGTTTGGCCTTGCAGCCTGAGGGCAGGTTGTTCAGCTTTTCATCGAAGCTCTTCACAGTGGCGTCGAAAGAGGCTTTCTTCTCTGCTTTGCTGGCGGCATCGGAGGCCATATTGATATCGTTGACCAGGTTGTTGAGTTTGTTGGAGATCGACTTGATCTCGCCGTTGAGTTTGGCCACGTCGCAGCCTGAGGGTTCGGGCTTTACGCCGCCGCCACCGCCGGTGGATTTACCCATTTCTTCGATGCGGCGCATGGTTTCCATCCAGTTGTCGTAGCTGGCTTCAATCTCGTCGCAGCCGGTATTGGCAAAGCGGTCGACATCGATCTCGCCATAGAGGCGCATGATGAAATCCTTGTATGCCTTTTGGTTGGAGGGACTCTTCTTGAGTTCGATGAGTTTCTCTTCGGCGATGGCGAACATGTTTTCATACTCCTGGATGGTCAGGATGTTCTGTTCGGCGTCTTTGCAGCGGCCCAGTTCGATGTTGATGGTGATGTCTTGTGCGACGAAAGCCATATAGGCTTTTTTGCCGCCCTTACGGTTCAACGGGATGGGGTTGCGGAGGGTCAGGGTGACGTTTTTGGCTTTGTTGGTGACGTTGAAGGCCAGGTCGAGCACCATAAGGCCGTCGAGGGGCACCATTTGGTAGTCGAGTTGTTTCTTCACCTTCATCTTCTTGGGGACCTTCAGGTCATAGATGCCTTTGAAGGTCATGCCTTGGCATTTGATGGAGGCATATTCGGTATCGCTCTTGAAGCCGATGACTTTTTCCTGGTCGGTATAGGTCTTATCTTTTTTCAGTTTGATGCCGCGTTCTTTGGCATAGGCTTCCAGTCCGGTGAATGGCACGTCATGCTGGATCAACCACACCTTGTTGTAGGGGCAGTTGGTCTTGCCTTTGCCCATGTGGACCGTGAGGGTTTCGGTAGCCTGGTCGAACTCGAAGTTGAGGTTCATAGTGGCTTTGGCCACGCTGGCATTGTAACCTGGGATTTCGATTTCGAGGTCGACGGGTTCCTGATGGACGGCTTTCACTTGGTATTGGGCGGAAAGCATCGCCGGGAAGAGAATCAGTGAAACGAGTATTAATGATAATTTTTTCATAACGATTAATTCTAAATTCTAAGTTCTTAATTCTTTTTTCTCAACTCTTCGATCCAGCCTTGGGGTTCAGCTTGTTCCAGGATCCATTCGGCCACGAGGTTGTCTTCGGGGAACGGAGGGGTGTTGAGTGCGTGGTATTTCTCATATTTCAGATACGACATCACGCGGTCGATATACCAAGCCAGGTCGGTGAAGGTACCGCAGGCGGGAGTATTGAGGCATACGCGGCCGGCGAAGTCGCCATAGAAGCGGATGTTGGGATGCCAGGGGTGCGGTATCTCATTGCCTTGGGCGTCCTTGGTGATGAACTTGAACTCCAACTTGCTGTCCACGGCGGGATAGTTGTTGGGGATGGTGATGTTCATGCGGAACTCGTCGGCGGTGATGGGCTTGCGGAGGCCGTTTTCGTCGGGATCGCCCACGTTGCAGAACGAGGTCACCTTGAAGACGACTTCGTACTGGGTAGGCAGATTTTCCTGGTTGCGTCGCGTGATGGTGTAGGTGATGTCATGGTCGTCGTGAAAACGCTGGTCGATGGCCGACCACTCATGCATCAGGCGGCGGTTGCGGCCCACATAGCGATTCTGCTTGTATTGGTCAATTTCTCTTGCTTCCATGATCGATGGCTTTTATCCTGCGATGGGGTCCGAAATAATCTCAAGGGTGTCGCCGGGCTTCACATTGTAGTCGAGCAAGGTCTTGGTGGTCTTTCCGATTTTGGGTTGCAAGATGATGTCGCGACCGGTGGCTTCGTCTTTCTTGCCAAAGAAGTACTCGGTGGGGACATAGTCGATCATCTCGGGCAGGTCGAAGATGCGCTGGCCGGTGGTGTCGACAGCCTTGCGGAGGTTGTTCATCAAAATCTCAAGTTCGGTAGTGGGATCGGTAACTTTGAACTTAATCGTCTTGTTCTTGTACCTGAGGAATAAAAAGAAGTCTTCCATGATGTTTAGTTTTTATTTGTTGATTAATTTAAATTATTCGATGATTAATTTTTCAGTTTTGGAGTTTTCCTGTCCGGTGATGTTCACCATGTAAAGGCCGCTAGGCAGGCTTACGTTGAGCGATGCCTGGGTGCCGTTGACAGTTTGTTGGTGCAACAGCCGTCCGTCGAGGCTGTAGATGCTGATGGTAACTTCTCCCCCGCCATCGTTCACAACGAGGAGCCCTTCGTTGGATTGGGCCGGGTTGGGGCACAGGCTGAGGGTAACGGGCGCTTCCACAGTATATTCAGTGGTGAAGGCGCCTCCAAAGAGGTTGCCGTTGGCGTCGGCATTGAAGCTGAGGTAAAGCTTATAGGTACCGGCATCGAGGCCATTGGCTTGGTAGTAATATTGTCCTTTGGCGCCGCTGATGGGGGTACCGTCTTTGTACCATTGGTATTTATAGGTGTCTTTTGGATTGGGATAGATCAGGATGTATTCCCTGCCGTTGTTCTTCTTGGCCACCAGGTCTTGGACGTCGGCTGCGTTGACGTAGGAAATCACGTTGACTTTCATCTCGACGGTGCCGGAGCATCCTGTCTCGGTGTTCTCGGCCAAGAGGGTGACGGTGTGTTCGCCCGGGGTGGCCCAGGTCACGACGAGTTTCTTGCCCGTCGCGTTGGTAGTGGCGGCTTCGTCGCTGACGGTCCATGTCAGTTCGGTACCGTTGACGTGAGAGGCGGTATAGGTGCCTTTCTGCATCGTGCAGAGTTGGGTATCGCCTGTGAGTTCAGGTTCCACGGTATAGACCTTGATGCTGACCATGTTGCTATAGGTAGTTCCAGCGGCATTGGTGGCGTAGTAGCGCAGCTTCCATCCGTTGTAGCTGGCATCGAGTTCCTGGCCTTCGTAGACTACCGCTTCCTGGAAACTGTTGTTGGGGGCCATCTGCCATCCCTGTTCTTCGGCGAAGGCCACTTCGGGGGCGGTCAGTGTCAGCGTGTCGCCTGCACAGATGCCTTGTGGGGCTTCGATGTCGGCCACAGTGGGGGGTGTCATCTCGAAATGCGCCACCAGTTCCACGTCCTCATTGATTTGGAAGACGTATTTCTGCCGTTGGCTCACCTCATCTGCACCTTGGGTCCAGTTCACGAAAGCATAGCCTTCGTTGGGTTCGGCTTCGACGGTCACCTCTTCCCCGTAGCCGAATACACCGGCGCCGGTGACAGTGCCGCCTTCCTCGGGTTCGGCTGAGAGCGTCACTCTGAACTTGTCGCTCGTATAAAGTACCGTTATTTCCACGCTCTGGGCGGGCATCCTCCCTTTCACGGTGTCCTTGTCGGCGTGATAGTGTTCGATGACGGGCGAAACCACCAGATAACGGTCTCTTTCCTTCAAGGTGTCGTTGACATAGTCGTTGGCGGCCGTAGTGCTGTCAGCCGCATACAGGTAATGAATCGTCAATTTCAGCCTGTCTTTGGGCGACTGTTTGATGTCCTGCGCCTGCGCAAAGGAGGCGATCAGCAGCAACAGTGTGAAAATCAGATACTTTTTCATTTATTCTATATTTTTATTTTATTTTTGTCAAATACAACAATTCTCTTCCGTTCAATTGGTCCAAATCATGGTTGAACAATTTAATAAAAGCCTCTTTAAGATTAACTCTGCCACGGGTGTCGCGTTGCATTCCATTGCCGGTGGCAGACAGCATTTTGAGATTGAGATGCGCGCTTTCTTTTGGGTCTTCCATGATGGGTTCATGCATGATGCCATCCAGGAAGCTCCATGAGCGTTCTGCATGGAAGTGCCGGTTTACATTGGTTTTCAGTTCGTTGTAGAATTTATGGTCGAACTCCTCTCCTATCTCGCCATACACGTTCACATGGACCAGGTCGTGGGAGGCCACCAGCCGGTCGTAAGCCTGCCTGATGGCTTTCTGCACTTCGTTGCGGACAGCGCTTTGTTCGTAAAAGCCCAATCCAAAGTCCTTCTTCATCCGTATGGCAGGCAGATGCGGGAAGTAGTCGTAAAACTTGTCCTTTGTATTGAAA
>CAJOIF010000026.1 GCA_905234765.1 uncultured Bacteroidales bacterium
TTCTATAACGACGCACTCGGCGTGTGGGAGAAATATGTGACCGAATACTTCGGCTACGACAAGGTGCTGCCCATGAACTCGGGCGCCGAAGCCGACGAGACGGGCCTGAAGCTCGCCCGTCGTTGGGGTGTCGTCAAGAAGGGTATCCCGAACGACAAGGTGAAGATCGTTTGCTGCGAAGGCAACTTCCACGGCCGCACCATCACCATCATCACGATGAGTAATGACCCCGAGAGCTACGCCAACTACGGCCCCATGACTCCCGGCTTTATCCGTATCCCCTACAACGATCCCGATGCATTGGAGCAAGTGCTGGCCAAGGAAGGCAAGGAGATTGCCGGTTTCCTGCTGGAACCCATCCAAGGCGAGGCTGGTGTGTATGTGCCGGATGACGGCTACCTGAAGAAGTGCTACGACATCTGCAAGAAGTACAACGTGCTGTTTATGGCCGACGAGGTGCAATGCGGTATCGCCCGCACTGGTAAGATGTTAGCCTGCGACCACGAAGGTGTGCGCCCCGACATCCTCATCCTGGGCAAGGCCCTCGGTGGTGGTGTGGTGCCGGTGAGCTGTGTGTTGGCCGACGACGACATCATGCTGAACATCAAGCCCGGTGAGCACGGCTCGACCTTCGGTGGCAACCCGATTGCTGCCCGCGTGTCCATCGCCGCCCTTGAGGTCATCAAGGAAGAGCATCTGATGGAGAACGCCGAGCGTCTCGGTAAGATCTTCCGTGAGGAAATCAGCAAGATCAAGAGCCCGATGATTGAGAAGGTTCGTGGTAAGGGCTTGCTCAACGCCGTGATCATCAAACCTAAAGACGGCAAAGAAGCTTGGGACGTGTGCCTCAAGATGCGTGACCTCGGCCTGCTGGCCAAGCCCACCCATCAGCACATCATCCGCTTCGCTCCGCCTTTGGTCATCACCGAAGCCGAACTCCGCGAAGCCATCGAGATTATCAAGAAGGCCATCGCCTCGTTCGAATGATTTATTGACGCGAGACTATGAGACGCGAGACTTCGAGACAGACGGGCTTTGTCCCGCGTCCCGCAGTCCCGCGTCTCGCGTCATTAATGTCACAGAATGATTTGGTTTTCCCTAAATATCACCTCAACTGTTTCTTCATATTCCTTCAGCGCATTGATTTTCTTGATTTTGCGCCAAACCACCTGTGGTTCCTCGAAGCTGTTCATCAAATAGGACCATAATTCCTTCATCCTTCCCAACACCTTAGGACTGCCACCAGCATGGCGAAGCCTATCCTCGTAAAGGTCAATGACATAGGCATGCAGCCGTTCCGTCTGCCGCTTTGCGTCATTGCGAGGAGGAACGACGAAACAATCTAGACCATTGTTTTGGATTACTTCGTGCCTCACAATGACGGATGCCTTGATGTCCTCCGCTAAAAACGGATTCGCCAAAATCCCTCGTCCCAGCATAAAATGGTTTATGGGCTGCACCGTTTCACGGATGCGCCCGAAACTTTCTACCGAAAAAATGTCCCCATTATACACCAGCGGGGCATTAATATAAGGTATCAATGCCTTGAACCTTTCCACATCGGCCTCGCCTTTGTACAATTGCTTTCCGATGCGTGGATGAATGATTAATTCGCTTAAAGGGAACTTGTTGAAAAGCGGTATGATGGCATCAATCTCCTCGGGGCTGAAATACCCCAAGCGGCATTTGATGCTAAATCTAATGTCGATTTGCTCGAAAACCTTTTCAAGCATTTCTTCCACCTTGTCGGGGTAGGGCAGAAGACCGCATCCGCGTTTCTTGTTGGCCACCCTCGGAAACGGGCAGCCCATATTCAAGTTGATTTCCTTGTAACCCAATTCCTTGCACTGCTTGGCGAAACGCAGAATCTCTTCCGCGTCGGTGCTGAGGATTTGCGGGGTCAAGGTCTCCACATCGTTATAGCGTGGGTCGATTTCCTCACCCTGCAGGTTCTTGGCGTGCTCTTCTTTGTGGATACCCGTGAAGAAAGGCGTGTAGAACTTATCGATGCCGCCGAAATGCCGCTTGAAGACGTTGCGAAATGGCGCATCAGTGATGCCTTGAAAAGGTCCTAAAGAAAGAAACGGTTGACTCATTTCTTCTTTCCAGTGGTTTTGGTGCTTTTCTTGTTCTTGCCGAGTCCAATCAGCGATTTGGCAATCCAGGTGATGAGCAACACGAAGGTGAGATAGACCGCGATGCGGCTCAAGTAGTCGCCGTGCTTGGCGTAAAAGGTGACTTTGGTGTTGGCTTTCAAGGTCGCTTTGATGGCATCGGGTTCCCAGTATTTGGTGCGTTGCAGCACGTCGCCGCGCTGGTTGATGAAACCTGAGCGACCCGTATTGGCTGAACGAGCCACGCAACGGCGGTTTTCGATGGCGCGTAGCTTCGAGAACTCAAAGTGCTGACGATAGCCAGGCGTGTGGCCCCACCATCCGTCGTTAGTGATGACGAAAAGGAGGTCGGCCCCTTTCTTGCAGAATGAGCTGACGTATTCTCCAAACGCCGATTCATAACAAATGGGTATGCCTACTTTGTGGTTGTCGAAAGTCAAGTTTCTGGCTTCGGGATCGCCTTTCAAGGTGCCGCGTGCGATGCCCACGGTGAGGCTGAAGTTCTTCAAGAAGCCTAACCACACAGGAATGGCCTCTACACCTACCACGAGTTGTGCCTTGTTGCGGTGTTGTGTGGCTATGGTATCAATGAGTATGGCAGAGTTATGGCTGTAGTAATAACGGTCGCTGTTGCCGACTTGACGCGCTGGGAAGTCGTTCTCCATGCCTTGTGGCACCCATTCCATGGTGGTTCCTCCGATGACGAACGACATCTGCGGGAAACGCTGCACGTATTCTCTCAAGGTCTTTATGGCTCGTGCCGACTCCATCTTGTCGAGCCAAATGCCTTCTTGTATGGCCGATTCCGAACTGACTACAAAACGTGTGTTGGGTGTGACTAAAGGCAGCGATAGGTTAATGTTGTTTTGGATGGTTTCGTTGAAGTAGTCGGAGTTGAATTGCTCATTCCATGGGTTGCAGTTCTGTTGAACGACAATGACTTCGGTATCCTTGCCTTGGTCTTCATAGTGCTTGTAAATGTTCTTGCTGATAAGGATGGGAAGGATGAGTATCAGAGCAGCGAGCCCTATATTAATAAAGGTGTGCTTTGCCTCTTTCGCCTTGGCGGAAAGGATGGTGTTGGAAATCAGAATGTTAATAAGAAGTACCCAAAGGGTTCCGCCAGCCACTCCAGTGTATTCGTACCACTGCACCCATTGGTGTCTGGTCGAGAACACATTACCCAGATTGAGCCAAGGCCATTTGATGGACCACCAGTAGGTGAGCATCTCAAAAGCCATCCAGTAGGGGATTAGGAAGAAGTTGCCCCAGACATTATTGCATACTTTCTTTTTCGTAAAATGAAACACGATGAACACGGTGGCCATAAAGATGGAATTCAATGTCCAGGCGGCAATGGCGGCAGGAGTGGCGTTCCAAACCCACCAGGTCGTGGCGGTGTTCCAAATAAGGAAAGCCAAAAAGGAAAGCCAGAAAAGTTTCCCTTTTTCACCGTGTGCGATACGGTCTTCGAGCAAAAATAGCGGGACCATCGCTATAAATATGAATGGTGCTATGCCCCATGTGGGCCATGCCGCCGTGAGCAAACCACCACTGATTAATGCCAATAGTATCCTACGGCCCTTGCCGTCACGTGTGCTGTGTCTGTTTTTCTTTGCCATATTGCCTTTATTTCCGCGCAAAAGTACAAAAAATGTCGGCAGCGATGATGGTTCGTTTTGGGATTTCGCAGAAAAATCCCGTTATATCACGGAAAAACACTATTTTTGCAAAAAATATTATCGGATGAAAAATTGTTATAAAGTTGCTGGTCACAAGTTCGCTATCGTTTTGCCAGATGGCGAACAGGTCACGGATGATTTGAAGCCTTATGAGCCCTTCCTGATGGAATGCGATGACGATGATTGTCTGTTTTCAGTTGAATTGAAGGAGGAATGGCCTGACACATCCGATAAGGAGAAGATCACGATGAGCTGCGAAGGCCTTCTATTTTTACGCATTGATTTTTACGAATGGCAGGGGAAATGGCTCGTTGAGGTAGCTCCTACCTACGAGGCTCCAGTGGCGTGTTCTTTTATTACAGATAAGGCGTTCAAAAAGGCCGTGTTTCAGACGGCAATCAGCCTAAGATTTGCACTCGATATCACGGCGAAATTCATGTTTGCCATGTCAACGGCGTGCCTGAATACGATCCGAGTACACTCGTCGGTGACGGTGAAGGACGGGAAGGGCTATCTTTTCTTTGGCAAGAGCGGAACGGGTAAGAGTACGCATAGCCAGTTGTGGATTAATAATATAGAAGGATGTGAGTTGCTGAACGACGACAATCCCGTGCTTAGGGTGGAAGACAACGGTGAGGTGCGCGTTTATGGTTCGCCTTGGAGCGGCAAGACGCCATGCTATCGTAACCTGGATTTTCCCGCAGGCGCTATCGTCGATTTGCACCAGGCCAAGGAGAACCGTATCCGCACGTTGTCAATTGTTGAGGCTTATGCCGTGCTTTATGTCTCTTTCTCGGGATTCCGGTTTATAAAGGAGGCTGCAGACGGCTTTTTTGCCACTTGTGAGAAGATACTTGGCAAGGTACCTTGCTATTCGTTGGATTGTCTGCCCAACGCTGAGGCCGCTTGGCTGTGCTATAAAACCGTGTCGCAGTAATCATGGAGAAAGTCTTCTTGCCCAATGAGGTGCTTCTCGATGAAGTGTCGCGGCTGCTTGCCGAAGGACGAGAGGTGGTGATGACACCCAAAGGCAGAAGCATGCTCCCTTTTATAAGGGGCGAGGTGGATCAGGTCAAGTTGCAACGCGCTGATAAGTTGGAGATAGGCTATATCGTTTTGGCATACATTGATGGGCGTTATGTCATGCACCGCATCATTGCACTTGACGGAGATTCAGTCACCTTGATGGGTGATGGTAATCTGCACGGCACTGAACAAGGCAAGCTGGCCGATGTAGTCGGAGTGGTGACAGAAATCATCGCGCCTGACAAACGGCATCACGCCCCAGGCAAGGCATGGCTGTGGCGACACACGATGCCGCTTCGGAAATACCTGCTGAAGGTGTACAGGAAATGGAATAGAATATTAGGTAAACCAATATAATACAAAGAAATACGATTTGATATGAAAACCAGAAAAGGTTATGCATTGCGCACCTTAGGCAACGATTACATCCTCGTTCCTGAAGGAATTGAAGCGGTTGATTTCACCCGCATGATTACCTTAAACGCCTCCGCCGCCTTCCTTTGGAAAGAAGTGGAAGACAAGGAGTTTGAGGCTGATACCCTCGCACAGTTGCTGATGGATGAATATGGTATCACCCGAGAGATGGCTGAGAAGGATGTGGCCGCTTTGCTGCAAACATGGAAAGACGTCAATCTCATTGATAATTAATTAAGGTGTAAGGAAATGACCCTTCACGAACAGCACTATTTCGCCCTGCTTCGTGCCGCACTCTGGAATGAGCCTGTCGACATCGAAGGCGCCATCGATTGGGAGACGGTCATGCAGCAGGCCCATCACCAGGCTAATGCCGTTCTTCTGTCAGACGTGGCCTCGCGAATGACGGGCAGCAATAGGCCTTCTGCCGAAATGCTGGAGCAGATGCGGGCTCTCATGCGCAACAACCTGCTCATCCAAATGAGCCGGAAGCAACTTCTTGTGGCAGCGGTGACCTTGTTGCGCGAGCACGGCATCGAGCCGTTGGTGCTCAAGGGCTTCGGGCTGGCCGCACTCTATCCTAACTCCGTGCTTCGGCAGTTTGGCGACATTGACCTTTATGCGGCTCCTGGCGACTTCCATCAGGCTTGCGCCTTGCTGCGCACTTTGCCTGGCGCCTACACCTGGGAGCAGGTGGAGGGTGCTGGACACCACTACAACATTGACTTTGACGACATCCCCTTGGAAGTGCACCATGTGAGCGCTGATGTGATAGACGACAAGGAACGGGCCGCTTATTCTGCCATCGAACGCGATGGCTTGGTGGAGCATCCCCAGCGTGTTGACATTGGCGGTATTGTGGTTTCGGTTGGTTCCAAGGAGTTTCAGGTCTTCTTCACCTTCTTCCATGCATGGCACCATTTCCTGACTTCGGGCGTGGGTTGGCGACAGATTTCCGATGTGGCCATCGCCCTGCATTTCTATTACGGACAACTTGATTTGGAAAAACTGCATGGGTGGATGGATGCAATGCACCTGATGAAGCCTTGGCAGACATTCGGGTGCCTGATGGTGGATTGTCTTGGTCTGCCCGAAAAGGAAATGCCTTTTTTCGACGCATCCTGCCGCCCCAAGGCAAAGAGGCTTCTCCGAAGGATTATGAAGGAAGGCAACTTCAGGCGCGCCAACCGTTTCGTGCGCAGGAAACCCAAACGTCGGTTTTGGCACAAATTCCATGCGCTGGTGTGCATGTTCGTTGAGTTTTTCCACAGGGTAAGCCTGTTTCCCGCCTCCGCTTTCCGCGAATTTCACCACTCATTAAGGTATGCTTTTAAGAAAAATTTTCCGAAAAAATGATTTTTTTGTTGGCGTATGAATTAATTTACTATTTTTGCAGCCGAATTATGGAAAGGGAAAAGTAAGTATAACAAACAAATAATAAAAGTCTAACTATTAAAAAAGTAAAAAAATGAAAAAGATGAATGAAATCTACGAAGCCCCTAAGGCTGAAATGGTTGAACTCAATGTGAACAAGAGCTTTATGCAACCCGGCGGTGGCACTACTGGTTATGAACCAGGCTCTGCTGGGTCCTGGTAAACAAAATCTCGAGTTTTAATTATTAAAGGATAACAAAAAGAAATGAAAAAAGTAGTAAGATGCGTTTGCATGATGGCTGTGGCAGCTTTGGTCTTCGCTTCATGCAATAAGGAAAATGAACCGGCTTCTGTCATTAAGTGCTCAACAGAAAAGCTTATTGAAGAGAATGAAGACGAGGCCAAGGTGTATCTCCAGAACAATCAGGTCGTGTTTGAAACTGGTGATGTCGTTGCACTTTACAATGTTGACGATGTCACTCCAGCCAATTCTGTCTGTGGTATGTATACGGCCACAACAACCGGATCAAGCAACGTTCCGTTTTCAAGCACCAGTCCGTTAGCCAACGATAGAATGAGTGCTTTCTACGCTTTCTATCCTGGCGATGATGTCGACTACACTCAATTGGATAACGGTAACAGATGCGGTTTCCCGCTTAATCCTGTGCAAATTTATCGTCCCAATACAGTTCCTCAAGGTGCCTTGTATATGGCTGCCAAGGATGCTACCACCGATCATTTGACCGATGCTTACTTCCACTTCAAGAACATCTGCGGTATCCTGTCACTGAATCTGTACAACGCCAATGGCAAGACCATCAAGGGAATCAGAGTCACTGACAAGCACTTCCATCTGACTGGTTTGGTTCAACTGATCCTCCCTGAAATTGATCCTGATGAGTTGACTGGCATGTTCAACAACTACAATGAGTCAAATGCCACTTATATGGACAATTTGGCTAATTACAAGACTAGAATTGGTTACAACGTGACCAATGCTGGCATGAGTGTCACTCTTAACCTCGGTGACGGTGTCGCTTTGGGCAAGACCAAGGCCAATGCAACCCGTTTCTATATGGTGTTGCGTCCTTTGGCACTGATGAAGGGCTGTATCATCGAGGTTACCCAAGATGGTACTACTTGGACTCAGATTGTCAACAGCAACAAGGACAACCGCATTCGTCCTAGCGTCATCAAGAACATGAGTGCTATTAATGTCAACATCTAATCTAAGTGCATAGATGAAACGAAAAGCACCTTCTTCGGGAGGTGCTTTTTTTATTGTTTGTTGGCGAATGGATATGGGGCAGGCGCACAAAAAAAGAGACGCAAGATTTTGCGTCTCTACAAGGGTGGTACCGACGGGAATCGAACCAGTGACACGAGGATTTTCAGTCCTCTGCTCTACCAACTGAGCTACGGTACCTCCGTTTTTAACTTCGTTGAATCTTTCGATTTGCGCCGCAAAATTACGACTTTTTTCCTTATCGGCAAGAAAAAAACTGCAAAAAAATGATAAAAAAATGTCGGATAAAAAATTTCTTATTGATAATCAGTTTTTTATGCCATTGTTAGGTCGTTGGGTGCAATAAAAATTTGCTCAACGAGTTAAAAAATCGGATATTTGCAGGCTCAAATGGGAATTATGAAAGCTATACCTTTGAAAAAAATACTGTTTCTGACATTTTTGGCGTTTTCGGCCATGGCTGTTTTTGCCCAAGCCGACATCGACTCGCCTTATTCAAAGTTAGGTGTGGGTCAACTCACGGGCAATACGAAAAGCGTC
Organism: uncultured Bacteroidales bacterium; assembly: GCA_905234765.1. The sequence goes on from CAJOIF010000026.1 coordinate 8,397, forward strand.
AGACTGAAAGGCATGGGCGGCGTGGGCAATGCCATTTTTGACAAGACCTTGATTAATACCAGCAATCCGGCCACTCTCGCCAAGATGGACACCCTCGCGTTCCTATTCGACGCAGGCGTTTATTTCAAGACTTCTACATTCAGCACTTCCGCTAACTCGGAACGTGGTGCCAACGCCTCTTTCGATTATTTGGCTATGGCATTTGGCCTTACCAAATGGTGGAAGGTGGGAGTGGGTGTGCAGCCCTACAGCACTTCGGGCTATAAGATGGTTGTCCCTGCAAGCCGTCTCGATGCGGGTAGTTATAACACCGTTTACAAAGGCTCGGGCGGACTTAATCAGGTTATGCTAACCAATGCTTTTCGTTTGGGTAAATATTTCAGCATTGGCGCCAATGCCTATTATGTGTTTGGTAACACGCAAAACACTACAACTGTCTATTTTGACTCTACTTACTACATCGGCACCCGACGTAGTATCGACATGATGGTGAGTTCATTCATGTTTGATTACGGGCTGATGTTCGACACGCCCTTGGGCTCCGATATGCACCTGAGTATTGGTGTGACCTATGACCAACGTGTCAAGCTTAATGGGAAGCAAACCACTTTCATTCGTAGTATTGAGGAGGACATGGATTACGATGTGGAATATCTCATCGACACCATATATTATAATGTGAATGACCATGCCAAACTTACCATGCCTCAGGGCTTTGGTGTCGGTTTCGCCTTGCAGAAAAATAACCGTTGGACTTTGGGAGCCGATTTCAATTGGACGCAATGGTCGCGTTTTGCCCGCGAGGGTGCTACCGAAGACCTTCATGATTCATGGCGTGCTGCTGTCGGATTTGAGTATATGCCTAGCTATTCGTCGGTATCGAACTATTTCCGCAAAGCGAGCTATCGCCTTGGCACCAGCTATGAGCACGGCTTCCTCAACCTGAATGATCGCAACCTGAACAGTTTGGGTATCACGGCAGGTGTCTCACTGCCCTTGCCCAGATCGCTCTCAAAAGTCAACTTGGCAGTAGAAGTGGGTCAGTTCGGCACCAAGCAAGAAGGCCTAATACAAGAGCGCTACCTGAAAGTTGATGTCGGTGTCTCAGTGTTCGAACGCTGGTTTATGAAGCGGAAATACAAGTGATTGCATTTTGGAACGATATTTGAAAGAAGTAAGACAAGTCAAACAATTAAAATAGAATAGAAATGAAAACCAACAGATTAATGATGATTGCCGTTTTGATTGGAATGGCAATGGGTGTAAGCGCACAAAGCGAGTCGAAGTATGGAGCCGACAGCGTAGCATGCATCACCAACATGTCGATGTACCGTGAATACTTTAAGCAATGGAAGGCTGCCAACTATGCGGCCGAATCTTTCAGCATGGAGATGGTCAATGCATGGAGAGCAGTGTTTCTCAACTGCCCCGCTGCCAGCCAATACACTTATTCCGATGGTGAGAAGATTATGGACTACTTCATCGCCACCAATGCTGATAAGAAAGATGCCTATATCGACACTATCTGCATGATGATGGATAGTAGAGCCAAGTATTTTGCGGTCGATCCAAAGACGGGTAAGTCGCAGGTGGCAAGCATCATGGGAAACAAGGGTTATGACATCTACAAGTACAACCCGAGCCGTTACGAAGAGGCTTACAACGTACTGAAGGATGCTGTCGCCCTCGACCCCTCGCAGCTGCAAGGTGCCTATCTTGACACTTACTTCAAAGCTACCATCGATATGGTGAAAAACGGCAAGGCCGAGAACATGACCATCATCAATGTGTATCAGGAGTTGAGTGAAGTGCTCGACAACAACATCGAAGCATTGGCGGAGGCCGCTTCAACGGAAGTGAGTGATCCCACTGACTTACCGGAGAGTGAGTTAATAGCGGCATGGGGCAATCCGGATAATGTAACTGTTAATGAATCGGAAGGCAAAGCTTCGAAAGATTTAAGTTACGGAAACGTACTGGTTACGGTTGTCGACGACCACGTCGTTTCTTTCAAGGATGCCAAAAAGGAAATTGCAAAGAAATACGCCAAGGCAACGAATTCCATCCGCAACTATAAGGGCACGAAGAGCAACCTTGACAACATGTTCCAGCCTTACGCTTCCTGCGAAGACCTGATCAAGGTGTTCAGTGCCAAGATGGCCGAGACGCCCGATGACGTGACGCTGCTCAAGCGCATCACCACCATCCTTGATAAGAAAGACTGCACCGACTCGAAACTCTTCCTTGAGGCTTCTGTCAAACTCAACGAACTGGAACCCAGCCCCGAGGCTTCCTACAACTTGGGTAAGAGATTCTTCAACGAAAAGAAATATAGCGATGCTGCCACGTTCTTCGAGCAGGCTACCAAGACGGACAACAATGACCGTAGATACCGTGCCTACCGCAACCTCGCCCTCTGCTACCAGAACATGAAGAGCTATTCCAAAGCCCGTGAAATGGCGAGAAAAGCCGCTCAGGTTGACCCGACGGCAGGCGAGCCTTACCTCATCATCGCCATGCTCTATGCCGAGAGTGGTGGACAGTTCACAGGTGACATCCCGAGCAAGGCCGTGTACTGGGCTGCTGTCGACAAGTGCCAAAAAGCCAGGCAGATGGATCCTTCCATCGCAGAAAAGGCGAACAGCTTGATTCGCGCCTATTCGCAAGCCTTCCCGGCGATGGAAATCATCTTCTACAACGACTATCATGAAGGTCAGAGCTACTTCGTCGGTGGTTGGATTGGCGAGAACACGACCATCAGAGCCAAATCGAAGTAATTGAAAAACATCCTGAATATAGGAATCCGAATCAGCATCACAGCCTTCGTGGCTGTGATGTTGTTTTCGTGTTCCAACCCTGATGCCGTCATCAGCAAGATGGCGAGCGACGACACGCTGTCGGGCATCATTGCCGACAGCGTGACCTTTTTCCGGAGCGATTCGGGGATGGTTAAGGTGGAGCTTCACGCCCCGCGTCTCGTGCGTATGGAAGGCAACGACGATGCCATGGAATTCCCGCTCGGTTTTCGTGTGCTGATGTTTGACGATGAGCATAATCCTACCACCGAACTCATTGCAGGCTATGGAAAGACTTTCAGCAACAAACTGCTTGAAGCCCACGACAGCGTAGTGGTTATCCGTAATGGAGGCGAGCAGGTGATGTATTCCGACAAGCTTTTCTGGTATCAGGATGTGAGGATGATTTACACACGATCGCATGTGCGCATTGTCACTGCCGACAAGGAGATTGAGGCCGATAGCCTGATAGCGATTGAGGACTTCTCGGAATATACCATGTTTTCGGGTCGTGCCACACTTGATGTTGATGATGAGGATTGAGCCATGAACAGTTGGATTGTAGTTGCCATCACCCTTTTCTTCTCAGCCCTTTTTTCGGGATTGGAGATTGCCTTCAACAGCATTAATCGGCTGCAATTGGAGGTGGAACTGACCAAAAACACATTCTCGGCTCGTCTCATCCGGCTTTTCCTGAAAGACCAATCGCGTTTCATCACATCGTTGCTGTTGGGCAACAACATCGCTCTTATCATCTATGGCATGAGCATGGCCCAAATCTTGGAAATGCCCGTGACGCACTGGCTACAAGCCATATCGCTTTGCAATGACATTACCGTACTGCTCGTGCAGACCATTATGGCTACCTTGCTGGTACTACTTGTCGGTGAGTTTATCCCCAAGATGCTATTCCGTATCAATCCGAATGCCATCTTGTCATTTTTTTCGTTCCCAACTTTTCTCGTTTATTGTCTTCTGTATCCTTTAATTCTCGTTTATACTGGAATCTCTGAATTCATCATCCGCCATATTTTGCGTCTCAAAGTCGACAAGAAGGAATACAAATTCAGCACTGTGGACTTGGGTGACTTCATAGCGGAATATGCTGACAATGAGGAGGCTGACGAAGATATGCAGCAGGAGATACAATTGTTCCAGAATGTGATGGAATTTCGTTCGGTGAAACTGCGGGAATGTATGGCCCCGCGCAATGAGATTGAGAGTGTTCGTCTGACGGATAGCATTGACGCAGTAAAAGCGAGGTTTGAGGAAACAAAGCACTCCAAACTTATCGTTTGTGGCGAGGGCATTGACGACATCGTGGGTTATGTGCATCTCAACGATGTGGTACGCGCCATCGCCGACGGCCGAGAAGTTGTGCTTTCTGACATTGTGCGGAAGATCGACTTTTTCCCGGAGACTTATACCGCTGACCGTCTGCTGAAGCATTTCATAGCCAAGCATCAAGGTGTGGCTGCCGTGGTGGACGAATTTGGAGGCACTGCTGGCATTGTCACCATGGAAGACGTAGTGGAAGAGATTTTTGGCGAAATTGATGATGAATATGATGTGGAAGACGAGGTGGAAAAGGTGATTGACGACAACACCTTCATCTTTTCGGCTCGCCTTGAAATCGATTATCTAAACGACACCTATCGCCTCGATTTGCCTATCAGTGACGACTATGAGACCCTTGCAGGCATGATTTTGCACTATTGTGAGAGCATTCCGGCACAGGGAGAAGAGCTGGTAATAGGCAAATATAAGGTGAAAATCTTGAAGGCATCGGATGTGAAATTGGACGAGGTGGAGTTGAAAAGTTTGGAATGAAAAATAAAAAACGGTCTTTTTGATTTTCGCGTCAAAAAGTTTGCTAATTTTGCAGGCTCAAATTTTGAAGTTTAATAGTAAAAAATAGTCAATAGAATTATGGCAGCAATTGAAAAAATCAGAAGACATTCAGGATTGTTGATCGCAATCATCGGTATTGCGTTGTTAGCATTTGTGTTACAAGACCTTTTCCAAAGTCAGGGTCGCAATCGCGAGTACAATATTGCAGTGATTGACGGTGAGAAGATCCCCTATCAGGACTACGAGGCGCTACGTGAAAAGAATATTGACAACAGAAGAAGCTCTTCCAACAACCTCTCATCCGCCGAGACTTACAGTATTTACAACAGCACCCTTGATGAGATGATCAAGCAGAACATTATGACCAAGGAATATGAAGCTGTCGGCATGAATGTCAGTAGTGATGAACTTTACGACCAGTTTATGGGCGAAAACCCTCACCAATGGGTTGTGCAGAGCTTCAGCAACCAGGATGGTTCGTTCAATAAGGAGATGGTTGAGTATTATCTCCAAAACCTGAACGATTTCCCGGCTGATGCCCGTGTGCGTTGGATGGACTTTGAGAAGGCTGTCAAGGAGAACAGACTTGAGACCAAGTTCAACAACCTCGTGAAGGCCTCCTACATGGTGCCGGATGCCCTCGCTGAGAAATATTACCAAAACAAGAACACCAAGGCTTCTGCCGATATCATCGCCCTTCGTTATGCTACCATTCCTGATTCGACCGTGGTGGTGACGGAGAAAGACAACAAAGCTTTCTATGAGGAGAACAAATACCGTTACGAGACCGACGAGCGCCGAGACATTGAGTATGTGGTGTTCGAGATCAAACCCTCTTTGGAAGACCGTCAGGACGCTCTGAAGTATGTGCAGGAGATGAAGGAAGACTTCGTCAATACCGACAATGTGATGAATTTCGTCAATGCGAATTCCGACAAGCGTTACGACAGCACTTGGGTGGGTCGCAACGATGTTCCTAAGGCTGTGGAAACTTCGGTGTTTGACTTGGGCAAGGATGCTGGTTATGTGTATGGTCCTTATGAAGATGAGAATGCCTTCAATCTGGTACGCATCGTCGAACTGCAAAACCGTCCCGACTCACTCCGCGCCAGCCATATTCTCATCAGCTATAAGGGTGCCTACAACAGCCAAGATACCATTAGTAAGGAACAGGCTGAAGCCAAGGCCAATGACCTGCTGGCTCAGTTGAAAGCCGCCAAGAACAATGACGAATTGTTTGCTGAATTGGCTACCGCCAACAGCACCGACCCGGGTTCGAAAGAAAAGGGTGGCGACCTCGATTGGTTCACCGATGGCACCATGGTGCCTCCGTTCAACGAGTTTGTGGTGAGCAACCCTGTGGGATCGCTCGGTATCGTGGAGACAGTTTTCGGTTATCACATTATTAAAGTGACCGACAAGACCCAAGAACAGCCCAAAGCCCGTCTTGCGTACCTGACGCACGAAATCACTTCAAGCAGCAAGACGTATCAGAACATCTTCGCCGAGGCCAATAAGTTCGTCACCGAAAACAAGACTTATGACCAATTTAACGCTGCCATCGAAGCACAAGGTCTCACCAAGCGCACTATGCCGAGAATGAACGCATCCACCTACCAAATCACCGGTATCGACAACCCGCGTCAGATTGTGCGTTGGGCTTTCGATGACAAGACCAAGGTGGGCGACATCTCCACCATCTTTGACCTTGACAATATGTTTGTTGTAGCTGCTTTGACTAACATCGTTCCTGAAGGCTATGCTCCGATGAGTGTCGTTATCGACCAAGCCAAATACCAGATTATCAACAAGAAGAAAGGTGAAATGGCCGTTGAGAAGATGAAGGCTTGTGGCAACGACATGAATCGTATGGTTAGTGAGTTGGGCGCTGAATCCACTTCGGTTTCCGATATCGCTATCGAGTCGCGCGTATTGGGTAATTTCGGTGTGGAAGCCGACATCGTCGGTACACTCCTTGGCATGAAGGAAGGCGAGGAAGTGGGCCCCGTGGCGGGCAACAGTAGTGCTTTCATCATCAAGAATGTGAAGTTCGCCACTCCCGAACCCACCACCGACTACAGCAGCATCATGCGTGAGAAGACCAGCCAGTTCAACAACAGAGTGTTGGGCGGCGCCATCTACACCGCATTGAAGAACAATGCTAAGATTGAAGACAACAGAGTGGACTTCTATTGATTTTCAACTTGAGATGGATCTAAAAAGTGTGCCATTCTGTGATGGCACACTTTTTTTTGAGGTTGTAATAAAACGGCAAAAGCGACGTTATTAGATAAAAATTGAATCGAGTATAATACAAACTATTATGAAAAAACTGAAGTACATGTTATTGGCCCTTGTCGTGTTGACGATGACGGTCGGATGCAAAAAAGAGGTCAATGTGGCCTTGAATAAGTCAAGTATTGAAATCTCGCCTGAGGGTGAGACTGTAGCAGTCAGTCTTACAAGTAATGGCGATTGGGAAGTGACTTCCGCTCCTGAATGGATCAGCATTTCGCCGTCCTCTGGGAATGGTGACGCAACGCTTCAGATAGTGGCGGATGTCAATGGAACACCAGAAAGCCGTTCCGGCGTAGTTACTGTTACAACGAAAGACAATAGTGCTTCATTGACTGTCACGCAGGGTGTGAGACAAGGCTTTGTCGGCCTTAACCCTTCCACCATTGAATGTGATTTTCAAGGCGGTGTCTATGAAGTGGCTGTAACTTCCGTTGGTGACTGGACAGTGAGTGTACAAGCCAATTGGGTGTCATGTTCGCCGATGAGCGGATCCAAAGATGGTGTTGTGACGGTTACGGTGAATTCAATTGAAGGTGAAATCCATGAGTTCCGTGAGACGAACGTTGTTTTTGTGTGCGAAGGAAGAGAAACGCTATTGAATGTGATTCAGGCAGACATGGTACAGATTCCCGTGCAAATCAATCCTGAGCAGTTTCTTGTTGATCATACGGGTGCTGTGAAAACCGTTAATGTCACTTGTGAGGGCAGCTGGACCGCTGTGAGCGAGGCGGATTGGATGAGTGTAAGTGCCAATTTAGGGAATGGCAACGCCCAAGTGACCGTCACTATAGCGCCCAACGAACACTATCTACCCCGAAACTCTTATGTGAACTTCATTTCCGAAACAGGAAATAGGGCAATATTGTCCGTGAGTCAGGAATCAATTGAATACCATTTGGACGTCTCACCCGTGTCTTTCCAGCTTGGGAAAGAAGGTGGCGAGAGAACCATATCGATAACATGCAACATTGATTGGAGGTTTGATTTTGATGATACATGGTTGTCGGTTACTCCGATGGAGGGAACGGGCAATGCTACAGTTACGTTGACCGTTGCACCCAACTATATTGCCACTCCGAGAACGGGAAGCGTTACGATTAAGGCAGGAGAAAGGGTGGTTGACATTGTAATCAATCAAGAGGCGGGCGACGAACTCCCTATGGCCGTTGTTGAGCCGTCAATCTTGTACCCTGAATATAATGGCGGATTCCAACATTTGGAACTGACATCAAATGTCTCATGGTATCTTGAGGCCAGTAATTGGATTACTCTGTTAACCTCATCGGGTACCGGGAATGCCTCTTTCGACATCCTTGTTGACCACAATCTGCAAGCTGAAACTCGTACAGGTTATGTGAACGTGATGTATAATGGGCAGGTGCTTACAACAGTTGTTGTTGAGCAGGAAGGCATGCCAGACATTCTGGAGACTGACTACACTGTAATCGATGCGCGGCCTGAGGGAGGAGAATACACGGTTCACGTGACGGCCAACCAATCTTGGTATGTTGAGACGAGTGTGGAATGGCTAACTTGTTATAATGCGTCTGGGACGAATAACGGTGAATTTATGGTAAAGGTTTTGCCTTTGATGGCATTGCAGCCGCGTAGTACGGAACTGCGCCTTTATGGAAGTATGGGTCGAATGATTACCATCACGGTCAACCAATCCAATTAAGCAAAAAGAGAGGCGAGCATGCTCGCCTCTCTTTTTTGTCAGAATCCCATACTGAACCAATACCAAAACTTGTTTTCCATTTCTTTCCAGGCTTGTCGGGTGGAGCCGGCGAAGTCGGAGGTGTATTGATTGATGAGTTGCGTAGCCTCCTTTGGTTTGCCTTCGTCAAGCAGGGCTTTCGCGCGTTTCTCCATGGCGGGAATCTCGTTCAAGGCTTTTTGTTCGAAACGTGTTACGTTGTCGAGTAGTGTGCTCTTGGAACGGCCCCACTGTACGGTGGCGAGTTTGTTGGCTTTACGATAGTGCCAAATCCAAGCTTCGTCGCGGTAGCGCAGTTGACCACATTTGTCGAAGCCATCGGGAAGGGTGGTAGAACCAGAGAAGATGGGGATACGCGGGCTTTGTCCTGGGTTATCACAGGCCATCCAGCAGATGGCACCGATTTCGTCGGGCACCCAACTGCGGCATTGCGTGACGAAGTTATAACTACTCCAAGCCACAGCTACGGTGCGCTGGAAGTTGATGGTACCAGGTGCCAGATAGTTGATGGTGTTCATCATCGTGCTGTTGACCCATGGGTTAGCAATAGGGCTGATGATGGTGTCGTTCACAGTGGTGCCGTCGTCAAGTCGTTTTTTGGTGACCATCTTCACGTTGCGCGTCATGTCCATGTCGGTGCCTTCGTAGGTGCTTTTGAAAAGGTTGATGACATCCATCACGTCTACCTTTTCATCGGGCTTCACCGAGAAAGGCAACTCGGGCATGTCGCGGTTGAGGTTGAGCGAAGGAGCCAGGTGGCTGAGGATGAAGAACTCTCGGTCGCTGTAGTTCTTGCCTCCGCCATAACTGCTACGGAAAGCTTTCCAGAAAACGAAGTCGCCTTGGCCGTCCCAGAGGCCGTATTTCTTCGCTACAGCCTCGCAGTTGTCGGAGCAATAGAAATCCTTGCTGCTGCGTTCCAACTTGCCTATACGGGCGATATTGGCGCTGACGCCTACCTCGTCGTCAGGGATGCGCTTGGCTGCCCAAACGCCACCAATCTTGTCAGGACCTTCACCGAGGATTTCCATTTGCCACACTTCGTTTTTATCGGCAAGGGTGATGCACTCACCCCCATCGCCGTAGCCGTATTCCTTGACAAGGTTACCAATGAGTTGGATGGCATCGCGGGCATTGTCGCAACGCATCAGTGCCACGCGTTCCAGTTCCTCAATCATGAACATGCCTTTGTGGTTGACCAAAGTGTCAGGGCCAGAAAAAGTCGTCTCACCGATAGCCAATTGTTTCTCGTTGAGGCAAGGATAGGCGGTGTTGAGGTAAGCATAGGTATGGGCCACCTGTGGGATTTCGCCTGCCAGTTCAAGGCCTCTGTTGTCGAAGGGGTCTTCGGTATGCATGGTGCCTTTGTAGACCTTGTGCATCTCGACCTTTTCGGCATCTTTTGATTTCTTTTTTCCTTTGGGTGTTTCTGCGATTTTGTAGTCAGCGGCAGGCTCCCAGCGCATCCAGGTGCGGTAGCGGCCATCGCAGGTGTGCGAGGTGATGACAGAGCCGTCGGTGGAGGCGTTTTTGCCTACCATGATGCTGGTGCAACAGGCCCCGTCGAGCATTTCCTGTTCTTCCTGAGCCATGGCGTGAAAGCCGATAAGCAGCAGGGCGGATAAGAGTAATGATTTGAATTTAAGCATAGTGTTGATATTTAAGTGATGATGTTTATTCCCAAAACAACTCTTCTGCCACACCGTCGGCGAAGAGCATCTGTTTGTCCGTGAGGTAAAGGAATTCCCGTGTCTGTGTGAGACGTCCTTGGGTAACTAAGGGTTGGGAGCGTTGTTCACAATAAGTGGAGAATTGTTCGCCCATCTCGCGTTTCATGTATTTCAGGTCGATGCCCCAGTGGGTGCGCAATCGGAGCATGACGTATTCGTTGTAATGCTGTTCGGGGGTTAACGACTCGCGTCCTGCATCTCGAAGTTTTGTGTCCGAATATTTTTCAACGTTCGCAATATTCCACTGTCGTGAGACACCGTCAAACGAGTGCGCCGAAGGCCCGAGGCCAAGATAAGGTGTGCCAAACCAATATGAAGCGTTGTGCTTGGAGTGCATCCCGCGTTTGCAGAAATTGGAAATCTCATAATGCAGGTAACCGTTTTCTTTAGCGCGGTGACAGAGAATGTCGTAATCTCGGAGTGCATCCTCTTCTTTGATGGGAAGCGTTTTCCCAAGTTCGATTTGCTTCGTAAGGATGGAATTGGGCTCTAGGGTGAGGGCATAGGCCGAGAGATGGGGCAGGCCGTAGTCGAAGAAGATATCCAGGTTTTGATTCCACTGTTCCGTATTTGAGGTGGGCAGGCCGTAGATAAGGTCAATGCTGAGGTTGCTGAAACCGGCCTGCTGGGCCCATTCGATGCACAGCTTGGCGTGATGAGAGTCGTGCTTCCGTCCTAGATATTGCAAGTCGTTGTCAAAAAAACTCTGTATGCCGATGCTGAGGCGATTGATGCCGATTTGATGCAAGGATTTCAGATATTCCAATGACAGCGTATCGGGGTTGGCTTCGAGGGTAATTTCGGCGTTGGGGGCAATGGGATAGTATTTATTAATAAGTTGCAGCACGTTGTCTATTTCTCCCATGCACAGTAGGGAAGGGGTGCCGCCACCGAAATAGATGGTGTTGATGTTTTCATTGTGCAAGTAATCCCTTCGCATAACGATTTCCGCTTTCAACGCCTCCAAAAACCTTTCCTTTAGCTTCAAAGAAGGCAATGAATAAAACCCGCAATAGCCACACTTCGAGTTGCAGAAAGGGATATGGATGTAGATACCTGCCATGGGACAAAAACAAAGATTCCCCTTCGGGGAATGGCTTCTCCATTTCCTGAAAGGGAATCTCTTTAATCGAAATTAGTCTTTCTTGCAACTCTTGCAGCAACCGCAGAGGCACTTATATGCAAGACCAGCAAGGCAGGCACCAACGAGCGGAGCCACGATGAAGAGCCACACTTGGCCCATGGCACTCCAGCCTTCGCAGTTGGAGAATAGGGCGACACCCAACGAACGGGCGGGGTTCACTGAAGTGTTGGTCAGCGGGATGCTGATGAGGTGGATGAGTACGAGGGTGAGACCGATGGCCAGACCACCAAATTTGCCGTTGGCATGGCTGCTGTCGGTGACGCCGAGGATGACCATCAGGAATACGAAGGTCAACAGGGCCTCAACGAGGAAAGCACCACCCATGCTGATGGCTTGATAGTCACCGTTGCCAGTGGCTTTTTGGAAGGCTTCGCCAAAACCGTTGGCAGCAAAAACACCAGTGGCATCGCCACCAATGGCCTTAAAGATAACGAGCAGCAAAGCACCTGCGATGATACCGCCGATAAACTGGGCAGCCCAATAGCAAAGCATTTCCTTGAAGCTCATGCGGCCGTTGACGAAAACGCCAAAACTGACGGCAGGATTAAGGTGCGCACCTGAAATGTGGCCAATGCCATAAGCCATGGCTATCACGGTGAGACCAAAAGCGATGGAAACGCCAAGGAAACCGACATGTCCAAAGAGAGCGGTGCCGCAGCCTCCAAAGACAAGAACGAAGGTGCCGAACAATTCGGCGAAGAATTTGTTACAAGTTTTCATAACTTTTTAATTTTTAATTAGTTATAAATTATTAAAACGGTTTTCAATTTTTTCGGAAGAAAACGTTCTTTTCAATCCAACACTGCAAATGTACAAAAATAACAGAGTGAGAATACTTTTTTCGAAAAAATTCAAGAATGGAGAAAATTTTTTACTGCGGCATTGAATTCGGCCGGGTTTTGACTTGCAATGAAATGGTTACCTTCGATGATAGATAGTTGTGCGTTAGGTAAACTATTGTAAATGAGATAGGTATGTTTTTCCCTTATCATGTCTTTTTTGCCAGCAATGACCAAAACGGGCATGTGAAGAGCCATGAGTTCAGAAGGGTGGATAGTAGGCTCGTTGACCATCAAGCCGAGGAGTTCGGTGTTTTTCTTTGCTTTTTCCGATTTTTTGGAGAATAGTTTTGCGATGTGATAGCCAATAACGATAGGCCATTGGTATCTCGGCTTTACACCGTTTGGAAATAGGTTGGCTCCGTTAAGTATCAGTTTTTCAACTCTTTCTGGGTGCTTTAGCGCGAAAGTCAGTGCGATGTTGCCTCCATCAGAGAAACCTAAGAGAATGGCTTTTGCAATACTTTTCTCGTTCATGAAGTCGAACAAATCTTCGGCGAATTGTTTGATGGTGAAAGGCTTCTCTCCATGTGGCGATTGGCCATGACCGCGGGTGTCGATGGCAATAATACGGTATTCTTTCGAGAAATGGGAGATTTGATACTTGAATATTTCATGGCTTTCACCATTGCCATGGAGTAGGATTAGGGGGGCACCTTGGCCGTGTTCGATATAATGGAGTGCAATGTCGGACATCAGCGAGATGATTTATAAGTCCATGTTCGACTGGGCCAGTAGCTGTTTGGTGTCGGGGTTGAATGCCATCAGGTTACCCAAGCCAGGTCGATCGGTCACATATACGCCGTTGTCTAAGGCGATGAAGTCATAATTATCGTTGCTTTCAACCACAAAGTTCATGAAGCTGTGGTCTACGGGAATATGGCCGTGGATGATTTTCTTGCCGTGAGATTTGTTGAAGTCTACCTTGAATTTACGCGTCCACATCATACTGTGTTTGTCCTCAAAAGGGTCTTCGATTTGGAAATTCATGCCGGCGTGGACAAGTATGTAGTCTTCCAACTCAACGTATGGCAGACAGGCGTTCATCCAGTCGATATAAAGTTGCGGAATCTCGCGTGGGTGTTTCACGCCAAAACTGTCCAAGGTGGCCTTGGCACCTACGGCTTCCCATTCTTTTTGTTCGGAGGGCTTCCCGAACAAGCGTTTCTTTTGGTCGGCTTCATAGGCGGTGACGCACAGGTCCTCGTGGTTGCCTTTCAGGAAATGTACTTCATATTCCTCTTTTTGCAAATGCATCAGATAATCGATGACGCCTTTGCTGTTGGGGCCGCGGTCGATGTAGTCGCCCAGAAAATAGAGCTTGTCGTGCTTCGAAACTTTGAGCATGTTTTCAAGCAAGGATTGCAGCGTTTTCAAGCAACCGTGAATGTCAGGGATAATCCAGCGTTGTGCCATCAGAATAAGGTATTGAGGTTTAGGGATTCAAATTGTTTGCGCAGTTTTTTCTTGAAGGTCCAACGTACATCCGACAGCCAGCGGCGGAACAACTCGCCGTAGTCGGTAAACATCGGGTAGGAGAAATAAAGCAGTACCGTGGCTCCTAAGGCCAAAAACCAAGGTAGATGGCAGAACAGCAGGATGGCTCCCGTGATGAAGATGATAGGGAACATCACGAACTGCACTCCATAACTGACCGTGTTGCCAAAAGCGGGGTCTTTCAGCTTTCCTCTGATAATCAGCGTGATGAGCCAGGTTGGGAAATTGACTGCAGCCGAAGCTGCATAATAGGGCAATCCTATGAGCAGGATGAGGAACTTCCAAAGGGAGTTGAGCAAAGGGTGTTTCTTCGATACCGAGGTGACGGAGATTCTCTGTTGGTTGCGGATGCTGGCAAAGGTTTTTACGCGTTCAAACAAAATCTTCGCTTCTTCGGGTTTTTCTTCCCTGAATTTCAGCACCTTGTCGACCGTGTCACGGTTGCGAAGCATCTTTTTGTAGAGTCCGCCCGCACGTTTTTCATTTTTCATCTTCACGATTTCCCAAATCGCATCATAATCCTCGTCGTCCGGGATGAAGGTGAACAGCTTTGAAATCTCTTCAAACAGCCTGTCTTTCAAAATATTGATGTTTACGGCTTCGTTTTCCTCTGTCGTGTTTTCGAGGAATTCGGTCACGTTGATGGGCTTGCCGAAGTTGATTAAGGCGGTGCTCCGATAGCGGAAGTAGTCTCCGTATTCGATAGCGGTGGGGACGATATAGATGGGGCCATCTTTGCCGAATTGGGTGTTGGCGTCAAAGGCAATGTGGAACAGACCCTTGCCCATACGCATCAAGGAATGCTTGGTGCGGTGCATCCCTTCGGGGAAGAGATAAAGATCAACATGGTCGTGAATGACATCAACGGCTTTGTTGAGCGAGTCGTCGTTTTGGCGTACGGCCGCCACACCATTGCGGATACGGAAGATGGGCAGGATGCGCAGGAAATTCAGGATCTTGGCTACAGTAGGCTTCTTGAAGATGTCGCCACGTGCGATGAAGACCTTGCGGATATTGTCAGTCGACAACAGCACCAAGGCATCCATCAAAGTATTGCTGTGGTTAACGCCGAAAATGGTGGGACAATCTTTTGGGAGATTCTCTTTCCCGTGTACCTCAAACCTGCGGTAGGCACGGCGAGTGTGCCAGTTCACGTAAGGAAGAAGTATGGTATATAAAGCGTTTGGCTCTTGTATTTTTTTGGTCATTATGATTCTAAATAAGGGGTCAAAATTACATAATTCATCAAAACGTTCGGCTTTTTTTCGATGGAAAGCCAAAATTTTCTACTTTTACCGCCGCTAAAACGCGTGAAATGAAGATAAAGACAATAAGTATTCTAGTATTGTTACTCTTTGTTTGGGCTTTGACGTCATGCCAAAACGAGTCGCGTCCAAATCATGTTGTGGAAACGCCCACCGATACGTTAACCGCTTTGGAACGGATTCAAGAAAAGGGTAAATTGATTGCAGTAACAAATTGTGAAGCAATTAATTACAATACACAATCCAAGCAGCCGTCGGGCTTTGAGTATGAATTGTTAAGTGAATTTTGCGAGGAAAACGGGCTTGAATTGGAGATGCATGTAGTCGAAAACCTGGATTCTTGTTTCAGCCTTTTGGATTCCTGTAAAGTGGACGTGATTGCCATCGGCATTGGGGCCAACAAGGAGATGAAACGCCGCTATTTGCTCACCAGTCCCATCCTTATGCAGCGCAGCGTGCTGGTGCAGCGGATGCCGAAGGACTGGAAGAACATGTCAACGGCCAACGAGGTGGAGAACCAATTGCTTCGTTCGTCGGTCGACTTGGCGGGCAAGACCATCCATCTGCCCAAAGGCAGCCATGTGGTGAAGTTGCTTGAGCACCTCTCCGATCAGATAGGCGACACTATCTATATTGTTGAAAACGATAGCCTTAACAGCGTTGACCTTGTGCAGGCTGTCGCCTCGGGATGGATTGACTATACCGTGGTAGAGGAGTACGTGGCGCGGATGGCTTCCATAGGCTTGGGAGGCTTGGACACCAAACTGAACGTGAGCGTTGAGCAGCCTTTGGGTTGGGCTGTCCGCAAGCATGAAAACGATTCGTCGCTCCTTCTGGCCCTCAATGGTTGGATTGACAACTTCGAACAACGCAATTTGAACCGTATTCTTGCGAAGTATGTCAACAAAGGTAATGTGTTTGGAAAGCGGAAACCCGCCGAGGGACAACTGTCTCAATACGACGATATTATCAAGAAGGTGGCAAGCAGCATCAATTGGGATTGGCGACTGATGGCTTCGCTTATCTATCAGGAGTCGCGTTTCAGAATGGATCTTGAGAGTGAGAAAGGTGCTTTCGGTTTAATGCAACTCATGCCCGTTGTGATGGAGAAATACGGAATTGATTATGATGCCACTCCTGAGGAACAGCTTGAAGCTGGTGGACAGTTCATACATTTCCTTGATGATTGTCTTCAAAACAAGGTGGCCGATAGTGTTGAGCGGGTCAAGTTCGTGCTGGCCGCCTACAATTCGGGTCTCGGTCATGTGTACGACGCACAACGCCTTGCTTCGAAATACGGCAAGTATCCCGATGTGTGGGACAACAATGTGGACTATTTCATCCTCAATAAGTCGAAAAAACAGTATTACAACGACACTTGCTGCAAGGCGGGTTACCTGCGTGGTACCGAGACCTACCGATTCGTTGAGGAGGTTTTGGATAGGTATTATCAGTATCAGGCCACCTATTAAATGATAGAATTATGAAGAAAGTATGTATTTTTCTGATTTTCTGTGTGTTGTCTTTTTTGCCTCGTCAAGTTTTTGCACAGTCTTTTAACGCCGGTCTTATTGCGGGTGCCACGTTTTGTCAGGTGGATGGTGATATGTACGCAGGCTATCATCAGCTGGGCTGCACCGCTGGTGCGTATGCCAACCTCCCTTTTGCCAATCATCTGGCCGCTCAAATGGAGTTGAAATACACTCAAATGGGAGCCCATTCTTCAACAAAGGAAGTGGTGGATTACGGCTATCAGTCCTATAACTTGCGACTACATTATGCCGAGATCCCTTTGATGTTGCAGTATGATTTTGGGTATTTTACCATGAATGGAAGGTCATTGGACTTTCTGAAGCTTGAGGCAGGGGTCAGTTTGGATTTCCTTCTGAAATATCGTGGTGAGATGGATGCTGTTGCCCAGCAATGGAACTTGAATTTCTTTTCCGTCACTGGTAATTTTGGCTTGCACTGTGCCATCACCGACCATTGGGGTTTGGGTGCACGCATGATGTACTCCATCACGCCGATGCAGACCAACCCGACTCCACAATGGTTTTTTGACCATTCCTATAATAAGGTGATTCAAGCCACGGTTGTCTACAACATCAACTCTCCTGTGAGATAAACTCAATGTTTCTTTTCAAGCCTTCGAATCCGGCGCGTTGCACGGCGGAGTGCTTGAATAGTGCGTCGAAGCCGTTTTTGTCGAGTTTTTCCCAGTCTTCTTCACGCATGGCTAGGAGCCGTTCCGAGGGTTGGAATTCAGGCTCGCTGTTGGGTAACGAAAAGCGATTGTAAGGACACACGTCTTGACAGATGTCGCAACCGTACACCCAGCCTTTGAATTTTGAAGGGTCTTGTCCGTCCAATGAGCCTTTGTGTTCGATAGTGAGATAGGAGATGCATTTTCGGGCATCGATTTGGAATGGAGATTCCAAGGCTCCTGTGGGGCAGGCATCGAGGCATTTTGTACAGCGGCCGCAGTGGTTGGGCAAAGGTGTCCCGGTTTCGTCCAGTTCGATGGGCAGAAACAAATGCCCAATGAAAAAGAAAGAGCCTTTTTTGGGATGGATTAAGGTAGTGTTTTTCCCGATAAATCCCAATCCGCAACGCACTGCCCAGGCGCGGTCGAGGACGGGTGCCGAGTCAACGAAGATACGGGTGCCTTCCAATTTGCCTGTCTGAGTCTCAATGCGTTCCAAAAGTAGTCGCATTTTCTTTTTCAGCACCTCGTGGTAGTCGGCACCATAGGCGTATTTGGCAATCTTGTAATGTTTGCCATCGCCAATCGGTTGTTTTGGGAAGTAGTTGTATAGTACGGTGACAATGCTTTTGGTGCCTTCCACCAAAAGTCGTGGGTCGTATCGTTTCTCACGGTTGCGGGTGAGGTAGCCCATCTCGCCTTCGCGCTCGTCTTCCAGCCATTGCTCGACGTGTGCCGACTCTTCTTCCAATGCCGTCGCACAGGCAATGCCACAAGCATCGAAGCCCATTTGTTCGGCTTCCGTGATGATCCAACGCGAGTGCATCAGAACGGTGAGAACGAAACACCCAACGAGAGCGGATGGAAGACTGGCGCTTCGTGGCCAACCTCAAACACAGGGTTGAGTTGGTAGGATGCATAGGCCGTGACCCATTTCCAACCGACGCGCAGCGTGGCTGAGTAGGCATAACGCTCAAGGTTCTTGATGTAGGTTTCCTTTTCGTGGATGATGGTGCCGTCTTCGTCGGGACCGACGTATTTGGTCTTGGCCATCACCAGGATGCCGACTTTGAAACCCACGCCAATCTTCACTTGGTCCTTGATGCGGAAACGCAACTCCAACGGGATGTCGGCATAGTTGGCGTTGACTTTGAAACGCTTGAAGTTTTCAACGTCACGGCAGGCTGCATAGAGCAACGTGTCAGCATAGGGATTCAGGATGTGGCTGTATGAGAAATAGTTGTGGTGTGTCATGCCGGCACCGACGCTGACGGTGTGTTTCTTGCTCTCGCCTAACGGGAAATTGTAGGTGACGAACCAACTCGCACCTTGGTTGAAGCCACGGGTGTCCCAATTGTCGCTCGGCTTGAGCTGCAAGTCGGTGAAGAGGTCGAAGCCCACGGTGACTTTGTTGTCGGTCTTGTTGGCAATCAACTGGGCAAACGAGGTCGCCGAGATGGTCATTGCGATAAGTGTGATGAGGAGTTTTTTCATATCGGTTGGATTATTTAATGATTCAAGTCAGCGGTGATGGCACTCCGTTGGTCAAGCAGTTCGTTGATTTGCTCGTCGGTGAGATCAGGGTTGCGTAGTTTTGCATCAATGGCGGCCAATTGGGCTTCAAGATGCTCCGTGGTACCTGGGATGTCGGTCAGTTGTTTCTCTACGTTGGGAGTCGGCTCTTTCGGCGCGATATCCTGACTTTCAGTCTGCTGCATTGCACCTGTGAAGTTCTTTAGGTTGCCCATCACCATGCCCATCATCTGTTTCGTGAACGGGTCAAGACGATAGATTTCCACTTTCATGTCGTCTTTCAGCTCGTCGAAGTCCTCAAGAAACATCTTCAGTTGCTCTTTCTGCTCCTCGTTGATGCCTGGAATGGCGTCAAGATCCTGGTTTTCCATCAGTTTCTTGAACATATTCAGGAAATCGTCGAGTCCGTTATTGAGGTTGTTTTCGTCCATGGTTTGTTATTTCGCTTGCAAAGAAACGAAATTTTTGCGGAATGATTGTGACAGATTGGCAATTTTTCACGAATATTGCAAATCCAACACATAGGTGTCTTACCGAACAACAAAACAACCGATTAACTGAACAACTGACAACGATGGATTTCAACACGATAAAGATACAATTAGGCGAGAGCATAGCTTGGGTCAACTTGGATCGCCCAGAGGTGCGCAATGCGTTGAATGACATGATGATAAAGGAACTGACCGAGGTCTTTGATTGGCTCAACAGCCGTGACGATATCCGTGTCATCGTTCTGAAAGGCAACGGGAAGGCTTTTTGCGCTGGTGCAGACTTGGCTTACATGAAGGCCATGGCGGGCTTCAGCTACAACCAAAACATTGCCGATGCCGAGAATCTTTCCAAACTTTTCCAGACCATCTATTTCTGTAGCAAGGCGGTCATCGTGGATGTGCATGGCGCTTGCATCGGTGGTGCCAACGGCATCATCGCTGCTGCCGACATCGTGATTGCTGAGAAGGAAACGAAGTTCGCTTTCACCGAAGTGCGTTTGGGGCTCACGCCCGCTACCATTTCGCCTTTTGTGGTGGCCAAAATCGGCAACACCGCCGCCAAGGAGCTGATGTTGACGGGCCGTCGCTTCACCGCTGATGAGGCCAAAGTATTCCGTTTGGTGAATGTGGTTGTCAGCGAAGCCGATATGATCGACACGGAACGTCAGTACATCGACCATTTCCTTCATGCCTCGCCCGATGCTATCGCCGAGTGCAAGAATTTGCTCCGCTTGGCGAGCAGCACCGACGACCCATACAATCCCGTTTTCCACCAAACCTCGGTGCTCATCGCCAACCAACGCATCTCTAAAGCAGGTCAGGAAGGCATGGCGGCGTTTTTCGAGAAGAGGAAACCGAGTTGGGAATGAAGAAAATTATCATTGCTGATGAGAAAAATGTGTACCAAATTTGCATTGGTAATGAATAAATCTGTGTTTTAAGACTAAAATTGTAATCTAAAATGAACGATTTTTAGTAATTTTGTTATTCTAAATAAACATTTTTTCAAGAATTTGTTATCCAGGTAAAACAAAATTATTATCTTTGCAGCCATAAACCAAAAGACTTATGGAAAGTTTAATGAACATATTCTCTGCGAGATACGCACGGACGAGCACCGCCTTTGTACGCGGATTGGAGAAAGAAATAGAGTGGGATTACCCTTTGATTGGCATTCGTGGGGCACGTGGTGTAGGAAAAACGACTCTATTGTTACAACATATTAAATTGCATCATAAAGTAGATGGAACGGTGTTATACGCCACTGCCGATAATATTTGGTTCAATGCGCATAGCATTTACGAGTTGGCCTCTCAATTTGCGCAAAAAGGAGGACGTTATTTGTTTTTGGACGAAGTGCACAAATATCCGAATTGGAGTCAAGAATTGAAGAACATTTATGACGATTTGCCCGAGCTTCATGTGGCATTTACAGGGTCTTCGCTTTTGGAAATCCTCAATTCGAGGTCAGACCTTAGCAGACGTGCTGTCGTATATGAAATGCAGGGGTTTTCTTTCAGGGAATATCTCAATTGGACACAAGGCTTGAATCTTCCAATTGTAGATGTACCAGCATTGTTGGATAATCATGTAGATGTAGCCATGTCGATATTGGGTGAAGTGAAAGCACTCGCTCATTTTGAGAACTATTTGAGGCATGGCTACTATCCATTCTATAAGGAGTCCCCGTCTTTGTATTACACGCGTTTGGCCGAGGTGGTCAATATGGTACTTGAGGTGGAGTTGCCTCAGTTGCGCGAAGTTGAAACGGCTTATATTCCCAAGATCAAGCAGCTGTTGTACATCATTGCTGAGTCGGTGCCATTTACTCCTAATGTCACCAAGTTAAGCGAACGCATAGGTATGTCAAGAGGTGCATTGCTGTCGTATATGAATGCACTACACGAAAGCCGTATCACATTCAGTTTGCAGAAAGGCTCACAAGGCATAAGCCGATTGCAAAAGCCTGACAAGCTGTATCTTGACAACACCAACCTTTCGTTTGCCTTGATTGGCAAGGAGCCTGACAAGGGTAATTTAAGGGAGACTTTTTTTGCCAACCAGCTCCGTTATGCCCACCAAGTCGAGCTTTCACCTTCAAGTGATTTCATCATTGACGGGAAATACACGTTTGAGGTTGGCGGACAAGGAAAAGGCAAGAAACAAATCGAGGGGCTTGACGACGCTTATATAGTGGTTGATGACACTGAATATGGTTATGCAAACCGCATCCCTTTATGGCTGTTTGGGTTTTTGTATTAATGAGTTCACCAACACTGGCACCCAAGCAGATTTGTTTGGGGAGTAAGAGGAGTCTTCGAAAAGCCCCCCCTGTGGGATTAGCTCTGTGCAATCATCTCCTTATAAAGCTTAAATAATTCCGCCACACATTCGCTCTCTGCCATTTTCACATCAAAGCCGTAGGCTTGCATTACGGCACAGTCGTTTTCTTGATGTGCTTTGCGTAATTCGGGAGACATACCGTTTTCATTATACAATTCCGCAAGACTGCACTCGGGAAACATTGCACGAGCGTCCAATATCATTTGCGCAGCCCGCTCTATCTTTGCTTTTTGTTGGTCTGTTGGTGTCGGCCAAGGGAAACTGTTATACACGGCTGGCGAATAACGGTAGTCTGATTTAAGTCGTCCACAAACCACGCGCATCCATGCCATGTGTACGTTTGAAGTCAATATGCCGAACATATACAATGAAACATCAGGCAACATCTGATTGGCATTGCCACAAATAATGTCTTTCGACATATATCCGATTGGAATATAACGACGGTTTTCACCTGTATGGCTTGGAATAATCAAATAGTCACTGTCAGGTTGGCGAATTTGCGTGAAAAGCATGGGTGTGTCGGCATCCCTTCTAACAGATGCAGTTGGGCTTGCCTGCCGCATCTCGCGTACTTTTTGAAGTCGTTCCATAATGGGCGGAATGTGTACATACTCGTGCGGAGAAACACCTTTCAGCCACAAACAGTAGCGTTCTTTGTTGTTGATGAACTCATCCGCTCCCACAAAGCGCTTGATGAGAGGCTCGGCCTGCGGGTATTTCTGTAACAATTCCAGTCTTTCTTCAGGGGTAAAGAACAAATTGCCTCCATCGGTAGGCTGGCTTCCTTTGGTCATTGTTGGGAGGCCTTTTGTCAGCATTTCGCAACGACCCTGCACAAAAACGTTAGGAGCGGAAATAAGGTAGCCGTTGATGTTGTCGACAGAAAGTGCAGTATGCTCGTTGATGAACAACAGCCGTTTGGTGGACACCTTTTCGCACTTGAAGCCAATAATGACACAATGCACAGCCGCCATGCCATTGCTTTCACTTATCCATTTGAAAGTTTGGTAAGCAAAAGTGATAGTCAAGTTTCTTTTTTCCATCAAAGGTTTCCACATGACAGCAACAGACTCGCCTTGGCAGATTGAATTGGTGCTCACAAAAGCGGCTTTAATGCTCGTGTTTTGCATGATGTCTGCCGCTTTCTTGTACCAAGCAGCCACATAGTCTAGTTTGCCGTAGGTATCGAAGCCTTCAAAAACCAAATCCATGTCTTTTACTTGGTCTTCCGTTCTGTGTTGGTGCCCGATAAACGGTGGATTTCCCATAATATAATCGAAATCAACATGATATGTTGTTGGTTTGGGCGGTGCGGTGTGAATGGTAAGTTCGTCACTATACAAATCAATGGAGCCATATCTGGCAGGAGCCTCGCCAGCCATAGTGATTGGAGCAGATACCGTGGGATAAACGTGGGTTTTTTTCGCGATAATGACAGGGTTTTGCTCCGAAATTTCCCACTCGGTCCATGATGTTCGAAGGGCGTTTCCTTCCTTGATGTTGGAATAGTTCTTTAATGGCAGGAAGTCAATGTCGTGCTGGATGATTCTTTCGGTTTCGTTAAGCATTTGCGCCTCCGAAATCCACAGGGCAGTGGTGGCTACGGTGACGGCAAAGTCATTGATTTCGATGCCATAGAACTGGTGGATGCTCACTTTTACGGGGTTCATGAACTCGCCCATCATCATTTGGTTGTGATAGCGTTCGCTGATGACCTTGTTCTCCAAACGGCGCAACGACAAGTAGGTTTCTGTCAGGAAGTTGCCGCTGCCACAGGCGGGGTCGAGGAAGGTGAGCGAGGCTAACTTGTCTTGGTATTCGTCCAAGAGGTGCAAACGTTTTCTCTCTACTTTTTCTTGCAAAATTTCGTCCAATTCGCTGTGCAAATCGTTGAGAAATAGCGGGTCTATGACTTTATGGATGTTTTCGATGGACGTGTAGTGCATACCGCCCGAGCGTCGTGTTTCGGGATTAAGTGTGCTCTCAAACACTGCGCCGAAGATAGTGGGAGAAATCTCCGACCAGTCGAAATTGGCAGAGGCTTGTTGCAGAATCAGTTGGCGTAATTCGTCGGTGAAGCGTGGAATGATGATTTTTTCTTCGCTGAAAAGACCACCGTTCACATACGGAAACGCGGCGATGTCTTCTTCGAGGTACGGATCGCGATCGCATAAAGGCGTATCGAGCAGCACGAACAAATCCATCAGTGCACGACGGAAATCGGAGGCACCGTATTTGAGCAGGTAATCATGGAAAGCGGTACGGGTGGCGAATAGCCCAGCATCTTCGGCATAAAGGCAGAAAACAAGTCTGACACAGAGGATGTTGAGCGAGCGGAGCGTTTCGGGACTATTTTTGTCGATGTATTGTTCAATCAGTTTGTCGTAAATGATGCCAACGAGTTCCCCTGCCTTTACGCTGACTTCCATTTCGCGTTTCAGATGCTCGTTGCCTTCGTCAACAAGAAATTGAAGCCGATAGTATTCTTTTTCGAGGTTTTCTAAAAGTATTTTTTGAGGTTCGCTGTTGGGCTGTTCCATGTCGTAAATCCAAAACTCACGAAAATTACAGGTCACAATCCAGCGCGGACGTTGCGAATAGGGCAACTCCGAGGCATAGCGTTTGGCTTGTTGGAATGGTGTCAGATAATGTCCGTCCGATTGTTTGACAGGAGCACCAAGATCTTTCTCGATACTCTTTTGTTCAATCATCACATGGGTTTTCGGTATGTAGGCGTCGATGAAGGCTGTGTGGTCAAGCTTTACCTGTTGCTCAAAAGAGATGTATTCTGTAGGATGCTTAATACCAAGCACTTCGTTCAACAATGAAATCCAAAAACTTTGGCTTTCACCTTTCTCATAGCCCTTTCCTTGCCATGTTTCGGCGAAATGGCGGGCGGCTTTCTGCTGTTCGGTGGGTATCATAATATCACTTTTACGGCTGCAAAAATAGGAAAACAACACAGATGTTTTTGTCAGTTTACTTCTTCACGAACCGTTTCGTAATGATGCCGTTTTCTGTGTAGAGCATCATAAGGTAAATCGCTGGTTCATAATGCTTCACATCGAGCATTAGTTCTTCTTGGTTCTCGAATTCAATGGATTCCATCACCTGTCCCAAGGCATTGATGACCACGACCTTACGCACACCCTCAGCTTTGATATGCAACCAGTCGTTGGCAGGATTAGGATAGAGTTCAATTGCTGAGGCGTTTTCATCGAGGCCGTCGTAGAACAGCAGGTGGGCGACAAACGAGCGGTTGCCTTCCACAGTGAAGCTGAAAGTCGGCTCGGTGCTGACCTCCATCCCATCTTCAGTCCAATTGATAAAGGTGTAGTTCTCGAAAGGTTCAATGTTCAAGGTGCAAGTCTCGCCATAGTCGTAACTGCCCGTACCTGTAATGGTGCCGCCATTCTCGGGGTCGCTGATGGCAGTGACAACGAAGCTGCCGATGTCGAAAACGGCCACCAAATTGCGGTTGCCCTCTACGATGAAGATGTAATCGGCTTCATTTGATACGGGGTTGCCGTTCTCCGTCCAGTTGATGAAGTTGTAGCCCTCATTGGCCGTGGCATGAACGGTGCAGTTTTGGCCATAGTCGAAACTGCCGCCACCGCTGACATGGCCGCCTTCCTCGGGTTGGGCTGCCACGGTAACGTTGTAGCTCTGGATTTGGAAGTGGGCGACATAAGTGGCCGATTCGGTCACAGTGAAGGAATAGGTCGCATTGGTGGAAACCTGCGTGCCGTTTTTGGTCCAGTTGACGAAATCATAACCTGCATTGGCCGTGGCTGTAAGTGTGCATGGGTCGCCGTAGTTGAAGCCGCCGCTACCGCTGACGGTGCCGCCTTCTGCTGGATCAGCCGATGCAGTGATGACATAACTCTGCGTGGAGAAGTGAGCCACAAGGGTGCGGTTGCTATTGACAGTGAAGGTGTAATTGGCCTCAGCGGACACTTGTGCTCCGTTCTCTGTCCAATTAATAAATGTGTAACCCGAGTTGGTTGTGGCATGAACGGTACAACTCTGGCCG
This sequence comes from uncultured Bacteroidales bacterium, assembly GCA_905234765.1. The sequence continues at coordinate 34,139 of CAJOIF010000026.1, forward strand.
TAGTCAAATGTGCCACCGCCGCTGACGTTACCTCCCGCTGTCGGGTCGGCCGAAACGGTGATGTTGTAAGTCTGGAGTTGGAAATGGGCAACAAGGTTACGGTTGCCAGTCACAGTAAAGGTATAGCTTGCATTCGTCGAAACCTGTGCCCCGTTTTCTGTCCAATTCACAAAGGTGTAGCCCGTGTTGGCCGAGGCCGTCACGGTGCAGCTTTGGCCTGAATTGTAACTGCCGCCACCTGTTACGTTGCCTCCCGCAGTCGGGTCAGCTGAAACGGTGATGTTGTAAGTCTGGAGTTGGAAATGTGCCACAAGGTTACGGTTGCCAGTCACAGTAAAGGTATAGCTTGCATTCGTCGAAACCTGGGTCCCGTTCTCCGTCCAATTGACGAAGGTGTAGCCCGTGTTG
>CAJOIF010000027.1 GCA_905234765.1 uncultured Bacteroidales bacterium
TTATCAGACGATGCGCCTTAGTGGAGATTTCGGCACCATAGAAACCGACAACGGCATTATGATAACGTCTGATTGGTCTTGTTTCATCCTTCCCTATTCGGAAGATGATCAAAACGCACAGATACGCTTGGAGACTGGTTATGCCATTGAAAAGGTTGATGATAAGGTATATCAGATCAAACTTAAATGAATTAGGTCACTAAAGCCATCGAGAGCCTTGGCCGCTCTATCGGCGACAAGGGACGGTTTGGGGCTTTCTTTGGCTTTTTTGGTGGCATTCGTGCCTAAAAACAGAAAAAATCAAATTAATGTGCGCCGATAAATAAAAAAGTCGTACTTTTGCGGCCTCGTTAGAACAGTCCATCATCTGTCTTCTGAACGCGCTAACGCATTGATTTATGGGCGAAAATGAATTAATGCACGAAAAAAGTTGGAGCGTAAAGAGGAAAGATGTATTTTTGCAGGCTTTTTCAAGAGCTTGCGATTGTAGAACTGAATAAAACATACAAACAACAAAATGAACTACTTAAGTTACAAAACAGTCAGTGTCAACAAAGAGAATGCCAACAAGAAATGGTATATCGTTGACGCTGAAGGCCAAATCCTCGGCCGCTTGGCCTCCGAGGTTGCCATGATTCTGCGTGGCAAAAGGAAGGCATGCTACACTCCCCACAGCGATTGTGGCGATAATGTCATCATCATCAATGCAGAAAAAGTCATCCTGACTGGAAACAAGATGACCGAGAAGTACTATGTGCATCACACGGGTTATCCGGGTGGTCAGCGCGTTCGCACCATTGGCGATATGCTGAAGCGTAAGCCCACTTTCGTGCTTGAACACGCCATCAAAGGTATGTTGCCCAAGACAAGACTTGGCAGCGAACTTTTCAGAAACCTCTACGTTTATGAAGGTCCCGAGCACAAGCAACAGGCACAGAATCCTGTCGAACTGAAAATCAACACTATTAAGAATAAGAAATAATCATGGAAGTTATCAACGCTTTAGGTAGAAGAAAGACCGCCGTCGCCCGCATCTACATGAAGGCCGGCAGTGGCAACATTACGGTGAACAAGCGCGACTACAAGGAGTATTTCCCGACGAGCATCCTCCACTATGTGGTTGAACAGCCTATGATGTTGACCGAGACCCTCGGCCAATACGACATCAAGGTCAACCTCGATGGTGGCGGCATCAACGGCCAGGCCGAGGCTTTGCGTCTCGCCATCAGCCGCGCCCTCTGCGAGATCAACCCCGAGTATCGTCCCACCCTGAAGGCCAAAGGTTTGATGCGCCGCGACCCGCGTATGGTCGAGCGTAAGAAACCCGGTCAGCCTGGTGCCCGTAAGAAGTTCCAATTCAGCAAACGTTAAGCCCTCAGAAGCCGAGCGATTTTGTTTAGTATCCAAATCGTTGAGATTCTTGTTAAGACTACTCGGCGATTGTATTTAGCGAATGTAAACATTAAAAAGAAAACTCATGACACAAACCACTTTTGAAGAATTATTAGATGCCGGTTGTCATTTCGGCCATCTGAAGAGAAAATGGAATCCGAACATGGCTCCTTATATCTTTATGGAGCGCAATGGCATCCACATCATTGACCTTTATAAGACGCAAGCCAAGATGGACGAGGCTGCCGCAGCTCTCTGCCAGCTCGCCAAGTCGGGCAAGCGCATCCTCTTTGTTGCCACCAAGAAGCAGGCCAAGGAGGTTGTTGCCGACCTCGCCAAGCGCGTCAACATGCCTTATGTGACCGAGCGTTGGCCCGGCGGCATGCTCACCAATTTCGCTACCATCCGCAAGGCTGTCAAGAAGATGACGGGCATTGACAAGATGATGACCAGCGATGCTTACAAGAGCCTCTCCAAGCGTGAGAAACTGCAGATTGAGCGTGAGCGCGAAAAGCTCGAGAAGAACCTCGGTTCCATCGCCGACCTGAGCCGTCTGCCCGCCGCTTTGTTCGTTGTTGACATCATGAAGGAACACATTGCCGTGGCTGAGGCCCGCAAGCTCAACATCCCCACTTTCGCCATCGTCGACACCAACACCAACCCCAACCTCATCGACTTCCCCATCCCGGCCAATGACGACGCTTCGAAGAGCATTGCCCTTATCGTCGGTAAGATGGTTGACGCCATTGAGGAAGGTATCACCGAGCGTAAGAACAACAAGGACCTCCTTCCCGAAGACAACGAGGAAGAGGCTGAGGAAATGAAAGACGAAGTCGCCGAGGAAGAGAAGGAAGAACGCCGTCCCCGCAGCAACCGTCGTCCCCGTAAACCCGTTTCCAAAAACTAATCAAACAGAAAGGATAACACAATGAATATTACCGCTTCTCAAGTCAACGAATTGAGACAAATGACGGGTGCCGGCATGATGGATTGCAAAAAGGCCCTCGTTGAGACCGACGGCGACATCCAGGCCGCTATCGACATCCTTCGCAAGAAGGGTATGGCTAAGGCTGCCAAGCGTGCCGACCGCACCGCCAGTGAAGGTTGCGTGCTTTCAAAGGCCACTGAGGATCACAAGTATGCCGCTCTCATTATGGTGAACTGCGAGACCGACTTCGTTGCCAACAACGCCGACTTCGTGAAGTTCACGAAGGATGTGCTTGATGCCGCTGTCGCCAAGCGCGTGAAGAACATCGATGAACTGAAGGCTATGGAACTCAACGGTCAGACCGTTGAAGCCCTCGTCGCCAACCAGAGCGCCGTCACCGGTGAGAAGACCGAACTCGGCGCTTTCAAGGTTCTCGAAGGTGCTTATGTAGCCAACTACAACCATCCTGGTAACCGCCTTGCCACCATCGTTGAGATGAACAAGAGCTTTGATGGTGTTGAGGAAGTGAGCCACGAGGTGTGCATGCACGTCGCCGCTATGAACCCGCTGTCAGTGAGCGAAGCCTCCATCCCGCAAGAGGTGAAGGATCGTGAGTTCGCCGTTGCCGTCGATAAGACCAAGGAAGAACAGATTCAGAAGGCTGTGGAATCAGCCCTCCGCAAGGCTGGCATCAACCCCAACCACGCTGACAGCGATGATCACATCAGCTCCAACATCACCAAGGGTTACCTCACCGAGGAACAAGGCGCACAAGCCCGCGAAATCAGAGCCAACGTGCCCAGCACGGTGCAACTCAACGAAGGCATGATTCAGAATATCGCCAAAGGCCGTCTGAACAAGTTCTTCAAGGAGAGCTGCCTGCTCAACCAGGTCTCTCTCGTTGCCGACCCCAAGACGGTGGCCGAGTACATCGCCGCTACCGACAAGGAAGCCACGGTGGTGAACTTCGTCCGTATCAAGTTGGGCGAATAAATCACAAGCGATAAAAAATCAACGGAAAAGGATGGCGCAAGCCATCCTTTTCTTATTTTTGTCTTTTCAAAATGATCCTACTATGAAAAAGACCAACCTTCTGCTTTGCCTTGCAGCGGCGTTTGTTGCATGCACAGATCAGCCCGTTCCCCAAGCCTCTTACGATATCATCCCAATGCCGAAAGAGGTGCAACTGAACGAAGAAAAACCTTTTGAACTGAGCCCCAAGACTGTGGTCTATTACGAAGCAGACCTACAGCGCGAGGCACAGTTTCTTGTGGAGTATGTCAACGACATCTTGCATTTCGAGATGCCAACCAAAGAGTTGCAAGGCAATGAGACCAGCGGTATCGTTTTGAAATATGCTCCTGCCGATTTCAATCACGCAGAGGCATACGAAATCAACATTACGCCGAAACAAGTGGTTATCCAAGGCTCCGAAGCCTCAGGCGTGTTCTATGGCGTTCAGACCTTGCGAAAGAGTTTGCCGATAGGAGAGGGGAAGGCCTCCTTACCTTGCGGTACCATTCACGACTGGCCGGAGTTTGGCTACCGTGGTATGCACCTCGACCCCTGCCGCCACTTCATGGACTTGGACTCAGTGAAGATTTACCTTGACATGATGGCACTACACAACATGAACCAGTTCCACTTCCACCTTTCGGAAGACCAAGGCTGGCGCATCGAAATCAAGAAATACCCTGAATTGACGGAGATTGGCGCTTACCGCAATGGCACGGTCATCGGGCATAACGGTCAGATTTACGACACTATTCGTCATGGCGGCTTCTACACCCAAGACGAACTCCGTGACCTTATCCAATATGCTGCCGAGCGTCACATCAACATCATTCCCGAAATCGACCTGCCAGGCCACATGCAGGCGGCCTTGGCCTGCTATCCACAGCTGGGCTGCACGGGCGGTCCTTACGAGGTGTGGAAGCGTTGGGGCGTGTCGGAAGACGTGCTTTGCGCGGGCAACGAGGAAGCCATGCAATTCGTTGAGGATGTGCTCAATGAGGTGATGGACGTGTTTCCATCGCCCTATATCCACATCGGTGGCGATGAGTGCCCCAAGGTGCGTTGGGAGCAATGCCCCAAGTGCCAAGCCAAAATTAAGGAACTGGGTATCAAAGCGGACGAGCGTTTCTCGAAAGAAGACTACCTGCAAAGCTATGTGATGAACCGCATGGCGAAGGTGGTGGAGGCCCGTGGTCGTCGTGTCATTGGCTGGGACGAGATTCTGGAAGGCAACGTCTCCGAAACGGCCATCATCATGAGTTGGAGAGGCACACAAGGCGGTATTGAGGCGGCGCGAAAAGGTCACGATGTGATCATGGCACCGTCGTCGTACTTGTATTTCGACTACTACCAAAGCGAGGACATCGCCAACGAGCCTATGTGCATCGGTGGCTACCTGCCTGTAGAGCGCGTGTATGAATTCAAGCCTTTGCCTGAAGAGCTTATTCCCGAACAGCAACAACACATTATCGGTGTGCAGGCCAACATTTGGACGGAATATATCGCCTCATTCCGTCATGTGCAGTACATGGCCATGCCGCGCATGGATGCTTTGACCGAGCTGCAATGGAATAATCCAGAAGAGCGCGATTTCGAGGAATTTGTGGAGCGTTGCCGAAAGATGGCACAACTCTACGACCTCTATCACTTTAACTACGCCACGCATATCTTCAACCCACAGGCTTGGGCGGATACCATCGCACCCAATTTGGCTACCCGTAAACCTATCACCTTAGGTCAACAGCCTGCCGAGAAATACACCTATGGTGGTGCCAAGGTACTCGTTGATGGTGAGCTTGGCCGTGGTGCGTACAACTCAGGGCGTTGGTTAGGTTTCTGCGGTTATCCCTTGGATGCTGTCATTGACTTGGAGCATCCTACTGACATGAGTCATGTTCGTTTCCACTCGTTAATTAATAAAGGTGCATGGATTTACAACCCAAGCCAACTCAAAGTATTGATTTCCGATGATGGCGAAAATTTCCGCGAGGTGACGCAAAAGGACATTCCAATTTCCACATGGGCTGATAAAGATGGTATTTTCGCTTACGAAGTTGAGTTTGACACAGTCACTGCGCGTTATGTTGAGGTGGTGATTAAGGGCTACGATTTGCCTGAAGATCATAGCGGTTACGGAAATCCAGCGTGGTTGTTCGTGGATGAGATAGAAGTGGAATAAAACGAAAAAAGCCGCTCGAAAGCGGCTTTTTTCATACAGATAGGTTGTCGTTATTCAACCACAATCTTTTCAACACGCACTTGAGTGCCGGTGGTGAGGCGGAGGAAGTAGACTCCCTTCTCCAAGCCACTGACATTGATTTGTTGGCTGCCGTTGGCAATGCCATTGGCCACCTGCTGACCCATGCTGTTGTACATGGAATAGCTGAATTCAGCACCGTTGAGGCTGATGTTCAAAGTGTTGTTGACAGGGTTGGGGTAGATGCTGAATGTATTCTCGTTCTCTCCGATGCCGTTCACGAATTCAATCATGATGCATACCGGAGCAGAGAAAGCACCGTCGAGTTCGGCCACCACACAATAGGTGTAGGTTGCCTCCATGAACACTTCATCGGTATAGTTGCACTCAGTGGTCTGTCCGATTTCGATGCCGTTGCGATAGACGTGGTACAGGATATCATCTTTCATGGAAAGGTTCCATCTGAGAATGATGTTGTATCCGTCTACTTCGCCGATGAGGTCGTTGATAGGTGTAACGACGATGGGGGTGCTGCCGCCTGAGCAACTGCAGTCGAATTCATACAGGACACCTGCGTTAGGACCTGAGGTCTGGTAGATTTGTGTGCCATCTTCGTACTTCACGGTGAATGAGCATTCGCTGTCCCAACTGCCACTGTGCCAAGTCAGGGTGACGTGGACGCCGTTGCCGACTTCAACGGTGTAGCTTGCAGACGCGCCGCTACTGATGGTGAGGTTTTGTGCAGGTGTTCCATCGTCGAAGGCGACGTTCAAACTAGCACCGTTCCAACCATCGCCGTAGCTGTCGACCAGGTCGAAGATGATGTTGCAGCTGTTCTTCAGGGTGAGGCTACCTTCAGCAGAGAGGCCACCGTCGGCATTCATGACGAAATTGACAGGGATTGCCTCGGTCTCGGGACAAGTTGGGTCAATGGCAATGTCGAATGCGCATGAAGCAATACCTTCGGGATCGATGGTGCCAATCTGAACGGTTTCGTTAAGGATGGTGACATACGGGCTGTTGCAGCTGATGGTGGCAACAGCATTGGTGGCCATGTAGTGGCCGATATTCTTGAAGTTGGCCACGAGTGTTGTCGTTTCACCAGGGACAAAACCTCCTGCCCATGAGGCACCAGCATAGTCAAGGATGGCTTGACCAGCGGTGACGAAGGCCTTTCCAGTCCAGGTGGTAGTGCCGCAGACCATTTCAACATCGACTTGGAAACGGGTGCCGTCTTCGACACCTTCGGCTACGATGAAGCTGAAGGCATTGTTGAGAGTGATCGTTTCGTTGGCGGCCAGCACGCCGAATTGGGCGGTGCTGTTGGTGAAGTTCATGCGTGCGTCGTCGCAAGTCAAGGTGACCGTAGTAGTGCCGCTGGTCGGGTCGACACCGACGTTCTTGAAGCTCATGCTGAAGCCAGTCTCTTGGTTGACAGGAGCGAAGTTGGGCTCATATCCGTTCAGGGTGACGAAAGGACCTTCGGCGGGAAGCACTTCCACATTCATGACTTCAGTCACTTTGTTGTAGCCGATGACGGTCAGCGTGGCGTTACCCACGTTGCTCATCGGGTCGAAACTGAGGGTGCAGGTGCCGTTTTCGATGTAACCAGAGCTAATCACTTGTCCATCCATCATCAGGGTGGCGATGCCGTAGGCGGTGTTTTCGGCGTTCACTTCCAATTCGTTCATGCCGAGCATCAGTACGGAGGGGGTGCAGGTGACGTTCATACTGACGGGGTTGTCGGTACGAACCATCAGGCTTGGGTCACCGAAGAGGATCCAGGTATTATGGGTTGCACCTTGGTCGCTGGGGTGCATGTCGAGGATGTACATGCTACCGTTCAGTGAAGCACCGCCAAAGGTATGGTTGTATTGGTCGGTGTATTTCCACTCTGTCAGGATGTCGACCATCTCGTCTTGACCGGTCATTGGAGGCACCCAAGGCTGTGAAATCCAGCTGAACATACCGCCGACGGCGCCAGTGGGACGTCCTGTGGTGTTGTTGGTGGCTCTCAACCAGGCTTCGCCGAAGCAGGTGCCGTCGAATTGGCCGTTGTTGCAGGCGACTGACCAGATGTAGGGCCATTTGTCGTCGTTGACGAGGGCGTTGACATGGCTGTTGCTGTAGTTGGCCACAGCCCAGCTGGTCTGTGAACCGTGGTTGCAGTAGTTGATGATGCTGGCACCATTATTGACATCAGCGCTGATGGCACTGGCACTGGTGCCAGATCCCACACCGCTGTATTGTTGGGTAACATTCTCATAGGTGTAGTGCATTAAGGTGTCACGGATGTAATTGATGTGCACATAGTCGGCTTCACCGCCGTTGTGGCCTTGTCCGGAACCTTCGTTGGCGCCGATGCCGATGCCTTGGTTGACCCAGGCGAGGCCTTCCGGCATATCGCGCTCATAGTAAAGCACTTTTTCAACGTGAGTTTCCACATCAGCCACGCTCTGCACCGAGAAACGGCCCGTGAGGACCTCAAGGTAGTTGTCGCTACCTTCCAATTGGCCAAACCAGTTGTCAGAACGACCGCCGCTCATTGAGTGGGGGGTGAGGTCGTTGTAGTCACCGACGAGGAGGACGAACTCAAGGTTGCGTTCTGGGTCGGTATAGATGCCATTGATGTAGTTCTTGATTTGCGTGTCGTTGTTGCCGCCTACTTCGGAGAGACTCACGATAGTGGTGGGGCGGCCCGACTGGTTCTTCCAATCGACGAAAGGCTGCATGGTTTCCATGTACTGATCAGGGCAGACGACGAGCATCTCGCCACAGTCTTCGATGAAGTTGTACTTGGCACTGGCTTCAAAATTGATGAAGCGGTGCTCATAGGCGGCCTTCGTTTCGGATGACATCTTGGGGCTAGCTTTACGGGCGGCTTTTTGGTTCACACCGTTGTCGCTCACCTTGCGCATCTCAATGGTTATGTGGTGATACACACGGAGGGTCTTCGTCGCAGGGTTGTAGGCGAAGGGACGCACCATGATGTTCTGGCCACGGAAGTCGCGGATGATGTAAGGCGTTTCAAGATAGGCCTGTGCTGCCGGATAGAAAGCGTTCTGACTATACATCTTGCCATAAGTGTAGGCAACGCTTTCAGGGTCAATCTGACGGCTGAAGTTGCCTTTCGAAGGGGCAATCTCTACATTTTCATAGTCAGTGAAGGAACTTTTCGTTACGTTGACTTCCATCTCAGCCCGGTCACCGATGAGGGTAGGGACGGGGAATTGTGGAAGATCGGGGGCACCGGCTTCAAGCATCGAGGCCATCTTCGGGACAGACACGATTTGCTGGATGCCCTGTGGGGTGCTGACCTTGGTCAGGTTGAATCCGCTCAGCGTGAAGTCGACGACGACTCTTTGCTCGCTGCTCGAAACCAACGTGACCTCGGGACCGGTAGGAGTACTCTTGCCGGTGCTTGTCCATTGTTGGGCAAATGTCAAAGCTGACAAAGCCACAAACACGAGGGATAAGACAATTCTTTTCATGTGTTGATTTGTTTAAGTGATTAAAGATTTGATTGTTCAATTTTAAGAGGGCAAAAATACGAAGTTTTTGTGTACTTTTGCCGCCGAATTGAAAAAAAAGATAAAAAGATGGGATGTTTTTTGAGAATCGTATTGCTTGGCTTGGGCTGGGCGTTTGGTGGCCCGTTGGGAGCCATTATTGGCTATGCAATGGGTGGTCTTTTTTCAGGCAACCGTCCGAGGGTGATTCGTTCTGAAGTGACCGACACTTTCGGCAACACCGAGGAAAAACGCGACTTCAACGTGACCTTGCTGGTGCTTTCGGCTGCCGTAATGAAAGCCGATGGCAACATAAGGAAATCAGAATTGGATTATGTGAAACGCTTCTTCTTGCAGAACTTCGGTCAGGAACGTGCCGAAAACTATATCAAGATGCTGCGTGAGATTTTGGAGAAAGAATACAATCTTTACGAGGTCAGCCAGCAGGTGGGACGTTACATGGACTATGCATCACGACTGCAACTGCTTCATTATCTTTTTGGTATCGCCAATACGGATGGCAGGATTTCTCAGGAAGAGTTGAATGTTATCAACCTGATTTCCGATTATATGGGCGTGACCAATAGCGATTTCCAATCGGTGAAGGCCATGTTCATAAAAGAAACAGACAGCGCCTATAAGATTCTCGGTATTGATCCTTCGGCCACCGATGAGGAAGTGAAAAAGGCCTATCGCGAGATGGCCAAGAAAAACCATCCGGATTTGGTCGGTAGCTTGGGTGACGAAGTCAGGCAGGCTGCTGAGAAGAAGTTCCAAGAGATCAATGCGGCTTACGAAGCCATCAAGAAACAACGAGGGATGTAAACGAAAAAAGGACGCCAACGGCGTCCTTTTTTCATACATAAAAGTGACTTACTTCACGATAATTCTTTCGATGCGCACTTGTGTGCCAGTGGTGAGGCGGAGGAAGTAAACACCCTTGGCCATACCTTCGACGTTGATTTGCGTGTTGCCGTTGGCATTGCCGTTGGCGACCTTCTGTCCCATGCCGTTGTACATTTCGTAGCTGAACTCGGCATCACCACCGTTGATATACAGGGTGTTGTTGACGGGGTTGGGATAGATGGCAAACTCGGTCTCGCTTTCCTCGATGCCTTCGTAAACTTCAACGAGGACGCATTCAGGCACGGAAACACCGTTGGTGTATTCTGCCACCACACAATAAGTGTAGATGCTGTTCTTGTTGAGGAGGTTGTCAGTGAAACTGGTCTGAGTGGTTTGACCGATTTCAAGACCGTTGCGGCTGATGATGTAGTTGATGGCACCTGCAGGAGCCGTCCAGGTCAGTGTGACGCTTGAGTAGTTGGCTACAGCTTGCAGATTCTCAACAGGGTTGAAGGATCCGATGGAAGCACCGCCACCGCAGTTGCAGTCGAATTCATAGATCACACCTGAAGCGGGGTCAGAACCTTGTTGGAAGATAACATCGCCCTCTTCGTAGCGGACCACGAAGGAGACTTCACCGTCCCAACTACCTGAATGCCAAGTCAAAGTGACGTGAACGCCAGAACCAATCTCAATGGTATAAGATGCTGAAGAACCATTGCTGATGGTGAGGCTTTGCGAAGGTGTACCGTCACTGAAGCCGACCTCCAAGGAGGCACCGTTCCAACCATCGCCGTAGCTGTCGCTGAGGTCAAAGATGACGTTGCAGCTGTTCTTCAAGGAGCCAGATCCTTCGGCAACAATACCGCCGTCAGCGTTCAAAGTGATGGACAGAGGCAGCTGTTCGGTCGTGGGACAGTTGGCACTAACAATGACGTTGAACACGCAGGTGGCAACACCAGACGGGTCGACGGTGCCAGCCTCAAAGGTATCATTCACGAAGCTGACATAGGGGCTTGACGAGCTGATGCGTGCAATGGCGTTGGTGGCTTTATAGTGACCGACGTTTTTGAATGAGGCCACAACAGAAAGGGTCTCGCCAGGGACAAAGCCACCAGGAGTGGACAAGCCTTCGTATTGCATGATAGCTTGGCCGGCGGTGACGATGGCCTTGCCTTCCCAAGTGTTGCTGCCACAAACGGCAATGATATTAATGGTGAAACGGGCACCGTCTTGAACGCCTTCAGCGATGCGATAGGTGAAACCACCCACTTGGACGGTGGCATCGGGGTTGAGGCTGCCGAAGGAACCTGTGCCGTTGAGGATGGTAAGGTTGTTGTCGTCGCAACTCAGGGTCACGTTGGTCGTGCCGCCAGTGGCTTGAGTACCTACGTTCTTAAAGGTGATGCTCATCGAAGCATCCTCTCCAACATGAACGTTAGCAGGCGTGTAACTGTTAACGGCGACATAGGGACCGTCCAAAGCAGCGGCAGGGATGACGCTTGTATAAGGGATGTGACGTGGGTGTGTCACGCAGATGGTGACATCGCCGCCACTGGTGATGGGGATCATCGGGATGTCGGCGGAGCCGCTCTCACCAATCATGCCGGCACCATAGAGAACGCCGTCCTTGCTGATGCCAACATAAGAACCGGGGTTGGCGTTGACTGTGAAGAAGTCCATACCAATGGGCACGGTGGGCATGTGGCTCACAGTGTTCGGCGTGGGCGCCACGCGGAAAGGCATGACGGAACCGTCACCCAACACATGATAGGCTTGCCAGTAGTACAGCGTGGCGGAATGCATCTCGTAACCGAGGGCTTGGGCAGCGTTGCCGGCCAAATTGCCGATGAACAGGATGGAATTGACGGTGTTGTAGGCCTCGTCGGTCCAAATGGCATCATAAATGCCCATGGTGGTTTCCTCATAGGAAGGCATGGTGCCGTCGTGACGGTTGGTGGCACCAACGCCGAAGTAATAGTCATTGTACCAAGTGGTGTTGGGGCAAGAGCCGATGTAGGCATAAGCACCTTTGTTTTCGGCACGCACCATGGCTTCGCCGAAGCAGGTGCCGTAGCCCCAGTCGCCAGATTGGCAGCAGTTACCGATGGCGAGGAAGTATTTGTGCTCGTTGGTAAGGTTGTTGACATTGTTAACGTTGAACTCAGGGTCAGCCCAGCTGGTTTGACTGCCGTGGGCAGTGTAGTTGGCGAAACCGACACCGCTGCTCAGATAGCTGTAGCAGTTGGTGTAGGAGCCGTGGCTGAACTCGTATACATTGTCGAATCCGTGTTCGGTGTTATAGTAGTAGTTGGAGGCATACCAAATGGTGGGACGGCCGACTTCAACACCATAGCCGTTATCTGCACCGGCGATGAGCAGCGCGTTGTTCAGGTAGCTCGGGTCAGGCATGGTGTATTGTTCATACTCTAAGGCCTTGTTGAGCATGGCGGTCAGCTGGGCGGCACTTGTGGCCGACAGACGGCTGTGGTACATGTCGGGGAACTCGTCACCATCGACGCTCGAATATTGGAGGTCGGTGACGCAACTCGTCTGGCTACCCGTGGCGCTGGCAGGCACTTGTTCCTTGTCGCCAACGATCACGAGGAAGGTCGGGGCGTCTTTCGCATACTCTTCTTGGATGAAGGTACGGATGGCCGAAGCACTGCTGCCAATCTCATCGGTGTAGTTCACATCCAGATAGAAGCCTTTCGTGGTCTTCCAGGCCAGCCATTCCTGTAATGCATCTTCAAACATGCGGTTTGCAACAACCAGCATGTGGACGGGATTCTGCCACAGGTCAGGGTGCTCATCGTACACGTCATCGCGCCAGTTGAACATCTGCTTGTAGACGCCAGCGAAATAGGGGCTGAAAGTACGGGCAAATTCATTGTAGGAAGCCGACTTGTCGTATTGGTTGTAACGCACCTCAACGACGATGTCATTATAAACTCGGATGCTGTTGGTGGCGGCATCGTATTGAACCGGATTGATGGTCAGGTCAGCGATTTGGATACCACGCATCGTGCCTTTGATTTCTGCAAGTGCGATGGGACGCTGGACGAAACCTTTGGTGGCGTAGGCCTTCTCATTGTATGCGAAGGGAACGTCTTCAGGCTTTTGGTTCTTGAATAGCAAGGGCTGTTGGGGATAAAGTGTCTTGATGCCGAAGTCGGCGAGTGAATAGACAGTTGTGCTGTAACTCTTTACTTCCAAAGTCTCGATCTTGGCACCGTAAGGTACGGCAATCAACTTATTGACGGCAGGCAACATAGGCTCGCCGACATTACCAGAAGGGTAGGTGCCATTCATGGTGATGGTGGAGAACACACCTTTTTCGGTGCTGACTTCAGTAGCGTCGATGCTACTGAAGGAGAAGGAGGCTGTGAAGCCTTCGTCAGTCACATTGGCACAGGTTTGTGCCGATTTGGCAACGCCGAGTTCGATGTGCTGAGCCATCACTTGCGTGCCAAACAGCAGTCCAATCAAAAGGAAAGCTGTGGTGAGTAAACTTGTTTTTTTCATTTTTTGAATGTAATTAGTTGGTATTGAATTTGTTGATTGATTTCTGCAACAACGCGGATGTCAACCTGCAAAAGTAGGAAATTTTCTGAAAGTATGGTGGTTTTTAACCAAAAACTATTTTCCTTTCAGTACTTTTTTGTATGTTTTTTCGTCGCCAAGGATTTCCATGGCTTTCAGGATGCCTGGGTCGACGGCCGACATCACTTGGTAATATTGTTGCGTTTCCCAAACATTTCGGGCAATCATGGCTTTCATTTGCAGGAGCAGGAATTTCTTGGAATGGTCAAATTGCTTGTCATCCCATTCCACTTTGGCTTCTTTGGCGGCTTCCTTCAAACCATTGATGAGTTCTTCACCTACAACGAAGTTCTTGTTAAAATTGTCGAAATCACTATATTGCGCCTTGATTTCGTCGCGGTGCTTCAGGCCATAGTCGGTAGTGAAGCGGTTCAAGGCACCCTTGCGGACGAGGTTGGTGTAGAGCTTGCTGTTATAGGCTGTGTCGACTGGGATGAAAATGTCAGGCATGATGCCGCCACCGCCGTAAACGGTGCGACCGCCGTCGGTCGTGTATTTCAGGGAGTCGGGGAAATGGATGCTGTCGGCATGGAAGTATTCGCCGTGTTCAAGGCGCTTGGACATCTCCTTGGCGTATTCTTCTACTCCGTTCTCATAGGGACGTTGGATGCAGCGTCCCGAAGGGGTGTGATAGCGTGAAGTGGTGAGGCGAATGACAGCGCCATCAGGCAGATTGAAAGGTTTTTGTACCAGGCCTTTGCCAAAAGAACGGCGTCCGATGACCACACCGCGGTCATGGTCTTGGATGGCCCCCGAGAGAATCTCGCTGGCCGAAGCAGAACCTTCGTCGATAAGGACGATCAACTTTCCATTGGTGTAGAGCCCGTCATTTGAGCAGCACCATTCTTGATAGGGTGCGTGAATGCCTTCGGTGAAGACGATGAGCTGGTCTTTGGTGAGGAATTGGTTCACCAGTTCGATGGCGGTGTTAAGGTAACCGCCTCCGTTGCTTCGCAGGTCAAAGATAAGCGACTCCATGCCTAGGGCTTGTAGTTTGGCCAAGGCTTCCTTGAACTCATGGTTCGATTCTTGCGCGAAGCGGTCAAGTTTGATGTAACCGACATGGTTGTCAAGCATATAGGCCGCGTTGATGCTGTTGAGCGGTATTTTGTCGCGAACAATTTCAAAGTCAATGAGTTCAGGGTCGCTTCCACGCTTCACGCTCACGGTGACATTAGTGCCTTTCTTGCCACGCAAGCGTTTTTGGACATATTCGTTGTCAATCTTTTTGCCAAAGGCATCTTCGCCGTCAATTTTGATGAACTGGTCGCCAGCCATGATGCCCACTTTCTCGGAGGGACCGTCCGCAATAGGACTGATGACAGTGATGGTGTCGCGGATGAGTTGGTAGGTCACGCCGATGCCCTCGAAGCTACCCACAAGTTGCTCGTTGGCTTTCTCCACATCCTTCTTCGAGATGTAGGCCGAGTGTGGGTCGAGTTCCTTCAGCGCGGCGATGATGGCATCTTCTGTCACCTTGTTGATATTGGCGGTGTCAACGTAAAAATTCTCAATGAGATAAAGCGTGGTACCCAGTTTCTGGGCGTTCATCTGAATCTTCGATTGGGACTGTTGGTTTTGGGCTGTTGCTGCCATGGCGACAAAGCAACCGACAGCCAAGAAAAACATTTTCAATGATTTCATTGCTGGAAATGGGTTTTTAGGGGCGCAAAGATAACGAAAAATCTGCAATTTATTGCCTCAAGATTTCAAAAGTATTGTCCTCATTCAACTTGATGATGGTCGAGCATTTGGGTTTGGCGAAGCTGTCGTGGTAGAGTTGCACCACATAATCCACCGAGTTTTTGATTTCCTCGCTGATATCGCCGAAAGTCATTGCGGAAGGTTGTCCCGAGAGGTTGGCCGAGGTGGAGGTGATAGGCTTGCCCAAACGGCGGATGACCTCCTTGCAGAAGTCGTTGTCCACTACGCGGATGCACACCGAATGGTCTGCAGAAATGTTCTTTGCGAGGTTTTTGCTCTGCGCATAGACGACGCTTAATGGGTTGGTGCTATGTGCGATGAGGTCGTAAGCGATGGGCGGCACGTTGACGACATAGTCCTTCAGCCGCTCTGCCGTGTCGACGAGCACGATGAGGCTCTTGTTGGCGGGTCGTTGCTTTACTTCATAAACGCGGTCGCAAGCGCGGCTGTTGGTGGCGTCGCAGCCCACGCCCCAAATGGTATCGGTGGGGTAGAGGATGGTCTTCCCGGCCTTCAGGACGGCCACCGTGCGTTCGACTTCTTGTTCAAATGATTGTTCCATGGTTTTCTTTATTTCATTGGTCACAACTTCGATCCTTGACTGTCATTGCGGGCTTGACCCGCAATCTCCTAAGCATTGGGATACTCCTTCGCAGTTGGGAGATGGCGGATCGCTTAAAGGCTCTGTTGTCGTTTTCCCATTATGGTTTTCCTTTAATCTTTTCTCTTAAAAGGTTGTATTTATGTCTATTGGCCTGCATCATCGTGCGGCAGATATAGAGTCCCGTCTTGCCTTCGAGGAAGCCACCTTTTATAATATAGGTGCGGATGAAATTGATGCTCGGGCTGAACAGATAGGGCAGGAGACCCGTCTTCTTTCCACGGTCATAGTACGATTGCGCGCCTAACTCGGCGAAGTGGAATAACTGCTTACGGAAGGCTTCAGGCGTGTCCCAGGAATAATGTAGCAGGTCGCCGCGTAAAAGGGTCTTCTTCGGCTCGCTCTTGTAGTTTAGCCATTCGTGGATGATGCCCTCCCATTGGGCGAAGCCGCGCCGCCAGATGCGGATTTTGGTCTCGGGATAGAGGCCGCAGCGCTTGATCCATTTTCCGCAATAGTTGTTGAGGCGGTTCATGGCAAAGACTTCGTTCTCGGCGATGTCCTTTTCTTTGAGCTCGGAGATGGATTGCTTCAACTCGTCGGAAAGGGCTTCGTCCGCGTCGATGGAGAAGATGAGGTCGCAGTTGGCGAGGTCGTCGGCGAGGTTCTTCTGGTCGGAGTAGCCAAGCCAGTCTTGCGAGAAAAACTTCACCCCGTAGCGGTCGCAGATGGTCTCGGTGGCATCGGTGGAATGGCTGTCCACGACGATGATTTCGTCGGCGATATCCTTCACGGAGTCAAGGCATTGCCCTATCTTTTGTTCCTCGTTGAAGGTGATGATGACGACCGAAAGCGTTTGCATGGTTCAAATTTTGCGCAAAAGTAGGCTTTTTTCTGGTTTTACTAACCTTTTTCTGCTCCTCTATTCGTTCATTCGATATGTCAGTGCACTTGAGGGGCATTTCTCAATCTGCGCAATCAGCTCGGCAGTCGTGGCGTTTTCTGGCTTGACCCACGGACGTGCCGAGGGGTTATAGACTTTCGGAAGCAGATGCACACAAGCGCCCGCATGAATGCAAAGCTCAGGTTTCCAAATGATGGTGATTTCGCCGTTGGTGTATTCTTTCATGGCAAAATGGTAGTTTAGAATGAAAAGGCAAAGGTATGATGTGGTTTGTCTATACTCGAATTAAATCCTCGCCAAGCACATTGGAAATCTTGGCCAATGTGCGAAGGGTAAAATTGTGCGTACCGCCAAGCCAGCGCGAAACCTCGGCTTCAGTCTTTCCGGTATTTCTCGCCAATTCTCGCTGCGACATGCCTCTCTCTTTGAGAATGCCGTCGATTTTTTCAGCAATAGAATTCGAGAAACGCAGTTGTGTCTTCAGTTCCGCTGGGGTTTCGTCAACGATTTGCCGAAACAGTTTCCGTCCTTCCAAGTCTTGTTTCATAAGTCATACTCCTTATCATCAACGCCAATGATTTCTGTTTTCTCAATGCGAACCAAGCCGTTTTTGATGTCAGCTTTCAACAATGCGTCAAGTTTCTGAAGACTAATGACATAGCCATTCAAATCCTCGTTTTCTTCGTAGGTCTTTGTGTCTTTCACGCCGCCGTTGCCGACAATCAAAACGCTATCCGACATTCGCAAGCAATACAGCCGAAGCCCGCTTTTGTAAACTGGCAATGCGGCAACACCATCATTCATTTTTCCCTCTGGACGGAAACGCCGTTCCTCAAAGCCTTTCACCAGCATTGTGTCAATTTGGTTGAGAATGATTCTCAAGTCGTTCTTCCTGACGGCATAGTCCTTGAACTTGTTCACAAACTTCACGAACTCCGATTGGCTTTCATCTTCAAAGATGATGGTGAACAGGCCTGCGTTTTCGGTTTGTTCCAATGATAGAATGGTTGCTTTCGTCATATTTTTACGGTTTAATGCCGCAAAGATACAAAAGTTTTTGAAAAGTTTACTTTATAAGGTAAGTTTTTTTTCAATTCTTTCAAAATAGAAGGCGCGACAATCATGCCGCGCCTCTATTCTTACAATCTGACCGTTGTTATTATTCTCTTTGAAGGACAATGTCAATGGTGCCTTCCCAATAATTGAATATGGTGTCGAAAACGGCATAATCCGTAGCAGTGAAGGTGAACCTTGTGGTACGGTCAAGAAGTGGTTCGGATTTGGAACTGAAAGCCACCTCCAAGGTGGCCAGACCATCGGCATCAGTATAGACATATTGCGTCCTATCTATAATAGGATCATTGTCGAAAGTGTCAACTTCTTCTGCTTTCACGCTTACGTTTGACAAAAGCCGACCATCGTCAGACTGCACACGGAGAGTCACAAGTTCCCTGTTGATGAATAAATCGCCGTAAACATCGCGTTTGCAGGCTGGTAGAATCATCAGCATCATCAGCATCATCGCAACAATAGAAGTTGGTTTTCTCATGGTCATATTCCCTTATTCGTGTCGGGCGCAACTTTTATAATCTCTTTCATATGTCGGCAGCACAAAGTGTGTGCCATAAGAACCGCCGCAAATTTACAAAGAAATCGGAAAGGCAAAATAGATTTGGAGTTTTTTTCCTACTTTTGCAGCAATTACCATCTGTTGAAAGAAGAATATGGCCAGCATCAAGGTGTTTATCAGTAGTGTGCAGCGCGAGTTTGCGGAGGAGCGGCAGCTTCTTTGCCGATACATCAGGGAAGATGCCCTGCTGGGTCGTTTCTTTGCCCCCTTTATCTTCGAGGAACTTCCCGCCATCGACCTTACTGCGCAACAAGCCTTCCTGACGGAAGCCGCCCAGTGCGACATCTATTTGGGCTTGTTTGGCGAACAATACGGCTACGAGGATGCTTCTGGCATTTCGCCCACCGAGCGCGAATACGACATGGCCTCTACCAATCACCGCCACCGCTTGATTTTCATCAAACAGGCCGATTCGCGCCATGCGAAAGAAAAAGCCCTCATTGCCAAAGCCGAGCAAGATGTGGTCAGGAAGTCGTTCTCCAACTATGAGGAATTGCGAAGCGCGGTTTACGCTTCGTTGGTCAGGTATCTTGAGGAGAAAGAATACCTTCGTCTGTTGCCTTTCGACACCACACTCAACCGCCAAGCCACGATGGACGACATCGACCCCGAAAAGGTTCGCTTCTTTGTCAATCTGGCCAAAGCGAAACGCAATTTCCCC
This sequence comes from uncultured Bacteroidales bacterium, assembly GCA_905234765.1. The sequence goes on from CAJOIF010000027.1 coordinate 18,990, forward strand.
ATCCCTTACACGCCTGAAAACATTCCCCAAATACTGACTCACCTCAACTTGACTTCGGAATCGGGCGAGCTTACCAATGCAGCTCTGTTGCTGTTCGCCAAAGATCCTCAAAAGTTTTTCATCACCTCCGAAGTGAAATGCGCCGTGTTCCCTACCAATGTGATGACCAAGCCCATCCTTTCGTATCAAGTCTTTCACGGGAGCGTTTTCGAGATGATAGACCAAGCCGTCGGATTTGTCATGTCGCACATCGATGCCCATGTCGCGCCCCGACACACTTCTGCCGCCACCGAAGTGAATTATGAGATTCCCATTGAAGCCGTCACCGAGGCCATCGTCAACGCCGTGACCCACCGTGACTATGCCAGCAACGGCAGTGTTCAGGTCATGCTCTTCCGCGATCGTCTTGAGGTGTGGAACCCCGGCTCGTTGCCTTTCGGTCTGTCACCGGCAAAGTTGAAGCAACTTCATTCATCATTACCTCCGAATCCCGTCTTGGCCAACCCGATTTATCTCGCTGGTTACATTGAGCGAATGGGAACGGGAACTACCGACTTGGTTTCTGCATGTGAAAATGCAGGGCTAAAATCTCCAGAATTTATTCAGGATGAAGATTTTAGAGTTGTCATCTATCGCAAAAATGTCACCCAAAATGTCACCCAAAATGTCACCCAAAATGTCACCCAAAACAAGGGCGTGAAGAAGGTGCCGAGAATCCTGAAAGTGCTTCAGCTTATGTTCACCAATATTCACATCAGTGCCGAGGAGATGGCCGTAAAACTGAAAGTGACGGAGCGCACCATTCGCCGTGACATTGACAAGTTGCGCGAGCAATACGATATCGAATGGATTGGCTCGTCGAAAAACGGCTATTGGAAAATCGTCCCGAAGAAAGACTGACGATTGCGGTTTTTTTCCTACTTTTGCACCTCTTAACCACTCAAGATGACCATCGGAATCCCCATCTGGATGTTAGCTTTGTCGCTGCTGGCCGGTCTGGCAGCTGCTACGGTGTTATATGTCCGAAACAAGAAGCAACACTATGGCAAAGCGTTGAATGCCATACTGTTTGCACTCCGAACATTGATTGTGGGTTTGGTGGTGTTGCTGCTCTTTAACCCCCTGATACGGCAGAAGTTCAGCTCGGTGGAGACCCCGACCATTATCCTTGCGCATGACAATTCCTCATCTGTCGTCCTTTGCAAGGATTCTGCGTTCTACAAAAACGACTATCAGACGCAGTTTGAGGCTTTCCGAAAGGACCTAAATGCTGATTTTCAGGTCGATGAATACCTTTTCGGGGAGGAAGTCCGCGATTTCGACCAACTCGATTTCTCCGACCAACTTACCGACCTGTCCTCGTTACTGAACACCCTCGACCGTCGCTATTACAAGCGCAACGTCGGGGCGGTGCTGCTCTTCTCCGACGGCATCTACAACCGTGGCTTCGAACCGGAACTGCTGGCCGAGAAGTTTCCATATCCCATCCATACCGTGGTCTTGGGCAATACGGTGGCCTATCCCGACCTCGCCGTCCGCGATGTGCATTATAATAAGGTAGTGTCTCTTGGTGCGACCTTCCCTGTCCGTGTGACGGTGGCCGCCCGCGACATGGCTGGACGCAAGGCCCAACTAACCCTTAAGGAAAGTGGGAACCTCATCGAGAAACGCGACATCGAGATTCCGTCCAACCGCTTCTCCAAAGAAATCGACTTCATGCTCGATGCTACCAAGAAAGGTGTGATGGCCATCGACATCGAAGTGAGCGGCATCGCCGAGGAGGAGCAACTGCTGAACAATGTGCGGCATATCTATGTCGAGGTACTCGACCAGAAATACAAACTGCTGTGCGTGGCGGCCTCGCCTCATCCTGATTTGGCGGCACTGCGCAGCGTGCTCAACGACAATTACGAGGTGGACTTCTGCTTCGGGAAGGAGGCGCTGCCTGAGTTCAGCAACTATGATATGGTCATCCTGCATCAGGTACCTTCGGTGCGCACGGATTTCAACACCTTGAAGGCCCAACTGGATAAAAACTCCAAGTTGCCTGTCTTTTTCATCGTCGGCAACGACACCGACCGCGATATGCTGAACAAGTTGCAGAGTGTCTTTGCCTTGCATTCCGGCGCGACCAACACCCAGTTGGATGTCAAAGCACACCAAAACACGGCCTTCTCGACTTTCACCTTTGACACAAAGTCGGAGCAACTCATCACGAAATACCCGCCTTTGGCCTTGCCGCATATCGAAATCAACGCCTTGAAGTCGCACGACGACCTGCTCTTGCAGGAGGTGATGGGGGTGAAGTCGGGGCTGCCGCTGCTGAGTTTCTCCCAGGATGGACGCAAGATGGCCTTCTTGTTTGGCACCAATGTTTGGCGTTGGCGGTTGTTCGAGTATTACCAGAACAAGAACCACGACGTGTTCGATGAGATGTTTTCCAAGTCGCTGAAATACTTGTTGCTATCGGCCAACGACGGCTCGGCTATCTATGCGAAAGAGACCTATTACAGCAACGAACCTGTCATCATCACCGCCGAATTACGCAATCCGAACAATGAGTTGGTCACCGACCCCGACATGACCATTCAGATAGAGAACAAACTGACGGGCGAGACTTACGATTACACCTTTTCAAAGCGTGACCACGACTACGAGTTGAACGCCGGTCTGCTGCCCGAGGGGCTTTATGTCTATAAGGTGCAGGCACAGATGGGCGAGCGCAAAATCAGCGTGAGTGGCACCTTCAGCGTGGTGGCCATCGGCATCGAGGCACAGCAACTCACTGCCGACATTGACCGAATGCGCACCCTGTCCCGCCTGACCAACGGCAACTGTTATACCGCCCACCAACTCGACCAACTCGCCGCGGATTTGCGCGCTGACACGCGCATCACCTCCGTGGAGCATCACGAGAGCCGTTTCGAGGACCTGATTCATTCCAATTGGATTTTCTTTGTCCTCATTGGCCTGGCTGCCATCGAATGGTTGTTACGAAAAATGTTTGGCAGTTATTAAAAATCCGAAACAACAATTAAACAAATCGAAGATTCAACGAAGTTAATTAAACAATAAACAATTCAACACTATGAAGATTCAAGATCAATCCGTCGTCACCATGACCTACGTCTTGCGTGAGAACGACGAAAACGGTCCCATCTTGCAGGAGACCACCAAAGAGAATCCTTTTGTCTGCATCTTCGGAATGCACCAACTGCTGCCCAAGTTCGAGGAGAACCTGATGGGCAAGGAACCCGGCGACAAGTACGCTTTCCACCTGACCCCTGAAGAGGGCTACGGCGAGCGCGATGAGAACTACATTATGGACCTCGACAAAAAGATGTTTATGCAAAACGATGTTTTGATGGACATGGTGAAAGTCGGTGCTCAACTGATGATGCAGACCTCCGATGGTCGTCCCATCATGGGTATTGTCCGCGAGATTGGCGACAACCACGTGAAGATGGACTTCAACCACGACATGGCGGGCAAGCATCTCCATTTCTCTGGCGAAATTCTCGATGTGCGCGAGTCTACTGATGAGGACTTCAGTGCAGGCGGCTGTGCCGGATGTGGTGGCAGCTGCGATGGCGGCTGCGAGGGGTGCCATTAAATGAAAATAGCCAGCAACGCTGGCTTTTTTCTTATGCTTTCTTCAAAAGTATCACATACACAGGGAAGTGGTCACTATATCCTCCCATCCAAACGCCGCCGGCAAAAGTGCGGAAGGGGTAGCCGTTGTACCTGCCTCCATGTTGTTTCAGGAATTCCTTGTTGTGTACCTTGGCGTTCTTGAACTGGTAGGTGGAGTAGTCGGTAGGCAGCAGGCCAGGTGTCATGATGGTCTGGTCAAGCACGCCAGGTACATCGTTGTAGTAGTTGGTACCGATGCCTTTCTTGTGCAGTTCAAACATGGGGTTGTAGAACTCGCCGTCGCGCAGCTTGTCCATGTTGCCCGTGGCACGCAGGTATTTCGTGATGCTTTTGTTGTCGGGGTAGTCGTTATAGTCGCCCATCATGATGATTTTGGCGTTGGCATCTTCGTTAAGGATGGAGTCGGCGATGTGGCGGCACAAAGTGGCGGCGGCCACACGACCAGGCAGGGAACGTTTCTCGCCACCATAGCGCGAAGGCCAGTGCATGACGATGAAGTGCATCATCTCGCCATCGAACAGGCCGCTGACCAATAGTTGGTCGCGGGTGATGAAGTCGGGCTGGTCGGGGACTACGGTGTGGTATGATTTGCTGCTCACCAGCTTGAAATACTTCGGGTTGTAAAGCAGTCCAACGTCCACGCCACGGCGGTCGGGCGACTCGTAATGCACGATTTGGTAGTTGCGGTCTTTGATTTCGGGCTGGGCCACAAGGTCTTCCAACACCGTGCGGTTTTCAATCTCCGACACGCCAAGTACAGCCACGCCGTCGGGCGACCAATCTGTACCGATAGTGGAAATGGCATAGGCCATGTTGTGGAGCTTGTTTAAGTATTTCTCGGTGTTCCATTGGTTACCGCCTTCGGGTAGGAACTCTTCGTCATTCTTGTTCGGGTCGTTGATAGTGTCGAAGAGGTTCTCCAGATTGTAGAATCCGACTAAGCCGACCTTATAGGCTTGTTTTTCTTGTGCTGAAACACTTGAAATGCCGAGGCTCAAAGCCAAAACAGCGAGTATGAAAATGAGGTGCTTGTTCATGATAAATATGGTATTTGCGTTGATGAACGCTGCAAAGGTAGAAAAAAATCCAATAAAATTCCTGTGGGGTAAAAGAAGTTTTCCTAAATTTGCCCGATTAATCCGCTTTGTTGAGCACAACGCAAAATCATAATACATTCAATATGAAGAAATTTCTATTTTTAGCGGTCGCAATGTTGTTGGTAGGGCGAATGACGGCCCAGACCATCGACACCACCGACCTCAACACACAACAAGACATGCCGACGGTGATACTGTTGGATTCCGACTTCGACGAATCTTCCACCTCGGTTAACGATGCCTCCACCTTGCTCAACTCGTCGCGCGACGTGTTCAATAGCATTGCGGCCTACAACTTCGGTTCGCTACGCTATCGTGTGCGCGGTAACGACTCGAAGTACAGCGAGGTGATGATTAATGGCATCCTGATGAACGATCCCGAGACGGGGCGTCCAGTGTTCTCCAACTGGGGCGGTCTCAACGACGCTTTCCGTAACTCAATGCTTGTGGAAGGCTTGGGCAAGACCGATGTCGGCTTCGGCGGTCTCGGTGGCCTGACTGCCTATTCCACACGTGCCTCGCAGTACCGCAAGCAAGTCTCGGTGAGTTATGCCTTCTCCAACCGTTCCTACAACCACCGCGCCACGGCCTCTGTCGGCACGGGCGATTTGGGCAAGGGATGGTATCTGATGGCTGCCGCTTCAGGACGTTACGCTGGCCAAGGCTATACCGAAGGCACCTTCTATCAGGCCTATAGCTACTTCCTCTCCTTGGAGAAGAAGTTCAACGACAAGCACAGCCTCGACATCACGGTGTTCGGAGCTCCGTCACAGCGCGGTGGTTCTTCGCCAGTGGTGCAGGAAGCCTACGACCTTGTTGGCTCCAATTATTACAATCCCAACTGGGGCTATCAGACAATTGACGAGAACGGCACTCAGGTCATCCGTAACTCGCGTGTGAGTACCTATCACCAACCTTTCACCAGCCTCACTTGGTATTGGACACCGAGCAAGAAGACCTCGTTCAATACGACGGCCTATTTCTTCGCCGGTCCTGGCAGCCAAACCAGCCTCGAATGGGGTGAGGCCAAAGACCCTCGTCCCGACTACTACCGCAACCTGCCGAGTTACTATGAGACCCATGCCCATAGCACGGCAGAATACGAGCAACAGCTCAATGCTTGGCTCAACCGCGATGCTTCGGTCTGCCAAATCGACTGGGACGCGCTTTACAACGCCAACCGCAACCACCTCTTCACCGTGGAGAATGCCAACGGAGAGAAAGGCAATACTGTCACTGGCAATGCTTCGAAATATATCCTTGCCGAGCGTCATTACGACAAGCGTCAGATGGGCGGTGCGACCAACTTCAAGCACGAGTTCCTGCCCAACCTTATCATGACGGGCGGCTTGTCCATCAACGCTTCAAGGACACATTATTATGAAAGCGTCAACGACCTGCTAGGTGGCGATTTCTACTACGATATTAATAAGTATGCCGAGAACCTTGAAACGGGCATTTCCGAAGAAAGCCAAACCGACCTGAACAATCCCAACCATGTGGCTTATGTCGGCGACATCATCGGTTACAATTACTACGCCAACCGCAATACGGGCCGTATTTGGGATCAAATCAACTGGCTTGTTGGCAACTTCGATTTGTACTTGGGTGTGCAGGGCGCGTTCACGCAAATCTGGCGCGAAGGTCTTTGGCAGAGCGGCGCTTTCGCCGACAACTCATTCGGCAAGGACGAGAAGCATAACTTCTTCGACCCAGGCACAAAGGGTGGCGTGACCTATGCCATCAATGGCCGTAACCACATCGTGCTTAACGGAGCCTATATGTTTCAAGCGCCGCAGTTCAGAGACATTTACGTGTCGCCCCGTACCCGTCACACCGTGGTGGAAGGCGACCTCAAGAGCGAGCGCATCAGTGCCGTTGATTTGAGCTACCTCTACCGTTCACCTGTTTTCAAACTCCGCTTAACGGGTTACTACAACACCTATAAGAACCTCATTTGGAACCGCAGTTTCTATTGCGAGAACGTGTATCTCGGTGAGAGTGCTTCGGGTACGTCCTACAAGAGCGAGTTCGTCAATTTCATCATGACCGATATCGAAGAAAAGAGTGTTGGTGCAGAGTTGGGTGCCGAATATAAAGTGACACCTACCATTACCATCCAGGCTGCAGCTGCCAATGGCGTACATCTGTATAATAACAACCCCACTTTCTCGATTTATGACGACAACAATTCTACGGCCTACGTCCAAAACAGCGTGGCTTATCTGAAAGGCTATCATGTTTCTTCAGGTCCCGAGACGGTAGCTTCGTTGGGCATCAAGTACAACTCGCCGAAATACTGGTGGGTGAGCCTCAACGGTAACTATCTCGCCAACATGTACTTCGACGTGAACCCATACAACCACACCGAGGAAGGCATGTCGCACTACGCCGAGGGCGATGTCCGCATTGAGGACGTGCTGACCCAGACCCCGATGCAGTCTGCCTTCACACTCGACTTCTACGGTGGTTTCTCGAAACGCTACAAAGGATATTACTTCCTGTTCAATGTGAGCGTCAACAACCTGCTCCACAACAAGAAGACCATCCTCTATGGTTATGAGCAGTTGCGCTTCAACGCCAACGATCCCGACATGTTCCCCGACAAGTATTCGTATATGTACGGTATCAATTATTTCATCAGTCTAACGGTTAGAAAATAAGCAACAAAAACTATAAAAAAATGAAAAACAGAGTATTAAACAGCTTTATTCTTCTTGCCATGGTGGGTTTGATGTTCACCTCTTGCAAGAAAGACTATCCCGAACCGCCTATCCAAAACCTTCCGATAGGTACGGTTTACACCATCGACTCCATCCTGAAGATGCAGTCGGGCAAGACCTTCACTGAAGACGCTTCGGTGTATGGTATCGTCACAGCCGACGAAGTGTCGGGCAACCTCTACAAGGCCGCTTTCATGCAGGACCGTGCCACGGGTGCCGCCCTTGAGCTTTACATGGATGCCACTTCCGGTGTGCGCATCGGCGACTCCATCCGCGTCTATCTTAAAGGTGTCACCTATTCGGTGTACAATGGCCTGCCGCAACTTAATGGCTTTGAGCCTGATGGACACATTGTCATTTTGGCCAATAACAAACCTATTACCCCTGCGGTAGTCACACTTGCCGATGTCCTTTCTGGCCAGTATTTGGGCCAATTGGTCAAAGTGAAGAACGTAAAATTTGCAGAAATGGAGTTGACCCAGTTTGCCGAAGCGAATACCTATGGCAATCGTACTTTGGTGGATGTGGATCAAACGGATTATTTCGCCACCGTTAGGACGAGCAATTACGCCAATTTCGCCAAGAACACCCTGCCCCAAGGCAAAGGTAGCGTGGTGTGCATTGCTTCAGTTTATCAGACTTCAAGTGCCACCACTTGGCAACTGCTCATTCGTTCCATTTCCGAGTTGAGTTTTGACGGCTACTATACTGCATTGCCGTATTTCCAAGCCTTCACAGCAGATTTTGGCAGTTATACACCTATTAGCGTGGCTGGTGACCAGGTTTGGTCCATTGCCTATCAAACGGCACAGATATCGGGTTATGAGAACAGCACCAATTATATCAATGAAGACTGGCTGGTTTCGTCCCCCGTGGCTATCTCGGGCATCGACCATGCGAAGGTGCGCGTGAATTACGTGGCACAATACTCAAACAGCAATACAGAGGATGTAACGTTGCAAGTTTCCACGGATTATGTGGCTGGTATGGATCTGCTTCAGGCCAATTGGACCCAGATGAATGTCACCTTCTCGACCACTTCGGGTTGGGACGATTTCCAGACCATCGAATGCAGCCTTGATGAGTTCATCGGGCAGACGGTTACTGTGGCAGTCAAGTTCTTGTCCTCTGCATCGCAGTCGAGAACGATGGAAGTCAAGTTCATCTCTGTTGAGGAAGGTGAAGCCTCCGGTGGTGGCGGTGGCGGCGGCGGCAATGGTGGCGAGATTCATAACTTGCCTTATATTCAGAGTTTTGCTTCCTGTTCTGGCACTAATTTCGACACTTATATGGCATATGATGTGTTGGGTGCCCAATATTGGGAAATCGACTATGGAACGGCTAAAATGACGGGTTATGTTGATGGAACCAACTACGCCAATGAAGACTGGCTGATTTCGTCGCCCGTGGCTATTACGGGTGTGAGTGATGCTAAGATGACGATGGTTTATATCGCCCGTTATTTTAACAATGTTAATGATGACATTACCATTTGGGCTTCCACCAATTATACATGGGGAGACAGCCCGGCAATGGCTAGTTGGGCACAGGTGCCTGCCACTTTTACTACAATCAACAATTGGACAGACTTCCAAACTGCAGAGATTTCGCTGACGGATTATGTCGGCCAGACGGTCACCTTCGCGGTGAAGTATTTGTCTACCGATGCCAAGGCTGGCACGATTGAGATTCAAAGCATCGCCATCCAAGAAGGCAGCGGTGTGACACCGCCTCCAGGACCCAACCCAGGGCAGGGCGAAGGCACTGGTACTGCTGACGACCCATATAACGTGGCTGCTGGTATTAGTTTGCAAGGCCAAAACCAAACGGGTTGGGTGCATGGTTATATTGTTGGTGCAGTGAAGAGTGGACCGTCAAGCGTCTCATCTAATGACGATATTGATTGGGCTGCTCCGTTTAGTCGTGCCACAAATGTATTGATTGCTGATGATCCAAATTGTAATGAGATCTCGAATTGTATCTTTATCGAGCTTGGTAACACTACGTTAAAATCTCAAGTAAATCTGGTGGACAATCCTAACAATTTGGGTAAGCAATTAGCAGTTCTTGGCACACTTCGTACTTATTTTGGACAGTCTGGATTGCGTGATTGTCCTGGTTCGGAAAACGACTTTGTTTTGGAAGGTTATGTACCTCCCATCCCAGGTAATGAGATTTTCTCAGAATCATTTGCCAACGGACAAGGTAACTTCACCATTCAGGATGTCAATTTGTCGTCAGGTTTAAATTATGTTTGGACGCATGATGCTACTTATCACTGCATGAAAGCTAGTGCTTATGCTTCTGGCCAGAATCATGAGTCGGAGAGCTGGCTCGTGTCTCCTGTCATTGATCTTTCTAGTGTTACTACGGCCACTCTGAAGATTGATCATGCAGTCAATAAAGCACAGCCGCAGGGAGCATTGTTTGTGATGGTTTCCACTAATTATTCTGGTGATTTCGCCGCGGCTACTTGGAATGAGTTGAACATTAGTGCATGGCCTGAAGGCACCAGTTGGACATTTGTCAGTGCGACTGGAGATTTGACCAGTTATGTTGGTCAAAATGTGGCTATTGCATTCAAGTACACCAGCACGAATACTGCATCAGCTACTTGGGAAGTGAAGAACTTTGTAGTAGAAGAATGATAAGATGTGGAATTGTATAATGAAAAAGCCCGCTTCGGCGGGCTTTTTTCGTTATTTCTTACGTCCCGTTAGGCTCTCGGCGTAGGCCTTTAGATGAGTTTTTTTCTCTTCGGATAGGTCGACGGCGGCCAGGGCCTCAAAAGCCTTGCGATCGTAGTCGGCAATGACCTGTTCCACGGCCTCTTTCACGTGCAAGCGGTCGTAGATGGCTTGCACTTCTTCAATCTTCTCTTCCTCGTCGTGGTCCATGCGAAGCGTGAAAAGGTAGGTGAGGCGCTTGCGGTCCTGCTCAGAGGCCAATTCCAAGGCTTTCAAGTATAGGTAAGTCTTTTTGTTTTCAGCGATGTCGCCACCGTGTTTCTTACCGAAGGTCTGCACGTCGCTGTAAAGGTCGAGGATGTCGTCTTGCAGTTGGAAACTCATGCCCATGGCGATGCCGAAGTCGTAAAGGTGCTGTATGTCAGCCTCTTTTGCGTTGGCAACGGTGGCACCCATTTGCAAAGCCGTGGCTAACAATACTGCGGTCTTCAGGCGAATCATCTCCAGATATTCGTCAATGGTCACGTTGCCGCAAGTCTCGAAGTTGAGGTCCATCTGCTGGCCTTCGCAAATCTCAATGGCTACCTTGCCCAACTGTTGTGCGAGTTCGGCACCTTTGTATGGCTTCAGAGCGAATTGGAAGGCTTTGGCCAGCATTGCGTCGCCAGAGAGGATGGCGATGTCGGCGTTCCATTTTTGGTAGACCGTCTCCATGCCGCGCCGTAATGGAGCTTTGTCCATGATGTCGTCATGGATGAGGGTGAAGTTATGGAAAGTCTCTAAGGCCAAAGCAGGCCAAAGGGCTTGTTGCTCGTCGCCACCAAACATCTCGTTGGCCAGGAGGCAAAGCATGGGACGGAGGCGTTTGCCGCTTTGGAGGATGGTGTAAGCAATGGGTTCATATAGTTCAGCGGGCTGTCCGCTGAAGTCGGTTTGCGCCAAGAAATCGGCGAAATCCTGTTGCAGTTGCTTGATCTTTTCCATGAAATGTCGGATTTAATGGCACAAAAGTAAAGTTTTATTTCTGATTGGACAATTTTGGAGCGAAATTTGTAGTTTATCAACCGTTTTATCGTAAAAACAGAAGCCATGAAATACGTTCGATTGATTCCCGCATTGTTGCTTGCCGTCCTGATGGCCTCATGCAACACCACCAAGAAACTCTATGAAGCCCAAGAATACGACCAAGTCATCCAACGTTTGGCTCCTGATGCCACGAGGGGTTATGTCAATGGTAAAGAGATGAATATGCTGGCGGCTTCGTACCACAAGGCCAACCAAGCCGATCATGAACGCATCCAAGCCCTGAAAGCTACTGGGCAGCCCGATGTATGGCCAGAGATTTATCAACGCTATTGCAGCATGAAGGGCCGCAATGAGGCTTTGTCGAAGTTACCAAGGAAGGTCAAGAGAGGCATGAATTACACCAAACTAGACCTTGACGAAGATATGCTGATCGCCCGTAACAAAGCGGAAGCTTTCCTAGTGGCCAAGGCAAGTCAGTTGCTGGCTTCGGGTTCGAAGGAAGATGCCGAGGAAGCTGAAACGTATATCGTTCAATTGGCGCATACCAATCGGCAGAATGGCGAGTTGATGCAACTGAAGAAGAAGCAAGTGCTGTGTGCGGCTGATGTGGTGACGATAGGATTCTCCGATGAAAAACGCCTCACTCCTGACGTGGCGAACACCGTGCTTGACTTTGATGATGGCGAGATTCCGTTTAAGATGGCTCGTGTCAAAAAAACGACTCCCATGGTGACAGTGACTATTGATAGGATTGATGTATCTCCCATTCGGCTTGATGAGGTGACTTTCAAGGAAAACCAGAATGGAGGAAGCGTTTCAGTGACCGATCACTCCCAAAACAAAAGCGTAACGTTGACGGGCAGCCTTGAGTATTACAATTCGGAAGGAAGAAGAATTGGCAAGGTTCCATTTGAGGTAAAGTCCCACTTCAAGAACGACTACACCACCATATATGGCGACCGCTCAGCCTGTTCGGAGGAGACATTGAGGCGTTTGAACAGTAAATCTGTTCCTGTCCCAACGGACGAGAGCCTGATGCTGGATGCGGCCAAGAAATTGAACGATTTGATTGCGGTGGAATTGAAGAAGTAGGAAGCCCGTTCTGCTTATTGGCGGTCGTCTTTACCGGACTGCTCTTTAGTAAGCCGTTGTGTCACCGAATCCATAATCCGTGTTATACTGGCGATGTCATAGGTGTAGTACCTCATGTTTTCGGCGTAGATGCTGTCTGTAATGCCATAATGCTCAAAGAGTTGTCTGTAATACTCTTTCGGCATTTCGCCAATCATTTTCCCGTTGGATTTCCGATAGTTCATATCGGCCTCAAGGATTTGCACGTCGGTCATAATGGCAATCATCTCCTGTTCGTTGAGCAAACGAGATGGCATAACAGTTTTGTTCTTGTTTTCGCAAGCCGAAAACAAGAACAAAACTAAAACTAAAACAAATAATCGCTTCATTTTTAATTAGTTGCCAACATCGGAAAGGAACTTGATGCGCATCAAGCGGACTTCTTCTTCGTCATATTCATCTTCGCCCAATTCGCGTAAGGCGGTTTGGATGTCGTCGGTCTCGGCATCTTGGAAATAGTCAAGGATGTCTTCTTGATGATAGATGTCAACATTCTCCTCAATGTAATAGTTGATGTCCAAATGGGTACCAGAGGAGACGATGCTCTCGATTTCCGACAGCAGCTCGTCGAATTCCAATCCCTTGCCGTAGGCGATGTCTTCCAGCGGGATCTTCTTGTCGATGTTTTGGATGATGCCGATTTTCAGCGCGGAGTTGTTCACTACCGATTTCACCACCATGTCGTTGGGGCGGGTGATTTCGTTCTCCTCAACATACTCTTTGATGAGCTTGATGAACGGTTCTCCGAATTTCTCGGCTTTGCCTACGCCCACACCCGCGATTTGGGTCATCTCTTCCTTGGTGATAGGATATTGGATGGCCATGTCCTCAAGTGAGGTGTCTTGGAAAATGACGAACGGCGGCAGTCCATTCTGCTTGGCGATGGTCTTGCGCAGGTCTTTCAGCAGGGCGAAGAGCGTCTTGTCGGCGCCACCGTCCTTGCCGCCACTCATGGCGAGAGCCTCGGGATCGTCTTCATCGGAGTTCTCGTAGTCGTGGTCCTTGACGAGCATGATGGTGTAAGGCTTCTTGATGAAGCTCTTGCCTTCTTTGGTGATCTTTAGGATGCCGTAGTTTTCGATGTCCTTGGATAACAGCTTGTTGACCAAGGCTTGACGGATGACGGCCGTCCAATACTTCTCATCATGCTCGTCGCCGGCACCGAAGAACTCGTTGTTTTCCTGTTTGGCGGCCTTGATGTCGCCAGTGAGCTTGCCAGCCAACAATTCGGCAATATGCTTGGTCTTAAAGAGTTGTTTGGTGTCTTCAACAGCTTCGAGGACAAGTTTGAGGTCTTCCTTGCCATCGAATTTCTCCTTGGGCGAACGGCAGTTGTCGCAGGCACCGCAGTTTTCCTTGCTGTATTCTTCGCCGAAATAATGCAGCAAAAGCTTGTGTCGGCAGACGGCTGATTCAGCGTAGGTTACGGTTTCGTTGAGCAGTTCGCGGGCAATCTCCTGCTCAGCGACGTTCTTGCCTTTGTTGAACTTCTCGAGTTTGTGGATGTCCTCGTAGTCGTAGAAAGCGATGCAGTTGCCTTCGCCGCCGTCGCGACCCGCGCGACCCGTTTCTTGGTAGTAACCTTCAAGGCTCTTGGGAATGTCGTGGTGGATGACGAAGCGCACGTCGGGTTTGTCGATGCCCATGCCGAAGGCGATGGTGGCCACGATGACGTCGGCTTCCTCCATGAGGAACTTGTCTTGGTTCTCCTTGCGGGTCTGGCTGTCGAGACCGGCATGGTAGGGCAGGGCGCGGATGCCGTTGACGGCAAGCGTCTCGGCCAGTTCTTCCACTTTCTTTCGGCTCAAGCAGTACACGATGCCTGACTTTCCTGGGTTCTGCTTGATGTATTTGATGATGTCTTTGACGACATCTTTGGTCTTAGGCCGCACCTCGTAATAGAGGTTCGGACGGTCGAACGACGACTTGAACACCTTGGCATCCATGATGTCAAGGTTCTTCATGATGTCGTTCTGCACCTTGACGGTGGCGGTGGCGGTCAAGGCGATGACGGGGAGGTTGTCGCCGATGGCGTTGATGATGGGACGTAGGCGGCGGTACTCGGGACGGAAGTCATGACCCCATTCCGAGATGCAGTGCGCCTCGTCGATGGCGACGAAGGAGATCTTCAGGGTGCGGAGAAATTCCACCGTCTCCTCTTTGGTAAGCGACTCGGGTGCCACATAAAGCAGCTTGGTCTTGCCGTTCTTCAAGTCTTCCTTCACTTCCATCAGTTCGGCTTTCGACAGCGACGAGTTCATCACATGCGCTATGCCGAGGTCCGTGCCGAAGTTGCGGATCATGTCGACTTGATTCTTCATCAGGGCGATGAGTGGCGAAACAACGATGGCCGTGCCTTTCGACATCAGCGCGGGCAGCTGGTAGCATAGCGACTTGCCACCACCCGTGGGCATCAGCACGAAAGTATTGTTGCCTGCAAGGACGCTTTTGATGATCTCTTCTTGGTTCCCCTTGAACTGGTCGAAACCGAAAACATCCTTCAGCAATTTGTGGATTTCAGGGTCAGCTTTCTTTGCCATTATGTCCTCCTTTTGGTATTGTCCGAATTTTTGCGTTATTTTGCAATCTGTTTTGAAAAACTGCGTTATTGCCAAAGAGAGTTACTCTCCGTCATCAGCAAAGACAAAGTTATATCATTTCATACATACGGCGCAAGAAAATCTTGAGAAAAAATGAGAAAAAATGAAGAAATAATTCGATTAGCTACTCAAATCATTGATAATGAATCGAATGCAATCAATGGGTTGAAAGCTCGGTTGGATGATGATTTCGCGAAAGTGGTTGATGTGATACTTGAGAGCAAGGGCAATTTGGTGTTTTCGGGTATTGGGAAGAGTGCTGTCATTGCCCAAAAGATTGTGGCGACGATGAATTCGACGGGCACGACGGCGGTCTTCATGCATGCCGCCGATGCCATTCACGGCGACTTGGGCATTGTTCGCGAGGGCGACATCGTGGTGATTCTTTCGAAAAGTGGTGAAACGCCTGAAATCAAGATGCTTGTGCCGCTCATTAAACTGCGTGGAAACAAGATTGTGGCGATGGTCGGTAATCGTCAGTCGTATCTGGCTTTGCAGGCTGATTTCATTCTCGATGTGACTGTTGATGAAGAAGCCATCCCCGGCAGCCTTGCGCCGACAAACAGCACCACGGCACAACTCGTTATGGGCGATGCGCTGGCCCTTATATTAATGAGGTGTCGTGGTTTTTCCACCGCCGATTTCGCCAAGTTCCATCCTGGTGGTGCCTTGGGCAAACAATTGTATCTGCGCGTCAAAGACCTGTATGTCAGGAATGAGCGCCCCGAAGTCGGCCCCAATGACAGCCTTACGCAAGTGATTATTGAGATGACAGGCAAACGCCTTGGCGCGACAGTGGTAACCGAAAACGGACAGCTCCTCGGCATCATTACTGACGGTGACCTGCGCCGTATGTTGCTGAAATACCCCGACATCGAGCAGGTGAAAGCCGCCCAAATTATGACATCCAACCCCAAGACCATTGATGATGAGGCTTTAGTGGTGGATGCCTTGCACAAAATGCGGGAGAACAGCATTACCCAACTGCCCGTCATACACGATGGAAAATATCTGGGAATCATACATTTGCATGATATCCTTAAAGAAGGGATTTTTTAATTTATGATTTAGAATTTAAGATTCAAAATTCAGCATTCAATGAAGCTTTGGACAGATAATCTGGTGAAAAAGTACAAGCAACGCACGGTAGTGAAAGGAGTGAGCGTGGGCGTCAATCAAGGGGAAATCGTAGGTCTGCTCGGGCCCAACGGTGCCGGTAAGACGACGACATTCTACATGGTGGTGGGTCTCATCAAGCCTTATTCAGGTAAGGTATTTCTCGATGAGCAGGACATCTCTTCTCAGCCTATGTACAAGCGCGCCCAGATGGGTATCGGTTACCTCGCGCAGGAGGCCTCGGTGTTCCGTCAGATGAGTGTGGAGGACAACATAGCTTCGGTGATGCAGTTCAAGAAGGGCATGACGAAGCAAATGCAGCGTGAGAAGCTGGAGTCGCTGTTAGACGAGTTTGGTTTGCAGCATGTCCGCAAGAGCAAGGGCATACAGCTCTCGGGCGGAGAGCGTCGTCGTACCGAGATCGCCCGCGCCTTGGCCGTCGACCCCAACTTCATCCTCTTGGACGAGCCTTTCGCCGGCGTCGACCCCATCGCTGTGGAGGACATCCAACGCATCATCTTCAAACTGAAAAGGAAAAACATCGGTGTCCTCATCACCGACCATAACGTGCACGAGACGTTATCCATCACCGATCGCGCCTATCTGCTTTTCGATGGACAAGTACTGATGTCAGGCACGCCTGAAGAGTTGGCACAAGACGAACATGTCCGCGAGGTTTACTTGGGGCATAATTTTATTCTGCACAAGAAGGAGATGTAAACCTAAGCATCCATTCTTTCTGCGAAGAATATCGACATCAAAACATACAATATCATCACAAACGGCAACGCCAGGAACCTGAAAATGGCGAAACCCACCACTGCGACAATCAGGAAAATCCACCTGACTTCGTTGCCTTTCCATTTCACGGACTTCATCTTGAACGAAAAGAACTGCAATCGACAGACCATCATGAAGGAAAAGATGATTGTGATGCCGAGGCAGGCCCAATAGCCCAAGGCACCGTCAGAAAGGTGTCCTGCTTGGGCAAGTGCCAAAGGCAACGAGGCGATAAAGATGGCCATGCCAGGCGCAGGGATGCCACGGAACGAGGTCGTCTGTGTGTCGTCAATGTTGAATTTGGCGAGACGGATGGCCGAAAACACGGGTAACATAAAGGCTATGCAGGGTAATACGTCGATATCAAGCAGCGTGAGTGACGGCAAGTCGACAGCGCGGTCCATCAGCCAGCACATAATGAATCCTGGCGCCACACCGAATGACACTACATCGGACAAGGAGTCCAAGTCGGCGCCAATGGGTGAGTGGGCCTTGAGGAGTCGGGCAGCAAAGCCGTCCAAAAAGTCGAACAAACCAGCCACAAAAATCATGAGTGCCGCTTTGACGGGCATGCCTTCGGTGAGAAACAGGATGGATAGACAACCCGAAACCAGGTTGCCGCAAGTGATGGCGTTGGGGATATGTTGTTTTATGCTCATTTCGTTACTTTTTTCTGGTTTGCAAAGATACACGTTTTTCAGAAAAGCCGTATTTTTGCGAAAATTTTACGCATTTTATGCAACACCAGTTCTATTCTCTGAAGCAAGTCGCTGAAATCGTCGGCGGGCAGTTGGTCGGATTTCCTGTCAAACAGCAGGTCTGCGACCTTCTTATTGACAGCCGTCACCTGATGGATCCGCGCCAAGCCTTGTTTTTCGCCTTGACGAGTGCTCGCAACGATGGCCATAAGTACATCGGCGAGTTGTACGATAAAGGTGTCCGTGCCTTCGTGGTGAACCGCCAACCCGAGAATTGTCCTGAGGCGGCTTTTATCGTCGTGCCTGACACACTGAAAGCCTTGCAGACCTTGGCCTCAAGCCATCGCCAACAATTCACCTTCCCCGTCATCGGCATCACGGGCAGCAACGGCAAGACTATTGTCAAGGAGTGGCTGTTCCAGATGTTAAGCCCTGACTATAATATCGTTCGCAGCCCGAAAAGTTACAACTCGCAAGTGGGGGTGCCGCTCTCGGTGTGGCAGATGAACGACAACAATGAATTGGCCATCTTCGAGGCGGGCATCTCCGAACCCGAAGAAATGATGGCCTTGCAGGACATCATCCGTCCGACCATCGGCGTGTTCACCAACATAGGGCAGGCGCACGAGGAGAATTTCATCAACCCTGCGCAAAAGGCAGGGGAGAAGCTTAACTTGTTTACCAAGGCCGAACAATTGGTGTATTGTATGGATTATTCTGAAATACAACAGGTTATAATTCGCTCTAACCTAGTTGAAAAAGTAAAACTGTTCACTTGGAGCCGTAAATTTGAGGAAGCCAACTTGTTTGTGAAGCAAGTAACGAAAAACGAGAAATCCACGGAGATAGTGTGCGTTTATAAGGGTGAGGAATTGTCGTTTACCATACCTTTTGCCGACGACGCTTCCATAGAGAATGCCCTACATTGCGTTGCAGTGGGATTGTTGCTGAAGATGGATCCCATTGTTATTGCCGAGCGGCTGAAAAACCTCACCTCCATTGCTATGCGCCTAGAAATCAAGGCGGGTGTGAACAATTGCACCATTATCAACGACTATTATAACTCTGATGTCAACTCCTTGGCCATCGCCCTCGATGTGATGAACCAGCAGCATCAGCATCGTCATCACGTGGTCATTTTGTCTGACATCCTGCAAAGCGGCCGCAACGAGATGGATTTGTACGCTGAAATCGGGCAGATGTTGAAGAACAAGAATGTCGACTTGCTGATTGGTATCGGTGAGGCCATTTCGCGCCAGGCCAACAAGTTCGAGATGGAAAGCTATTTCTATAAGAATGTGCCTGACTTCTTGGCCCAGTTCCCTTTTTCGAAGTTCAACAACCAGACCATCCTCTTGAAAGGTGCCCGTGCGTTCGAGTTTGAGCAAATCGGTATGGAACTTCAAGAGAAGGCTCACGAGACGGTACTTGAAATCAACTTCAACCATCTTGTCAGCAACCTCAATCATTTCCGCTCGAAAATCAAGCCCGAGACCAAACTGATGGTAATGGTGAAAGCTTTTGGCTACGGTAGCGGCAACCTTGAGGTTTCTAATGTGCTCCAATTCCATAACGTTGATTATCTGACGGTTGCATTCGCCGACGAAGGCGTAGAATTGCGTCGTGCAGGTATCAACCTGCCCATTATGGTGATGAGTCCCGAGGTAAACAGCTACGACAATATCATCAAATACCACCTTGAGCCAGAGGTGTTTAGCTTTCGCAATCTAGAGTTTATCGAAAAGGCACTGCAGAATTTGGCATTGCCCGAGGCGCATCCTTTGAATGTCCATATCAAACTCGATACGGGTATGCACCGCTTGGGTTTCTCCAACGACGAACTGCCAGAACTCATTCGCCGCATCCAAGCTAATCCGATGCTGCATGTGAAGAGCGTGTTTTCGCATTTGGCCACCGCCGACAACCCTGCCGAGGACGAGTTTACTTTGTGCCAAATCCATAACTTCGAGGTAGGCAGCCAGATGATTGTCGAGGCATTTCCGCATGTGTTGCGTCACATCCTCAACACGGCAGGCATCACGCGCTTCTCGCAGTACCAGTTTGACATGGTGCGTTTGGGCATTGGCCTGTATGGTGTGCCGACTTGCGAGGCCGACAAAGGCGTTTTGGAACCAGTGGTTTCTTTGAAAACTACCATCAATCAGATCAAGTTCATCCCCAAGGGCGACAGCATAGGCTACAACCGCCATGGCCGCGCCGAGAGAGACATGCGCATCGGCATCGTGCCCATCGGCTACGCTGATGGCCTTTCTAGGCTGTTGGGTAATGGCAACGGTGTGTTCTATGTGTATGGCCGTCCCGTCAAGGTGGTGGGCGACATCTGCATGGACATGTGCATGTTGGATTTGACTGATTTGGAAGCCTCTGAAGGTGATACGGTGGTCATCTTCGATGCCGAGCACGACATCGCCGACATTGCGAAGGCGTGTCAGACCATTCCTTATGAAATAATGACACGCGTCTCACAGAGGGTGAAACGTGTGTATTATCAGGAATAAAAACTTTCTCTTACCCATTCAACGCTTCGGCGCCGCCAACGATGTCAATCAACTCGTTAGTGATGACGTTTTGACGCGCCTTGTTGTACAGAATCTTCAGTTCTTGTGACAACTGGTCGGCGTTGTCGGAGGCGATATGCATGGCGGTCATGCGCGCACCATGCTCGGCAGTCACCGCATCCAGCATGATGGAATAGAAGTTGGTACGAATTACCTTGGGAATCAAGTCGTTGACGAAGGCCTCCTTGTCGGGCTCCACGATGTAGTCAAAGTTTTTGGCCTCGCCTGTGATCTCGGCCTTCAAAGGCAGCATCACCTCACGTGTCGGTGTTTGCACGCCCGCGTTCTTGAAGTGGTTGAACACCAGCTCCACACGGTCTACCTTGTGGCTGAGGAAGAGTTCTACCATCTTGTCGCTGACTTCCATGGCGAGGTCATATGAAAGGCTCTCGGCCAATGGCTCGTATTGTTGCTCTACCTTGATGCCAAACTTTTTGGCGTAGTCGTTGACTTTCTTTCCTGCTAGGAACACCAGCACGTTCTCCGCGCCGAGGCGGTCGACATACTCGTCGTAGACTTGCTTGAAGAGTTTGCAGACGCTGGAGTTGTAGACACCGCACAGCCCGCTGCTCGACGAGAAGGCCATCAACGCGACCTTTTTCACCTCGCGGTGTTCGGCCAATGGGATACTGACCTCGCCTTCCAAAGAGCCGAGGTAGTTCGACAGTGCCTCGCTCAACTTGTTCTTGTAGGGCAAGAAACGTGTCGTGACACCTTCGGTCTTTTTCAGTTTGGCCGCCGACACCATCTTCATCGCGCTCGTGATTTTCTGTGTCGAGGCGACGGAGACGATTCTGGCCCGTATTTCTTTCAGTGATGCCATGTTGTTTGTTTTTGACTTCGGGACTTCGGGACTTCGAGACTTCGGGTCATTGTCCGTCTCGTAGTCCCGTAGTCTCGCAGTCTCGTAGTCCTATGCATTAAAGTGTTCACTCAAATTCAAAGCTTCATCCTTCAGTACCGCCTTGATGTCGTCGTCAATCTTGCCAGCCTTCAACTGTGCCATCACATCCTTGTGCTTCACTTCCATCAGATCCAAGAACTGTTTTTCAAACTCAAGCACCTTGTTTTCAGGCACTTTACTCAGCAGACCGTTGGTGCCACAGAAGATGATGGCCACCTGCTTTTCGACGGGCATGGGCGTGTATTGCGGCTGCTTTAGCAGTTCCACATTCTTGCGACCTTTGTCCAAAATGGCCAAAGTTGCGGCATCGAGTTCGGCACCGAACTTCGAGAAAGCCTCCATCTCGCGGAACTGGGCTTGGTCGAGTTTCAGGGTGCCAGCCACTTTCTTCATGGACTTGATCTGGGCGTTACCACCGACACGCGACACCGAGATACCCACGTTGATAGCGGGACGGATACCGGCATTAAACAGGCTGGTTTCCAAGAATATCTGTCCGTCGGTGATGGAGATGACGTTGGTGGGGATGTAAGCTGACACGTCGCCGGCTTGTGTCTCGATGATGGGCAGTGCGGTGATGCTACCGCCACCTTTCACGACATCCTTGATGCTGTCGGGAAGGTCGTTCATCTGACGCGCCACATCGTCGTTGTTGATGATCTTGGCGGCACGTTCCAGCAGACGGCTGTGGAGGTAGAAGATATCGCCAGGATAAGCCTCACGTCCCGGGGGACGGCGCAAAATCAGCGACACTTCACGGTAGGCCACGGCTTGTTTTGAGAGGTCGTCATAGATGATAAGGGCGTGACGGCCAGTGTCGCGGAAGTACTCAGCGATGGCGACACCCGCGTATGGTGCATAGAACTGCATGGCGGCGGGGTCAGAGGCGGTGGCGCTGACCACGATAGTGTAGTCCATGGCACCGTTCTTCTCCAAGGTGTTCACGAGGTTGGCCACAGTGGAGCCTTTTTGACCGACAGCGACATAGATGCAGTAAATCGGGTCGCCGTTCTTGAAGTTGTCTTTCTGGTTGATGATGGTGTCGATGGCGATGGCGGTCTTACCCGTCTGGCGGTCTCCGATGATGAGCTCACGCTGGCCGCGACCGATGGGAATCATGGCATCGATGGCCTTGAGACCCGTCTGTAGAGGCTGGTTCACGGGTTGGCGGAAGATGACACCAGGGGCCTTGCGTTCCAAGGGCATCTCGTAGGTCTTGCCTTGGATGGGACCCTTGCCGTCGATGGGGTTACCCAGTCCGTCGACCACGCGGCCCAACATACCTTCGCCTGCGAGGACGGAGGCGATGCGCTGGGTGCGTTTCACCGTCTCGCCTTCTTTGATGCCCTCGGTGGGACCGAGCAGCACCACGCCGACGTTGTCTTCCTCAAGGTTGAGCACCACGCCCATGGTGCCATTCTCGAACTGCACCAGTTCGTTGCTTTGCACCTTGTCGAGGCCGTAGACGTGTGCCACGCCGTCGCTCACTTGCAGCACCTTGCCCACCTCTTCGAACTGAACTTTGTTGCTCATGTTCTGGAGCTGCATTTGCAGGATGCTCGATATTTCACTTGACTTGATGTTTGCCATATATGTTGTTGTTTGTTGTTTTCTGTTCTTGTTGGGCTTTCAGCTTTCAGCAATCAGCTTTCAGCTTGGTTTCACAGAGCAGATAGCTGACAGCTGATGGCTGATAGCTTTATTGCTTTAGCCTATTTTTCAGTGCGTTAAGCTGTCCAATCACGCTGGCGTCCATGCGGGAGTTCTCGATGTCGAGGATGAAGCCCCCGATGAGGCTCGGGTCTATGGCGACGTCCATCTCGACTTGTGCAGAGAAGGTCTGTTCCACATAAGCCTTGATTTTGTCGAGCGTCGTCTCGGGCAGTTCGGTGGCGGTGGTGAGTTGTGTGTTCAGGATGTTGTGCTTCTTGCGGTACATCTCCATGAACTTCATGGCGATGAGGAACATCTTGTCCTCGCGGTGCTGTTCGGTTACGAAGGCGATGAACTGCTTGAGGCTGTCATGCATGGGCTCGCCGACGGCCATTTCCAGCAGCTTCACCTTCTCCTCCTTGGCGACGATGGGGTCGGCCAGCACCTCGTTGAATTGTGCGATGGCTAGGAGGTAGTTGTGCGCAAAGCGTGTCAAGCCATCGTAGACGGCTTCTTCGCAGCCTTGCTCTTGGGCGATTTGGAACAGGGCCCGCGCATATCTCACCGAAATCTTTCCGTTGTCCATAGCTTATGCCTGTATCCGTTTGTTGTTTTTGAGCAACTGTTCGATGTAGTCGCCTTGCGATTGCTTGTCGCTCAGCTCGCGTTGCAGCAGTTTCTCTGCGATGTCGACCGAGAGGGCGATGACCTCGTTCTTGATGTTGGCCATGGCCTCGGCCTGTTCCTTTTCGATTTTCAGTCGGGCGTCGGCCACGATCTTCTCGGCTTCCTTGCGGGCCTGCACTTTTGCCTCTTCGATCACCTGGTTTTTCAGGTCTTGGCTCTCTTTCATGATGCGAATCTGCTCGGCTTGTGTGGCGGCCAAGGTCTCTTTCTGCTTCTGTTCGATGCCGGCCAAGGCGTTGTTGGCTTCTTCGGCCTTCAGCAACGAGTCGGCAATGTGGGCGTTGCGTTTCTCGACGGCACCCATGATCATCGGCCAACCAGCCTTCGCCAAAATCGCGAAGACGATGAGGAAGGCGATGAGCATCCATATCACTAATCCACTTTCGGGAAGAAATAAATCCATGTTTTATAGGTTTAATTGTTGGTTGTTTAATCGTTGATTGTTGACATGGGACTTCGGGACACGGGACTTCGGGACGTTTTACGGTCCCGTAGTCCCGTAGTCTCGTGTCTCGCGTCCATTAGCCGAGGACGGCCAACACGCACACGACGATGGCGAACAGCGTTGCACCTTCGACGAGAGCGCCGGCGATGATCATGCCAGACTGGATTTTGCTGGCGGCTTCGGGCTGACGGGCCATGGCTTCCATGGCTGACTGACCGATTTTACCGATACCCATACCGGCACCGATGACTGCGATTGCGGCAGCGATGGCGGCCAAACCTGGCACGTAATTCACCGCTTCAAGAAGGATTGATAATAACATGATGATTGAATTTAGAATTGTTGGTTGTTTATTTGTTTAATTGTTGATTTCTAACTATATAACTGATAACTGATAACTGAACAACTGCAAACTGTCAACTGGTCACTCGTGTTCAGGTTCATGTTGCGCCATGCCGATGAACAGCGACGACAGGATGGTGAAGACGTAGGCCTGGATGTAGGCCACCAGCAGCTCCAGGACCGTCATGAAGATGGTCATGAAGATGGAGACGATGCTCATCACGCTGCCCATGCCCGCGCCATACATGCCGCCGATGATGAAAATCAGCGCCATGAGCACCATGATGACGATGTGTCCGGCCAAGATGTTGGCGAACAGACGGACCATCAGGGCGAAAGGCTTGGTGATGGTGGAGATGAGTTCGATGATGGGCATCAGCGGGAAGGCCTTCAGGAAGATGGGCACATCGGGCCAGAGGATGTCTTTCCAGTAGTGCTTGTTGCCGAAAACATTCACGAAGAAGTAGGTCAGCAAAGCCAGCACCACGGTGATGCTCAGGTTGCCCGTCACGTTGGCGCTGAACGGGAAGAACGGAATCAGGCCGAACAGGTTGGCGAAGAAGATGAAGAAAAACACCGTCAACAGATAGGGCGCGAATTTCTTCACTTTCTTTTCGGGGATGTTGGGGCGGATGATGCCGTCTAAGACGGTGTAGGTGAGCCATTCCACTAAGCCTTGGTACTTGGTGGGCTTGCCCATCGGGTCTTTCTTGTACTTCTTCGCGGCGGGCAGGAAGAAGGCCAAGAGGAAGGCGCACACCAGGAAGATGCCGAAGGCATTCTTGGTGAACGAGATGTCGAACGGGCGCGAGAGGCTGCCGTCGGCCTTCACCTCCACCAGCTTGCCTGGGTATTTGTCGGCGTTGATGGGGCTGATGTAGAAGTTGGCGCCCTTGTGGTTGAAGGTCTCGCCTTCCTTCAATTCACAGACGTGCTTCGAAGAGAAGCAATGCCAGCCACCGCCCTTGCACTTCACTATGACGGGCAGCCACACGCACACCGGCTCCTCATGGATCTCCGTGATGTGGAAACAGTAGGAGTCGCCAGTGTGGCCAAAGATGAACGACTTGGCGTCGAACTTCTCCGATTTCTCCTCGGTGGCTGCGGGGCTAGGCTCGGCGGCGGCAGGGATGGTGTCCTGCGCAAAGCCTCGACCCAGCGTCAGCAACGCGAGGAAAAGGATAAGGATATTATGTTTCAAAACATTTCTCATGCTTTGTTTTCTTTGTTCAAGTTCTTGATATAGTGGGTGTAGACACATGTCTCGGCCACCAGCGCGATGAGGTAGGCCGATGCTGTGATGATGACAAAAGGCCGGTTGCCTTGCTTGACGAAGATAACGTACAGCACGATGGCCGCCACGGTCAACACGATCTTGATGCCTTTGTAGACATAGAGCCAAGTGAGCCTGTCTGGATGTTCCTCCACGTTTTTCTTCATCAGGTGACAATAGAAGGCTCCCAGAATCATATAAAGGTTGGGTCCCATAATCATCCACTTGTTCCACCATTCCTTTTCGGCGAAACCACAGAGAAGGATGCCGTCAAGGACGATGCAAATGAGTAGGAAAACGGCCAAGTATTTTGTCAACACGTTCTTTTTCATAACTCCACGCAGATGGTTAGCAGGTTGTTGTGGTTCTCGGTGAAGCCACCTTTGATGTCGAATTCCTGATGCTCGCCGTTGGCATCGGTGAGACTGACTTTGCCTGCCTCAAGGATGGCGACGATGGCGGCATGGTGCTCCAAGAGGGTGAATGGTCCCATCTTGCTCGGCACAGTGACCGCAGTGGCTTCGCCAGAATACAACGTTGAACTCGGTGAGATGATTTCTACCTTCATGACACCTTATTATTAATTGGCTGCGTTCTTCAGCAGTTCTTCGCCCTTGGCGATGGCATCGTCGATGGTACCAACAAGGTTGAAGGCCGCTTCGGGGTATTGGTCGACTTCACCATCCATGATCATGTTGAAGCCGCGGATGGTCTCTTCAATCGGTACCATCACGCCCTTCAAGCCGGTGAACTGCTCTGCGACGTGGAACGGCTGCGACAGGAAGCGTTGCACACGGCGGGCGCGGTGGACGACGATCTTGTCCTCTTCGGAGAGTTCTTCCATACCGAGGATGGCGATGATGTCCTGCAGTTCTTTGTTGCGTTGCAGCAGTTGGATGACGCGCTGCGCGGTATTATAATGATGTTCGCCGATGATGTTCGGGTCGAGGATACGCGAGGTGGAATCCAACGGGTCCACAGCGGGATAGATACCCAACTCAGCAATCTTACGGCTCAACACGGTGGTGGCATCCAAGTGCGAGAAGGTCGTGGCCGGTGCAGGGTCGGTCAAGTCGTCGGCAGGGACGTAGATGGCTTGCACCGAAGTGATGGATCCGTCCTTGGTCGAAGTGATACGTTCCTGCATCTGTCCCATCTCTGTGGCCAGGGTGGGCTGGTAACCCACAGCGGAAGGCATACGTCCCAGCAGGGCCGATACCTCGGAACCAGCTTGCGTGAAACGGAAGATGTTGTCGATAAAGAGTAGGATGTCGCTCACGCCGTCGCCTTGGTTGTCGCGGAACGATTCGGCCACAGTCAAGCCCGACAAAGCCACGCTAACACGTGCCCCAGGCGGCTCGTTCATCTGGCCGAAGACCAAGGTGGCCTGCGAGGTGGCGAGTTTTTCCTTGTCGATCTTGGAGAGGTCCCAGTCGCCTTCTTCCATGGATTTCAGGAATTCGTCGCCGTATTTGATGATGCCTGACTCGATCATTTCGCGGAGCAGGTCGTTACCCTCACGGGTACGCTCACCCACGCCGGTAAACACCGAGTAGCCGTTGTAACCTTTTGCAATGTTGTTGATGAGCTCCATGATGAGCACCGTCTTGCCCACGCCGGCGCCACCAAAGAGGCCGATTTTACCGCCTTTCAGGTAAGGCTCCAGCAGGTCGATGACCTTGATGCCGGTGAACAAGACCTCTTTCGAGGTGGCCAAGTCTTCATACTTGGGCGGCTCACGGTGGATGGGATATTCCGTAGTGCGGTCAAGGGCTCCGATGCCGTCGATGGCGTCGCCCGTCACGTTGAGCAGACGGCCTTTGATCTGTCCGCCGATGGGGATGGAGATGGGCTTACCCGCAGGGACGACTTCCATGCCGCGCATGAGGCCATCGGTCGAGTCCATGGCAATGGTACGCACCGAGTCCTCGCCGATGTGCTGCTGACATTCCAACACGAGTCGTTTTCCGTTGGGGCGGATGACCTCAAGGGCGTCATGGATCTTCGGGAGGTCGGCCTCGCCGCCTTCGAAATAGACATCAACCACGGGGCCGATAATCTGTGTGATGTGTCCTTTGATTTCTGACATGTTGTATATGCTTTTTTATCTATTTTGTCGTTTTGAAAGCCGCAAATATACCAAATAAAGTTTTCCATTCGACAATTTTTTTCGAAAAAGAAATTTTTTACGATTTCTCTTCTTTTTGGATATTGAATTTGCTATTTTTGCACCCCAATCTAAATAGCAACAACAAAACGAGAAATATATGCAAGACAAACTGCAAGAATTGACCGACAGGCTTTACAATGAGGGCTTGTCGAAAGGAAAACAGGAAGGCGAAGCAATAGTGCAAAAGTCAGAAGCACTAGCTAAAGACATCATTGCGCAAGCTGAAGCTGAGGCAGAGCGCATCATCGCCCAAGCCGAAAAAGATGCTGAGGAACTGAAGACCAAAGTCGCTGCCGACGTCAAGATGGCGGCCACGCAGAGTATCGCCGTGACGAAACAGGAGATTGAGAAGATGGTGGTGACTAAGGCTGCCACTGAAGGTGTGAAAGCCAATATGGGCAATGCTGCTTTCGTTAAGGAATTGATTACGAGCGTGGTGAAAGCTTTCAACCCGCAAAACGCATCGCCCGTCGACTTGAGCCTCATCCTACCAGAATCATTGAAAGCCGAATTAGAGCCTTTCATGAAGAACGAAATCGCCAGCCAGTTCAAGGGCGAGGTGAAGGTCGATTACTCCAAGAAGATGAACGGCGGCTTCAAGGTGTCGCCCAAGGACGGCGGCTATATGCTCCAGTTCACAGATCAGGAGTTCACTCAACTCATCGCCAACTACCTGCGTCCCGCCACCAAGAAAATCCTCTTCGGCTGATGGATAACTACGTCTATATCGTGGCTGGCCTACCGGAACTGACCTCGGGCTTCGAGAACACGGGCTTCGACTATGCCGCTGTCAAGGGAAGCATCATGGAGCTGCTCTCCGAGAAGGACCAGCAATTGGTCGAACTCATGGAGAATGGCTTCGATGAGCACACGCTTGGTGCCGACTTCTACACCAAAGCCGCCGAGAGCAAGAACCGCTTCATTCGCGAATACTTCGACTTCGATGGTCGTCTGCGCAATATGAAAGCGGTATATCTCGCCAACCGTCTCGGCAAGGATAGCACCCCTTATTTGGTGAACCTCGACGAGGCCGACTTTGAGGAAGAAAAACAGATTCAGGACATCCTCGCCGACACCGACTTCGTGCAGCGGGAGCAGAAAATGGACGAGCTGAAGTGGGAAAAGGCCAGCGACATCGCCCGCATGGACTACTTCAATATGAATGCCATCCTCGCCTTCCTCGTGAAAGCCAAGACCGTGCAACGCTGGGCCGAGCTTGACCCCGACAAGGGAACGGAGATGTTCCATAAGTTGGTGAAGGAGATTCGCGGTACGAATGCAGAATTGGATTTAAGTGGAGGTGGGAAAATATAAGTAAAAAAGCTTATATTTGCGAATTATAAGTAAAAAAGCTTATATTTGCGAATTATAAGTAAAAAAGCTTATATTTGCAGGCTGTAAGTAAAAACATAATTGATGAAAAACAAAATGCTAAACGCAACAATTTCAGCCGATATTGTCTCTTCCACATCGTTAAGTGTGGAAGAATTGACCTTGCTGCAAACAGAGATTCGCCATTTCCTTGATAAGTTGGCCGAAGACTCAAGAGGGGATGATTGGGGTAGATTATTTAAAGGTGATTCAGTTGAAATCTATTTGCACGACCCTCGCAAGGCTTTAAGGATAGCATTGTTGTTAAAGGCATTGGTAAAGAAAGCCCCGATTTCGCTAAAATCCAATAATAACGCAAAAAGGATGCTGTTTAGGAAATATGGAATTAGGATAGCCATCGGTATTGGTGCGATGCGTGTTGCTGACCAAAAAAATGATATTTTGGATGGAGAGGCGATTTACACTTCAGGAAGATTATTGGATGGTCAGCAGAAGACAGCAAAGGATAGACTTTCCATTAAGAGAAGCTTGTTTTTTGGTTCCAAAGATGCTGTGTTGAGCGCACAAATGGAAGTGATATTAGGATTGTTGGATGCTATTTTGAAAGATATGACAATCCGTCAAAGTGAAATCTTGTATTATAAGTTGTTGGGTGCTAATGAAGAAGAAATAGCATTAAAATTATCCATAAAACAATCTGCTGTAAATCAACAAAGTAATTCATTTAGTTGGCCCTCAATAGAATCCGCTGTAAACTATTTTGAGAAACTCAATTTCGAATCATGATCACCAAATTCCTCATATTGCAACTTTTGGCGCATTTGGTCAGTGACTTCTACTTGCAGACGGAAACTTCCTGCAAGAGCAAGGCTGACAATGCGTTCAAGTCGAGGCATTTGTACATCCATTCGCTGATTACATTTGCTTGCGCATGGTTGCTTTCGATGAGTTGGGGCTATTGGTGGATGGCTTTGTCTATCGCTGTGCTGCATCTTGTGATTGATGGTCTGAAGTCAGTTTGCAAGAATGTCAAAGGCGCGTTCTTCATCGACCAGTTGCTGCATTTAGCGGTCATCGTTGCAGCGGTCGTCATATATAATAATGTGTGCGAAATCACGCTTCCTGCATGGTTGCCAGAAACGAAGGTTTTGTTGTGGATTGTGGCTTTCGTGTTTTGCCTACGTCCGGCCAATTTCTTCATCCAGAACATCTTCAAGGAGACGAAAATCACGGTGCCTACCAATGGTGAGGAGAATCAAAGTCTGCCCAATGCGGGACATGTCATCGGCAATGTCGAAAGGATGCTCTCGCTGGTCTTTGTTATGTTGGGTCAATATGAAGCCATCGGTTTTCTGTTGGCCGCCAAGTCGTTGCTACGGTTTAGAGAAACGGATACGGTGAAGTCGGAATATGTGTTGGTCGGCACTTTATTGAGTTTTGGCTTTGCAATTTTAATAGGCGTTGCTGTAAAATTACTAATTGAATCGGATGTAATAAGTTGAAATACATAATTTTAAATTTTAAATCTTGAAATTAGAAATCCAATAAATAATGAAAACAACAGGAAAAGTTACAGGAATCATTGCAAACCTGGTCACCGTGGAGGTGGACGGCCCTGTGGCACAGAATGAGATCTGCTTCATCGACTTGTGATGGCGGAGGTCATCAAGGTGAACGGGAACAAAGCCTCTGTGCAGGTGTTTGAGAGCACCCGCGGCCTCCAAATTGGCGACAAGGTCGAATTCCAAGGCTACATGCTTGAGGTGACCTTGGGACCTGGTCTGCTTTCGAGCAACTTCGACGGCCTGCAGAACAACCTCGCCACCATGGAAGGGGTGTTTTTGAAACGCGGTGAGTACACCAAGGCCTTGGACGAAGAAAAACTTTGGGACTTCACGCCTATTGCCAAGGCGGGCGACCAAGTGGTTGCCGCCGATTGGCTCGGCGAAGTCAAGGAAGGCTGGCTGCCCCACAAAATCATGGTGCCGTTCAACTTCAAAGGGACTTATACCGTGAAAAATGTGGCTGCTGCCGGACAATACAAAATCACCGACACCATCGCCACGCTGACCAACGCGGAAGGCGAGGAAGTGAAGGTGACGATGACCCAGAAATGGCCTGTCAAGGTGGCCGTGGGTGGCTATGTGGAGAAGCCTCGTCCATTCAAGGTGATGGAAACGGGTGTTCGCACCATTGACACTTTGAATCCTATCGCGGAAGGCGGCACGGGCTTCATACCGGGACCTTTCGGCTGCGGTAAGACCGTGCTGCAACACGCTCTCGCCGAGCAAGCCGATGCCGACGTCATCATCATGGCGGCCTGCGGTGAGCGTGCCAATGAGGTCGTGGAAATCTTCACCGAGTTCCCCGAACTGAAAGACAAGCACACCGGTCGCAGCCTGATGGAGCGTACCATCATCATCTGCAACACCTCCAATATGCCGGTCGCTGCTCGTGAGGCATCCGTTTACACGGCCATGACCCTCGGCGAGTACTATCGTGCCATGGGCATGAAGGTCTTGCTGCTCGCCGACTCCACCTCGCGTTGGGC
The DNA here is from genome assembly GCA_905234765.1 of uncultured Bacteroidales bacterium. The sequence goes on from CAJOIF010000027.1 coordinate 50,438, forward strand.
ACAGGCCTTGCGTGAGATGAGTAACCGTCTGGAAGAGTTGCCTGGTCAGGACGGCTTCCCCGTCGACCTCTCGGCCATCATTTCCAACTTCTACGCCCGTGCAGGTTACGTGAAACTGAACAACGGCGAGTCAGGCTCCATCACCTTCATCGGAACCGTGTCGCCTGCTGGCGGTAACCTGAAGGAGCCCGTGACCGAATCGACCAAGAAAGCGGCTCGCTGCTTCTACGGCCTCTCGCAGAACCGCGCCGACAAGAAGCGTTATCCTGCCGTCGACCCTGTAGACTCCTATTCAAAATACCTCGAATACCCTGAAATCATCGAATATCTCGACAACAAGATCGAGAAGGGTTGGGTCGATAAGGTCACCAAGACGAAATACATCATTAGAAAAGGTAAGGACGCCTACGAACAGATCAACATCTTGGGCGACGACGGCGTGCCGATGGCTTACCATGAGCAGTATTGGAAGTCGGAACTCATTGACTTTGTGATACTTCAGCAAGATGCTTTCGACGACATCGACGGCTGCTCACCTTTGGAACGCCAGAAGTTCATGCTCGACCTCGTGCTTGAAATCTGCGACCGCAGCTTCAAGTTCGACAACTTTGAGGAATGCACGACCTACTTCAAGGGCCTGATCAATATCTGCCGACAGATGAACTACTCGGAGTTCAAGTCGGAAAACTTTGAAAAATATCTTGGACAGTTAAAGGAGGAACTGAAACATGAGTGAGAAAGCCTTTCAACGCATCAGCCATCACCAAGGCCACCGTGACCCTTGAGGCGCAAGGCGTGGCCAACGACGAGCTCGCCCTCGTGGCAGGCCGTCTGGCGCAGGTGGTGAAAAACAAGGACAATAGCGTCACCCTGCAGGTGTTTGGCGGCACGGAAGACATCCCGACCAACGCCGAGGTCACCTTCTTTGGCGAGCCGCCTTCGCTGAATGTGAGCGAAGACCTCGCTGGCCGTTTCTTCAACGCCTACGGCGAGCCTATCGATGGCGGTCCGGCGGTCGAGGGTGAAAAACGCCAGATTGGTGGTCCCTCCGTCAACCCCTTCAAGCGTCGCCAGCCTTCGCAACTCATCCCTACGGGTATCGCAGGCATCGACTTGAACAACACTTTGGTCTCGGGCCAGAAGATCCCGTTCTTCGCCGACCCCGACCAACCCTATAACCAAGTGATGAGCATGGTGGCCCTCCGCGCCGATGTGGATAAGATCATCCTCGGCGGCATGGGTCTGACCAACGACGACTACCTGTTCTTCAAAAACCAGTTCGAGAGCGCGGGTGCCTTGCACAAGATCATCAGTTTCGTGAACACCACCGACCAGCCGCCTGTCGAGCGTTTGTTGATTCCCGACATGGCCTTGACTGCGGCAGAATACTTTGCTGTGGACAAGAACGAGAAGGTACTGGTGCTGCTCACCGACATGACTTTGTATGCTGACGCCCTGAGTATCGTGAGCAACCGTATGGACCAGATTCCTTCCAAGGACTCCATGCCTGGCTCGCTTTACTCCGACCTGGCTAAGATTTACGAGAAGGCCGTGCAGTTGCCTGATGGCGGTTCCATCACCATCATCGCCGTGACGACGCTGAACGACGGAGATATCACGCACGCCATCCCAGATAACACTGGATATATCACCGAAGGCCAGCTCTTCCTCCGCGCTGATCCTGACTCGGGTAAGGTCATCGTCGACCCGTTCCGTTCGCTGTCGCGTCTGAAACAGTTAGTGCAGAACAAGAAAACCCGTGAGGACCACAGCGCGGTGATGAACACCTCGGTGCGCCTCTATGCCGATGCCGCCAACGCCAAGACCAAGTTGGAGAACGGCTTCGACCTGAGCGACTACGACTTGCGTTGCCTCGACTACGCCAAAGAGTATGCGACCCGACTCCTCGCCATCGATGTCAACATCTCCATCGAGGAGATGCTTGACACGGCCTGGGAGTTGTTTGGCAAGTATTTCACTAAGGCCGAAACGGGTCTGAAGGAATCTCTGATTCAAAAGTATTGGAAAGAAAAAGTGAATTAATTAAAAGTTTAATGGTTATGGATAATTTAACTTTTTGTCTTTTTACTATATGTGATGTTTTGGCAGTTGTTGGACTCATTTGTGTAAGTATTGCGATAAGTAAAGCTGACAAATCAATAAAGGAAATAAAGAAAGAACTTGAGGATCTTAAAAAAGAACTGAAAAAGTAATCATGGCTATCAAATTTCAATACAACAAGACTTCGCTGAACGAGCTGAACAAGCAACTCAAGACGCGAGTGCGTGCCCTCCCGACGCTGAAAAGCAAGGAGAGTGCCCTGCGCCTTGAGGTGAAAAAAGCCAAGCAACATTCGGAAAGTCTTGTCGCACAGTTAGAGGACCAGCTCAAATTGTATGAGTACATGGCCCGGCTTTGGAATGAATTTGAGCCAGGACTGATTGCCGTAACCGATGTGAAACTGAAGACCGTGAAGATTGCGGGTGTGCCGACGCCGACTTTGGAGGAGGTGCTCTTCGACGTGAAGGACATCAACCTGTTCACCAAGCCGATGTGGTATGCCGACGGCGTGCAAATCCTCAAGAACCTCGCCCAACTCGGCATCGAGTCGGAGGTATATACCGAGGTGGCACGCATCCTCGACTACCAACGCAAGAAAACCACCCAGAAGGTCAACCTTTACGAGAAGGTGCAGATTCCTGGCTACAACGAAGCCATACGTAAGATCAAGCGATATATGGAAGACGAGGAGAACCTCTCCAAAGCCTCCCAGAAAATTGTGAAAAACAAACACATAGCAGAAGAGGAGGCGGAGTATGGTAACTGAAATGACGAAATATGATTTCATCCTCATGAGCGGCGACATGGACGCTTTCCTTGAAAGGCTCCAGTCGGTTGGCGTGGTCGATATTACTCGTTCCACGAAGCCCATTGATGAGCATTCTGACAAGTTGTCTTCGCGCGCGGGTGTGCTTCGCAAGGCTCTTGCGCTGCTGAAAGACGTGACCCCTGCCGAGTTTGCCGAAAAAGGCACTGCTGACTATGCCTCTGATGTCATCGAGACCGTTTCGGAGATAGAAGCCATGCAAGCCCGACTTCCTCTGCTGCAAAAGGAAGCCGACGACTTGGTGCCTTGGGGTCGCTTCGACAAGGCGAGTTTCGACAAACTGAAGGAACAAGGCCTGAAGCTGCATTTCTACAAGACCAAGGCCATCGACCCTGCTTGGAAAGAGCAATACGCCTTGAGCGAAATCTCGAATCTGGGCGGTTACTGCTATTTCGTTGTCGTCTCTGATTCAGACGATTACGACTTCCCACTGAAGGAGCTTCCTGCACCAGAAAAAGACTATCTTGCTTTGGAGAAGGAAATCGCCGCATTGCAAGATGACATCGCGAAAAAGGACGCGCATCTCGCCGAACTGAAGTGCCGCGAGGCTGCCATTCAGAAGGAACTCGACAAGACCTTGTCGAAACTTGACCTGCATCTGGCACAAGTCTCGGGCGAGAAAGCCGCCGAGGACTATATCACTGTCTTTGAAGGCTTTGCGCCTAAAGAAACTGAACCTGCCCTGCAAGCGATGCTGGAAAAGGAGAATGTTTTCTATCTAGTTGATAAGGCAAAGGTGGACGACAACCCGCCCATCAAGTTGAAAAACAACAAGTTCGTGTCGATGTTTGAGTTGCTGACCGACATGTACGGCCGACCCAAGTACGACGAGTTCGACCCGACCGTGTTCATCTCCATTTTCTTCATGCTCTTCTTTGCTTTCTGCATGGGCGACGCGGGCTATGGTCTCGTGCTCATCTTGGCGAGCCTTGGCTTGAAGAAAGTACTTGGTAAGATTGCGCCTTTGGGCATCGCTTTGGGTATTGCCACAACCGTAGTTGGATTCTTGTTCCACACGTTCTTCTCGGTGGACATGCTCACTTGGAGTTGGCTACCTGAAGGAGTGAAGAAGTGCATGCTGCCTTTGCAGATTGCTGGTTATGACGGCACGATGGTACTGGCGCTTCTCGTCGGTATCTTACATATTTGCTTGGCGATGATTGTCAAGACCTACCAGAGCACCAAGGTGAAAGGCTTTGCCAACTCCTTGGGCACTTGGGGTTGGACGTTGCTCATCGTAGGCGGCGTCATCGTGGGTGGTCTCGCCTTGATGGGTGTCATGGACAAGGCGTTGACGAAGTGGATTATCATCGTCATCGGCTGCTTGTCTGCTTTGGGTGTTTTCTTCCTTAACGACCTGCACCGCAATCCTTTGCTCAATGTGGGTTCAGGTTTGTGGGAGACCTACAACACCGCCACGGGTTTGCTCGGCGACGTGCTGAGTTACCTGCGTCTGTACGCTTTGGGTCTGGCCGGTGCCAAGCTCGGCGAAGCCTTCAACGCCATCGGCGTGCAGGCCTTGGGTGACGGCGGCGCCGGTTGGATTGCCTTTGTCCTTATCGTGGTGATAGGCCATACGCTCAATGTCGCAATGTGCGTCTTGGGTGCCTTCGTGCATCCCCTGCGACTCAACTTCCTTGAGTTCTTCAAGAACTCCGGTTACGAAGGCACAGGCCGCAAATACAATCCTTTAAAGACATAGGACGCGAGACTACGAGACGCGAGACGCGGGACCAACAAAGTCTCGTGTCCCGTGTCCCGAAGTCCCGAGTCATAAAACGATAATCAACAATTAAACAATAATCAATAAACAATTAAACATCATGTTAGCAACAATCTTAGGTTATCTCGGTCTGGGCCTTGTGTTGGCCTTGGCAGGTATCGGAAGTTCAATCGGCACTTCGACGGCGGGCAACGCTGCTGAAGGCGGCCTCAAGAAACGTCCCGAGGCATCGGGCAATTGCCGGCCACCCAGGGTATCTACGGCTTCGTGGCTTTCTTCATGCTGCTGAGCAAGCTGAAGGCTGACCCGACGCAAGGTCTCGTCATCTTCGGTGTGGGTCTCTGCGTGGGTCTGGTCTGCATGATCTCAGCCATGCGTCAAGGACAGGTTTGCGCCAATGGTATCGTCGGCGTGAGCCAGGGTCACGACGTGTTCACCAACACGCTGATCTACGCCGCTCTTCCCGAGTTCTACGCTATCTTGGGCCTTGTCGGCGCACTGATGGTGTAATCGGAAAGGAATCGATTAAAGACAAAGGCGACTCCGTTTGGGGTCGCCTTTGATGTTTGTCTCAGTTTCAGAGCTTCCAGATAGCTTCTACTTTCAAGTCTGTCTTGTGATTTCCCTCAATCAGTGTCAACCCACTGCCGATTTCGTCACGGTCGTGGTAGAGGGTGCTGCCAATGCGGGCATAAAGTGTCAAGGCCTTGAAAGGCTTCCATTTGCCTAACAAATACATCCTTATGCCTTTGCCGTAAAGGGCTGGCACCGAGAAGGAATATAGTACATCGCTCTCGTAGGCGTACACGCGGGCATCGTAGTCCTCGGCATCGAACAGCGCATAGCGGAAAGTGAGGCTAAACGGCTTGTTTTCAGGCTTGTAGGCGATGTCCTGACAGATGAAGAATCCTTGTTCGTCGCTGCCGTCGTCGTTGCGGTAGTGGGCATATTCGGCCTTGTTGCTGAAATGGAAGTCCCTGCCAATCTGATAGTTGATGTTGAACCGCACGGAGTTCTTTGTGTAGAAGATGGGGTAGTGGCTGAAGACGAAAGCGTCGGTCGAGTTCTTCATCTTGGTTTTCGAGCGGATTTGCAGGTAGGCGTCGACGCGCTTGCTGAAGCTATGGCTGAGGCGAAGGTAGTAGTCGTGGCCCCAGCTGGGTGCGTTGACTTGTGAGGTGAGCCATGTGAACCGAAACTGGTCGGCGTAGGCCAAGAGGTTCCAATAAGGCGCGGGTGCAGCTTCCATGCCGAGGTAGACTCCTCGTTGTCCTTGGTTGCGGCTGCCTTCGCCGAAAGCGTTCGAAAACAGGTTTTGGTAGGCCTTGCCATAGTCGCGGTACATAAGGGTGAAGTTGATGTATCCCGCTGGTTTTACGGTCATTCCGACAAGTCCAGCGTAAGATTTTATGTCTTTGAGCTTGTCGGCAGGGCGGAGGGCGGTGCTGTCGTGGTTGTAGCTCATGGCACCCTCGGCGAAGAGGGCGTATTTGCCTTTGACGTATTTGAAGTCGATGCCTTGGTTGGTGAGGCTTTTCCCTTGGAAATAGAACTGGTTGTAATGGCTCGGCTTGAGTTGCAGAGGGGCACTGAGCCAGGTGTGGTGCAGGGTGTAGCCGACTTCAAAATGTGCACGGGCAAAGGCGAGATGGGTGCCTGCCACCTGTTGCCGGATGGCGTGGCGGTCCTGAATCTCACCGATGGTGCGGTGATAGCCTGTCTCTTGCAGGCTGCTGACGAGTTCCACTTCGTTTAGGCTGTCGGCCACGCTGATGTTGGCGTCCATTTTGCGGTTGCTGTAGAAAAAGGTGCCGCTGAAGGCCTTCCAGCCGAGGGTGACTGCCGCGCCACGCATGAAGGCGTACTCGCTGGCAGAGGCTTTGGGTGTGATGCCACGTCCCTGCTTCATGACGCTGCTGCCCGCCCCAGCCTTGCCGAAGGTCATGCCGGACCATAGCGTAAGTCCTTGACCGAAAGACAGTTGGTAATCGCCCGCCACAGCTGCCTTCACGATACCCAAGTCCTTGGCATAGAGGTGAAACCCGACAAAATCAAAGCCACGAGGGTAGTTGTTGCCGAGCATGGCCTTGACGGTGTCGCTGAGTTTGTTGGTGAAAAACGGCTCTCCAGGGTCTTGCTCCAAGACGAAGCCCGCACGAATCTTGTTCCTATAATTATAGGTGTATTTGAGTTGGTATTTCTGTGGATTGCCAAGATAGCGCGAGTTGGGTTTAGCCAATAGTGCCGAATCGCTGAGCGGGTCGTAACCTTGCTGATGCTCAAGGATTTGCTCATAACGTCCCACAATTTGGTGCTTGCCGTATCGCGCCATTTTCTTGAGCGTGATTTTATCGTCTTTTTTGTTCTCGCCGATGTAAACGATGGGGGCGAGGATGCTGAGGGTCTGCGCGTCGAAGCCTTCCACCATCTCTAATTCCTCAAGAAACAGGAAGTCGCCGTAATAGCGGCGGTATTGTTGAAGTGCTTCGTACTGGAAGACATTGATGAGACGCAGTTCCACTAACTGGTGCATGTCGTCGCTGTTGAGGTTGACGGGGTTCTCGCTCAGGAAGATGTAGTTCTCCATAAGGTCCTCGAAATCAGTGTCGTCGTCGCTGTCCTCGGCCAAACGCTCCACCTGCTCGATGAGTAGGGCGTTCAAGGCATCGGTGTTGAGGGTGTCGCGAACGGTCTGGGCCTTCGCGAAAAAGCCTGTGAGGAGGAATAATATGAGAATCAGCCGCTTCATGATTTTTTCCCGATGCTGAAGATCATGCCGACTTGGACGGATGGACCAAGTTCTTGATGCAGCTGCCCCGCCACGTCAATGCGGACGAAGCGGATGCCGTAGCCGACGCCGAAGGTGAGGATGCCAGGGTTGGTCTGGACTCCGGCACGGAGGAAGAGGTTCTTGACCGCCTCGTATTCCAATCCACCGCGTAGGCTGACTCCCTCGCGTTCGGTGTTTTTCTCGATGTCGCATTGTCCCACGAATTCTTTCGTGAACTGATAGGCCGCGCCGAAGCGGAACACGATGGGAAGACGGTTCTGGTAGAGGCTTTGCTCGATTTTGAAGCTGACTGGGTTGAAGATATAGGTGCCGAGGCGTAGTTTCGACGTGACCTGCGACTGCATCCCCAACTCAAAAGTGACCGCGCTGTGTCTGCCGTAGTCGTTGCCGATGTGGATGGAGAGGTAGTCCAGCTGTAGGCCGATTTTCAGGTATGGGCCGAAATCTTTGGCATAGGCCAAGCCGATCTTGTTTTCGTTGTATTTCGAGGAACCGAACTGGTTGAAACTCAGTCCCAGACAGCCGAATTTCACGGGCAGTGCCAACGCGCCGCATTTGTAGGCCGTCTCAGGCAGCATCCAACGGTTTTCATAGTACAGCCCGAGGCTGAATTGGTCCAGATTGGCCATTCCCGCCGGGTTGTTCTGCAGGGCCCATAGCCCACAGGAAGCCGCCGAGCAGCCTCCCATGGCGGCCGTACGACCTCCGATAGGGTTGATGAAGTCGTAGGCAAAAGTGACTGAAACGGAGAAGGTTATGAGGATGAGTAGAAGTGCTTTCTTCATAGATTGCGTTTTAACGGTGCAAATTTAGTGGTGTTTTGCAAAAAATCAAAGTTTTTGGCGCGATAGGCGGCAAAATTCCTTATTTTCGCAAGCTAAAACTATTCTTATGAATGTCTTTCTCATCATCACCGCCGTATTGCTTGTCCTGTTGGGACTGTTCGGTGCTCTTGTGCCAGGGGTCGCGGGCCCGCCGTTCAGTTTCCTTGGACTGCTGGTGCTTTCGTTTGTCAGTGGCATCGAATATTCCGTAAGTTTTTTGGTAGTGATGGGGGTGATAGCGGCCATCGTTTTTGCCTTGGATTATGTGGTGCCGATATGGGGCACGAAGAAGTTGGGTGGCACCAAAGCAGGCGTGCGAGGCAGTACCATCGGCTTGATTTTGGGCCTTTTGGTGACGTTCCTGTTTCCCATCGGTTTCATCGCAGTGCTGGTGGGGCCGTTTTTGGGAGCCTATATCGGTGAGAAACGGGCAGGTACCGACGAAGGCCACGCAATGAAAGCCGCTTTCGGCTCGTTCGTGGGTTTTCTGGTCGGCACGGGGCTGAAGGTGATTTACGCCTGTGTGTGCATTTTTTATGTGGTTAAGGATTTAATCAAATTGATATGATAGGATTGCAAGGTCTGGAAGAGAAAGCGAGGCACATTCGCGAACTTATTTTGACCGCTTTGACGGAAGCCGGCTCGGGACATACGGGCGGCTCGCTGGATTTGGTGGATATCTTCACCGTGTTGTATTTCAATCATTTGCGCCATGACCCGCAAAACCCGCTTTGGGAAGACCGCGACAAGGTGGTGCTGTCTATCGGGCATACCGCGCCAGTGCTGTATGCGACTTTAGCAGCAGCAGGCTATTTCCCTGAGGAAGAGATGCTTACGCTGCGCAAACTGGGCAGCCGTCTGCAAGGGCATCCGAGCTATGAGTTTCAGCTGCCTGGCTTGGAGACGTGTTCGGGAAGTCTCGGACAAGGTCTCGGCGTGGCGCTCGGCATGGCGTTGGCGGCCAAGATGGACGGCAAGCCGAACCGCGTCTTTTGCATCATGGGCGACGGCGAGCAGCAGGAAGGCAGTGTGTGGGAAACAGCCATGGCAGCAGCGCATCACCATGTCGACAACCTCTGCGCCATCATCGACCGCAACCGCCTGCAAATCGACGGCGGCACCGAAACGGTGATGGCCATCGACCCACTGCGCGACAAATGGACGGCTTTCGGCTGGAATGCCATCGAGATCGACGGACACGACATGGAACAAATCAAGATGGCACTGGATTTTGCCGACAAGACCGAAAGCAGACCCACCGTCATCATCGCCGACACCATCATGGGAAAAGGCATCCCATCCATCGAAAACGATTACCACTGGCACGGCAAGGTGCCGACCAAGGAACAATTGTCTGTGTTTTTAGACGAATTGTCGTAGAGACGCAATGCATTGCGTCTCTACAAAACGAAATATAATATGAATTACACCAATAAAGGCAACAAACCCACAAAAACTGGTTTCGGCGAAGGTGTTCTCGCCGCTGCACAAAAAAACAATAATGTGGTCGGTCTGGGAGCCGACATCACCAATTCGGTAGGCATGAACCTCTTTGCCGAGGCATACCCCGACAGGTTTTTCTCCATGGGCATCGCCGAACAGGACGCTGTGTCCACTGCCGCCGGATTGGCCTTGAGCGGCAAGACACCTGTCTTCAGCACCTATGGCGTGTTTGCCGCGCATCGCGCCAACGACCAGATCCGTATTTCGTTGTGTTACAACAATGTGCATGTCGTCATTGGCGGTGCCCATGCAGGCGTGTCGGTCGGCCCCGACGGAGCCACGCACCAGGCTTTGGAGGACATCGCCGCCATGCGCGTTCTGCCCAATATGACGGTCATCTCGCCTTGCGACGCCACCCAAGCCAAAATCGCCACCGAGAAAGCCATTTTGGAATGCCAAGGCCCTGTATATGTGCGTTTTGGCCGTGAGCCAATGCCCGATTTTACCGATGAAAGCCAAGAGTTTGAGATAGGGAAGGCCCAGCTGATGCAAGAGGGCTCGGATGTCACCATCGTCGCCACGGGCCATGAGGTGTGGGAAGCGCTCGAAGCCGCTCACATGCTCGACCACCTGGGCATCTCGGCCCGCATCGTTAACATGCACACCATCAAGCCGTTGGACGGCGCGATTTTGAACAAAGCCGCCGACGAGACCCGCATGATCTTCACCGTCGAAGAGCACCAAATCGTGGGCGGTTTGGGGAGTGCCGTGGCAGAGTATCTCGCGGAACATCACCCGATTCGCGTGTGCCGCATCGGTATGGACGACCGCTTCGGCGAGTCGGGGAAAGCCGCCGCGTTGATGCACAAGTTCGGCCTCGATGCCGCCGGTATCGTCAACCGTGTCCTCGAAGAGGTGGCCAAGGACGACCTCAGCGTGTTCATCCCCAAGATGGACAAGCCGTTCTCTACTTATCCTAAAGGATTGTACACGAGCAAGATATTGTACGACGGCTACGACTTCCACGACGAGTCGACCTTCGAGAACTGCTACGACACCAAAGTCTACAAGCATTACATCGCCCAAGGCAAGCGAGGCCACGAGGTGCGCGAGACCTTGGCCCGCTCGCTCCACGACCATTTCATCACCTACGAGCTCTACAAGATGCTTGACCAGTATGATGAAAAGGATGTCATCGGCATCATGGGCGGTCATGCCAAGCGCCGTGACGACCCAGGCTATCGTCAAATTGTGTTTTTGAGCAAGAAACTGACTGAAATGGGGCGTTTGATGGTCACGGGTGGAGGCCCGGGAGCGATGGAGGCCACGCATCTTGGGGCTTGGATGGCGGGTAGGAGCGAGGCTGAGACCAACGAGGCGGTAGACATGCTCGTCCCATCGCCGACCTTCAAGGACGAAGGCTGGCTGCGTCGCAGCTTCGAGGTGATGGAACGTTTCCCGTGCGTGACGGAGTACCGCAGCCTCGCCATCCCCACGTGGTACTACGGCCACGAGCCGACGGCACCATTTGCCACTGACATCGCCAAGTATTTCGACAATAGCGTACGTGAGGACGGCATCGTCACCATCGCCAAGGGCGGCATCATCTACACGCCCGGCAGCGCAGGCACCATGCAGGAAATCTTCCAAGACGCTGGCCAAAATCACTACGAAAGCGAAGGCTTCGCCAGCCCGATGATCTTTATGGGCAAAGACTATTACACCAACTGTATGCCCGCCTATTCGCTGCTCAAAGACCTGAGCGACAGAGGCTTGTTCAAGAACATGATTCTCACCATCTCCGACGACAACGACGAGATTATTGAGGCAATTGTGAGGTTTAAGGAAGGGAATTAATCTGGTCTCCTAAACCGATCCCCCGTCTGTTCAATCACCGCCCACCTTCAGTTAAGTTTTATCTGAATAAATCTTTTAGCGTCACCTGTTGGTTCACATCTTTCGAGTGCTCACCCTGATGCATCCCTTCGGTCGTCACCATCACCAGCTGCACCGAGTGCGTCTTCTTGTGTTGCCTGCTGGCCAGGAACGCATCAATCTTGTTGGCCAGTTCGCGTTCATACTTCTTGTCTATCACAAACTCATGCTCGCTGAATTTCATCTCGCAGAGATAGTCCGTCCGCTCGCCCTTCCATTCCAGCACTAAGTCAATTTGGGCGGCATCACCACTCGGAGCCATGCCGCTCCAGCAGTAGTTGCGGCTGATGGTTGCTATGCGCAGCGCCTGTTTCATCTGCTCCATGTGCTCGATGCACAGCACCTCGAACGTGTTCCCAGCCCAGGTGTAGAACGAGGATGTGCGTTGGATGCTCCTCCAGTTGCCCGCATTCGTGCCTTTGCCGTGGATGAAATGGAGATAGAACAGCGAGAAAAAGTCCTTTAGCTGGTACACCGTTTCAACCCGTTCCTTGCCATACCTGGGATATTCTCGCGTGATACCCGATTCGTGTAGGTTGTCCAGTAGCTTGCTGAAAGTCCCGCCCAGTTCCATGCCGACAGCTTCTGCCAGCTCTCTTCGCGTCATGCCATAAAACTTCGTCCCCAATGCCTTCACCACGTCCACATACCGCTCCGATGAGGCATACAAGCCCGTATATACATCCTTGAACTCCTGATGAATCTTTTCGTCCTTGAAGAAGAAGTCGTCAATATTCTCCGTCAGATTTTTCTCGTAGTCAATCCGGTCCAGATAATACGGAATGCCTCCGAAAGCCATGTATGCCACAGCTATCTCGTAGCGTGACAAATGGAAACCATGCTTCTTGAAATACAGCTCGCACTCCTTCAACATGAACGGCAGCAGCTTGATGGTTCCTGTCAGTCGGCCATGCAATCCGCCATAGTCGCGAATCACATTGTCAAGCATCCAACTTGTGGCCGAACCGCATACCACCAGCACGATGTTGCGCTGACGGTCAGCCCATGAGTTCCAGAAATAGCCCAGTTCCATAATCAACTCCGTCGGTTGAGGACCAGCCAACCATGGCAATTCATCCAAAAACACCACGCGCCGCTTCGCGCGCACGCCTTCCAGATATTTCTTCAATAGGCGGAAGGCCTCTCGCCAGCATGTTGGTTTAGGCGTGTCCTCGGGCATACCAAAGTCCAACAGGCTCTCATAGAAATGATCCAACTGGATTTGCTTATACGTGCGCTCGTCCTTATCCTTGATATAGGCTCCGATGGCTCGGAACGCAATCTTGTTCTTGTACACTTCTTCCACAAGATACGACTTGCCCACGCGCCTACGGCCATAGATGGCCACAAACTCTGACTTTGAGCTTTTCAGAAACCGCTCCAGTTTCGTGATTTCTTCTTCACGTCCAATGATACTATTGTATGCCATAATCCCTGTGTTTTTGACGATGCGAAATTACAAAAACATTCCCATTTCCCACAAAAAAAATCAGCCATTTTCAAAAAAAAGTCAAAAACGGCTGACTTTTATTGAAATCTAAAGTGTGTTGGCAGGGGGGGATTAAACAAAATAATTCCACTATTTTTCAAACGAATCGTAAAAAGTTGTACTTTTGCAACCGAAAAACCCGTACTGCGGGCGAAAATGCAATAACAATAACAATAACGAAAGCCCACTTTTACGGGTGGAAAGTGCAGTAACAATAACATTAACAATACAATAACAATAACATAAGAGAGCAATGAAGAAGTTCTTTTTCAACAAATCTTTGTTTGTATATTTGGCCATGTGCGTGGCCTTGTCGATGCCCGCCAGCCTCTTCGCGCAGCAAGGCGGCGGTGGCCTATTGGGTGGCGGTGATGTGGATGGCTCGGAAGAACCAGGCGGAGGCATGCTGCGTGGAGGCCATCTTGTCTCAGATAATGAATTGTATGGATATGGCAACCAGCCATTCGGTGTGAAACCCACCAATTACGCCCCATTGGGCAGCGGCGTGTTTATGCTCGTGGCCGCTGGCGTTGGTTATGCCCTTGTGAAATCAAAGAAATCGGATACGCTCAATAAATAAAGGAAAAGCCATGAAGAAAGTTAGTATTATCCTGATGGCCCTCGCCTTGGTGTTGGGGTTGGCTCAGTGCAAAAAAGACAAAGTAGAACCTGAAACGCCTACCGCCGTGGGAGAGCCGTATTCCATTTCTGTGACCTTAGGTGGCGGCCCCGATATCAAGGCCCAAGTGTGGCCGTATGATAATATGGACATCGCCCCTGTCTATTATGTGAAGGATGTCGATATTATACATGTGGTTTATCGAGGCAAGTGGGTTGGTTATCTTACGTGTACGGAAAGCACAATCCCCTCCGATCATTCCAATTATAATGCAGCAAAAGCTAACTTTTCTGGTACAATCGATGTGGACGAGGGTCAGATTGATAGCCATAATCCGTTGTATTTCATTTTCTTGGGTAACTATCCTACGGCCGAAACGCTTACGGCGGGAAGTACAACCACGCTTACCATTGACATCAGTGACCAAACGGCCAAGCTGCCTGTGATTTCCTTTGCCGCTTCCAAGGAGGCTTTTACGGGAGCGGGTCAATATACGGTATATAATGGACACAATGCACAAGGCGCCAATTGGCTGCTCAACCAATGTGCCTTGGTGAAGTTCACATGCGAGAACATCTACGACATGTCGGCCAACGACAATGACAACAATTCCAATGCCATCTACAAGACGACTAAAGACATTACCATCTACGGTATGGATAATCAAGTGACTATCACTTTGAGTGACGGTAACGCTCCCACTTTTGGGTGGAGTTCGGTAGGTGAAGGTGCCATAAAGTTGCATAAACTTCAGTCAGATCCTGGAGCGATTGACTCGGTGCGCTACGCCATCGTCCATCACAAGAATTATTCTGGTGTGACAGCGGGTGATCTTGATGTTCCTTTTAATCCTGCTAGTGACCCGTATGGCTTCTTTGGCACTTATAAGATTGGCCAAAACATAAATCAAAACGACTATTGCGACAGTGCCAAGATTGACTTGGTGTGGCACAGTGGAGCGTTTAAGGTGGCTACGGTACCAGATCCTACTAGCGCTAATAATGATGCCGATCCTTCAGATTTGCATCTCAACCAGTCCGAATTCGGAACTCCATATTATATCGTATTTTCTAGAGGAAACCTGCAATATAATTACGTTCAGAACAAATGGCGTTTTGCCAAGCATCAGAATGATTTTGTTGGTGGAGGATTGGGAGACCTCAATAATGAGTATATCGGCAATGTCGTTTTGAATGAGAATGATGGCACTTCCTCATCAAGCAAGTCTGATAACGAGCAAATTCAACACGTGGGTTCTTATCAAGGTTGGATTGACCTTTATGGTTGGGGAACTGGCGATGAACCGATGAAGGCCAATCAAGAAAACTCTTATTATGCTGACTGGCATGAGTGGGGTAATCATTCTATATATAATGATGGGACTAGCAGATCATCAGGTTTTTGGTACACGCTAGGCCGTGATGAATGGCAATGGTTGTTGGAGCATCGTGATGGGCATGCAAGCAAAGTTGGTTTTGCCACTGTTAATGGTGTCAAGGGAATGATACTCCTTCCTGAATTATGGTCAGGACAGCCTTCTGGGTGCCCTGAATGGGAACAGGCAGGAACTCACACTGAATCCTATAGTTGGAGTAAGACTTACTCGGAGGCGCAATGGAAGAAAATGGAAGAGAATGGCGCCGTTTTCTTGCCAGCGGCAGGTTATCGGGGAAGCACCGCGTTTAGTCTTTATTGTTATGACTATGACTGCGGCACAGGTATTCCTGATGGTGCTGACCAAAACTGGGGTGCATATTGGTCATCAACAAAGGCAACCCAGGTGACCAGTGCATCCTGTTTCTATATGCGTTTTGGACAAGGCATTGTTGGCGACCATGTGAATCCTGGCTATTACATGGCACCCGACAATGGTAATGCCGTGCGTTTGGTGCATAGGGTTTCTTCCAGCAAGTCCCTATTAAACTTCCCCAAGAAACCATAACGAAAGCAGACATTAACGAAAACCACACCTAGAGCCTAACCGCCATGATGAACTGGATAAGACACAGAAGACGGGTAAAGGCTCTTATTGTGGGGCTCGTGTTGTTAGAAGCGGTCGCGCTCGTCGTCACAATGGTCTATTTAGGGCGTCACCACGACGAGTTCGCCTACGATAATCCGTAATTCGAGTCAGAATACATACTGGATGAACCCCTCGAGGCGGATACCATCCAGTATGATGTAGAGCAGAGCGGTCTGTTCGGCTTTTGACGAAGACATCGTCCCCTAACGTCACCTTGTCATTGCGAGGAGCGTAGCGACGTGGCAATCTAGGTCATCACTTCCTACTTGCCACTCCCTCATCGCGCCCCAACCCCTCACTCCGTGAAAAAAAGAGTTCCAAATGTGTCCCCCTTTTAAGGTGGGTAGGGGGGGGTAAAGATCCGTCACCTCCTAAACCGATCCCCTCGAGTAGCTGACAAGAAAATTTTTACATAAAAAATGATGTCAGAGGCTTTTATACTATAAAAAAGACTATTTTTGCAGCCGAGATTTGAACATTTCGTAACATAGATTTGAACATTTCGTAATGGAGATTTGAACATTTTGTAAGCAAAAATTGAACATTATGGAGTTTAGAAGGCCGATATTTTCAGAAGTCCTCGACCGTATGAATGAACCTCGCCGGTTTATCCAAGTGCTGGCAGGTCCGCGACAGGTTGGAAAGTCAACATTGATGGATCAAGTGTTAGCCGATTGTCCGTTGCCAAGTTACCTTTATAATGCTGACGGCATCGATGAGGAAGACACGGACTGGATTCGACGGATATGGGAGAGTGCACGAAGCCAAATGGACACCAAGCAACAGGGTGAGGCGGCGCTTGTCATTGATGAGATCCAAAAAATCAAGAAGTGGAGCGAAATCGTCAAACGTGAATGGGATGCCGACACCCGCGACCGTCGCCAATTGAAAGTGTTTCTTCTCGGCTCGTTGAGGTTGATGTTGCGCAAGGGATTGACAGAGTCGCTTGCTGGGCGTTTCGAGTTGATACGATTAGGCCACTGGAGCTTTCAGGAGATGAGCGAAGCTTTCGGTTGGACACTTGACGAGTGGATTTATTATGGAGGTTACCCTGGCACGGCTGCCTTTGTCAAGGATATGCGGCGATGGAGAAAATATGTAAAAGAATCGCTCGTGGCTCCAGCCATCGAAAAGGATGTCATCCTGACTTCCAACATCTACAAGCCCGCTTTGATGAAACAGCTGTTTGAGTTGGGGTGTTCGTATTCGGCTGAGTTGCTTTCGCTTACCAAGACCTTGGGCCAGTTGCAGGATGTTGGCAATGTTACCACGCTTTCCTCTTATTTGGAGATTCTTAACGAATGTAACCTGTTGACGGGCTTGCAGAAATATGCCAACGATGGAGCCCGTCGTTACCAGTCGGTTCCGAAATATCAGGTTTATAACAACGCACTCCTGACGGCCTATCGCGGGACCACATACGAGAAAGACCGTACCGACACTCGGGTTTGGGGGCGATGGGTGGAATCTGCCGTAGGCGCCTATTTGCTTGGTGGCACTGACGAGGGAGGCTACAAGGTGTATTATTGGCATGAGCGTTCCGATGAAGTCGATTATATCATTGTGCGGCAAGGGGAAACGGTTGCTTTGGAAGTGAAAAGTGGCCGACGGGGAATGAACAGCGGACTGCCCAAATTCCGCGAGCGTTTCAATCCCAAACGAGACCTTGTCATTGGTACCGACGGTATCCCTCTTGCTGACTTTTTTAATATGAAGACAGAAGATTTATTCTAAAAGGAAAGCCCTCTGCTTCAATCGAAACGGAGGGCTTTGTTGTGTGGATAAATCTTTTTTAAGGTCTCCTAAACCGATTCCCCGTCTGTTCAATCACCGCCTTTTTCCATGAATCGGGGTAGCCGGGCTGCTTCGGCTTGGCAGGATAGCCATAACCGTTGCGCTTGAACTGGCCGTTCTCCTCCTGCTTGATGTTGCTGTCCAAATACTTCACCAACAGGTACTTGTCCAATTCCTTCCAGGTGGTCACGGTGTTGTGTCCGGCTTGGTTGGAGAAGTCGGTGAGGTAGGCGATGGCCTTTTGTGGGTCTTGGGCATAGAGGCTCAAAGCCTGGTTGTCGGCATAGTTGACCTGCTCCTGATAGCCGTTCTCCAACTCGCTCTGCACGGCTTGGATGTCGCCGATGACCCTATTATAAAAGAGGTATTTGAAATGCGCCAAGCGGTTGAAGACCCAGAAGGCGGCGTTGTCGCTGTAGGTCAGCATGTCGCCGTTGCCCGAACGGTACTCAATCGGCACCTCGGTGATGGAGCAGTAGAAAGGCGTGTAGACGGTCGAGTTGGTGTCGTCCACGCCAAACCAGATGATGCCGCCGATGGGGTTGGGCAGCCAGTTGCGGCTTTGCGCGATGAAGGAGAAACCAGTCTGCACCACCTCGATGCTGCGCTCGTTGAAGTAAGGCTGGCCGTCGTATTCCCAATAGAGCGGGTTGTAGCGGAACGGCGAGCCGAAGGGGTTGCCGCCTATGTCTTGGGTCTTGTCCAACTCGGTGTTTTGGAAGTGGTCGCGCTGGAAGCCCATCATCTCGCTCAGGCTGATTTTGTGGTTTGGCTTGACATACAGCGGCATACGGTGGCTGAGGTCCTTGCCCAAGACATAGTCCCAATATTCATCCATGCCGTCGCAAACCTTGTTGAACATGGTCCACACGCGCAGGTCGCAGATGCGGGCCGCGCTGAAGTCGACGGGGGCGTAGGCTGCGCTGAAGTCGAAGTCCTGGTCCTTGCCGCTGAAGTAGCCCTTGCGACGGGCGAAGTCGATGATGTCGTGCTTATAAATCACCTCAACTTGCTCATTGTAAAGCTTTTTCCAGTCCTTGTCGGTGATGGAGGTCTTGCCGTTGCGCAAGGGGAAGGTGGTGATTCTCGCGGCATTGGCGTGACCGCTCACGTAGCCGTCGGGGATGCGGATGGCGACCCACACCGCGCCACGGTCGGCGTTGAGGGTGTCGCCAGTCTTGGTCACCTGGGGCGTGTAGCCCTTGGGCATGATTTCCATGTACCATACCTCGTTGGCGTCGCTGATGCTGAACGACTCGCCGTCGCTGCCGTAGCCGTATGCTTCGACCAGGTCGGCCATGATTTTGATGGCTTCGCGGGCGCTGGTGCTACGTTCCAAAGCGATAAACATCAGGCTGCCGTAGTCGATGAGTCCTGTCGGGTCCACCAGTTCCTCGCGACCGCCAAAAGTGGTCTCGCCGAGGGCGACTTGGTTCTCGTTGATGTAGCCCACCACTTGGTAAGTGTGAGGTGGTTGTGGGATGCTGCCACGCGGCGCGTTGGTGCCACGGTCGTAGCACACGCGCATGCTGCCCGCTGGCCAGTCGGCGGCAGGGGTGAAGTAAAGCTCGCCGTAGCGGATGTGCGAGTCGGCGCAGTAGCTGATGAAGTTGGAACCGTCTACGCTGGCGCCTTTGGTAATCAGGAAGTTGGTACATGCCAACGACTTGAGACCTATGGCCAACAAAACAATGAGAATAAGGCTTTTGATATTTTTCATGGTGGCTGTTGTTTTATTTGTGAAGTTCATTGTTGCAGTGCTTTTTAGTCAAATCTGGTTCTGGGATTCATCATCTGCGGCGACTTCCACTCGATGCCTCGTTTGGCCAAAGCCGCCTGTTTTGCCGACCAATAGCGGAAGCAGAAACCCATGTGGCGCGGCTCGTCCTTGAACAACTCGTCCAACTCTTTCTCCACCTCGTAGATGTTGTCTTCCCATGGCTGCGAGAGCTGGATTGGGTCGTATTTCAGGTGTCGGTTTTGCTCTATCCAACCCAGTTTTTCGACATCATCAAATTTAGGGCTGACCATTCGCAGCAGGTTATATGCCTTATTATCCCATTTATAAGTGCTTTCGTTTTGGATATGCCAGAAGTCCATGAACGAGAGCATCAGCCTCGGCGTGTCGATTTCCGACAGTAGTTTTTCGTCGATTACCAATTCGCAGAACTGTTTGAAGAGGTGCTCGTCCGTGAGGGGCGCTACGTCTTTCATCAGGTGCAGCGCTTCGCGGCCTAGGGGGATGTTTTTCCAATAGTCTCCTTTCTCCTCATTATCCGACATCTGGTCATAAAGGGCCTGGAAGTTGTCAAATTGGCTTTCCGAGGTTCGTTCCTCTGTCCCGAAATAGAAGAAGAGGCGCTTCGATTCCGAGATGTAGGCGTTGGGAATGCCGTAGCTGAACGTGCCAAGCACCTGCCAACGGCGGTCGAGCTTGAAACGTTCTCCTTTCATGGTGAAAGTGAAGGTGTTGTCAGTGAGCTCCATGTCGGAGAGTTCCCACACGATGTGGACGCAGTCGTTGGCATCGGCGGGATTGGGTTGCCCCCATGACTCGCTGACGGTCAGTTTTGCGTCTTTTGTCAAGGCGGACAGGGGGAAGGCTTGCTTCGAACAGCCGTAATTGCGGCAGCCCATGTCGATGCTTTCCCTGATGCTGACGACGTAGAGTTGTTGTTCCATGGTCTTGATAGCGATGGTTTATTGTGCAAAACTACAAAAGATAGTTCAAACTTGCAAGTCGTTGGCAGATTGTCGCAAAAATAGTATCTTTGCCGAAAAATTACAGCGATGCACTCCACCATCCCCTTAGCCGAACGCCTGCGTCCCACCACGCTTGACGACTACATTGGGCAGAAGCACATCATCGGCGAGAACGCCGTGCTGCGCCGTGCCATTGAGTCGGGGCGCGTGCCTTCGATGATTTTCTGGGGGCCGCCTGGCGTGGGCAAGACCACCTTGGCTTTCATCATTTCGAAACAGGTCAAGCGGCAGTTCTTCCAACTGAGTGCCGTCAGCAGCGGCGTGAAGGAAGTGCGTGAGGTCATCGACAGGGCTAGGATGGCACCTGAGGCACCTATCTTGTTCATCGACGAAATCCACCGTTTCAGCAAGTCGCAACAGGACTCGTTGTTGGGTGCGGTGGAACGCGGTTTGGTCACCTTGATTGGCGCGACGACGGAGAACCCGAGCTTTGAGGTCATCTCGCCATTGCTGTCGCGCTGTCAGGTGTATGTGCTCAAGTCGCTGGAGAAGTCCGACCTCGAAATCCTGTTGGACAAGGCTGTGAAGGCATTGGAATACGACTTCGGAAAGAAAATCACCGTCAAAGAACCTGAAGCATTGATGCAAATCAGTGGTGGTGATGGGCGCAAGCTGCTGAATGCCATCGAGTTGGTCGTAACTTCTTTGAATGACTTGGACGAGGCCGCCGAGGAATTGGTCATCACCAACGACTTCACCACCGACTGCATCCAAAGCAATCTGGTGAAATACGACAAGCAGGGCGAGATGCACTACGACATCATCTCGGCTTTCATCAAGTCGATGCGTGGCAGCGACCCCAATGCGGCGCTGTATTACCTCGCCCGCATGATTGAGGCAGGGGAGGATCCGCTCTTCATCGCCCGCCGTATGTTGATACTGTCATCGGAGGACATCGGCAACGCCAATCCCAACGCATTGTTGTTGGCCAACGCCTGTTTCGACGCTGTCAATAAGATCGGTTGGCCCGAAAGCCGCATTATTTTGGCGCAGACGGTGGCTTATCTGGCCTCATCGCCCAAGAGCAATGCTGCTGTGGCCGCCATCGACGCGGCACAAGCCCTGGTGCGCAAGACGGGCGACTTGTCCGTGCCGCTCCACCTCCGCAACGCCCCGACCCAACTGATGAAAGACCTCGGCTATAGCGACGGCTACAAATACGCCCATGCTTATGAGGGCAATTTCGTGGAGCAGGAATTCCTGCCCGATGCCATTTCAGGCACGGTTTTATATGAGCCCCAGGATAATCCCCGTGAGCGTGAACTGCGTAAGAACCTGCGGGAGAAATGGAAAGAGAAATACGGTTATTAAGACTGCCTCAAGAAAAATTGGATTTATTTTCCAAAATGAGAAGGGCGTCATAAATAATGATTATTTTTGCAGCGGTTCTTATCATTTTAATCCCACTTGCATCGAAAGTTGCAAGTAGGATAAGGTTTCATAAATTTTGGTTTTTGGTTCTTGAAAATCCTGGCTTCGGCTGGGATTTTCTTGTTTTAGCTGTGCATGGGTTTCAGCAGGTCGTTGACGGTCTTCACGGGGTTGAAAGTCTCGATGGGCACTTCGACAAACACAGTGATCCAGTCGGCCATGGCACCGTTCCACAGGCCAGGCAGTTCCAAGGCGCGCAGCTCGCGGCCGTCCTTTGACTTGTTGGAGACGAAGCCTGTGCTTGGGTCCACGTAATCCTTCAGGTTGAAGGCCTCGCCCTTGTAGTTCCAGCAGCCGCACACCAGGTCGACAGGGTTGAAATGGGTTGAGCCTTGGAAGATGGCTTCCTGCTGGGCGTTCTTGTGGTCGATTTGCGACGACTCGATGATCTGCAACGACACTTCATCGTCGGTGTTTTTCACCCAGAAAGGACCTCCGCCGGGTTCGCCTTCGTTCTTCACCATGCCGCACACACGCATGGGGCGGTTGAGCTTATCATACAGATAATCAATCTTTTCGATGGTGCTATACTGCATCACGAAGTCGGGGATGTCCATCATCAGTTCGGTCTGGGCGAAGCGGATGATTTCGTTGAGGTCGTCGTCGCTGAGGCTGCCATCGTCCAAGAGTTCCAAGTACTCGAAAGCCTTCTGTTGGAGTTGCAGCAGCAGGCCCGCCAACACCTTTTTATATAGGATGGTCGTCTCCGACTTGCTCTCGGGCACAATGTTGTCGATGTTCTTGACGAAGACGATCTCTTCGCCTAGGTCGTTGAGGTTCTCGATGAGGGCTCCGTGGCCGCCTGGACGGAATAGGATGCTCCCGTCAATATTGCGAAACAGGTTGCCTTCCGCGTCGATGGCGACGGTGTCGGTGGACGGTTTCTGGCACGAGTAAGTGATGTCATAACGGACGTTGTATTTCTTTTCGTAGCTGTCTTTCAGCGCGTTGACGGTCGTCTTGAAAGGCTCTTCGTGTTCGGGTGAGACGGTAAAGTGCAGTTTGGCCACGCCTCGGTTGTCGGTGGCGTAGCGGGCGGCTTCCACCAGATGCTCCTCAAGGGCCAGTCGGTTGAAGGTAGGATAGTGGTGGAACTTCAGCAGTGCTTTTGGTAACTTGCCGTAGTTCAGTCCTTTGTCCAAAAGCAAGGCATTCACGACGTCAACCTTCCTGCCTTGTTGGAGCAAGGTATCGATGTCGAGGCCATAGAGTCGTTTGACGGCTTCGTTGAGGTCCTCGGCAAAGGCGAAGCAGTGGATATGGGCGAAGAAAACGTCGGTGAACTTGGTCTCTTCGCCGCTTTCTGCAAAGGCAAAGAGGTCCTTGAACATGCGTGAGGCTGCGCCCGAGGCAGGGACGAACTTGGTGAACTGGTAGTATTCGCGGTCGGCTTCAAAAGTTTTGACCCGCTCGTCTGCCTGTCCTTTTTCGAGACGCAGGATGCCGTCGCCGAGGGTGGCGGGACGCATGAGCTGGACGAATTGGGTGCCGCGCTTGAGTTGGGCAACTTGTTGAATGACTTGATATTCGGATACGTTGCGTTCTGAAAGTTGCAGGAGGTCTTTTTCTGTAAGCATATTGATTTGGTTTTAATGGCTTCAAAAATAAGAAATTAAGCAATGCGAAGAAAAAAAACGGCAAAATTTTTCTAGAAATGGTTGTAGTAAAGAAAAAAGTTGTAATTTTGCCGCCGATTTAGCCCAGGTGGTGAAATTGGTAGACACGCCACTTTGAGGGGGTGGTGCCGATTACGGCATGCAAGTTCGACTCTTGTCCTGGGCACAATCACCAAGCCCACGCGTACGTTTCAGGTGCGTATATCGAGAGGTGTGCAGGTTCGACTCCTGTTCGGGGCACGGAAAAATAAAAGCCCTAACTGATGGAAATCAGTTAGGGCTTTTTCGTTGGTTCACAGTCTGTTATCAAAGATCATGGGCAGGTCGTACGGAGGTGCCTAAATACCGGTATCTGCAATCTCCCGGATAGACGTTGCCGTTGAAGAAACTCATGGAACATCCCGTTTCGTAATCGTTTGCGGTGCTTGACCAATAATCACCTAAACCATCGACATAGAAAACAGAGGTACCTTGACGTGTTCCAGTCGTGGGCAGGAATACCGCGCCCGCCGACTCCATCTGCGTCCATTGCTCTGCCGAATAGCTGTTGCTGTACCACGAACTGGCTTGTGGCGTAAAGCTCAGGCCAGAGGGCAAGACCCATCTGTCAGGAAGGATGACCAAACCGTTGGTTCCATTGACACAGGCATAGCCGTATTTTTCGGAGGCATTGGCGCGGTTTTCCATCATATAGATGTATTCCTCGTGCGTCAGGCATCTCCATAACCTGGCCTGGTTGCCACCATTGGAGATGGGGTTGTGGTAAGCCCAGTCGGCATCGGCATAGGCCCCCGTCAAGTCGGTGCTATACGAACCACCTGTATAGTAGCTTGAGTAATCAGTGCTTCCAGAGTATGGTTGGTATTCTTGTGCGCCGCTGTCCCAGCCGCTCGTCCCCCAGCAGAATAGGTCGATCCAGCCTGAATAGTAGGATGAGGCATAGGCGTTGTTGTCACCGATATGGTCGTATTGGTTCGGGGCGAAACGCCAAGTGCCGGTAGAGGCTTGATACTGCAAGTTGCCGTGTGCAAAGCAAACCTGGCCGCCGTGGTCGTTTACTGTGAAGGCACTGGCGACGGCACCGGAGGGATAGGTGGGAGCTTCAAACAAGCTGGCGTTACGGTCGCTCTGCTCATTTAAACGGAATTCATTGTCGAAATGGACACTGCCATTATCAAGTGGGTAATCGGGACAATTATCATGCACCCAATCGAATGCTTCGCCTACAGTCATCCGGTCTGCGAACAATCTCTCAGTAAAAACAGAACCGATCATGTCGTTATACGTGGTCATCAGGGTTTCATTAAAACCTACAAATGCGCTTGCCCCTTTTTCAAAAAAGGCTGCGCACAAAGGACCTCCGTCGTTGTCCATGCTGTGACAAAAACCGGCGTAAATGATACTGTTGTTAAACCGTCCTTGGATAGCTTTGATGAATTTGTCTGAAACCAAATAAACAGAATGGGTGGGAACGATAGAAAACACATGATGAACGGTGCCGCTGTGTACTAATCCATTTTCTATTAAGACTTTGTATTCTTCGTTTTTCCGTTGGGTGACTATTTCATGGGTCGCCATCCAACCTCCTCCAGCTACACCATGGGTGTTGATTAGGACGTAATCATATTTATATATGGTGTCCAATGAAGCAATAGTACAATCGTTATAACCCAAGTAATGAGTGCGAATACCTGCCCCATTCATGCTTTCAATCATGTCGCTGAAGCCATCGGGATAGAATTCAACGTTAAACGGCTCCCAAACCAATGCTTTTTTTGTGTCTCGGCTGGGATTGCCTTGCTTTGTGCTCTTCATTTGTTCGGATGAGAGCTTTGAACTGCCATCCCCTGACGGAGGGAGTCGGAACAGAAGCATCTGATAAGAACCGTCAGAGAAAGTGACACGGATGTCGTAATCATTCACCACGGCTTTCTCGACCTCTTCCATTTCTTCCAATTGGCGAGCAATGGACAGTAGCGTCTCGGACAATGGCGCATTTTCATCGGCTGCCGCTAAATACTGTGCCACACTGTCGTTCACGATGGCTTCAACGGTCTCGAATGGCAGCGTTTCTGTGCTTCCCGAAGGTTCTTCAGGGTCCTTGTCTTTTTTGCATTGTGCAAATGTCAGTAGGAGCATTAATCCTGCAATGAATAGAATGGCTTTTTTCATAATGTTTGTGATTTTAGTTAATGATTTACCTGTTTTTCACCGCAAATATAGTGCTTTTTTCAAATGGATAGGGAGGACGGCTCTTTTTTATCGTCCGCAAATCAACTTGAACTCACAATACCCGCATTTCTTTTCATCTTGGGCCTGCATGAAAGGCACTTCCGTGTCCAGCATTTCGGCGATGACGGCGGAAAGCAAGGCTTCCATGTCGCCAAGGAAACGATTGCCTTCCAGGAATGAGGCATCGGCATCGTTGTCGGACTTGGCGGGTGAGGCTTTCGAGAGCACGAACTCAATGTCGTTTCCATAACGCAAGCCGTGGATGGCGGCTTCCACCTGCTCTGGGGCAATGCCTTGATATTGCTTGAGATACATGTATTTGTAAAGTAAGAGCTGCACTCCCTTTTCTGAGATCTTTTTCAGATAGTCCAAGTCGCTGTCGCTGTGGTGGCGTACGGGTAGTTTGAGGTCGGCGCTTTCAACATGGCCAGTCTTGTAGTCGATGACGCGGATGGTCTGCCCCCAGCGGTCGATGCGGTCGGTGCGTCCTTTGAAGAGGCAGTCGCCATGCACTGTGTGCATCGTGGCCTGCAACTCGTCTTCGGTCTTGAGGATGCTTAGACTATTGTCATTCAGTTGTTTGGAGGTGTAGTCGAGGTAGCTTTTCAGCTGCTGTCGGATGACGGTCATGTTCAGGTAGTTGAATCCCACGTCAGGGAAACCGTTGGGCAGGTTCTTTGTGATGGCTTGGGCTAGTTTTTGCTCCCATTGTTTTGCTATCACATTGTCGAACAGCGTTTTGTCGATGATGGGAATTGTTCCGTCTTTAGGCAGGTAATCCGCAAACAGCAGCTCCAACGTGTCGTGGATGACGGTGCCGACCACATTGGCACCGATTTCTTCCTCGACGCTGTTGTCCTCAATTTGGGCGATGTATCTGAGATAGTATTGCAGCGGACAGCGCAGATAGGTCGAGAGCGCGGAAGGGGAGATGCCTTTTTCCTCAATCATGTAGTGCAGCCGCGACAAAGCCTCCGACTTCTGGGCGGTGAGCGGAAGACACTTCTGCGTTGGCTCGGTCTTGCAACTGAACGACTCCTCCTTGATGGTGATGTTGGCGTTGAGGGCCAACTCGTGCTTGATTTGCAGGATGAAACGACTCGCCTCGCCTCCCGAAGATTCTCCCAGGTTGTTGTAATACAGGTAGATGTCGTCTCCGCTTTGCAGAAGATGATAGAAGTGGTAGGCGAATACGGCTTGTTTCTCTGCGTATCCAGGCAGCCCGCATTCGCGTCGGATATAAGGCGGGATGAAACTGCTTTGCGATTTGTCGGCGGGCAGGATGCCCTCGTTGACGCTGAGTACGTGCAAGTGCTTGAAGTCGAGACTGCGGGTCTCCAGTAGTCCCATGATTTGCAACCCCTCGGTATTGCTGCTGTTCAGTTTGACGGTGGCGGTCGACGACAGCAGGCGGTAGAGCGTTTCAAGGCTGCCGATGTCTTTGACGTAGTGGCTGTTGCGCTCCAGGATGCGGGCGATGCGGTTGATGGTTTTCTCCACTTCGTTCAGCTGGTTGAGGAGGAAGACGCGTCCCGAAGCATCACCGTTGCGGTCGATTTTGGCCGCGATGAACTCCAACAACGCTTTGAGAGAGCGTAAGGCCGTTTGGGGTGAAGGGTCGGCGTAGTCGGAAAACACAGTTTTGAGGAAGTCTTGAATGTTGCCGGATTCCACTATTTCTCCGATGTCTTGCGGCCCAAAGACGAACTTCCCGCTGTTGGCGGCTTGCGTCTTCCATCGGTGGTAAGCGGCGAGTTCCGCTTTGGTGAAGGTGATTTTCGCAATCTCAAGGTCCATCAGGCCAAGCACGGGCCAGATATACCATCCTTCTACGGTGCTTTCCACCCCGTTACGGTTGATTTTGCGCGACAATGTCTTGTGTCTGCGCAAGGAGAGGTATTTCTTAACCAATTGGTTGACAGGTGTTTTTGTGATCGGGTAGCCCATTGACACCTTTATTTCATTGTAGGTGCCGCAGTCGGGGATGGCGTTCAAGACGGGGATGAGCAGGCTCTCGTCGGCGAGGACGATGGCGGGGTGACTGTCTTGATGCTCCTGAAGGTTGGCTTGTAAAGCCTTGGCTTGTAGTGTATTGCCACTTGCCGCAATGATGTGGATGGTCTTTTTTTCGGTGCTGAGGGCATTCGAGATGCCGTTTTTCAACCAATCAGGATGGGTGAGTCGGTATCGGCGGCCAAAGAGTCCGGCTTCGTTGTTGGGGTCGTCGAGATAATAAGTGTCGTAGTCGAAAAGGATCTCGGCCTTGCCGTTTCTGACCAAGGTGTTGATGATGCGTTCCTCGGTGACGGTCAACGCATTGAAGCCAGCAAATAAGATGTGTCGGTCGCCGGTTTTTTGGAGCAGCTCGGTTTCAGGAAGTTCCGCCAACATTCGGGTGATCATGCCATAGTAGCCTTTTTTCTGTACTGCCAGACGCTCGCGTAGCCTAAGGTAATAGTCGTATAGTGACCTGAAGAATTGAAGGTATTTGCGTTCTTTCTCCTTGCTGTTTTCTTCATCGAAGTTCCAGTATTCCAGTCGCTTGTTCTCTAAGACGTAACTGAACACATGGTGCGCATCGGCAGCGTATTGGTCGATTTCGTTGAAGTCCTTGGCCATCTGTGCCGCCTGACTCCCAAAGACGGTAAGTTCGCTGTCTTGTTCCTTGTGCAGTTCCGCGTCGATGTCGATGAGTTCAAAGATGAGGTCAATGTTGTCGGCGAGGGTCATGCCGCTCCATTGTGTGAAGGCTTCTTCGATGGACAGCATCTGGGGGAGCCAAATGGTCTGTTGGCACCTCGACTTGAAGGCGTTGCGGAGATAGAAGGCGGCGCGCTTGTTGGGGAAGACGACGGTCAGCTCCTGCTTCGCAAGGTCGTAATGGCTTTGGATGTGCTCGGTGATGCGTTGTATGAAGCTTGTTTCGCCCATAGATCTACTCGGATTTTGAAGGCATGTCATACCGAGCCTGTAAGGTGAGCGTATCTGTGCCTTCAAAATCCTCGGAATGACATGGGCGGGTTATGAGAAAAGATTCAGCGGTTTGCAATTGCTCGGGTTTGCCGAGGTCGAACCAAAAATCAGGTTGGATAGGTTTGGAGAGGATGCGGTTCCGCTTGGCTAATTGAAGATATAAGTCGATGACACTCTGTGGCTTGACTTCGAAATCGGCAAACAACTCACTGCGGAAGAAATGCAGTCCGCTGAAGGCCATTTCGCGGTAATTGTTAACGCTGCCGAGAACCCATTTGAAGTGTCCTTCGGTTGTGTTGCACCATCCGACGAGTTGGCTTTCGTCATCGAAAAGTAGCTTTCGAGAGGAGTTCCTGTCTTGTGTCAGCAGCCAGGCATCGTCTTTTGAATCAATGAATTGCGCACCGAGGGTTTGAAGGTCGACGTTGCTGATGATGTCCACGTTGTGGACGAGGACGGCTCGTGAGCCTTTGAACAGCGGCGTGGCTTTGATGATACCGCCGCCCGTGTCCATAAGCACGTTGCGTTCATCGGAGATTTCAATGTCAGCATCGAACTTATGATGCTCCACAAAATCAATGATTTGCTCGCCGAAATGGTGCACGTTGATGACGATATGGTCGAATCCGTTGGCAGTCAGGTTCTCGATGCAATGCTGTAGGAGTGGCTTGCCGTTGAGTTCGACCAGGGCTTTGGGCTTGTCGTGGGTGAGGGCCTGAAGGCGTGTGCCCAATCCCGCTGCCAGTATCATGGCAGTGATGTTGTGGTTCATACGTTGTGCTCCTCCGTGATTTTTCGTTCTATGTGGTTGAGCTTCAAGTGGATGTCAGGATAGGTGACCTTTAGCCATTCGTAAATCGTTTGCGCGAAGAAGACGGAACGGTGTTGGCCGCCGGTGCAGCCGAAGGAGACCATCAAATGGCTGAAATGCCGCTCGCGGTAGTTGTCGACGCTCTGTCCAACGACAGCTTTCACATGGTCGAGGAAAACGTGGACGGGCGGCTTAGCCATCAGGTAGTCGATGACTTCGTAGTCGCGACCCGTCTTGGTCTTGAACTCGGGCTCACGTCCCGGGTTGGGCAGGGCGCGGCAGTCGAACACGAAACCGCCACCATTGCCGCTGAAGTCGTCGGGATAGCCTTTCTTGAACGAGAAACTGTTGACGGTGACGGTCAGTTGGCCGGTGGATGGCTGTAGAAGAGGCTCATATTTTGGGTTCAGCTTGCCGAGTTGGCCGATAATGCTTTGCAGTTCAGGAAAATCGGTCAAGGGCTGGGATTGCGATAGCGTCTCGATCTCGCGTAAGGCGTAAGGGATGCTTTCGATGAAGTGCGCCTTTTTCTGTATCAGTCCCCTAAAGCCGTATGCGCCAAGCACTTGCATCAGTCTGAGGTAGACGAAATAAGGTTGGTATAGGTCAAATTGTACTGTCTCAGGTGCGACAAACTGCGCGAGTTCTTCTTTGTAGTATTGGATGAGTTCGTCGCGGACGGCCTGAGGTATTTGTGCTTTCACTTGATAGAGCAGCGACACCACGTCATAATTCAAGGGGCCCATTCTTCCGCCTTGGAAATCAATAAAATACAACTCGTTGTCTTTGACTATGATGTTGCGCGACTGAAAATCGCGGTACATGAAGAAGGTGCCAGGGGCTTGGCTCACGAAATTGGCAAAGGCTTCAAAGTCGCGGTGGAGGCGGGTCTCGTTGAAGGCAATTTCCTCGTGGGGCTTCACGAAGTAGTACTTGAAATAGTTGAGGTCGTCGAGGATGGCTTGTCGGTTGAAACGGTCTGAGGGATAGGCCTTTGTGTAGTCCAGTCCTTGATGTCCGAGGCATTGGAACTTGACCAGATGGTGCAAGGCTTGTTTATAGAGTGTGATGACATTCTCGCCCAATCCGCTTGCGAGCAAGGCTTTCTGCACATGGAGGAAGAGGTTGTCGTCGCCGAAGTCGCTTTGCAGGTAGCAGGTGTGTTCAGCGTTGATGGCCAGGACTTCCGGCACGTTGAGTTGTAGGGCGTGGAAATGCTGGCTGAAGTGGATGAAAGCATCGTTTTCTTCAACATTGCTGCTGTAAGTGCCTATCAGACTGCGTGTCTCCGTCAAGATTCGGTAATACTTTCGTGCCGACCCCGACTCGGCGATGGGCAGGATGTCAGAGGGCTGGTCGCCGATGGACTGTGCGAGTGCGATTAAGGCGTTTTGGATATCAATGGATTGCATGGCTTGCGGATTTGGTGAGCGTTGTTGCAATCAGCAAAGATACACATTTTTTTGTCTCACACTGCCAACAGTACCAATAGTTGTGCTGTGAAGATGCGGAGGAACATGGTGAGCGGATATACCGTCGCGTAACCCATGTTGGGCAGTTTGCAGCCCTCGGGTGCCACGGTGTTGGCGAAGGCAAGGGTAGGCGGGTCGGTATGTGCCCCGCCGATGAAGCCCATCAGCGTGTAATAGTTCATCTTCAGCACTAGGCGGCCGAAAAGTCCGACCAAAATCGGTGGCACCATGGTGATGATGATGCCATAGACGACCCACATGTAATGTTCTTGCACCGTGGCTACAAATTGTCCGCCTGCGCCAAGACCCACGCCTGCAAGGAAAAGTGCGATACCCACTTCACGAAGCATCCACACGCCGTGGCTGTCGGTGAAGTCAGTGCCGAACCAACCTTTCTTCACGCCCAGCCATCCACCGACGATGGCCACCACCAAGGGACCACCAGCTAGTCCAAGCTTGATAGGGGCTTTCATGCCTACTGGAATCGGGATGGAGCCAATGACGATGCCGAGCGCGATGATGACGAAGATGGGGATGAGGTTCACCTTGTGGCGTTGCGACGTGGGTGTGGCTTGTTTCTGCGGTTGGGATTTGAGAGTGGTTTCGGTTGAAGGCTCGTTTTTCAGATCGATGCGACAAAGTGGACGCAGCAGGATGCAGGTCATGATCATGCCTACCACGGCCAAGGGATACGCTACGGCATAGCCCGCCGCCAAACGCTCGGAGGCACCTTCAATGCCAAGGTCGGTGACGGCTTGTTGTGCTGCCGAGAGGCCTGGCGTGTTGGTAATGGCGCCAGTATAGACACCTGCCATATCTGCCAAGTCTTGATGAGCCAGTTTGGCGATGACGATCGTCATCATCACGCCGAGGGCCACGTTTACCAAAGCCATTAGGTTCATGGACAAACCGCCTTTCTTGAATGAGCGGAAGAAGCCTGGCCCCACTTGAAGACCAACGGCCACGACAAAGAGAATCAGTCCGAACTCCTTGATAATGTGAAGCATTTCAGCATTGAGGCAAATGCCGAAGGCACTGAAAGCGATGCCCACGAAGAGCACCCAGGTGATGCCTAAAGAGATTTTGGCGATCTTGATTCTGCCTAAAAGCAGTCCGAGGAAAATGGAAACGGCTAAATAAAATATGGTGGGACCCACGCCCGAACCGGTAAAGAGATTCAACATAGGTTATGGTTTTTGTGGCCACAAAGGTAGTCAAATCTTTGATTCGACGATACGGGGTGAGTTAATTTCACAATTCGATAATGCGGATGATACGCTTCCCTGAAAGCCTCGCTATGTCTGACGGCTTGTCTGCTTCGAGCTGCCGCTTGAAGCTCGGCTTGTAGTTCTTGGTCAGCCCAGGCAGGGCAGACCCTTATAGCAATGCTTTCAATCCTTGCCCATTCCTCTGCCCAATTGTTACCGAAGGCGTTGTCTTTGCCCGCCGCATCAAGAAACATCGAAAGCAATTGCTTTTCAGATAGTTCTCCATCGACAATGCATGACAGATTGACCCGCGTGAAACGATGCCTGAAACCGGTCGGCTCTCGTTTGGGCATAAGGCTCATATCGGTGTCGCGACACTCCTCAAGCTCCCTTTGTAGGTATTGTCGTGCCGATGTTGTATCGCTTACGAGGTGTTCCGCTCCAAAATAATCTTGATAGCAGGTCTTGTAAACATCCTGCAAAGTGGCCAAGGGGTATTGTGTATGGATTTCCTCGCACATTTGGCGGATGGCTTTGTTGTCGTTGACGCAGGCTGTAAGAAACAGACTGACAATGATTAGGACTATTGGGTTGCGTTGCATGGAAAGATGTTTTGGCGGATATGTACAATCATTCTTTTCTATCTCTCCCCAACAAAGCCCCAATCCAATGTCGATTGAGTCGTGAGATGTTCTGCCGCTTGATGAGCTTCGGACATTCGGCTTCGCAGGCGTAGGTGTTGGTGCAGCTGCCAAAGCCTAATTCATCCATCTTGCACACCATCTTTTTGACACGGTCGGCAGCCTCGATTCTGCCTTGAGGCAACAAAGCCAAGTGGCTGACTTTAGCCCCCACAAACAGCATGGCGCTGGCGTTTTTGCAAGCAGCCACACAAGCACCACAGCCGATGCAGGAAGCCGCATCCATGGCCATGTCGGCCTTGTGTTTCGGAATCGGGATGGTGTTGGCATCGGGGACACCGCCCGTGGTGGTGGTGATGTAGCCTCCCGCTTGGATGATTTTGTCGAAGGCGGAGCGGTCAACGACAAGGTCGCGGATGACGGGGAAAGCTTTAGCGCGCCACGGCTCGATCCAAATGTCGTCGCCATCGCGGAACTTACGCATGTGGAGTTGGCAGGTGGTGATGCCGTCGTCGTTGCCATGGGGCCTACCATTAATATAAAGTCCGCACATGCCGCAGATGCCCTCGCGGCAGTCGTTGTCGAAACAAACGGGATGAGCGATGTGGTCGTTGATGAGCCGCTCGTTCAAGATGTCGAGCATTTCAAGGAAAGAGCAGTCGGGCGAGATGCCGTCCAATGGGTAGGTCTCGAAATGCCCCTTGGCGCGTGCGTTCTCCTGACGCCAAATATGTAATGTGAATTTCATGATTGTCTTTTTTTGATTCGGGACACGAGACTTCGGGACGTGAGACGATGACTCTCGTGTCTCGCAGTCTCGCGTCTCGTGTCCTATTTATAATTTCGCGTAGCAATCTGAATATGTTCGTAATTGAGCGGTTCTTTCTCCATGGTCTCGGGTTGGCCGTGGCCTTGATATTCCCATGCCGCCACATACATGAAGCGTTCGTCGTCGCGGAGGGTCTCGCCGTCAGCGGTCTGGTGCTCGGTGCGGAAATGACCACCGCAGGATTCCTCACGGTGCAAGGCATCGGCAATGACGAGTTGAGCCAACTCGAAATAGTCCTCTAATCTACAGGCTTTCTCTAACTCGGGGTTGAATTCGTTGGCCGTGCCAGGAACGAAAACCGACTTCCAGAATTCGTTTTCCAATTCGGAAACCAATTCCTTGGCTTTCGTGAGGCTCTCGGTGTTGCGTGCCATGCCGCAGTATTCCCACATGATTTTGCCTAAACGTTTGTGGAAATAATCGACGGTTTTGTTGCCACCGACTTCCATCAAACGGTTGATGCGTTGACGAACGACTTCTTCCGCAGCGTCAAATTCAGATGTGGTGGACGAAATCTTGCCCACATTAATTTGGTCGGCGAGATAGTTCTGCAAAGTGTAAGGCAAAACGAAATATCCGTCGGCCAAGCCTTGCATTAATGCGGAGGCACCGAGGCGGTTGGCTCCGTGGTCGCTAAAATTGGCCTCGCCAGCGGCGAAGAGTCCAGGGATGGTAGTTTGCAATTCGTAATCCACCCAAAGTCCACCCATGGTGTAATGGATGGCGGGATAAATCATCATCGGAGTCTCGTAGGGGTTTTCATCGGTGATTTTTTGGTACATCTGGAAAAGGTTGCCGTATTTCTGCTCAACGGTCTCTTTTCCAAGGCGTTGGATGGCATCTGCGAAGTCTAAATAGACCGCATAGCCCGTGCCTACACCATAGCCTGCGTCGCAGCGTTCCTTGGCGGCACGAGAAGCCACATCGCGCGGCACGAGGTTGCCGAAAGCGGGATAGCGGCGTTCCAAGTAATAGTCACGGTTTTCTTCCGCTATGTCGTTGGGTTTCAGTTTGCCCGCACGGATGGCTTCGGCGTCTTCCTTTTTCTTGGGTACCCAAATGCGGCCGTCGTTGCGCAGACTCTCGCTCATCAGTGTGAGTTTTGACTGGTAGTCGCCATGGACAGGGATACAGGTCGGGTGAATCTGCACATAGCAGGGGTTGGCGAAGGCCGCGCCCTTGCGGTGGCACACCCAGGCTGCGCTACCATTGCTGTTCATGGCATTGGTGGAGAGGTAATAGAGATTACCATAGCCACCAGTGGCTAACACCACGGCATGGGCAGCATAGCGTTCCAATTCGCCAGTGACGAGGTTGCGGGCAATGATGCCTCGAGCGCGACCGTCGACCACAACCAAATCCATCATCTCACGACGTTCATGGAATTTCACGGTACCACGGGCAATCTCGCGGCTCAATGCACCGTAGGCGCCTAATAATAATTGTTGTCCTGTCTGACCTTTGGCGTAGAAGGTTCTGCTCACTTGTGCGCCGCCGAAGGAGCGGTTGTCGAGGAGTCCGCCATAGTCACGGGCGAAGGGTACGCCTTGGGCCACACATTGGTCAATGATGGCGCCGCTGACTTCTGCCAAGCGATACACGTTGGCCTCACGGGCACGATAGTCGCCGCCCTTGATGGTGTCGCGGAAAAGGCGTTCCACGCTGTCGCCGTCGTTTTGGTAGTTTTTGGCTGCGTTGATGCCGCCTTGGGCAGCGATGCTATGGGCACGGCGGGGCGAGTCTTGGATGCAGAAAATATCGACATTGAAGCCCAAGGCACCCAACGAAGCGGCTGCCGAGGCTCCGGCCAAGCCTGTGCCGACCACGATAATGTCGAGTTTGCGCTTGTTGGCCGGATTCACCAACTTCTGTGAAGCCTTATAATTTGTCCACTTTTCAGCCAGCGGACCAGCAGGTATTTTAGAGTCAAGTTTCATTTTTTATCTTTTTTGACTTCGAGACTTCGGGACACGGGACTTCGGGACGATTGTCCTAGTCTCATAGTCTCGCGTCCCTCAGTCTCGTGTCATAATCATAGTCCAAAATAAACACCCAAAACCACTACAGTGAACATCAGGCAGACCACCCAAGTGTAAATCTGCCCCAACACCTCAATGGCCTTGCCGTATTTGTAGTTATACAGCCCAAAGGTCTGGAAAATGGCAGGAAAACCGTGACGCAGATGGAACCAAACGACGGCAAAGAATACCAAATAGGAAATGACGATGTGCAAGATTTTGAATTTCTCGCGGGCTTGGTGATAGAAGTCAGGCTCGACTTCAAGTCCAGCGGCTTCAAGCACGGCCTTGTCTTCTTTGTCGAAGTTGGTGAGCCAGTTGCCTTTGGCGGAATATTCTCCGTGCTGTTCGGCATAACTGACGGCGTCGGGTTGCGTTGTTTTCAGCGCCACGACCTCTTCCGTTTTGGCCATATATTTACCTGTCACCCAGCCGATTTTCACGAAATAAAAGTCCATGAAATGCAGCAAAAGGCAGGCAAAAATGAGAATGCCAGTCCACATTTGCAGTTTTGAGCCCGTGTGGGTCTTTGAGCGCGTGGGCTTCTTGTAGCCCACAGGCCGCGCCATCTTGTTGGTCACGGCCAACCAAATGGCCAAAACCGCGTGTAGTAGTAGTGAGGCAAATAGGCCTATCTCCAGCACCTTGACGATGACGTAGGTGCCCATAAAATGGCAAAATGCGTTGTACCATTCGCCGCCATCGTGCCTCAGAATGAGCAGGTTGGCACTGGCGTGGAACAGCAGAAAGAAACTCAGAAATGCGCCCAAAGCGCCGACGAGGATTTTCTTTGAAATGGAGTGGATTTTCGGGATGTTCATATCAAGGATAATCTGAATGCAAAAGTAATTATTCGACAATTTTGCAAGGAACACTATGTCATCTTCATATTTGTCGCTATCTGGCAAGAAGTATGTTCAGATAATTGCTAGCCAACTGCTTATCAATTTCTTTGCAATTATTTAAATTAAGAATAGCATTGATAGCTAAACCAGATGCTTGTGCTACTCCACGGGTTGATCGGCCAGCCCAATGGAATTGCAATTGCATCGAACTCAGTAATACCGGATGATAAACCGAACACAATGCCGTATGTTGAATGCCTTTATCATCAATGCCAATAAAATAGAACATAAATACAGATTTGTTTTCAGCCATACATTGTAAAAACTTGTCAATATTATACATCTTGGGATTGGAATTGAGATATATGACTTTGGTTTTAATATCCGTGTAAGTATCTGATGATTCAAAATACCGAATATAATCACCCAAACCGTTGCGCGTGTCATAAGTAGGCAAAGCTTGTTCCAGATGTGCCAAGTCAGATAATAATCTTTGACGTTCCTTTTTATCGGCAGTGATAAGAGCTTCTATCAGTCTTCCACGAATGTTTACATTTTCAATGTGTGAAGCAACGAGAATGGCCTCATTAACCTCTTCGCATCGTTGGTCAAGGTCATGTAACAACTCCGTGTAGTCATCTGATGAGACAAATTGTCGGGCACGTTCAACAGAGTCCCTAATGTTTTCCATCTCTTGTGCATTAGGTTCAAATTTTGTAGAAACTGATTTTATTGACGATGAAGCATCTACAAGGCGTTGAAGATTATCTTGCCAATCTATTCCAATATGACGTGCAAATAGTTCCTCAAAGTTCTCGGGCTTATTATCTACTCCATCTATCTGCTTCATGATGTCATTACCATTGAAACTACCCCTGATGTTAGTCATTGTCAAAGCTTGTGAACTATGGCTTATTTTTGAGAGGAAAGTAGTATTAGCCAAATAGATGACGTTGTCAGCATCACCTTTAACGAGTATGACAAAGAAGGGTATTCTGTCGTACTTTTCAAGAGTGGATAAGGATAGCACCGTATTACTAAAAGAACCATTTTTGGAATAACTAAAACGTACTGCGAAATAGTCACAATGAAACACCTTACGGTCTTGAATAAGATTAAAAGTTTCAACACAGCTTTGAATGAGTTGTTCTTTGTTACAGACCGTTTTATGCTTTTCTACAAAATCGAGAAATTGTATTATGTATGGATGCATGTCATTAAAACAATGAAAGTGTAGTATCGGAAAATGTAGTGTTTTTCTTTGTCTTTCTCTTACGTGACGAGTCTGTATCTTCTACAACTATTTGAGCCTTTTCTACTTTAGACTGCCCTTTTCTTTGTTGAGCAAGCGAGTTGCGTTCCCAAAAGATACCATCAAAATACCCCTGAATGGACGTGTCATGCTCTGCCATAATCAGACGTTTTGCTGCCCATAGGCAATACTCTTCATTTATTTCCACACCTATAAAATTTCTACCCAACTTTTTAGCTACGACAGGAGCTGTGCCACTTCCCATAAAGGGATCAAATACCACATCGCCTTCGCGAGAAGATGCCAGAATAAGTTTGGCATATAGTTTTTCAGGTTTCTGTGTCGGGTGGTCGGTATTTTCAGGCATTGACCAAAACGGGATACTGATATCATCCCAAAAATTGGAAGGATATGTGATCCTAAAATTGCCATCCTCCGTCTGTTCCCAATCTTTAGGCTTACCATCCACCTTGTATGGCGCAATGACACGACGTTTCATCATCACTGCATCCACATTGAAATAGTAATCCTTGGGATTCTTTACCCCAAACCATACATCTTCCATTGAATTTTTCCAATTCGATTTTGCACCACGTCCTTTTTCACGTTGCCATGTAATACGGTTGAGGATGGTAAGTTCTTCTTCCATTACACGTTGCAACGCAGATGTACTTTTCCAATCTCCACAGAGGTATACACTTCCATTGGGTTTGAGCTTCTGACAAACATCATGGAACCATGTACGCAAATATGTTTCATAATCATGGTTGGAGCGAAAAGAGAAAGTCATGCCATTGAAATCTTTGGTAAGATTATAGGGGGGGTCGATGATAATTACATCGGCTATTCCATTGGGAATAACATCAATGACTTCAAACAAATCGGCATGTATAAGTTTGTTTATAACAGATGGATTATTTTGTAGAGAAGCTTGCGTAGTGAGCCTTTCCTGCAAAAGAGGTCTTTCTTGATCTGTTATAGTAAGCGTTCTATTATTGGCTGCTTTTGTTGTTGACATGTCTTGTTTCACATTTAGATGGCAAAAATACTCAATTTCTCTTTAGTTTGTGAAGATTATTCTTCGTTCTGCGTTTTTAATCTGACAATCCCACCTCACCGCTTGACAATCCGCCTAAATACAGCACCTTCCGCCGTGACGACTTTCAGCACATAAAGTCCACTCGGAAATCCGTGTAATGCAATGGTGTTGCGAGGATTTTTCATATTTTGCCGCCACACTTCCCGACCGTCAACATTATAAAGAACAACTTCGGCCACCATTTCTTCAGGCAGATGAAGCACCACTTCATCTTTGGCAGGATTGGGACTTATTGAAATCTCTGACAAGTCTTCTTTTTCGGTAATACCGACGGACGGACTCTCCACACGGAGAAGCCGCATCGTGCTATCAACCATGCAATGACGATTTACAATCTGCTTTACAAGATAGATGCGACTTTCGGGGAAAGTGTGCCAAACTATTGTGTCATTGGTCTGCAAGATCTCGCCGTCGCCAAAATCCCATTCCTGTTCTTCGAAAAGTTCGGCCTTGCTCACAAAACAGACATTGAGAAAATCCACACTATCGACTACAAAACCTGCCTGCGGCAATGAACGTTGCCATTTCCAAAGGGAGTCATACACCACCTCATGTGCTGCAAAGCGGATGGCGCGAGCAACATTTTCATCAAGGCCTGCATTGTGGCTGATGCTGTCAGGGTCGCGGCCAAAGAACATGGTATAGAAAGCACAAGCAGCAGCATAAGTTCCCGCCAAAGAGGGATGGCTTTCGTCCGACATGTATAGCTCAATTTCCGCATTGTGATCACGGAGATAATGCCACACGCGACCCACGGGACAAACTGATGCGTCATTGTCCTCGCCCATTTGCATGTAATGCGCGTAAAGAAGGCTGTCCATGCCCTCGTACGTGTCCATCGGCGGGTAGCCAAACTCCGTATCACCGTTCTTGCGCCCCCAAGTCATGAAAAACATCGGCTCGGCGCATGGATTGTTAGCGTAAATGGAATCCACCAACTGCTGCGCAAAGGGAAACACATAGAGTTCAACCGAATCCATCGGAAAGGCAGGAAGCTGGCTTTGTTCCTGCATCACCACAAAATCCCAGCCGCCTTCACAAATCAGGTTCATCGACTGGTTGCTGCAGTGCATCTCGAAAGTGCAACCGCCAGGGGTGTTGCTGCGATACTCCAAGCTCTCACCCATACTTTGCGCTATGTTAGTTACCATCTGTGGGAGGGAATTTGCCTGCGTGTAGCTATTCCCGATGAACAACACACGCGGATGCTCCTGGGCAAAAACCGACCCGGCAAATAGGACGAAAAGCCATACCAGCAGTGGAGTTTTTCTTGTTTTGTGCAACATAATCGTGCAAAAATAACATAAAGTTGAATTAGTCAGATGATTTTTGTAAAAGTATGTATATTTGCAACCAAATCAAACCTATAAACTATGCTACAAAAAGGAACAAAAGCCCCTTATTTTGAAGGGCAAGACGAGAACGGCAACATCGTCAAACTGACGGACTTTGCTGGAAAGAAATTGGTGCTCTATTTCTATCCCAAAGATAGCACCCCGGGCTGCACCGCCGAAGCCTGCGACCTGCGCGACAACTATGAGCGTTTTCTGTCCTTGGGCTATAACGTGCTGGGTGTCAGCCGCGACAGCGCCGCTTCGCACCAACGTTTCATCGCCAAATATAATCTGCCTTTCCATCTTATCGCTGACACCGACTTGACCATCCTGAAAACCTACGAGGCCTGGGGCGAGAAGAAGATGTACGGTAAGGTCACTGAAGGCACGTTGCGTACTACTTATGTTATTGACGAAGAAGGTGTTATCATCGATGCCATTGGCAAAGTGGACACGAAAAACCATACGACACAGATCTTGTGACATGAAGAAAAGAATCACATTGATGATAGGCCTTTTACTGAGCCTTGTAGGTTGGATCTTTGCCCAGCCGGGCCGATTCGAGCAGCCTGTTTTCGACGACATAGTCTGTACGGAAGGCATTCCTTTCAGTAGCGCCATAGCTCAGGGTGCCACGTCGCCTTCCACGCTGTATCTTGATTTTTATGAGCCGGCGGACGACACCATGACGCATCGACCTTTGGTGATTACGGTTTTTGGCGGTTCCTTTGTCGCGGGAAGTCGCGACTATGTCGATATGAAAGAGTACTGCAACCGTTTGTCCACCTATGGCTACGTGGCGGCTTCCATTGACTACCGTTTGCTGCCACTCACTTCCTTGTCGGCATCGGGATTGGTGCGTACGGCTTACATGGCGGCGCAGGATGTCAGCTCGGCTGTACGTTTCTTCAAGGCTCATGGCGATGAATATCGTGTCGATACGGCCTCCATCTTCCTGCTCGGCAATTCGGCAGGTTCTATCGCCATCCTTCACGAGGTTTTCATGGATGAGGATGAACGCCCTTCCGAAACCTTTACTCTGCCTGATTTGGGAGGGATGCACAGCTCTGGCTACTCCGAGTATTTTCACTATTCGCCCGCAGTGGCTGGAATCATCCCGCAATGGGGTGGCGTGTCCGACCTGAATGTCATCGATGTCGACGAAACCACCCCCGCATGCCTCATCCACGGCACCGCTGATGACTTGGTTCCTTACGATTCGGGCTATTGTTACGGAGGGTGGCTGCCCAATATGATGCCATATATGTATGGCTCGCATCCCATCGCGGAGCATCTAGCCATGCTGCAGCATCCCGACTTTGAACTCCATCCGTTTGAAGGTGAGGATCATGCGTTTTATTTCACCGGCACCTATCAGTTGGACATGCCTAAGTTCGACAGTTGTTTTAGTATTGTCCGCGAGTTCCTGCTGCGGCACATCAAAACGCCTGCCATTGGAACAACGGAGCGTTTCGCCCCGCTGGTGTCGCTGTACCCGAATCCCGTGACCAGTGTCCTTCATGTGACAGGGCCTTTGGATGATGGCGATAGCTTTGCGGTGTATGACATGCTGGGGAAATGCCGACTTGACGTTGTGGCGACTGCGGGCCGCGACCAAAGCATCGACGTGAGCCCGCTTCCGCAAGGCGTGTATCTGTTGCTGTGCCGAAAAAAAGACCATGTCACAGCGGTCAGGTTCGTAAAGGACGTCTTTTGATTTATTTCTTTATTTCGCCGCCCCCAAAGTCGTCATAAAGGATGTTCTCGGGCGGAACACCCAGATTATCAAGCATATTGACCACGGCAGCACTCATCGGGCCGGGACCGCACATGTAGTATTCAATGTCCTCGGGGGAGGGATGGTCTTTCAGATAGGTGTCGTACATCACATTGTGCACGAAACCAGGCGTATAAGGTATAGCTGCCGCATCGGCGGCGGGGTCAGGACGGTCCAAGGCGAGGTGGAAATGGAAGTTGGGGAAGTCGCGTTCCAACTGGCGGAAATCGTCTAGATAGAAGACCTCGTTCAAGGCGCGGGCACCGTAGAAATAGTGCATTTCGCGGTCCCTGACATTCAAAGTGCGCGTCAGGTGCATAATCTGTGCGCGAAGCGGAGCCATACCAGCACCTCCGCCGACCCAAATCATTTCTGGGGGTTGCGTCTCGCGTCCCGCAGTCCCGCGTCCCGCGTCTTGATGTTCCTTCACATGAAATTCCCCGTAAGGCCCCGACATCAGCACTTTGTCACCTGGTTTCAGCGAGAAGATATACGACGAGGCAATGCCCGGATTGACGTTCATAAATCCCGAACGGTCGGGCTTGAACGGCGGTGTGGCGATGCGCACCGTCAGCATGAAGACGTCCCCCTCGGCGGGATAGTTGGCCATGGAGTAAGCGCGGATGGTCGGTTCAGTGTTGACGCAGTGCAGGTCAAACATCTTGAACTTTTCCCATGCGGGAAGATATTCAGTACCAATCAGTTCCTTGTCGAAGTCAGCGTAGTTGAGGTTGAATTTCGGAATGCGGATTTGGGCATAGGAGCCGGGAATGAAGTCCATGTGCGCGCCTTCGGGCAACTGCACTTTGAACTCCTTGATGAAGGTGGCCACGTTGCGGTTCGAGACCACCGTGCATTCGTATTCCTTGACGTCGAGCACCGACTGCGGCACCAAGATCTTCAAGTCTTCCTTGACTTTCACCTGACAGCCCAAGCGCCAATGCTCTTGGATCTGTTTGCGGGTGAAGAATCCCACCTCGGTAGGCAATATCGTACCGCCACCTTCCACCACGCGGCATTTGCATTGGCCGCAGTTGCCTTTGCCGCCGCAGGCCGAAGGCAGAAACACCTTTTCCTCGGCCAAAGTGGCCATCAGCGAGCTGCCAGGCTGGACTTCCAATGTTTTATCGTCGTTGATGGTAATCTTCACCTTGCCTTTGGGCATGAGTTTGTTGCGCACAATGAGCAGCAGGGCGACGAGCAGGAGCACGATGCCGAGGAAAACTGCTATGCTAAGAATTATAGTGGAAGTAATGCCCATGGTTTCAAACTGCAATGCCAGTCAACATTACGTCCTCATAAAGCGGTGACCATTGGTCTTCTATCATTAGGACAGGCTCTATGCGTAGATTCACCTTGCGCACGTTACGATTAAGAGCTATGGATAGTTTTAGCCAATCGCCTTCAAGCGTAGGAATGATAACAGCAACATCAATATCACTCCAAGGATTGGCGTTCCCTTTGCTATAAGAGCCGTAGAGATACACCTTTGCCTTACCATCGAAAAGCGGTGCAATGGCTTGCTTGTATTCTCTTACAATGTCAAGAGCCTCGTCTTGAGTCAAAACTTTTGGAGTATCCATTGCTTGAAAAGTTTGGTTTTCTCTATAATATCAAGGCTGACCTGCTCATTCAAATGGGCTGCCAGATTTTGCTTGTATTCAGGATAGCGGGCTTCAATGTTCATGGGCACCATGAAGTCAATGAATTCCAATTGTTCTTCGGTCATTTGATCCAACAGTCTGCAACTATCTAATAATTTAACATGACTGTGGATATATGGCGGCATGTCATCTCGTTTTGCAGTCCAATAAGCTTTAAGTAACTTTTCAATGACTTGATGGCACATAAAAGCCACATAAAGCCAATGCTTTGTCAAGTGCATATCCTCGGCAACGGCAAGGTCTTCGTTTGCAATGTCAAGCCAGTATTGGACTTTTTCTTGTTTTTCCATATTGCCAGTGTTTCTGCTTGCAAAATTAGAAAATTTTCCCGAAACGGCTTGCTTGTTCCGATTATTATGTACTTTTGCACTTGGATTTGGTGCGCCAAGCCCGTTTTATAGAAGCGTTATGCTTCGTGTTGCAAGAGGAAACCTAGGAAATTTCAACTGCGACATTGTTGATCTAAAAAGAAAGACAGAAATAACTTATGCGAGCATAGCAGCTCCAAACGCATTAAGCGTGGACTGCTAATAAGCATCTTGTTATTTCAGGCTTTCCTAGGGCCTCCTCTTGAAGATGTGAGCATGCAGGGCCACGCTTCTTGTTTGAGAAAAGTCTTTTTGGCCTCTGAAATTAGTGTTACAACTACAAACCAAAACAACAAAACAATGAGAGAGTTTAAAGCCTTATTATTGTTGGCTATCGTTTTACTATCAGTCGCTTGCAGCCGAATCGATGAAGTCGACATCAACAGTTTCAACCAACCAAATGGCGAAGCCCTAAGCGGCACCGTCGCCGTGTTTGGCAATGTGACCACCGAGATGCGCCAGCATCGCGTCACCATTTCACCTGTCCATCAATGGGGTGACAATCAAGCCGCTCTGCCCGAAATCAACCGCGTATTCGTGCTTTGCGGAAACGACACCATTCCATATATCGAAAAGGAAGCCGACCGCAACAAGATGTTTTTTGTTTCGGAACAACCCTTCAAGGGCGAGGTGGGCAAGACCTACAAACTCGTCATTGAGACACCCACAGGCGACATCACTGCTGAGGACTATTTGATGCCTTTGGGCGATACGGATTACCTCCCAATCATCAAGGACCACACAAAAGTGAGGAGTTATCAGATGCAATCGGGCAAGATGGCGCATGAATTCCAGTTCGACAAACATATCTATACCGTTGGGGAACAACCTGTTATTTGCGGCCTGACCTTCCGACAGCCGGAGGATTTCCCCATCGACAGCCTCGAAAGCGTTTCCTTCGTCCATAACGACATGTCGCTCTCGGCCCTGTTCACCGCCAGACTGTTCTGGTATTCCTATCATGTCACGGAAGATCATCTCGACCAAAGCGAGACTTTCATCACTTGTTCGGTCTCGCCCGAATTCTACACCTTCCTGTTGGATGTCTTCAACGAAGACGACTGGAGTCTGGGCCTGTTCGCCACCATCTCTGGCAACGTGCGAGGCAATGTCAAGAACG
Organism: uncultured Bacteroidales bacterium; assembly: GCA_905234765.1. The sequence goes on from CAJOIF010000027.1 coordinate 95,419, forward strand.
GCTACGGCTATTTCTTTGCCTCCGATGTGCGACGCAAACCCTTTACATACAACGAAATCTACAACGCCATCACCCCCGAAAACGAATAAGCCATGAAACGCATCTTTATCACCATATTATTCTTTGCCTCTTTTGTTTGTCTTCAGGCACAGACCTATACTTTAAGCGGCCACATCACCGATGCCGCCACGGGCGAGACGCTTATCGGTGCCACATTATACGAGGCTTCATCGCAAACAGGCACCTCGGCCAACGGCTATGGCTTCTATTCGTTGCGTTTGCCAGCAGGAAAACACAAGTTGCAATGCGCCTATTTGGGCTACAATACCAAAGAGATTGAAGTCCAATTGGATGGCGACAAGACCTTGGAAATCAAGTTGGAGGAGAACTCTGTTGGGCTGGGCGAAGTCACCATTGAAGCAGCGGCGGTGGAGCGTCCGCAAAAGCAGAACGAGTTCCATGCCGAGATGCTGACTATCCAATCGATACGCAAACTCCCGAGCGTGTTTGGCGAGGCCGACATCCTCAAAGCAGTACAGATGCAGTCGGGCGTGAAGACCATCGGCGATGCCTCATCGGGGTTGCTCGTGCGCGGCGGCACCAACGACCAAAACCTTATCCTTATCGACGAGGCACCCATCTACAACCCCTCTCACCTCTTCGGCATGATCTCCATCTTCAACCCAGAGGCCGTGAACCAAATGACGCTCTACAAGAGCAACATGCCTGCGCAATACGGCGGGCGCGTCTCAGCTGTTCTCGACTGCAAGATGAAGGAAGGCAACATGAACCACCACGATTTTTCGGTGGCGTTGAGTCCCTTTGCCGCCACTTTGACCGCCAATGGCCCCATCGTCAAGGAAAAGGCTTCTTACCTGATTTCGGCACGCAGGAGTTTCATCGACTTTTTCGTGAAGCCTAACGAGGAAATGCCACTTGTGCCGAGGTTTTACGACCTGAACGCAAAAATTAACACCAAGATTGGGCAGAACGACCGTATCTATCTCTCGTTTTACCGAGGTCATGATGTCATTGAGTCCATGGGGGGCATCGACCAATCGCAAGGCAAGTACAATACTTGGGGCAACACTTCAGGCACCCTGCGCTGGACGCACAACTTCGGCAGTCGCTGGTTCCTCAACACGGCCTTTATCGTCAGCGATTACAGCAACGACCTCGACTACCAATTCAAAAGACGCAAGTTCAACTGGCGCACAGGCATTTCTGACCTCAACCTGAAAGCTGCATTGAGTTATTACATTGCCCCCGACTGTGAACTGCGCATCGGCGCGGGAGCCATCCGCCACGCTTTCACGCCTGGCGAATCGGACAGCATCGGCATGAGCCTGCCGCATTATCAGGCGATGGAGTATTCTGCATACGTGCTGAACGACTGGAAACCCTTGCGCTGGTTGGGCTTCAACTACGGGGTGCACCTGTCGGCTTTCCAGCCTTTGAACAGTGAAGAGAATTTGATGGTCTACCCCGAACCTCGCGTAAGTATGAATGTCATGCTGAGCGAGAACACCTCTCTGAAAGCCGGATATGCGAGGAATGTACAATACATCCAAGTCCTGCAAAACACCGCCTTGGACTATCAGTCGTTAGAGACATGGTTCCCAGCCGTCAACGGATTGAAACCTGTGATTGCCGATGTGGTTTCAGGGGGCTGTTTCCTCGATTTCGGTGGGCAGTATTCCGCTTCGGCTGAACTCTATTACAAGAAAGGCCAAAACCAAATCGACTTCATCGACCATGCGCAACTCATCAGTAACCCGAATGTCATCAACCAAGTGAGGAGCGGCAATTCCAAAGCCTACGGCCTGGAACTGAACCTTTCGAAAAATGCCGGAAAGTTCACGGGAGCCATGAATTACACCTATTCGCGTGTCATCTATACCATCGACGGCATCAACGACGGCAATCCCTATTCGGCTTTGTCAGACATCCCGCATGACTTCCGCATCAATGGCTGCTATCAGTTCACGCCACGCTGGAGTGCGAGTGCAGCATGGCAGTATTCAAGTGGGCATCCTGTCACTTTGCCTGTGGGCTTCTACGAATACATGGGGCAGACCGTCCCGGTTTACACCGAGCGCAACGCCAGCCGTACGCCAGCCTATCACCGTCTCGACCTTTCGTGCGCCTATCACTCGCCGAAATACAAAAAC
>CAJOIF010000028.1 GCA_905234765.1 uncultured Bacteroidales bacterium
CGGTTCGGGATGTAGCGCAGCCCGGTAGCGCGCTTCGTTCGGGACGAAGAGGCCGCAAGTTCGAATCTTGTCATCCCGACTTTGTCAAAGCCAGCTTGAATTTCAGGCTGGTTTTTTCATAATGCCTATGAAACAGAACATTGAAATCATGGCTCCCGTGGGTTCGTACGAAGCCCTCGCAGCCGCCATACAAGCCGGTGCCGGTAGCGTTTATTTCGGCATCGGAAAGTTGAATATGCGTTCGCGCTCAGCGAAAAACTTCACCCTCGACGACCTGCGCCAACTGGCTGAGACCTGTAGCGTCAACGGCGTAAAAAGCTACGTCACAGTGAATACCGTCATTTACGACGAAGAGATGGAAGAAATGCACCAACTACTTGATGCCATCAAAGCCAACGGCATCTCGGCCATCATCGCCTCCGACCAGAGCGTCATCCAATATGCGCGACAAATCGGTGTAGAGGTACACATGTCGACACAATGCAACATCACCAACCTCGAAGCTGTGCGCTATTATTCCCAGTTCGCCGACGTGATGGTGACGGCCCGCGAACTCAATATCGACCAAGTGCGTCATATCACCGAAGAGATAGAACGTCAGCAGATTCGTGGTCCTCACGGCAACTTGGTGCGCATTGAGGTGTTCTGTCATGGTGCGCTGTGTATGGCCATCTCGGGCAAGTGCAACTTGAGTCAGGACATCTACAACTCATCCTCCAACCGTGGCGCTTGCATGCAACTCTGCCGCCGTGGCTACGACGTGCGCGAGCGGGAAGAAGGCTACGAGTTGGCCCTTGACAATGAATACATTATGTCGCCCAAAGACCTCTGCACCTTGCCGTTTTTGGACAGGGTTTTGGATGCTGGCGTGGAAGTACTGAAAATCGAAGGGCGTGGTCGCTCGCCAGAATATACTAAGGTGACTGTGGCAGTGTATAGCGAGGCGGTGAAGGCTATACAAGAAGGCACGTTCACGCAAGACAAGATTGACGCATGGATGGAGCGCCTGCGCAGCGTCTACAACCGTGGCTTCTGGGACGGCTATTATCTCGGTCGCAGGACCTTCGAGTGGTCGAAACAGTACGGTTCGCATGCCACGCAAAGCAAGGAGTATATCGGACTGATTACCAACTATTACAGCAAGTTGGGCGTGGCTGAAATCCGCATGGACAGCCACGACCTCAAGTTCGGCGAACAGATTATGATTATCGGCCCGACGACAGGCGTATATGAAGATACCCTGACTGAAATCCGCGTGGATTTGAATTCTGTTGAGCAGACCGTGAAGGGCGAATATTGTTCCATTCCCGTGAAGTCATTGGTGCGGCGCGGGGATAAAGTGTATAAGATGGTGAAAGTTGAGTAAAAATTGCTACTTTTGCAGGGGAATAACAGAAAGTTATGAATCGCAGGCTGTTGATATTAGTATGGCTTTGTCTTGTTTCTCTTTTGGGTTGGGCACAAGATACGGTTGTGTTTTCGGCGCAAGGCGGTTTCTATGATGATGTCTTTTCATTGGAATTGTACAACTATTACCCGCAAAACCACATTCGTTACACCACCAACGGCAATCGGCCTACGGCACAGTCGCCGCTCTACATTGAACCTTTGCGATTAAATGGTGAAAAATATTCAAAATCAAATATTTACACCATACAGATTTCTCCTGAAGACCTCATTTACGTTCCCGATAGTGTCCAACATTGCATTGTGATTCGTGCGGCAGTGTTTGATGAGAATGACAGTTGTGTCAGCAAGGTGATGACCAACAGCTATTTCATTCGCTCCTTGGGTTGCAACACTCATGGTTTAGCGGTTGTTTCACTTTGCGCCGATTCGTTGGATTTGTTTGGTTATGAGCAAGGAATCATGGTACCGGGCATGTTGTTTGATCCCATTAATCCTGACCATACAGGCAATTATTACCAGCATGGCAGAGAATGGGAGCGGTTGAGCCATATAGAGTTTTATGAGTATGCCAGCAATAGCGGCATCAATCAGGATTGTGGATTGAGGACACACGGCAATCTGTCGCGACGCCATCCATCAAAAGGGATGAAGGTATATGCCCGAAGTGAATACGGAAAGAAAAAGTTTAAATACAATTTTTTCAATAATTCCACCATGAACAGTTACAAGCGTTTGGTGTTCAAACCCTTTGCATTAAACTGGCACAATATTGGCATACAAGACTATATATGTAACAAACTTGCCTTGCGAGCTGGTTTGTCGTCGTCAGACAGTCGGCCTGTTATCATTTATTTGAATGGTGAGTATTGGGGCGTGTATTTCATACAGGAAAAAATGGATGAGACGTTTTTGGAAAGCCATTATGGAATTAATGAGGATAGCTGTAATATCATAGGGGACTGGTATGGAAATGTGGATAATGGCAGCAACAACAATTTCATTCAGATGATGCATTGGTTTCGAAACACGAGTTTTGTTGAAGACGAAATGTATCAGTTTGCGTGTGATAATCTGATTGACATCGACAATTTCATCGATTATATGGTGTTTGAGACGTTTGTTGCCAACTATGATTGGCCTGGCAACAACATGCGTTGTTGGCAGGAAGGCAATGGCAAATGGAAATGGCTTTTTTTTGATGGCGATGCCTCCCTCATTTCATGCAATTTTGATGGCTTTACCAATGCTGCAGTCTTCAATCCGCCAGCGGACTGGCTGAATTATCCAGAAGCTAAGTTGGTATTTGGGAAACTGCTTGAAAATGAACACTTCAAGGCGGCTTTTGTGGCAAGAGTTAGGGAATTATGCAATGGGTTGTTTCTGTACGAGAATACTTATCCGTTGTTTTATGGAATTGTTGAGGCCTTGCGTCCCCATATTGAAAATCAGAAACATCGTTTTGGGTATCCTTCATCAATGAGCTATTGGGATGAAGGTAACACGATTATTAATATTTTTCTTGCCTACCGTGTTGAGAACTATTTAAATCAGTGTTGTGCTTTTATGAATTCTTATGAATCTTCAGAAAAGATAGTCGGTGTTTATCCTAACCCATCTTCTGGGCCTATACGGATTTATCTCGATGAAACAAATACCTCTGCCGACGAAATCAGCATTTATGACATGATGGGGCGGAAAGTCTATGCGCAGCCCTGCGTTGTGACCGAAGGCCGAAACGAAATCGCCCTTCATCCCCAATTGCCATTAGGCTTGTATATCCTGAAGGTCGGCAATTATGTGCAGCGGATTGTGAGGTATTAGGAAAGAAATTTTGTTTTATGTAGAAAAAAATATTACTTTTTCATAATTATTTCTACATAAAACTGATTGTTGTTATTTTTGTCGCTTCAAAATAGGTTTTGTCATGGAAAAAAGCAACAGAAAATACTGGTGGCTGTTACTTCTATTGGGGCTCATCCTGCTGAAAACAAACTATTTCCGCCCAATGTCAAATTTTGGTCGCGCCCGGACGGTCACGCTCGACATGGACATGGACAACGCCGTTATTGAAGGCATCACCTTGCCATCGGTCAAGCAGACCAAAGACGGCTCGGGAATGTTTAGTTTTCGTTTCTTCACACTGTCGAAGAAGTACAAATACTACAAGATTTACTACCAAAACGAAAGCTACAAGTTCCTCGACACCTCGGCCTTGGCGGGCGAGAACTTCTACGGCAGTTGGGAGGATGTGAGCATCGGTTTCAAGCCCATCGAACACCATCGCACCAAGGACGCTTTCCGTATTGTGGGCAACCCCCGCGACGAGAAGATTTATTATGGTGCAGACCTCTCAGAGAACAGTTTCAGTCCAGAACATGTGCAGGCCGTCATCCAAAGCATCTACAACGTACCAGAATGGTACAGCTCCATCGTGGAGAAGGCCGAGAAGAACGGTTGCAGCATAGAAGACCAACTCTACAAAGATGCCCTTTGGATTATCAGCGACAAAAAGAACAGTGGCGAGGTGAACCACCGATGGAAACGCAACCCGCGCGTGGGTGAGTATAGCTTCCTTTTGGTGCTTTGCGACGAGAAAGGACTTGCGGAAATCCCTGATTATGTGCAATATATTGGCCAGATGGACGAAAACGGACAGTTTGTGAACCCCTATGGCTGGTTTGAGCAGCACAAGTCCAAGAACATTAAGGTCATCCGATCGAAGCGCAAGCTGAAAACTCGGGCGGTCATCGCCGTGGACAAAGGTGTGTTCATTGACGAGTCGAAGGTGAACAACGTGGGCTACCATTTGGACACGACCAATTGCCACTGCGGCACCGATGATTCATTGTATCGCCATGCGCTCTATGAGCAGTTTTTCAGCGCGGTAAGCCGACAATATACGCTGCGCAACATCCCTGTGATTCAGGATGTTGTGGGCGAAAATCCTTATACGCGAGCCGACTACGAAGCCAACCGCAACCGTTTCGACAGCACCGAGTTGCAGATGAACTGGCCTGTGACCTCTGAAACGCCTTGCCAAACCGTGCGCCTCGCCGATGATGGCAGCTACATCTCGCTCATCAACCCGGGCAACAACGATTTGAACAACCTGCACAAGGAATCGACGGGCATCCGCACCCGCGTGGGCTTCACCTACGGCAAGTTCCGTGGCAAGATCAAGTTCCCAGTGATGCTCAACGACGAGAACATTTGGAATGGTTTAACCTATGCTTTTTGGCTGATTTACAGCGATAACCACGCTTGGAACAATCGCCGACACGACGAGGCTGATGGTGGCTATGTGGACAAGAACGACGATTCGGAAAATCCCGTGCGCTACCCCGACTATCATTATTCTGAGATTGATATTGAGATTGTGAAGGCCTCGCGGTTTTGGCCCAAGGACTATTATGGCAAGCGTGCCGACAGCATCTGTGTGGTGCAGGACGAGACCTTGAACGACGACGTGATGTATTGCTGCACCAACTGGGACTTGGCCGTGCCTTCGCCCAAGTGTTTCTCGTGGGGCATTGACAGTATCCCTTATGGCAAGAAGCAGAAGTTTGAGACCTTGCGCTGGTACCAACTCTACAAGGCCCTCACCGAGCGAGCTCCAATGAGCAACAAGGCCTTCAAGGAACAGTGGTACTATTATGAAATAGAGTGGAAGCCGACCGAAATCATTTGGCGTCTTGGTCCCGACCTGAAGCATATGCGGGTGATGGGCTACATGAACGACGAGTTCACTTCGATTCCGAACAACCAAATGAAGGCCATCGTCACGCAAGAATACCATTACAGCGAATGGTGGCCGCCCATCGTCTGGGAGCAGGGGTTGATTCCTTACAATAAGACTGACATTGAGGGAAGAGTTTATGAGATAATTGTAGAGTGAGTGTTTTTTTGGTTATTTTTGCGACGCATTCTTAGATTCTGATGCCATGAAACAAAAAGGACTCCTTATCACGCTTTTCTTTCTGACGGTGTTATTGTTTACCTTGCCAGCGGTACAGCAGCATGGCAAGTTGTTTAAGTTCAAGGCGTTGAATGGTGAGACAGTGGCTGCGGCAAAACCAGAATTCACGGTCAAAGGTTTCATGAACGGAACTTATCAGAAGCAGGAAGACCAATATCTTTCAGAAAATTTTGGCTTTCGCGAGCCGATGTTTCGCTGCTACAATCAATTGATGTGGTCACTGTTCCGTATGACGCAGAACAAGTCCATCTTTATCAATGACGACAATTGGATTTTCAACGATTTCACCATCAGGCACTTTTATAGACAGTCGGTTTATGACTTTGCGGAAAGCAACGAAGCCGCCATCCAGAAAATGCGAAGTGATGCTAAAATGGCGTATCAGTTGCAGGAAGTGTTGAAGGAGTACGGAGTTGCCTTTTTCGTGTGTCTTGCCCCAGGAAAAGATATGGTTTGTGCGGAACATGTCCCCGAGGTCAAGGGCTTTGACCGTCCAGCGGGTGTGCGTGCCATAGATGTTTTTCCGCCATTGTTCGACTCGTTGGGCATCAATTATCTCGATTTCTCCAAGTATTATATGGAAATCAAGGATACGGTTTCGTATCCGCTTTATCTCAAGTCGTCGTCGCATTGGAGCACTCAGGCAGCGGTTTATGCAGCCGACACCTTGTTCCGTTATATGGAATCGTTGAGCGGCTTCAATCTGCACGGTTTTTCGTACAGCGAGCCTTATCTTGACAAAACGCGCAACCCCGATGCCGACCTCGAAGAGGTGGGGAACCTGCTTTGGCCCATCGAAACCGGGATGAACTATTATACCAATGTCAGTATCGACGACGACTCCACGGCTGTCACCCCGAATTGGCTCGTCGTGGGCGATTCCTATTTCTGGGAATGGCAATACAACCTTCCTTTGGACCAATTGTTTGACAAATGCCATTATTGGTATTATAACAGCTCCGTTTTCAACGATCCTTTGCATAGCAATGTGGGGCAAGTGGATTTGTTAAGGGAATTGCTGTCGATGGACATCGTGATGCTGTTGTATTCGCCTACGAACCTATACAACCTTAACCGCGACTTCCTGACAAAAGCGCTTTTCAGTTTCTATTTTGAGGACAGTGTTGTGGAAGACAAGTTGGAGAGAATCAAGCAAGACATCAAGAACACGCCTGAATGGTGCGCCAATATCGTCAGGGAAGCCGAAAGTAACGGACAAGACCCGGAGGAAGCCATCGGCAACAACGCAAAATACTTGCTTTACAGTTCACCCGGCCTCTTTTTCGATGAGTTCGAAAAAACGGAAGTTGCGGCCATCCGCAACCCTCGCGTCTCAAAAGTGTTGTCTGAAATCGAAGACCCAAGGCGCGAAGCCTACCGGAAACAGATGATGAGCGATGGGGAGTGGCTCAACAGCATCAAGGAAAAGGCGTCTGCAGCGGGAATTACCGTTGAGGAGGCTATGGAAAAGGATATTGATTGGCTGATTGAGAATGGACAATGAAGAAAAAAGGTCTCTATATTGTTCTTTGTGTTCTGTTGGCGTTGTTTCTCTTCTTGCCGATGATTCAACAATATGGCCATCCTTTTCAGTTGAAGGAACTTGATGGTGCTGCTGTCAAAGCGGAAAAGCCTGCGCTGACTTATGAGGCGTACAAAGACATGTCGTACCAATCCGAACTTGAGAAATATGTCAGCGACCATTTTGGTTTTCGCGAATGGGTGATCCGAATGTATAATCAGTATCTGTGGATGTTCCGTAAAACTTATGCGGCAGATGTCGTGGTTGGAAAGGATGGATGGCTGTATGGAGTCACTGCAATGAAAAACTATTATCGTCAAGCATCGTGTGAGTTTGCTCACAGTAACGAGGAAATGTTACAGTTGATGGAAAAGGATGCGGATCGTCTGAAAAAAGTGCAGGATTTATTGGAACAACGTGGCATCAAATGTTTTGTCTTGATCTGTCCCTCGAAAGACATCATTTATCCCGAGTATTTGCCGGAGCATGGAAAATGGGTTATGGGCGATGGCGTGGTGGCTATGGATTTTTATCCCAAGGCTTTTGACGAACGAGGCATCAATTATCTGGATTTATGTACTTGGTTTGAACAAATCAAGGACACCATAGACTATCCTGTTTTCCCAATGACAGGTCTGCATTGGTCGAACGTGGCCAGCGTACATGCCGCCGACACGCTTATCCGTTATATGGAGCAACTGACAGGTAAAAACATGCTTAATATTCAAATCGGGCCCCTGTTTGAGGCTGAAACGATGTTTCCGGATAATGACCTAGAAAAAAGCATGAATCTGATTTGGAATATCAAGCCAAACACGAATATTTACGCTAATTCTGCCGTCATCCCTGACAGCACGGCACAACAACTCAGTTTGCTGACCGTCGGAGATTCTTTTTTCTGGAATTTTGGGTATACGGTACCAATGGATCAATTGTTTAAAACCTATCACCACTGGTATTATTTCAATTTGGTGTTCTACGATCCCGACCATACCTCCGTAAGTCAAATTGATCTTCTTGACGAATTCGGCAACACTGATGTTGTCATGCTTTGCTTTAGTGCATCCAAACTGTATGTCATTAATGGAGGTTTTTTGTCGCGAGCATTGATAGAGTTGACGCTGGACACACCAGGGGCAATCGACAATATCCTGAACGACATCAAGCGTGACATGGAAACCAATGAAGCTTGGTACGAAAGCCTGAAACAAAAAGCCAATGCTCAAGGAAAGTCATTGGAGCAGGTGATACAGGAAGACGCCATTTATCTCATCAATCAATATCCAGAGAGGTATCTGGATTAAAACCTGAAATAAATAAATGGACTGAAGCCACTGGCGTTCAAAGCGCCGAGGCAGAAAACGAAGGCACAGATGCTGACGATGAAGGCCACGAGGTGCTGCCACTTGTTGTATTCGGTGAAGTAGACCTTGTCCTGCATCTTCAGTCCAAACTTTGACAACGTGAAGAACGAGAAGAAGGCCGCCACGAGCATGGTGACGTAGAGGTGCGGGTTGTCGCCGAAGTGGAAGGGGGCAAAGTCGAAGGCGAAGAGACGCTTGATGAAGAGCCACGACAGGTCGATGCGCTCGATGCGGAAGAAGCAACGTGTCAACACGATGATGAGGAAGGTGAAGAACACCGCTGGGATACGCCCGATTCTCTCGTTGAATTTTTTCAGGAACAGCTTATCGGCGCAAATGAAGATGCCTTGCAGTGCACCATACACGACGAAGTTCCACGCTGCGCCGTGCCATAAGCCGCTGATGAGGAAGCAGAACCACAGGTTGAAATACTTGCGGGCTTCGGTCTTCACGCGGCTGCCGCCCAAGGGGAAGTAGAGGTAGTTCTTGATGAACACGCTGAAGGTCTGGTGCCAACGTCTCCAAAACTCTGAAATCGTGGTAGACACATACGGGTTGTCGAAGTTCTCGGGGAACTTGAAACCCATCATGCGGCCGAGACCAATGGCCATATCGCTGTAGCCCGCGAAGTCGAAGTAGATCTGGAAGGTGAAGGCGAAGATGGCAATCCAGGCCGTGGTGCTGTCGATGGTGGCAATTTTGTTGGCGATGTCGGCCAGTTGAGCGGAAGTCAACACATCGTAATTTGAAGGACCAAGCACTTGGTCGACTTGGAAGCCGATGACGTCAGCGATGAGCACCTTCTTGGCCAGACCGATGACGAAACGGTAGAAACCATGCAACCTGTCTGTGTAAAGCGACTCACGGTTCCTAATCTGGTCGGCGATGTCGCAGTAACGCACGATGGGACCCGCGATGAGTTGCGGGAACATGACGATATACAGCATGTAGTCACTCAGCCGTTTCATTGGTGCGTTGACACCCCTGTAGGTGTCCAATGTATAGGTGACGCTTTGGAACGAGAAGAACGAGATGCCGATGGGCAGCAGGATCTTGGTCCAGGTGAGGCTCTTGAAACCCGTCCAACCCAACACGGCATTGATGTTGTTCATCGTGAAGTTGCCGTACTTGAAGTAGAACAGCAGCCCGATGCTGATGGCGACGCTGACGCCGCAGAGCAGTTTCTTCAGGCCTGGCTTTTCTACTTTGTTCATCCATCGCACGAGGTAGAAGTTGGCGATAACCGACACGATGAGATGGATGATGAACTCAGGCGCACCGTAAGCGTAGAAGACCAACGAGGCCAACAGCAGAAAGTAGTTGCGGGCTTTCTTCGGCAGGATGAAATACACCAGGAAGAAAACCGGCATGAAGTAGAGGAGAAATACGTTGCTGCTGAATACCATATCAGTCGTTCGTTTTAGGTTGCAAAATTAGTTATTTTTTCAATTGAAAATCAGAGGGTATGGGAATCACGGCGTTGGGGTCGTCGACAAGGCGGCAGTGGTCGAGGCCGTATTTTGCACGGGTAATCCAAATGGCGTCCTCTTCGATGGCTTTGTCGAGGGATTTGTTTTGTTTTATGGCTTTTTCGCGGATGCTTTCCATTAAATCTTCGTGGCCGGGAATTCTTTCTATGCGTTGCCTGACTTCCTCTTGAACTAGGAGCGAGAACAGGATTTCGTCGGTTTGGTCTTTATAGAGCGGCTTCCCTGCCTTGATGCGGTCCACCTCGGCATGGAGCATCTGAAGCATCGTGGCAGAGCGTAAAAAAGCCTGCGCCTCAAGTGCCGCCATCCAAGTGCTATCCTTGCGGATGTCCTTGACGATCTTGGCGTATGGGATTTCATTGTTTTGGGTGGTCAGCGTTTTGGCGTTCAGTTCGGGGATGATTTCAGGGTGGCTGTAGAGGAAGGCAATGGCCTCTTGCCGCCGGATGCTGTCTGTAGAGACGGTGTGTATCGTGTCTGTAATGTGGTCAATATAAGCCTGTCGGATGCTGTCGTTGACACCTAAGGTGAGCATCACCGATGGGGCAAAGCCGTTGGTGCCTTTGTTCAGCTGGTTGCCTGTGGTGAACCATACGATGTAGTCGAAATCCAATAGTTTCTCCAACAGGTTGAGGTCGACGACATGCCCGCTTGGTGTCAATGGGTCTCCAGTATAAGCCGTGGAAAAGTAGTACCAAAACTCCACGTTGTCAAACACCTCTCTCATAGGCACCTGGTTTGTGATGCCCCACATGAACGAGTTGCCGACAAACAGCACCTTAGGCCTGACACTGGATGTGTCGTTTTCCACCGTAACCTCTGCCGTGGGACTGTAACCGTTGCGTTTTCTAATGGGCAGTGCCAGGTTGAGCAGTTGTTCCAAGTCGTTGTCGGCACCGTGGTTGTCGCTCTCATGCAGCGCTCCGATGTGAAGTTTGGGTAATTCGATGCCTTTCAGTTCACCCATGAAGCGGAACAGCGAGTCGGCGGCATAGACGGCGGGGAAGACCCAATGCGCACCAGTCTGCGGTATCAACGGATAGTTGACGGTGTCTTTCATCTGCCCGAACCACCGTGTCATGTCAATACAGGGGAAATCGGTCTCCGCAAATTTGGCCATGAAGTAGTCACAAGCGTTGAAAGTGGTCGTGTCTTTCTCTCGTTCAGGGAGATATTCTGGGTAGAGGAAACTTTTCTCTGGTGCGATGAAAGCCAACAACTCCACGTCATTTTCCTTGAGGATGCTGCGCGCGCGGTTCAGGTATCTGATTTCGCGGTCGAAATACTGTCGTGCCGTTTCAGGCGATGCTTGCCATCGAAGCATCTCGATACCATAGTAGTCACTGACGCTTTCGGGGGTGTAGAGCCATCCCTTTTTGCCGGCCACCACATCGTGGGCATAGGTCTTTTTATAGAAGTCCCAAAGGTATTGGTTATAGAGCCGGATGACGGGTTCGCGGAAGCCGAAGTGCTTGCCTACATAAGCCTCTTCTTGCTTGGCATAATCACTTGAACAATAGGTTGAAAGGCTGAATTCGGGCTTCTCTGTTTCGAGGGTCACGCCGTTCAAAGGCTTCAAGGGGATGAGTTGGAAGCGACCTTGAAGAAGAGGCATGAAAAGCAATGTCATCAGTATGATGAACAGAATAATGTCATATGTTGTTCTCCTTTTCATGTTAGTGAAGGTCCCTGAGCCTGTCGAAGGGCCGAATATTTAGAATCTAATTTAGAATCTAAAATATATGAACGGACTAAAGCTCGTGGCATTCAGGGCGGCCACGCAGAAGACAAACAGGAAGGCAGCCACTATCCAAATCCAGATGTGCTGACGGTCGTTGTAGTCGGTGTAATACACTTTCTGCTCCAGTTTCTTGCCCCATCCCGTCAGGGTGAGGAAGGAGAACAAGGCGGCGATCACCATGACGGTGTAGACATGGGCGTTTCCATCGAAGGTGAAGCCACTAAAGTCGAAGGCAAACAAGCGCGTGACGAAAGTCCATGCCATCCCCAAGTCCTCGATGCGGAAGAAGACCCAAATGATGTTCACGGTGATGAAGGTGAGGATGACAGAAGGTACGGTGCCGATTCTTTTCATCACCTTGCCGAGGAAGAGCTTGTCGGCGCAAATGAAGATGCCGTGCAACGCACCCCAAACGACGAAATTCCACGAAGCGCCATGCCACAAGCCCGACAGCAGGAAGCACAACCACAGGTTAAGATACATGCGCCCTTTGCCCTTGCGGTTGCCACCCAGCGGGATGTAGAGGTAATTCATGATGAAGGCTCCGAGTGTCATGTGCCAACGCCGCCAGAACTCGGTGATGGAGCGTGAGGTGTAGGGGTTGTCGAAGTTTTCAGGGAACTTGAAGCCCATCGCGCGGCCCAAACCGATGGCCATGTCGCTGTAACCCGCGAAGTCGAAGTAGATTTGGAAGGTGTAGGCCAAGGATACGAGCCAGGCAGTGCCGGTGTCGAGGGCGGCGATACGAACCATAATGTCGCCGACTTGTGAGGGGTCGAGGGCAGCCGGACCCAGCATCTTGTCAACGCAGAGGCCTATGGTGTCGGCAATCAGGATTTTCTTCGCCAAACCGATGACAAAACGGTAGAAGCCTTGCAGGCGGTCGGCCATGGTCGATTCGCGCTGGCGGATTTGGTCGGCTACGTCGCGGTAACGCACGATGGGACCCGCGATGAGCTGCGGGAACATGGTGATGTAGAGCATGTAGTCGCTCAGTTTCCGCAACGGCGGGTTGATGCCACGATAAGTATCCAAGGTGTAGGTGACGCTCTGGAAGGAGAAGAACGAAATGCCGATCGGCAGCATGATACGTTTCCAAGTCATGGGGGCGTGTCCCGTCAAGCCTATGATGGCGTTGAGATTTTCCATGGTGAAGTTGCCGTATTTGTAGAACAGCAACAAGCCAATGGGGATGACGATGCTGATGCCGCAGAGCCATTTTCGCCCTTTTTCGTTCTTGGTGGCGCACATCCATTTGACCAAGAAGAAGTTGAGTATGGTAGAGACGACGAGTTGGATAATGAACTCAGGGGCACCCCAGGCGTAGAAGAGGAGCGAAGCCAGCAAAAGCACATAGTTCCTGATTTTTCGTGGCATAAGGAAGTAGACCAGGAAAAAGGCTGGCATGAAGTAGAGTAGGAATGTATTGCTGCTGAATACCATATCTTTAATTTGTTTTGTCGAAGGGTTTGTGTTCTGTGTATTGTAGGAATCTCTTTGAGCGTTGGGTGGGGATGCTGTCGCACAAAGCGGGGAAGTAGGTCTCCAAGTTGTCGAAGACCGTGGCGTTGATTTCGTAGGTCAGTTCTTTTTCAAACAGGCGTTCCTTTCTCCAGGCTTGGAAGGAGACCCTGTCTTTCCATGCTGTGTCGCTCAGGATAGCATTGCGTATCTGGTTGAGTCGGGCGTCTATTTCTTCATTCTCATAGCAGAGTTCGAGCAACAGTCGTTCCGAAAAACCGTTGCTCATGCCATAGATAGTGGCGGTGGAGTAGGAAAGCATGATGAAATTGGAAGAGAGTACCTCAGCCAACAGGTCGAGTTCTGAGACGTTTTGGTACGGGTAGTTGAAATAGGCTGTACTGAAATAGTACCAATAAGGGAAACTGCTGAAAGCGCTGCCGAAGGAGGCGGTATTGATGATATTCCAATAGAAGGAGTCTCCTATGGTGATGATCTTCGGCCTGACGGCGGTCGAGTCGTCGATAAAACGGTAGCCGGCAAGGTAGTTAGGCGCTTTTTTCAAGGGCCAGATCAGGTTCATCAGGCTTTCGAGGTCGTTGTCGGGCTTGACGGTACGTTGGTAGACGCTGCCTATTTTCAGGTCAAGTAGGTTCATTCCCCCTAGTTGTTCCAAATAGTGGAGGAGACTGTCGGCCACATGCAGGGCGGCGAGGTTGCTCCAATGGGTGCCTGTCTGAGGGAAGAGCGGATAATCTACTGTGTCCTTTATTTGTACAAACCATTTTCTGAAATCCACCAGATCGACATCCAGCTCTTCAAGCCGTTTCGAGTAGTAGTCCGCTGCCGTGAATTGTTTTTTACAAAAGCCTTCTGTTTTTTTGGGCATGTGCTCGGCGCAGACGGTCTCTTTGCCTGGCAGGATGGCAACGAAGAGATGTATGCCAAGCGGATCGAGGATGCTTTTCAATTGGCGGAGTCTTTGGGCTTCGGCATCCAACTTGTGTGCCATGTCGGCCGAGTCTTTGGCAAACCGATAGAAACGGTTTCCGTAATATTCCTCCACCGTCCACGGCTCAAAGAGCCAGTTGTTGTCGGAGAAAACGATGCGTCGGTCTTCGGCCACTTTGGAATAGCGAAAGAAAGTCCAGAGGTTTTGGTTGTAGAGGCGGGTCAAAGGCTCGCGGAAACCATAGTGGTCTTTGTTGTAAGCTTCGAAATTTCTTTGCAGTGTCCCGTCACGAAGGTCCCGAAAATTCCATTGGGGTTTGGCATTCGTTTGTGTCACGCCATTCAGTTCCTTGAACTTGAACAACCCTGTATGCTGCTGAATCGCAAAGGCGAACAGGAGGAGCGCCGTCAAAGAAAACAGTATGGTTTTTGTCGGGTTTTTCATGATGAAACAAACGACAAAAATAGGAATTATTTCATTATCAAGTCGAAAATCTTTACTTTTGCCCCCATGAAAACGAAGAAGATAGAACTGCTCTCTCCCGCCAAGGACGCCGAGGTGGGGATGGCTGCCATCAACCATGGTGCCGATGCCGTTTACATCGGTGGCCCCGATTTCGGAGCACGCGAGAAAGCCTCCAATAGCATTGCCGATATTGAACGTCTCTGCCGTCATGCTGCCTTGTATGATGCCAAAGTGTATGTGACTTTGAATACGTTGCTTTACGACAATGAATTGGAGCGGGCCCGACAACTGGCCTACGACTGCTGGAATGCTGGCGTTGACGCCCTCATTGTGCAGGACATGACTCTGTTGCAGCTGGACTTGCCGCCCATCCCGCTTCATGCCAGCACCCAATGCGACAACATGACCGTTGAGAAGGTTCAGGAGTTGGAACGTCTTGGTTTTGAGCAGGTTGTTCTAGGTCGAGAGTTGAGCTTGAAGCAAATTCGTGAGATTCGAGAAAAGACCACCGTGCCATTGGAGTTTTTCGTGCATGGCTCGCTCTGTGTCAGCCATAGCGGACGCTGTTATCTGAGCCAGTATATAGGCAACCGCAGCGCGAACCGTGGTGCCTGCGCCCAGCCCTGCCGCTTGCCTTACGACCTGTTGGACGTCAAGGGAAAGGTGTTGGTCAAGAATCGCCATCTGCTTTGCTTGAAGGATTTGAACAACAGTGCGCATCTGGAGGAACTTATCGACGCAGGCATCACGAGTTTCAAGATAGAAGGCAGGCTGAAAGACGCTGATTATGTGAAGAATGTGACGGCGTTCTATCGTCAGAAACTGGATGCCATCTTTGCCCGTCGCCCTGATTTGGAGCAAGCCTCTCAAGGCCATTGCAGCTACACGTTTGAAGTCAATCCAGAGAAATCGTTCAACCGTGGTTTCACCGATTTCTTCATCAATGGGCGGCAAAAAGGGATCGATTCGCCTTTCACTCCGAAATCGATGGGCGAATACATCGGCGAGGTCGGCTGGTGCAACAGCCTTCGCATGGAAATCGACACGGACAAGGTGCTGCACAACGGCGATGGGCTGTGTTTCCTGAATCAGGACAATGAATTGGTGGGTCTGCGTGCGGATGTGGTAAACGGCAACACGGTATCGTGCAACCGACCACATGGTGCCTACCGAGGCGCAAAGATCTACCGCAATTATGACCTGGAATGGCAGAAACAGGTGGAGGCCTCCACAGGCAATCGCAAAATCGACATTGATTTGGTGTTGGCGGAAAACGAAACGGGGTATATTATGACCTGTAGAGACGCAATGCATTGCGTCTCTACCAGCGTTCAATGCGACAAAATCACCGCCAACAACCCTGACAAGGCTACCGAGAACATCCGCCGTAAGGCCATGCAATGGGGCGACACGGTGTTCAACCCCATCAGTCTGGATTTGCAGTTCACCGAGCCGCGCCTGATTCCCGCCTCGGTGATTGGCGAGATGAAACGGGATTTGGTGGCAAAAATGGAAACAGAACTGATTGAAAGACATAGGAATAATCGTAAAACGGCAACCCTAGATTGCCACGCTATCGCTCTCAATGACAGGGTTGCAACCACCCCCGATGCCATCCCCGAACATTTGATGACATCGCACCATTGTATCCGCTATGCCAATGGGATGTGCAGCAAGGAAACGGGTCAAAAGGCGGAGCCGCTCTATTTGCGTCCGGTAGGCCTTCCCTCTTCTAAGGGAGTGCCCGAAGGGCGGGGGATTAAAACATCACCTGCAAACCTGGTATTCCGTCTCGATTTCGACTGCCGCAATTGCTTAATGTACGTTTCTGCTACGGAATAACAAAAAGCCCGCTGAACACTCAGCGGGCTTTCGTTTTTGGAGGTACCTGGCGGACTCGAACCGCCGTCCCCGGTTTTGCAGACCGATCCCTAACCACTCGGGCAAGGTACCCTTTAGCGGCTGCAAAGATACGACTTTTTTTGGATATGCAAGTGTTTTAGAGAAAAAAATCGGCTAGACCGTGTCATAGCGACATGAGTCTAGCCTAAATGATAACAATAACTTAACTAGAAAATAAAGTGTAGTTGCTTTATGATTCTTTCTTTTTGCGCTTGCCCAAGAGGTAGGCACCACCGAGCAGACTTAAGACCAGCACGCCTCCAGTGGCGGGTGCGTATTGGTCGAGGGTCAGGCCGAGCTCGGGGATGATGGGCAGTAGTTCATTTTCAGGCGTCACGGTACGCATGCTGGACTGCATGTCCTCGTCGGTGAGGAAAATCTGTGCGTTGGCGTTGTGGGTGGCCGCTGTGCCAAACAGCAGCGCCGCAATGCTAATGATATTTATGATGGTCTTTTTCATGGTCGTTTCTCCTTCCTTGTTATCTGATGATCAGTTTCTGTATTTTGGTTTGGTTATTTCCTGTCAGGCGTAGGACGTACACGCTGGGCGCCAGTCGGGGTAGTGCTGTCGAATTCTGTGCTCCATAGAGGGTCTTTTCCATCAACAGCCTGCCGTTGACGTCGAACATCTGCAAGGTGCCTTCTCCGTTCACGATAAGCTCGTCGCCCATCATGAAGGCAAAGGTATCGGATTCATTCATCTCTTCCTCTTCGTTGAATTCGAACACCAAGCGGAAGCGTGAGGCGTAGTCCGTGGTCTTACCTTCGAAGACGTACTTGTCGGCGGTCAGGCAGTCCACGTCGGTGCCCGTGAGGTTGTCGATGAGGTGGAGGTAGCTGAACTCGGCGTTCTGCGGGTTCCAACGAAGGGTGAACACGCCGTCTTCGTAAGCTTGGAAGCGCAGCGGTGCCTCGTTGATGCCTGGTGTGGTGAAGGCTATGTACCAGTCGGTATCGTCGTAATGGAACCAGATGGAAGCGGTGCCGGCGTGCAGGTTCTTGAACTTCTCACCTCCGCCCGCCTCGGGACGGTTTAACTCGATGACGGCAAAGTCGTTGTTGCCGTTGGAATCGGTACACTTCATGTTGACCAACGGGTAGGCGGGACGTTCGTCACCACGGAAGTAGGAATCTGACTCTCCCTCAACTGCACGCATGCCATTGGTAAACTTCAAGGTACCAGCTGATTCAGTGACCTTGACGAAGAAGCCCTGATGCGGGTGGATGAATTGAGGAGCCACGTCTGCACCAGGGGAAACACCTGGAGTGTAGCCAATATAGCCCCCTTGGTCGGCATCCAAAATGATGTAGGTATTGCTTACGATCTTTCCCTCGTTGGGGCAAGAGGTCCAACTTCCACTGTTTCGCACGAACTTGTCGAAGTCCAAGTAGCTTTGGTAGGGGTTGGCGATGAGGTTGAAGCCGAACAGGAGGCTTGGATAACCGCTGAACGCTTGGACACTCGGGGTGAAAGTGACATCGCCGTTGTTGAGGGTGCCTTCGGCCATGAGCATGGTAGGCTTGCTGACGGCCAGCAAGTAGCCCTTGCCGACGCCCAAGGTGGACTCGTTTGTGTAGTCAATGGACCACGTATGATCATCCTGATGCCAGTGGTCATCACTGTTGCGCTTGAGGTTGATCCAGTGGCCTGACGGCTCGTGGTAGTCGTAAAAGTCGAAGCCGTCGTCAGGGAATGTGCCAGGATAGCCGTAAGCGGTGTAGTAGGGTGGGCCATAAGGCGTGTCGCTGGGGAAGTAGCAGCCTGCATCGATACGCAGTTGTGGAGGATAGTTGTCGAAACTTGGCGTGTACGGAACGCTATTTGGGTTGTAAGTCAGTCCTAGGGGTGCGTTGCTCAGCGGGGTGCCGAACATATGCCAGTCGTAGGGTTTGCCCCAAAGCGAAGCATCAGCTTTCGAATTGTCTAAGGTGATGGCGACACGGGCATTGTCGATGGCACCGTTCTGCAATATGCCGATATGCTCGCCGATAGCGATGCGAACATCGCTTCCGGTGCTGGCATTAAGGGCGGTCGGGTTGGTCCTGTAAAGGTAGATGATGCCCGTTCCGGAGTCGTTATATTTTTTAATGAGCGTGTTCGCATTGGTGGCATATTCGACAGCATAGCCATCAGGCGATCCGATGCACACATAGTCCTCGTCCAGTTTCGATATGAACACGGGATAGTCACCGTTGATGAGGCCCATCGTGCGCGTCCAGGGGAAGTAGGTGGTGGTTTTGCTGGAGTTATGTTGTGTGACCCACTTGTTGAGGGTGGCCACCAAGCCATGCAATTCCCCAGTATGGCTGAGGCCGCCGTTGACGACATAAGTGTTGGTTCCGGTTGTATCGAGTGTGATTTGCTGGTCGCAATGGTTGAAACCGTATTTGCCGTTCGGAAGCGTTGACAGGCCATATCTGCCAAGGCCTTTCTGCTTGCCCTTCATTCCCGTATAGGTGTATGCAGCAGAGGCGTCCTCGGGTGCATAGCTGTAATACAACCGTCCATCCGTGTTGTTGCCGGCAAGCCAACCAAACTGCGTGTTGCTGTGTTGGCTACCAGTCTGTTCGCTGGCATAGCAGTTTTCGATGGTACCCGCATTGACACCTGCGATGCCACCGATATAATAGGAGAAGTCAGGCATGGTAAAGGAAGCCAGCGTGCCACTAGTAGGTGTTCCTGATGTGGCTGTGCTGTAATAGGTTGTCCCATTGTCCAAATTGACTTCGATATCGCATTCACTGTCATTCGCTGATGCCGATGTCCAGCTCAGTGTAACCAGGACTCCTGGTGTAACGCTGACGTACACCGTTTTGGATGCTTTGTCTTCCGCAACCATGGTCAAGTCGATGGAGGGAGTGTCGTCGTTGAAGCTCAATGTGAGCTTGGAGCCGTCCCAACCGTTGCCAAGACCTCCATCGCCCGAGTCGGTCATTGTAACGACAACCCTGGATTGCGGATTGAAATTCGGGGCAGCGTTGCAATTGAGTATCGAACCTGCGTTCATTTGTCCGACCAGGCCGCCCATCTGGAAACCACTCATGGCGCTGGCAGCATAGCTGGAATGGATGCTGGGTGCATCTCCGGAACCATCGGTTTTTCCTATAAGGCCTCCCATGATGGTCAGTGGGTGGGCAGTTGTGATGTTGCCGTCAACGATACATCCGCTGATTTCTACATTTCCCGTGGCAGTTTCGGCAAGGATGCCGGCATATTGTGGAGTAGAGGCAGTTGCTGGATCGACGGTGATGACGGCTTCTAGGTCTCTGACATACAAGTCCTTGACTTTTGCACCATCGCCGAGGAGTCCAAACATTCCCAAGCCGTTGTTGGTGAGCGAGGCGACATAGAAGCAAAATATGTTTCTGATGGTGTGCCCTTTACCATTGAACGTACCCGTGTAGACCACGTCAGCTAGAGCTGCATTCTTGGCACCAATGGGCGCCCAGAAGTACAATCCCATATCCAGATCCGCATCGAGAATAATGTCGTAATCCGGATGGGAAGTAAGTCCATTCAATCCGTTGATATAGGAGAGGGTATAAGCCATGGCTTGTGGCGTGCTAACGGTAATTTTATGATTCGCATCATCTATTGTTAAGCCCTCTGCGGAGAAACCTGTGGATGCGGCTGGTGGCCAAGTGGTTATTTTCTGTGTCCAAGCCGTGCCCCATAGGTAAAGGTGGTTGGGGTCGTAGGGTGCATCGTAATAGGCTGTGTAATAGTTTTGCGAATCTTCGAATATGGTGCCTTCTCGTAGGCCTTGGTCAAGGAAAGACCTTAGATAAGCCTGGCTCGTTCCGCTGTAGGCGCAGTAGACCACAGGGACGAAGTTGCGCGGCGTGGTGAAGCCGATGTGCGATCCCGATGGATCAGTCTTGCTGCCTGGAACGTATGGTTCGATGCCGTTTTCCATTATGGTAAGGACACTCCTACGGCCAGGGTTGACAGAGGGGTTGTCGAGATAGATATTGTTTCTCGTGTTGGTGTAAGGTTCAGAGACATAAGGGGAATATGAGGTGGGGTCGAAATCAATGTCGCCGTAGGCGAAGTTGTCGTCCGCAACAATAGTCTTCAGGGTGCCGGGGGGAGTGCCGCCAATCTGTACCACACCGGCGAGATACACGCCACCGCCCTTCTTGCCGGCAGGGACGTGGTTCTTGCTCAGCGTGACGTTGCTCAATAGCTTCAACACACCCTCAACGCCCACGTAGAAAGCGCCGCCGCTCTCGCCAGCCACGTTGTAGCTAACGGTGCCATCGGTGAAGTTAAGTGTGCCGCCGCCCGAGTAGATGGCGCCACCGTATTGCGTGGCAATGTTGCGGTTGGCATACGAACCACCCATTCTGCCGTTTTCAAGGTTGCAGGTGCCGTTGGCCATATAGATGACACCGCCGTTGAGAGCCGAGTTGCCGGTAAAGAGGGGCGTTTGCTGGGTCGCCGATGCGTGGTATTGGATGTTGACCGTTCCGCTGCCGCTACTACCTTTCGCCACGCAAAGGAATCCTCCGTTAGAACCGGCATGGTTCGACGACAAGTTGCCGCCCTTGATGGTGATGATGCCACCTTGGGTATACACACCACCACCATTGTTATTGGTCGCTGTATTCCTCGTTATCTCGGCATCCGTGATGTCAATGTTGCCGCCGCCCGAGTAGAGCGCGCCACCATGGTTATATGCCGTGTTGGTGGAAAGAGTGGAAGACTTGATGTCAACGTTGCCTTTGGCTACATAGACACCACCGCCATTGTTGCCAGCCTCGTTGTCGTGGATGCTAGCCTCGTTCTGGATGGTCGTTGTGGACGCCCCGTCTGGGTCGATATAGAAGCCGCCACCATGGGTGCCTGCTTCGTTGTGGTCCACCTCACCTCCATTAAGGGTAAAGGCACCGCCGTTCACATAGATGGCACCGCCTCTCTCAACGGCCTCATTATGCGTGAATCGGGCACCTGTCACATTTACCGAACTGGTCTTGGCCCAAATGCCAGCGCCATGAGTTGCTTTATTGCCACTGAAGTAGGCATAAGTTGAGTCTGAGGAATATCTGTCGAGGGATAGGGTGAAACTGTTTCCGTTGACATAAATGCCACCGCCACAGCTATTGGCGAAGTTGTCTTCGAATCTGGTGGTGTTGATGGTGATACTTCCGCTTCCGCTGTCGCTACCAGCCCTGATGCCACCGCCGTGGGCGCCGTTGTTGTTGGTTCTGTTGTGGCTCACCCGTCCGCCGTTGAGGGTGACTGTGCCGCCATTGATATAGGCCCCGCCACCACCCGTAGTGCCTACGTTGTAGGAGATGGAACTGCCATTCATGGTGAAGTCACCAGCTTTCATATACAAGCCACCGCCAGCTTTTAACGAGATGTTGGGGTGATCCTCAATGCCGATGATGCAATCGGTAGCCTCAACGGTGCCGTCATATACATAAAGACCGCCACCTTGATTGGCTGCTTGGTTGTCATATAAAGAAGTACCCTTCCTTATATAGACATTGCCATCTGCCACATATCCGCCGCCACCATTACTGCTGGCACTGTTGCCGCTCAAAGTGGTTGTGTATGGAGTCGGCGTGGCTGTAGAGACAACGAAGTCCAAGAAACCACTCTTGACATAGAATCCGCCGCCATTCTTGGCGGTGTTGCCGCTAATGACGATGTTGCCGCTGTTGCACTTGAGTTCCGTGGTGACGGGGGTACTCACGACGGGGTCGATGTAGAATCCGCCGCCGAAGTTGCCCGCGCTGTTGCCGCTCACCGTTGCGCCGTCGAGGTCGAAGGTGCCGCCGTTGGCCACGAAGATGCCGCCGCCGTTGCCGTTGTCGGTAGCGGTGGATGGTGCGCTGTTGTTGCTTATCGTGGAGGTGGTGACCGAGGCATTACCGCCTACGTAGGCGCCGCCGCCGTTGCCCGCCGTGGCCGTGTTGCCGCTCAACTCGATATCAGATATGTTGACAGTTCCTGTAGCGATATAGGCACCGCCGCCATTTTGTCCAGCCTTGTTGTCGCTGATGATGGTGGTGTGCTGGCTACTATTAATAGGTGTGATGCCGCTGCCGGGGTTCACATAGAAGCCGCCGCCGTCTTGTCCGGCCTCGTTGCCTTGGATGGTGCCGCCGTAGAAGCGGGCTGTACCGCCGATGTACACGCCGCCGCCGTCCTCGCTGGTGGCCTTGTTGTATTTGATGGAGCCGTCGTTCATCTCGAAGGTACCGGCATCCATGTATATGCCGCCGCCTTTGACACCGGCCTTGTTGCCTGTGGCGATGGCTGTGCTGCCGATGGTGCCGCCATTCATGGTGAAGGTACCGCCGCCCATGTAGACCGCGCCGCCCAATCCCCATGTTCCAGTGCCGGAGGTTACGGTGGAGCAATTCTCGATCTTCGCATTGCCCGACATGGTGAACGTACCGTTGTTCATGTAAACCGCGCCTCCCAATGTGCTTTCCGAGCAGTTCTTGATGGTGCCGCCGCTGAGGGTAATCGTGGGGCTTTGGGTGTCGGTCATGTAGATGGCGCCGCCATTAGCCTGCATGCGCGGATAGGCTCCAGTAAGAACGCCTGTCAGACCCGCGTTGTCGATGGTGCCGTTCAACATGGTGAAGAAGCAGCTGCGACCCGATTGGGTGTTGGTGAGCACGAACTGTCCTTGGATGGTGGCGTTCGGCGCGTCGATATAGGCCGTGGCGTATCCTAGGTCGGGGTCGGGGGTCTTGGCGTTCTTGCCGCCGCCGATGTAGCCTGAGGTTACATGGATTTCTTCGATGGAGACGATGTAGATGCCTGCGCCCGTGGGATTGTAATAAGGCTGCGTTGGATCGTTTTGCACGGTTCCCACTACCGAACCGGGCGTGCCGGTCGTCGTCGAGGCATCGCCGCCACCGATGGACTCGCAGTCCAAGGAACCGCCAGTGATGTAGATGGAAGCGTCGCCTGCGACACCCGTGGTGACATCGCCGCCACCGATGGAGCCGCCTTGGTAACTGCCGCCTGAGATGTCGATGAAGGCAAAGCCGCCATGGCCGCTTGTGGCATCACCGCCACCAATGCCAGCACAAGTCAAGGAGCCGCCTCTCACGTCGATGGTGGCGTTGCCGCCGTTACCCGAAATGGCATCGCCGCCACCCACGGTGCTTGCCGTGATGGTACCAGCCGAAACAGTGATAGTGGCTGCACCACCGTCGCCCGTACCCGTGGAGTGACCACCGCCGATATTGTTATCAACCGTGGTTGTACCACCTGAAATGTTAATGGTGGCCGCACCGCCATACTGAGCAGTACTGCCAGCACTTGTAACAGCGTTGCCGCCGCCAATACTTGTGGCCTCTACAACGGTAGAACCACTGATATTGATTTCTGCTGCACCGCCACGCAAACCTACACCACCACCCATTGCCGAACCGACTGGAACGGCATATTCGTGGGGGAAACCTGAAACCCAATTGCCGTTCCATTTGATAGTAATAACATCGCTTACGCTTCGTGACTCCACATGGGCATTGTCGCGGATATTGATAGTGGCACCGCCGCCCTGACTGTTGCGGGCATTGCCGCCGCCGATGGCAGCACCGCCCACACTTTCGGCATACACATAAGCGTTTTCACTGATGTCTACAACAGTACCGTCGTATGCGTCTTGTACGAAGGTGCTCGCACCACCAATAGCTGTAGTAGGCACAAAACCAGCACGGTCTGAGTTAATGGAATAGATGCCGTGGGCATAAGCATAGACATGTGAGTTACCTTTAATCGTGACCAAACCATAACCGCCAGTAATATTATAGCCTCCGCCACCACCGATTGCTGCAGTAGTACCGTTGGATACGGCCGTCAGAGTTCCCCCTGTGATAACGACTTCTCCATGACCATTTGCTCCGCCTCCTACACAAACAGGAAATTTAACTTCATTTCTGTCTCTCCAAACATAGTTGTTGAATGCAGGGAAGCCTGCAAATACGGTGGCACCACTGAACCATAAGCCGTAATTATTATGAGAATGATATCCAATCACAGCCAATTGGTCCGTTGGGTGGTCGTGAGTTAAATCCGCCACCGTCAACGATCCTTTTTTTGAACCGTCTCCAGTATAACTCGTGATAATGAGCTTGGCAGTATTTAGTGTATTACATTGCCAAAGAATGTTTCTTATCCTATTGTCGCCTCTTACTTTCAGTGTGGTCACACCCGATCCGCTTGGAGTAACTTTTATCGGTCCGTCAGCGTTGCTGTTAGGATTATAACTTGACCAGATTCCATCAATGGTGACATTATAATTCGATGACCCAGTGACATAAATATAGTTACTGACAGCCGTTTTATATACTGCCTGTGCACACGAGGGCCAGTAATTAATCACAGAATCCACGTCTTTTTGGTTGGTAATGAAATCATACCATTTCCTAGTATGGCCGTTCACGGTAATCTGTACGGTGTCGTATGTGGGGATAATCATCACGCCATCCACAAGGCCAGTAGTACTTCTGTAGGAACTTGTTGCCGCTGGATATGTGTTTTGGGATTGGTAAATATAATACACGTTACTTGCGCTATGCGTTCCTGTAACATTTTGGGGTGTGGTGTTCCCCCTGTTGTCGTATATATCTTACCCGAGTAGCTTGAGGCATTAATGGTCACATTACCTGCCGCGAGGTCGAAATAGATGATGCTTTGCGCGTCTCGTGGCGGTTGGTTTTGTGCCAAGCCCAAGACACTCCACATCAGCAAAACCAACACAAGCCAAGTTTTCCCTACCTTGGTTATTTGTTTTGCATTGTTTTGTAACGTTTTGTTTTTCATAATATTATATGTTATTTATATACGACAATAAGGGTCTGGTCGAGACCCTATAATTTGAACTTGCAAAAATAGAAAAAAAATTCAACGCGGAAAGTGGGTTGGTAAATTTTTTTGAAGGAAGGGGAGATATTAATTATTTTGGAAGGGAAATGTTCAAAAAGACTGTTTGAGGAAAATCTTGGGAGTCTGTACCTGCATTGAGGCAAATCCAAAGTCTTTCATATCGCGCGTCAGCAGGAAATCAGCATTGGCTTGTATTGCCGAGAAATACTGCAAGGCATCTTCAAAGTCGTCGGCCTTTATTGTAAAGGCTTGGTCAACGGCTTTTTCGCCAACGGGGACGATGGTTATCATTGGGCGAAATGCCGCCATAGTTTGGTAGAATTGCTCGTTTGAGAAGTTCTTTCGTGTGATGTATCTGATGTTGGCAATGCTCAAGTCCGATATCAGGAGTGTAATTTTGCCATCAATGGCGAGGTCGAAAATCTTTACCGAATCGGCATAGAAATCTTCTCTTTGGCAAAGCAAATCGAGGAAGACATTGGTGTCAATAAAAACTCTCATGGCTGTCAACTAGCGTGTTTTTCGTTGAGATAGTCTTCCTTGGCATGTTTCCAATTGTCCGTATCGCTCTGTTTGAAAACGCCAATCATCTGACGGATTTTGGCTTTTTGCTGGGCACGTTTTTTTGCCTCCTCCAACTCTTCCTCTTGGTATATCGCAACTATTGCGTCAAGCACTTTCTGCCATAGCAAGACATCGGTTTTGTCAAACTGCTGTAGCAGATGCATTGTGTCAGATTGTAGTTCAATTGCAGTCATGGCATGTGTTTTTTTGGTGTATCACAAGGCAAAAGTACGAAAAAATACCAACGAGGAAAGCGAGTTGGTAATTTTTTTCACTTTTCCTCACGCCAACCCTCTTGCCGACAGTTTCAGCCAATTCCAGAACAGCAAGGCCACGAAGAGCAGTCCACAATACGCATAGAACAATTTCAGGTCTTTGTGCCGCAGGTGCGTCATCGCGTAGGCAGCCATTAATATTAATAAAGGTATAGCAGGTTCGTGGAAACGCTCCGAGTTGGCGGCAAACGAGAACATGATGATGGCGAGATACGACAATTCGTAGGCACCAACCAGACTGAAGTCGCGCCACTTCCGCTGTCGGATGGCGATCACGATGGCCAGCATGGCGAAGAAAGCAAGGAAGTTCTTCACATAGGTGCTGCCGTGTATCATTTTGTTGTGGTCGGGGCTTTCCTCTACCATTGGGGCTAGAGGCAGAACGAAGGCACCCGGGGCCAGGTAGTAGCTTTTGGCTAACCCGCTGTGTCTCATCCCCATGGATTCATATTTCTCCGACTGGTAATTCAAGTCGCTGAATTTCAGTCGATAGATGATGTTCATCTCCCGCCCGATGGGGGAAGTAAGGAACAAGAAGAACACCACCACAACCCCTGCAATGGTGATGAGTTTGGCTTTTTTGCCCACCAACTCCTTGGATGACAACAACACAAAAACGAGAAAGGCAAAAATCAAACACATCCCGATGATGGTGCGGAAGCCGAAGGTCATCCCCGTCAAGAGGATGGGAACTAGGATGTTCCAGAAGGTGTATTTCTTGCTTCTGACGAGATAGTCCATGCGCTCAAGGGCGAGAATGGACAGGAAAATCATCTCCATCTCCTTGGTGTGGATGCCGCAAATCTGGATGAGGATGGGCATGAAAACGCACATCACGGCAGCCAAACGTCCCGTGCGTTCACCGAAGGTGCGTGAGCCCAGTTTATAAATCACGAGGCAGAGATAAGCACTCATGGCCGCCTTGAAGAGACGAGGCACCAGCCAACTTCGTCCAAAAAGAGTGTACAGGAACGTCAACCAAAGCTGATAGCCTTGGTCGGACCAGCCCATGGTACAGGCGTTCAAGTAATTGAAAATGTAGGAGATGTGTCCTCCGCGGACGCATTGTGACAAATAAACCGCTGTGGTATGATACAAAATGCTGTCGCCGGCACCATATTCAAAGGCAATGCCTGTCTCCCAATAATAGTAATAGCACATCGCTATGGCATATACCGCACGGATGGCGAAAGCGGTCAGAAACACTGTCCACTTGAATTTCTTGAGGTCAATGTCTTTCCAACGGGGATAGAAAACCGTTGTCAGTACAAAGAAAAACAAAACCTCACCCGTGCCCCACAGCATCCATTTGGCTTGCAAGGCATGGCTCCGAAAGGCCACACTGATGACGATGAGGGCCAAAAGGTAGACGCCGATACCGAAAAGGGCAATATGGCGCGTCAGTTTTTGGGACATCAGAATTGGAAAATGGGACCGCTTCCCTTGCGTTTGATGGCCTTGCGAGTCAGGAGCGCTTTATCGCCTGTATTGATGGTGCCTATCTTTCGCATGTCGGCGCGCTCCCAGAAATGCGGTCTGTATTCGTGGATGAAACGGAAGAGCGAGTCGCTGGCCGTCTGTACGTCGGGAGCATAGTTTTCAGGGGAGCCATCGACGGTTTCAAAACTGATTTCCAGATCATGGTTGATGGGGTTGAATTCGTAGTGGAACACATACCATACGGTTGAGTCGCCATTATTATCCTTTTGCGCACCCACGCCGTTGTCGAGGAAATACATCTGATAGCCTGATGCTGTATCGAAAGGATCAAATTCGTAGCGTTTGTAGGAATCTTCAATGATTTGTTCGTAATAATCCGTGTTCCAATGTTCTACGCTGGAAACGCCAAATACTTTGTTGTAAAGTCCGTCAAAATCGAGCACGTTTTGTGAGATGTAAACGGTGCGACGAATGTGACCGCCTGGAACGGTGATCATCAAGGACGATTCCCTGAAGTTGGCGTTGGTCATGGGGTTCACCGTAATGGTGACGGAGCCGTCTTTCTTGCCTTCTGAGGGGGAGATGGTATACCAGTCGGCACCGTCGGTCTTGTTTACATACCATTTGCAGTTGGCGGTGATTTCGATTCGCTGTGAGCTGGCCTCTGTACCAAACCACAGGTTTTGTGTTGAGACTATAAGACTGGGCTCCTTGGAGCAGGAAGTGAACCCAACGGCTGCCAAAACCGTTAAGACAGCCGTAATCAAAATATTGCTTTTCTTTTTCATCGTGTCATGGATTGAATAATGCTGCAAAAGTACGTTTTTTTCGGAAACTACTTGGTTTTAATTCATAAATCTTGCAGCCCATGTCATACCGAGGCTTTTGGCGGCATAGATACACTCACCTAAAGGTTCGGTATGACATGCCGCCAAAAGCCGAGTGTATCTATGGGCTGCTTTCATTATCACTTGCGCTGCTTTTGTCGTTTTTTCGGCATGGGCCAATCGGCCAGCATCTCAAAGTCCATCTTGTGTCTGAAGAGGTCGACGGCCTTCACGCGGATGCGCACCTCGTCACCCAACTGGATGACGCGCCCCGTGTCCTGGCCGATGACGCGGAAATTGTCATCGTCAAGGTAATAGATGTCGCCAGGCAGGTTTTCGTAGCGTACCAAGCCCTCGCATTTGTTGCCTTTCAACTCCACGAAGAGGCCCCATTTGCTCACGCCAGAGACCAAGCCCTCAAACACCTGCCCAATCTTGTCTTGCAGATATTCGGCCTGTTTGTACTTGATGGACTGGCGTTCCATCTCTTCGGCTTGCTTCTCCATCTCGCTGGCATGGACGCACATGTCCTCGTAGTCCTTTTTATTGGCAGAGCCTTGGTTTTCAATCAAATAACGCTCAATCAATCTATGCACCATCAAGTCTGGGTAGCGGCGGATGGGGGAGGTGAAGTGGGTGTAGTAGTCGAAAGCCAAGCCGTAGTGCCCGATGTTGTCGGTCGAATAGACGGCTTTGGCCATGGTGCGCAAGGCCACGGTCTGGATGAGGTTCTTCTCGCCCTTGCCTTCCACGTCTTCAAAGAGTTTGTTGTAGGAGCGCACCAACGTGTCGCGGTTACTGAGGTTCATGGAGTAGCCGAGGCGCGAAATCAAGAGGACGAACTTGTTGAGTTTCTCTGGATTAGGCTCATCGTGGATACGGTAGACGAAGGTGTGGTTGTGCCATTTGCTCTCGGGCTTGCCGAAGGTCTCGGCCACGGTGCGGTTGGCCAGCAGCATGAAGTCCTCAATCAGTTCGTGCGACTCGTTCTGTACGCGCACGTAGGTGTCGATGGGTTTCTTGTTCTCGTCGAGGACAAATTTCACCTCTTCCGAGTGGAAGTTGATGCTGCCCAAGGCCATGCGTTGTTCGCGCAGTTTGGTGGCCAAACTATTGAACGTCAGGATTTCGGATTTGTAGTCGCCCTCGCCGCCTTCGATCATGGTCTGCACTTCTTCGTAGGTATAGCGGCGGCACGAATTGATGATGGTCTTGCCGATCCATTTGTCGTAGATTTTGGCTTCGTCGTCCATCTCAAAGACGACGCTGAAGGTCAGCTTTTCTTCGTCGGGACGCAGCGAACAGACGTTGTTGCAGAGCTTTTCGGGCAGCATGGGGATGGTGCGGTCAACCAAGTAAACCGAGGTGCCACGGTCGAGGGCTTCCTTGTCGATGGCCGAGCCGATACGAACATAATGCGACACGTCGGCGATGTGCACACCCACTTCCCAATGGCCGTTGTCCATCTTCCGCAAGCTGATGGCATCGTCGAAGTCTTTGGCGTCGGCGGGGTCGATGGTGATGGTGAACACTTTTCGGAAATCGCGGCGGCGTTTGATTTCGTCTGACGATATATTAATAGGTATTCTATCGGCCTCTTTTTCCACCTCTTCCGGGAACTCTATGGGGTATTCATGGGCGGCTAGGATGCTTTCCATCTCCACATCGTTTTCGCCAGGCTTGCCCAGCACGCGGACGATTTCGCCGAAGGGGTTGCCCGAGCCGTCGGGCCAGTCGGTCAGGTGCACGATGACTTTCATGCCGTCCTTGGCGCCATGCAGGTCGCCGCGTGGGATGAAGATGTCGACAGGCATCCATTCCACGTCGGGGCGGACGTATACGTAGCCATGTGAGATGTTGAGAATGCCCACAAACTCGGTGTGTCTGCGCTGCAATATCTCCACAATCTCGCCTTCGGGTTTGCTGTTGTTGCGCTTGGGGAACATGGCCACGCGCACCCGATCGCCGTGCAGCGCCTTGTAGGTGTCGTTGGCCGCGATGAAGATGTCTTCGCCCTCGCCGTCGTCGCGCACCACATAGGCCTTGCCCGTCGATTTCATCTCCACCACGCCTTCCACATATTTCGTCTTGGGGCCGAACTGTGCCATGCCCTCGGCACTCATCACATAACTATAGGGCCGTTCTTCACGCAGCAGGCCTTTGTCTTTCAAGCTGATGAGCAGGTTGTACACCACGTCTTTTCCCGCTTGGTCCTTGATACCCATGATTTTGCAGACCTGCTTGTAGTTCTTCGGGCGGAAGGGTTGGTCGGCGAAAATGCCCAAAATCACACTTGTAAAAGTGCTTAATTTGTTCTCTATTTTTTTCTTTTTTGGCATAACAATTCTAAATTTTGGCGCAAAGATAATCAAATCATGGAATTAGCGTGTTGATAATTTTGTTGATAAAAAAATGTCGGAAAAAACTTGACACGCAAATTCAAAATGCTCTACCTTTGCAAAACAAGGTTCATCAAATAGCCCATTTGGGAATCCATTGAAAATCAGACACTAAATCGAAAACGAGCACATTTTATGAGCAACGGAGGATTGTATATTACCAAAAGGGACGGCAAGCTGGAAGCCTTCTCTCTTGACAAGATCAAAGTCGCCATCAGCAAGGCATTTTTGGCCTCGGGATTCTACGCTTCGGACGAGGATCTCAATGGGATTTTGAGCCGTGTCCGCGTGACCAACGGCATGACTGTGGAGGAAATCCAAAACCAGGTGGAGACCGCGTTGATGGCGGAACAGTATTACACGGTGGCGAAGAACTACATCCTGTATCGTCAGAAGCACACTGAAGACCGCGAAATCCGTGAGAAAATCGACTTCTTGAGCAACTACGTCAACGCTTCGAACCCCGCCACGGGCTCGAAATACGACGCCAACGCCAACGTGGAGCAGAAAAACATCGCCACGCTCATTGGCGAGCTGCCCAAGTCTAGCTTCATCCGCATCAACCGCCGCCTGCTCACCGACCGCATCAAGTCGGTGTTCGGCAAGGAACTCTCCGACCGTTACCTCTATTTGCTCAACAACCACTTCATCTACAAGAACGACGAGACCAGTTTGGCCAACTACTGCGCCTCCATTACCATGTATCCTTGGCTCAACTCGGGCACATCTTCCATCGGCGGCAACAGCACCGCCCCAACCAAGTTGCGCTCGTTCTGCGGCGGCTTTATTAATATGGTGTTCATGGTGTCGTCGCAATTGTCGGGTGCCTGTGCCACGCCAGAGTTCCTGATGTACATGAACTATTTCATTGGCCTCGACTATGGCAAGGACTACTACAAACGCGCCGACGAAGTGGTCGACCACTCACTGAAACCGCGTACCATCGACAAGGTCATCACCGACTGTTTCCAGCAAATCGTCTACTCGCTCAACCAACCCGCTGGCGCGAGAAACTACCAGTCGGTGTTCTGGAACATCGCCTACTACGACCGTTATTATTTCGAGTCGTTGTTCGGCGACTTCTACTTCCCCGACGGCACCAAGCCCGACTGGGAATCGTTGAGCTGGCTCCAGAAGCGTTTCATGAAGTGGTTCAATGCGGAGCGCCTGAAGAGCGTCCTCACCTTCCCCGTCGAGACCATGGCACTGCTCTCGAAGGATGGCGATGTCATCGACAAGGAATGGGGCGACTTCACTGCCGAGATGTACGCCGAAGGTCACTCGTTCTTCACCTACCTCAGCGACAACGCCGACTCGCTGTCGTCGTGCTGTCGCCTCCGCAACGAAATCCAGGACAATGGCTTCAGCTACACCCTGGGTGCCGGTGGCGTGTCCACAGGCTCCAAGAGCGTGTTGACCATCAACCTGAACCGCTGCATCCAGTATGCCGCGCGCAACAACATGCACTACCTGACCTTCCTTGAGGAAATCGTCGACCTGTGCCACAAGGTGCAGATTTGCTACAACGAGAACCTGAAGGAATTACAGAAGAAAGGCATGTTGCCGCTGTTCGATGCGGGTTACATCAACCTCGGTCGCCAATACCTCACCATCGGCGTGAACGGCCTCGTGGAAGCCGCCGAGTTCTTGAAAATCAAGATTTCGGATAATCCGGACTACGAGAAATTCGTGCAGGATGTGCTGGGCCTCATCGAGAAGTACAACAAGAAGTATTACTCGAAGAAGGACGGCTTGATGTTCAACTGCGAGATGATTCCCGCCGAGAACGTGGGCGTGAAACATGCCAAGTGGGACAAGGAAGATGGCTACGAGGTGCACCGCGACTGCTACAATAGTTATTTCTACATCGTGGAAGACCCGAACACCAACGTGTTGGACAAGTTCCGTCTCCATGGCGAGAAGTACATCAAGCACCTCACCGGTGGTTCGGCTTTGCACTGCAACCTTGAGGAACACCTCACCAAGGACCAGTACCGCCAGCTATTGCGTGTGGCTGCCCGCGAAGGCTGTAACTATTTCACCTTCAACATCCCGAACACGATTTGTAACGACTGCGGCCACATCGACAAGCGCTACCTGAAGGAATGCCCCGAGTGCCACAGCCACAACATCGACTACCTGACTCGCATCATCGGTTACCTGAAGCGTGTCAGCAATTTCAGCGAGCCGCGCCAAGAGGAAGCTGCCCGCCGTCACTATGGAAAAATGGAGATAGACAGATGCTAAAATACGCTAATTTTGATGTCGTCTTCCAGGAAGTTCCTGACGAAGTGACACTTGCCATTAATATTACCAATTGTCCCAACCAGTGCCCTGGTTGCCATAGCAAGTATCTATGGGAAAACAATGGCAAAGCCTTGGACACCAATGAGTTGAA
>CAJOIF010000029.1 GCA_905234765.1 uncultured Bacteroidales bacterium
AGCTTTAGCGGAGCGACCTGTTCCAAATTCTGGGGTGGTGGTCGGGGGTGACGGCGGCACGGATGTGCGTTGGCTCAGCAGGTAAGGGGGAAAAGCGCCTGCGGCTAAGGGGCGGTGACACTCACGCAAGAATGAGAAAACCGAGCCTAAACGACTAT
This sequence comes from uncultured Bacteroidales bacterium, assembly GCA_905234765.1. The sequence goes on from CAJOIF010000029.1 coordinate 159, forward strand.
ACGAGAGTGGGATACCCTGCGCCCCGTTCGCGCCAGCGCGGCCGACCCGCCCGACAGGAGTCCGCGCACGGTTTCAATCCGAAGCGGCGGCGGGCGTGCCTTTTGCGGCGGCGACCCCGAAGAGGCAGACACCAGTATGGCCATTGCGGGGAGAGGTGGCAACGATGAGGGGGCGAAACAAGATGCGCTTTAGCGCACCACAAAGGAAACCGCCGGGCGGACGCGCAAGCAGGGGCGCAAAACAAAAGGGGCGCGGCGACCCCCGCTAATAAGTTGCGAGGTACGAGAACCGCTTGGGGGTACGGGGGGCGACAAGAAAGCCCCGAGCGAGCAAGGAGCCACGAAAGCGGTTGGCCTTGGAGACGCAAACGCTCGCTGGAGCCGCGCCAGTGGAGCGCAGCGGAACGCTTGTCGCGGGACAGCGAAGAGCAGCGGCGGTGTTGCGCAAGGCCGCCAACAGAAAAAAGCGCACGACGAAGGAGCTCAGCATTTTTTTCTATTGGCGCTCGTTATAGCCTTGCGCACACCAAGGCAACCGCAAGAAGTGGCGACGAAGGGAACACCGATTTCCCCCTCCTGCTGAATTGGGTAGGTTGTGCGTGGGGCAAAATAAAAATGGGGAACCCTATTACGCAACGTAATCAGGCGGATAGATGATTCTATATTTGCCATCAAGCAGAAAACCATTATTAACCACACAAATTTGGATGGACTTGGCAGGTGGTGACAAAACAGCTTGATGCTTTTCAGAAACCATTATAGGGTTTTCGTCAACCTCCACGAAAACATACCTGATTGCTTTGTAGGGAAACTGCTTCGCTTCTTTTAAAAACTCAATAATTTGCGAAAGGAGCACTCTTTCTCCTTTTGCTCTTTTTTCAAGCATTGCTTGACATTTCTTCATGCTTTCGTAATGCTCCTTGGTAGTAAGGTCAAGATAGTTTTTGTTGCTGGCATCGTATTCCGATTCACAAATCACGAAGCCATTTGGATATTGCTTCCCCCACATGGTGGCTTGGGGCAAATCATCTTCCCAAAAGTAAGCACCCATGCCCAGCCAAGCATCCTTCCTTTTGCACACAAAAGGACCATAATTCTCAACATCGTCAGGGTTGCCCCTATCTTCAAGCGTTTGGTATAGTTTTACCCTTTTCATCATCGCAAACCTTCGTGTTATTCTTCAGCGTTTCTTGCAGTGATGCAAGATTCATCGTGGGCAACATCAATGGATTGATGTTAGCCTGTAAAGTGATGATGCTCACGAATGCCCTAACGTAAGGGAAAAGTATGGCGATGCTGTTCAGGTAAAAATAATCGGGTATTTCTTCAAATAAAACTGGTTCGTGAAATACGAAACGAGCCTTGCACAAAATGGTAATGAAAGCCTGATTGTCAGTTTGCCTGAGTGCCTGAAAGACAAAGCTCAGGTCATACTGCCCGTTGGTTGGATTATAGACACCCGATGGGTCTATTTTAATACCAATCTGACCTGGATTGGCTGACAAGTCCATATTAACCTTTTCAAATCTGTAGCCCTCAAGTCTGAACGATGCTTCTTTCATATCTTTTGTTTTTATGCAGCTAAACAATAATCATTGTTGTCATCTCTGGTGTAGCTGAAATCGTTGCCCGCATTACCGAAGTGGTAATGCCAAAATCCGCTTTCAAGTTGGCCGAAATACTCCTCAACCGAGATGCCGCCTTCAATACGATCCTTGGTCTTGCTCCACTTTTCAGCAAACTCCTCTTCCGTCATTTGGGACAGGACTTCTTCGAGTATTTCATCAAGATTTTTCATGTTGATTGATTCTGATAGATTCGTTTTACGCTGCAAAAGTACGATTTATTTTTCGTTTTGCAAATCGCAAGCCAAAAAAAAGGCAAGGTTGCAGGTAGCACCCCTTGCCCGAAAAGCCAAAACCGTGTTTCCTGATTCTTTTTTAGGAGTAGGATATACCGTGGCTATTGTGGCTTATTTCAACCACTTGCGGTATTTTATCCAGACACGGAGCCAGATACGGGCGATGGAGTCGATGGCATCACCAAATATCATCTTGCTGTATTTGTCGAAGTTCTGACCCCATTCGGTCTGCTCCATGAACTCTTGCATGGGCTGTGTGTTCTTGAAGGTGTCGGGAATGAGGTAGTACGAGAACAAATAGGAGTATTGTGACACGGCACTCATGAAGTCCCATGTGTTGCCGTTGTCGCCTCCCCATCCGTGGACATATTTCCTTGTGGCCACTTCGTTTTCCACATCCAATACAAAGGGTGTTGGATTGAGTGGCAAAGGATAACCGTCTGGGTCGTAGAAAAAGCGGTTGTTGTCCTTGTCAATCTTGTAGGACTTGTTGACCTGGTCTTCCCACTTCTTTTCAATGGCTCCGTGTATGCCTTTCTCATCGGAGAATGGACGACTGTCGCAATGCAGCGGCATGTGACAGTCGGCCACATAGTGGCTGAGGATAAAGAAGCGCATAGCGATATGGTTTCCTGTTGTAGCGATTGGACAGCCTCTGTCCTCGCGGTGCAGCATCTTGAAGTTGTCAACGATGCTGTGGGAAATCGACTCGCAACGGTCTGCACAATTGCCGCTCTCAAACTTGTAGGGTTTGTTGAACAGCGGTGATGACTTGAGCATCTTCTCGTAGATGGTGTGTGTTGAAGGCAGCTTGCCGAATGTGGTGTAAGTACCATCTTCGGAAGGCTTGTATTTCACAATATGGCTGGTGGCCATGTCCTTAAACACCTCATCAGGGTACCAAGCTCCTTGGATTACAAAGTCGCGGTAGTTCTTGAACCATCTGACAAGGGCTTTGGCTTCCTTGCGGACATCTTCGCTGACACCTTTGACAACGGCTTCGTTGTCGGAGGTGGCGATGAATCGTTTTATGGCCATAAAGGCTATCCATGCGTGAGAGTATTTTTTCATATTCTTGGTGTTTTGAGGCTTCAAAGATAGTGAAAATTATTGAGATTAAGGGTCAAGACGCGAGTGTTTTTTAAGTCCGTAGAAGCTTAAAGATAGAAGTTGAGGCAGCCGCTGGCGCGGTGTTTTTGCCCGGTTGATGCTTGAAGCGTGCGTAAGGCGCGACGGCCTTTCATAAAGCTTTCTTAGAAGCGATGACTTTCAAATCACCATAGAGCCGCACTGGGCATGTGTTGCAGCGGAGTAAGGGCAAAAAGAAAAAAAGATGATGCCCACGACCGCTGCAACTCTTGCCCAGGGCGATTGAGAAGTGGTGGCAGGCCGTCGCGCGGGGCTGGGCGGCATTATTGACGGGCAAAAAGTTGGCACAAGGGACGAAGGGACAACTTTTTGAACGGCAACATTGCCGAACAGCATTGGGAAGGCAGGATTAAAGCCCAAGCCTTGCAAAAACCGTGACAGCGGCGGCTTGGTCGGTAGAAGTTAAAAAGAGGAGTTATAGGACTGATGGGGCTTATAGAGAAGTCGATGCCCTCATACGGGGTGCGGCTGCTGGTATTGGCCGCGTAGGTGAGCGGAACAGGCGTTTTGTGGGTGAGAGACGGCGCGACCGACTACGGCACAACAAGCTTCTTTTTATGTGTAGCTTTCCAGCGATGGTGTGGCTGGTGCGGTTGGGCGACCTGACGACGGACTGTAGCGGAGCGAGCAGACAACGGCGGAGGTACGGAGCCATTGTCTGCCCGTCGGAGCGGAAGGTAGTTGTCAGGGCGCGACTCACGATGAAGCTGAGGGAGCTTCGTTAGCGAAGGTGAAAACGCCCGTGTAGCGACCGAAGCGGTGAATGCCAGCAGCTTAGGTTTGTGCGGCTGGTTGGGATGAACGCGATGTGGAGCCACCAAAGCGATGCGAGCAGGCGCAGGGGACGGCAGCGCGGAGAGGCGTTAATGGAGCGGAGACCACAGAGAGGTACGAACCGTGGTCGTAGCGGAATGGTAGCCCGTAGCACTGACGGCCACAAGACAAACGCTTCGCTGGGGGCGGAACACCTTGAAAGGGTTGGGATAAGTGGAGCTTTGATTTACTCCTTCACTCTGATATTTGGCATACGGACAGAATACTCTGGGTCAATCAGTTGGCACTGCTCAATGATAATGCGTCGACGTGCAATGGCTGGCTGTAAGCAATAAGTGTCAAATTCTTCCAAGTTGACATCCTTTTCCTCAATCCAGTGTGGAAACAGCAATTTCATATAGGCTGTGGCAATGCGTTTGATGGCTGTGAAGTCACGCATATCGCTGGGGTCGTAAACAATCAGTTTGTCGTAGAGGCGACCGTAATTGCTTTGCACACGCATTAGGTGCATTATTTCAGAGAAATACTCAATGTTAAGCGTCCAGCCTTTGTAAAGCATACTCGTGTCGATACGAGGCAGGAGCCATCCCTCAATAAAGCAGTGGAAACGCTCTATGAGAGCCGATTCGCGGAAAGTATCAGGTAATTCATCAAAGTATCTCGGGGAACGAGGTTTCCTGTTCTCTGTCAGTGCGATGTTTCCCATCAGCATCATACCACATTCAGAAGTAAGGTTTTGGTCAGCGATAGAAACCTTACCTTGTTCAAGGTATGATTTGAATGCGCCCTGCAAATCAGCAGGGTCAGACATTTCAATGGTTTGCACCTCGTCAAGTACGGCAAAATCTCTCTTCATTAGAATTCCAGGCTGCTTCTTTGAGAGGTCGAAAAACATCTTGGCCCGGGTAATCTTGCCACTACCTAACCATCCATATTTACTGATATTGTTGAACACGTATGATTTACCTGTGCTTTTAGGTGCTAGTTCTATCATATTCATACGCGGCTCTACAAATATGAGCAGTCTCGTGAGGAATTCCAGTTTCTGTCGCATTCCTTTGAAGGCATCAGGCTCATATTCCATAGATGAAAGCATGAGGTCAATCCATTCTTCAAGGGTGAAGTGACGACGAGCCTCTTGGAAAAACTCGATGTTGATGTCTGTAAAAGGCTTGAATGGACGGAAATCGACCATTTCAACGTGGTTTTTCTTTCCATCGTCATTGGGCATCAAACATATTTTAATGATACCCCACATTTCCCCATCAACAAGTTCTGGGTATTTCGTTGTGAGTCTCATAGGGATAATCCCCTCGTTTTCTCCGATGCCATGCTCTGGAATACCGAAACGGCAGATGTTGTTGCGTAGGTCAATATTCACAGTGAATCGAGTCAGCAGTTTTACCTCCTGTCCTTCGTGAAGCATTCTTTTGATATTGCCTTTCGGCATCATTTCAGCAAGGAAACGGCTTAACCCACCAGCATCCACTTCGCTTCCACGTGAAAATCTGCGAAGCAGGAAGTCTTTTACAAATGAGGGCAGGTTGCGCCCCGAAAAAAGGCTGTTGGTGGTGGCACTGTCCTTGTATATGGCCACATCTTTCAGATATGTCTGAACTTTATCGGTAATCTCTTGTTTCATAGCTTAAAAATCAAAAATATCATCATCTTTCACTGCAAGTTGCAGCTCAACCGTAAAGGTCTCGCTGTACAATCCTACAATTACTGTCACTTGTTTAACTTCGGGGTCTAACTCCAACAGTTCGCTGCGATAATTTCCATCTTCTTTCCTCAACTTATAATTCTTTTCGTTGTAGAGAAGAATAGGAGTTTCATTGGGTTCCAGTCCCATAATGGCAACTTCAAATACTGGATTAGCGGCGTTTAGAGAAGTGGTGATTTGTTTGGCTGACCAGTGTTTCGATTCTTTCTTGTCCGAGATAACAATGATGGGCACCAATGCTTCTTCGGGTGTTGCACCGCCATGTGCTCCAGTTCCTTCAGCCACTTTTTTGCTTAGGGAATTGTGACGCAAAGCGACCAATTCTTTTCCTTCATTGATACGCATATAGTATTCATCAGCCACAATGCCCTTTTTGCATCCAGCGCAGCGTCCATAATGGTCGCTCTCAATCCCTTTTAGGTTGCGACCATCTACCAACTGAGACAAGTAAGTCATTCCATGGTCACTCACAATGGCAATCTTTTGTTTTGGGTGGGCATCCAACACAGCATTCACTGAACGACGCACTGCGGCAATGTCATCAATGATATATTGAGGGTAGTCGCGTTTCTGATGAGCAAGGGTGTCGAGGTCGCCTATCTTTTCCAGTAAAACTCCTCCCAGTTGTTGCAAATCTTCCTTGTTGTTTTCCGTTCGTGTGGGAAGTTTAGCATGGGCGACAAGAACCTCATTGAGATAATAGCCGTCATTCTCACGCTCTTTCACCACCTGTTGTATTAGTGGCACCCAATCTATTCCGAGTCCGTCGATCCAGAAATACACATTGATGTCGGTACGTCCGTTCATCAAGGTCTTTACGGTGGAGAAACGGTCGTACCAATCATGGAATGCGGCTTCTGAAGCATTGACTTCGGCAATGCTTTTCTCCATAACTACGGAGTATGTTCCTGCCAATTTCGAATGCTTGTATTCTTCGATGTATTTTGTCAGCCACGAAATCTCGGTGGGAAGCTGTGTGTTGCACAAGTAGTAGTATAAATCGGGATAGAGTTCTTTCAGATCACTTTGTTCAACATATCCAGCATTGAACCACTCTATTACAAGCCGCTTTTCTACATCCGTAGCCTTAGTGAAGAAACGCAATGCTGTTATGTAACCATCCTTTTCTGCCAACTTGCATAGCCGTTCCTTAAGTAACGACTGTGCGGTGGGTGACAATACAATTCCTCTGCGCATGGCCTTTTCCATACCAGCTCTACGCTCTTCGATATAATCGTATGCTTCGTTTTCGAGGGTGAAGATGTGTAGCGCTATTTGTTCAAGGAAATGCGGTGTGGTGTAGTCATCCATCGTAGATAGCACACGACAGATATATCCTTTTTCGCAGAATTTGTCGCGATAATACATTGAGATAAGCCAACGGTCAAAATTGGTACTATTGTCGAACCACAGACGGTAGAAACTGCTATGTTCAGAAAGCTCAAAGATTTTGAATCGTCTGGCAAAATAAGTGTCGAAGTCGAAATCTTCTAAATTTATCTCCGAGGCAAGCTGCTCCCAGTATTGGTCTTCACTTTCACGATAAATGCATTGTGGCATTTTGATGTTTAATGCATCATGCAGAAACTCAAAGGCAGTTCTGCAAATGCAGTATTCAAATGCATTGTCGGGTTGAGCGTATTTGGCATTGGCGAAAATGGCTGGCGAAGTGCAGATGATACGTTGCTTCAATTCAGGATAATGCCAGCAGTTCAACCATTCCTTCACACTTGCAGCGATGTAGTAGCATCGCTCAATACCATTTATGCCATAGGTTGTCCCATCGGTAAGTACTAATCGATAGTTGAGTTGTCTATCGCTATTGTGAAAATAGTAGATGAATGATTGGCTCTGGTCACGGAAACGCTCTGTTTTGCTCTCCAAGCCAATGATAGGAATATAAACACGTTGATGGTGGTTTACACCTTCTTGTGTGGCTTCAATTCCCCTTAATGTGCCAATCAAGGCATTGAATTCCAACTTCGGAGTGTTGTTGTCATAGAATCGAGCCAATTCTGACAATGGCGTAATAAGCAAGTTTTGGCTGCTATTGTCATGAATAACTTGTCTGATTTTTCGTTCTACCGTTGTATGGGTGAGCATGATGTCGTCGTATTCTTCGCTCATCCACTGCTCGATACTGATAGGGTCTAATTGGATTTGGTTTTGCAACTCTTCAATAAAAGCGCAGCAATCGCGGAAGTTGTCAAAAAGCACTAATCTCACAGGAAAGCGGTCACGCGTAGATGCTCCAGCACCTCCTGCCTGACGGTCATCTTCCAAAGCCGTCATTAGTTCTCTCAAGTTTTCGTATTGGTAGAACATCGAATAAAATATTATATTTTCAAATATATTATTGTATCAAGAATATCTTCATATCCAGAGTCGGCTAATTTCTCCAAAAGTGCCTTTGCATCATCCAATTTTTTGATGCTCTTAACTGTTGCTTTTGCGAGCGCAACTTTGGTCTGACTACCATATTTGACAGGAGACTCAGAAGCCACGGAAGTCTTGGGGTCTAAATCAATTTTACCAACAATAGTAACCTGAGGTCTTTGATTCATCTGGCTCAAACGCCAATTCTTCAAATTCTCCTCTACTTCTGTTTCTGTCCACAAGCCGATTTCCGCTTGCATGTTCTGTTGGATATAAGACTTTGCATCAACCAGTTCATTAGGTTGTAATTTCACCATTTCCTGCATATAGAGGAATTGTTCGTAACCATCAATAAAGTGGTTTATCTTTTCATTGGTTAGTAACAAGCCTCTAAAATCGATGTCATACTGTTTCATCAAATCGAGTGTTTCCGCAATCATCGCATGGTTTTTCATCCCATCTGGTTCACAGATGTGCAGTATATTATCAATCATGGTGCATAATTCTTTGCGCATTGTGCGACTCTGCATCAATTTACAGTATTTCAGTCCCCACAGCGGAGCCCCCTTCTCTTTCAAATAAGCATGGGTCAACGCCCATCGAGCATCTGTTAGACTGGACACATCGTGGTAGTCTTTCAGCGTATTTAGCTTGAACATCTTAATGAAACTCTTGGCTAAATCACCCTCCTCCTTTGTTTGGAATTTGAAATCAAGTTTGTTCTTGTTTCCTCCACCATCCCAAACCTTAAAGCATTCCACTACATCATCAACCAAATGTTTTGCGGTGCGGGGTTTCCCGTTTAGGTCGAATATTTTACCAATATAGGGACGCAATGCGAAAGCCAACATTCCCATTCCTGCATACGACGGGAAAAGTCCATAGGGCGCTTTGGTTAGCCCCTCGAATTGGTATGCCATGTTAAAGTTGACTTGTTTGTCGGCATGGTCAATCTTATTCTTCACATATTTACAGACCTTATACAAAGGATGCTCAGAACTAACATCGCTCTTGAACTGCAAGTTCTCATCAACGCTGTCTTGCAACAAGAATGGCACATGCATAGCTGGCCCTTTGCAATGGTCAATTACCTCTTGTTTTGTGCTGTATTGCAGAACGGCTTCTACAGTGGCTCGTGCATACTTCTTTTCCCAATAGGTTCGAGAGTATTTGATACGTATCAGTTCCAACCCTTCGGGGCCTGAAGGATACAACACAGGCGTCACAGAACTATTGATGAATGATGAAAGATTGTTACCGCCAATGCTGAGCGGCTGACCGTCAAGGTAAAAATACACTACACCTTTCAATGCTGAATCAACCCAGTCTTTCACTATTTTGTCGGCGTTTTCACTATGCGAGTTCATCTGGTCGGCAAAACCGTGGCGTTGTGCGCATTGTGCATTTGCTTGATAATCTAAATAGTGTTCATATTCGCTATTGCCCATAGTTTTGTCCATCACCATAAACACCACATCGTCAAAACGTCCATCTTTCATCTTTGAAGCACGTTCAGCGAGGTCGCGTAGTTGAGTCAGTTCATCACTGTTTCGAGCAAAGAAAGATGCGAGCACCAACTCGTATCCCTTTGCCTTTTTTGCGGTACGTTCCAAACTGCTCAGCAAGGTATATTCGTTGGTATCCATTGAGAAAAGTTCCAGCCAATAAGGACGAGCTACATTGGCCAACTTTCTCTCTAAAATATTTCGTGCGGTAGCGGTTGAACGAAGGATGCTATAGGTGTAACGGAATTCTGTGAGTTTAAGGTTTTCTTTGATACTTGCCACTTCAGCCAGTGGTAATGCAGAAAAACGAATTTCATACAATCCAGCGGGGGAACGCTGGATAACTCCCGTCTCATTCATCCAATTCAAAATCTCCATCAGATGGTCTTCAACGGTAGTGCCGACAAAGAGACGTGCAATGTTTTCCTCGCTGGGAGTGACAGTTTCGGTATTGGCAATATTGTTGAACGCATTAAGCAGCAGTATGCCTTTGAAGACGCGCATGGCGGCATCGCCTTGTTTTGAGACGGTTATTTCATAACTATTGTAGCGTTCTGTCACTACACCGAATTTGTTCACATTCTGTTGCATCTCGGGCGCAATATAATCCCAAAGATAGTCGGCGGTAAGCGTTTCTCCTTGTTTGAAGGCCACAGGGTCGTTCAAGAAGTTACGCACGGGGTCACTGGCCAGGAAGTCGAATACAGAACGGCTGCTGCTTCCCACTTCACGAGCATAGTAGGTGGCCAGATTGGCTGTGGCAGGATGTAGAGGGAAGACACTCTTCAGGTCTTGTTCTGTTTCAGCCGGGCTGGCACTGGTTCGTGCCAATTCACGATAAAGGTCACGAGCGTTGAAAAAGAATGCAGCAGAAGCTGATAATTTTTCGAGAGGTTTCACTTGTCGAAATTTCCGGCTCATAATCTTGAATGCCGATACAGGCTCCATGTTATAGTGCATGTAGTGGTATCGCCCCATGGTCTTGGTGCGTTCCTGTGCGCTGAGTCTATCAAGGGCAGAGGGGTGCGAGATGAAAAGGAAATAACTGTCGTTGCTGGCATTCATAGCCTCCTCTGCAAGCAGTTGCAACTCCACCAGCAATGATGGACCGAGGTCAGAATTCATCACATCTGTAAATTCATCCCAAACCACTAACAAGCCACAACGGTCACTATTATCACGCAGTTTGTCCTGTACCTCAAAAAACCAACGACCAAGATTCTCTTGTTTTAATCGCACACTCAATCCACGCCGACGGCAGGCATCTTTGGCAGTGCGAAGGGTGGCACTATCGCATTGTTTCAGCAGTTGCACCAAACGCTTGCGGTCGGGAGCCACTGAACGAAGTTCGCCGTCTCCTGCGATGGTCATATCCCAGAAATCGGCATTGTCGGCTATGTGTTGAATATAGTTATCGTAATCGGTACGAATGTCAAGTTCAATGCCGTTTGATTGCAGTGCTTGCTGAATGCGAGTTTGTAGCACCAAAGCCAAGTCTTCCTTGTTGGAAATACCACACTGCCCTACCAACGTCACAGGCAACAGACGTTTTTTTTCGCGCAGGCCATAGATTTGTTTTCGCATTGGGTCATATAGGGTGTCTTTGTACTCATCATCCACCCACTGCTGTATTTCTTCCACCTTATCACAAAACAAGTGTTTCAATACTGCTCCGGCATGACTCTTGCCTGTACCATATGTGCCCGCTATCCATAGCGAACGATGTTTGTCAAGGTCGTTGTTGCGCACGGCTCCAATGGCCTTAATCAATATCTCGTTGAACTGCTTGTTCGGCAAAAAGGTTTCCCAATTGCCTGCCTCTTCCATTTCAATATTGTAGGCGGGTTTGCCTTCGCGAATTTGTATCGCATCCCAGTAAGTTCGTGTTGCCATGATATGTTGTATGTGTTATTATCGATTATTTACTTGTCTTCTCCAAAAAATCTTCGTGCTGCCTCCAATTGTTCTTCTCGGGTCTTGCATTTGGAGAGGATATCTTCAAGACTGCCAGGTTCGGGATCGGGTTGTTTTGCCTGTTGGGTTGTTCGTGTACTGCCTTGTTCTCTGGTTGACGAAAGCCCCTCTCCATCTTCACCTTCAATGCATTCCTGAATCATTTTGGATGCTTGCCGTTTGGTGAGGCCACGATTGCTATAGTCGATGCCGGTGACGCGTTTTAGGTAGCGCAGTTGCCTATATGTAGCCTCCTCAGAGGTTGGTTCCGTGGACGCATCTTCTTCCTCTTTCAGCTCTCTTATCATTTTGATGGCTTTGGCTTTTGTGAGGCCGCTGGTACTATAGTCAATACCCGTGGCGCGTTTCAAATAGCGCAATTGACGAGGGGTGGCTTCTTCAGAGGAGGATTCTATTCCACGCTCTTCCGCTTCTTTCTTCGCTTTGCTTATCATCTCTATGGCTTCGAGCTTAGTGAGACCTCGACCACGGTAGTCAATGCCTGTAGCAAGCTTCAATGCCCATAGTTGACGGGGCGTAGCGGGCTCCTCTATCTTATCGTTGCTTTCTGGTTGTTCATCGTTAAAGAAATGCTTTACAATAGCTTCTCTCAGACATGCTCTATTTCCTGCATCCTGTAATAAATCCCAAAGTGCATTGTCTAAAAAAGCGTAAGCAACCTTGTCATGGAGCATCTTTTCCGAAGGTGCTTTAGTCTTTATCGGTTCACAATTCCAATGAAGATTCCAAAAGCTTTCACTCGCCATGAAGTAGAAAGGATAATTCATTGGCGTTTCTTTTATGTGATACTCTAAACATACATTGGAATAAGCTTCTTTAAGATTATCATAGAATAACTTGTTATTCATCGCTTTCTTTTTGCGAATGGCATCAAATGTGGCAACAAGCAATGCAGGCTTAGCCAGAACTGGCTTGCCCGCAACATGAGCGCACTTTATCGCTAATATTGCGTTTGAATAATATGTTATCAAAACATTTTCAGTCATTCCGTGAAAGAGTTAACTTTATAAAAGTTTCTTCAGCACAGCAAAAGCATCCATTTCCTGTAAGGTGATATGCTCAAGTCCCATGTTTAATTCGGCTATCACGATGCGGCTTGCATTGGAATTCAATGTGCGCAACAATTTCTCAAACAAAGATTTGGTCAAACAAAACTCTTTATATGGGCCAGTCAATGTTTCGTCAGAATATAAATCAGACACCCTGAACGAAGTAATCTTGTTCGTGTTCCCATATTTGTATAAAGAATAGGCGAAACCAATTTCTGAAATATCAGAATGCTCACCCCGCATTAGTATTTTGTTGCCAGTTACATCACCTTGATGCATTACTTCTCCAATTGGCGAATAATTAAATACCTGGAGGAATCCCTGAATTGCATATTTGATTGTGTTTTCAGAAAAACTGCCAGCAAATTCATCAAGAGCCAACTCTGACAAAATCTTTGAATCAAATCCTCGACCAGAACCTATTGTGCGAATAAACCAATTAGCAAGTATTGAGTTATAGCACAAATTCGTCCAAATAATCTCCCATACCACATCATGGTTATCCATATATTTTTCTGATAACAATTGACCAAGTGGTGTGATGACATTCTTTGAATCAATTATTTCGGAGTCTTTTAGCCATGCCTTAAAGCTATCAACCTGTTTGTTTCCAAGAGCATTATTCTCCCAGAAACCTTCAGGGTCGGCAAAATATTCGTCAATCCATGTTTCGTGTATTCCAAAGGTTCCATACTTTGAAATACTACCAGTAATGTTTTTCGCTTCCATACTCGTTGATAATGAATCTGCCACAATGCATCCATTGGAATGAAAATCCAAACATTTATGGCAGTGTATGCATAATTCTTCTTTTATTTCTAATGTTGGATATACCGTCAGCGCACCTGTGGGGCACTCTATTTCACAAACTTCACACTGAATGCAATAGGTTGCTTTTTGAAGAATACGTTTGATGTGTTTTAATAGAATAACATCATTCGCATTATACAGGATAAAGATTGTTGTATTGTTGTCTTTTGGGGTAATGGTAAACTGGTACACATTGCCTTCATATTGAAATTCACCTGATTGGTTTTTTTCATTTTTGACCAATGTTGTTTTACCAATTGTCCTTATCCAAGTTTCAAGTTCGCTTTTTGCATTCGTAATTGTAGCTACAAAATCATGACCGTTTTGCTTGAATTTGACAGAGGAATCAGTTTTCATATAATTGCCACTTGCTCGCAATCCCCATTTCCTTTCTTTTATGAAATAGTTTAGATTGGGTATTTTCCTCTGTTTAGCTTCGTTTTCTATCTTCGTCAAGAACGGTAGTAGTTCATTGTGGTAGCATTTATTCGCAATCATGTCATCCCATGGGGATGAAAATGGGCAAAGAATGCAGCCAACACGAGGTTTGCCATTGCGATACGCTTGATTTATGGGCAAATCGTGAATGAACATATACAAAAAGATATCTGTAGTAGACCATGTTAGGATTGGACGGGCGTTAATAACAAAACTATGTTTTACTCCACGTCCTATCCTATCGTAACTTGAACGTTTTACACTTTCTTCTGCTCTCACGCCTTCAAAAGCAAGCACTTTCGCTTGGCGATTGGTTCCTGGAACTTTTAGGGTGCGATACAGCGGTGCCGTCTTCATTACAGAACAACACCAACGATGCTTGTCGCTCGGGGTGCCAATTTTGTCCCAATAGGTCAGCACTTTCTCGTGGTTGCGGGCAGTGCTGAACTTCAATTCGGGATAGAGCTTGCCGTAATGCTCTTTTACTTGTTCATAGAGTTCCAGCGACGAAGGCAGCTCATAGCCTGTATCGCTGTAGATGACTTGGAAAGCATTCGGTGGCAACGCTCTTGTGCAGAGGTCTAATACTACTTGAGAATCTTTTCCACCACTGAATGAGGCTAAGAAGATGTCAACCTTGGTGGTGTGCAACACCTTCTTGCCTTTCAACTCGGCTTCGTCAGCAGGCATGATGTCGAAACTGTCGCAATCTTCCTTCACCACAGCCATCTTCTGCTTGGTCTTCTTCTGCTGTCGTGCAGCCAATTCCTCAAAGTCAATCACATTGGCCTCTACCGCTCGGCTTGCGCGAGTGTAGGTATCATATGTATCACGTATAAACTCAATCGCTTCACTCTCCAGCAAGAACATCGCTTCGCGGTTCTTCTCTAACATCTTCTTCATGTTCACTGGCTTCAACGACATTGGTTCCACTCCTTCAACAAACACCACGGTGGCAGCATCGTAGATGTTGGCACCTTTGGCCTCAAACACCAACTGTCCACGATAGAAATATTGTTTGTTGCACGCCCACATCAACGGTTCCTGACAACGAGGATATTTCCAACCCAACTTATCGAGCCCCAACAAATCCAACTCCTCAAAGAATACTGGGCGAGGAGACACGCCGAGTGTCTCTCTCGTCACCAATGATTGCAACAAAACGCCGCCTGTATCTTTATCCCAGACTATTTTGAACATGTCTGTAATTGTATCTCGATCACCAAAGCGGTCGGCTCCCTAACCATAAAAATCAGGAAAAAAAGACGTGGAGCCAGTTCTGATGCCCGTTCCACTCGTTGAGGCCTTCGCATTGCCCGGTCAGTCGAAACGAGCAACGCTGAAAACCCCACGCCAAATGATATATACGGAAATGTATAATCATAACATGGGGCGTCCCCGCTGCTTTGCCTTTGACTGACCGTTTGAGTTTGCGAAGTTCCAACGAGTCAAAACCAAAGCGTTCAGAAAACGCCTTTGTCAATAAGTTCTGCTTAAAACCACCAAAGGTGGTTCAAAGCAGGCGCAAAGTTAGGAAAAAAACGAATACGAATGAAAAAGATGAAAAAACCCATGCACCGAAGTGAGCATGGGATGAAAAACAAATGATTGAAATGTAGATAATTTCGCTTTTTTCTATCCATCTTCAACAAGTTCCAACTCATCAATCATGTATTGTATGCACGGCAGCGTTTCCATCATTAGCTCCAAATCGGTTTTCGGCTTGCCGAATAACCATTGATATTCAGCCTCTGGCTTTGGTGGGACATAACCGCCTTTCAATTCATCAATAAACACATCAGCGATGTCAATCTTGGCGGCTCGTTGCTCGGGAGACGCATGCTTCTCCAAAGCGTCTGAGACGTTTACTTTACAGAACGTGAGCGTTTCGGCTTGCTTCTTCCAAACCTCATAAGCGTCAACGTCGGGGAACAAGATAACTGTTCTACCTGTCAAAACTTTCATTTTTTCGACTGGCATCTGTGATTTGCCTCCTGTGGCAAGCCAAAGAAATTGAGGATGGTATGCTGCACCAATCAAGGCGGTTTTCTCGCTCTCAACGACTGCCACAACTTTGTCCTTGTTCATTGACCAATTCAGCAAGTGCTCACCAAACAAGCATTGCGTCACCTCCCAATCATCAGGCAAAAGACCGTCTTTCTTCATCTTGGCATGAACCCAATTCACACCATATCCATCTTTGGTGCGGTGGCCATCTTCGCCATACTTCATTATCTTGCCTGTCCTTACCCTGCCGTTGATGTCGATTTGCCAGAAGATGACATCTCTGTCTTTGGTGGCACCGAGGGCATACAGTTCGCCCAGCCTTTTTATTGTCGGGCTGTCAAGGGTGTTTCTGTCGAACAAGCCGCAGAGGAACAAGATAAAGTCGCTGTTGTAGCTTGCCGACTGAAGCACATACCTGAAGGGGATGGTGCAAAGCGGCTTGGGTGGCTTGGGCTGAGGTTGTTTCTTGGGAGTAAAGTTCTTGGGGCGTTGCTCGCCTTGATGGTCTTGGAAGTATTCGCTGGGGGTGTAATGGTAGCAGCAACTGCTTTCGTGGTCGCATCGGCCACAAGTTGGGTCGATGGGCTGGTTGTCATCGTCAACATAGTACGTGAAAGAATGAGGGTCGTGGCAATTAGGGCACTCGTGGCGTGAGGCTCTGCCGTGGTATTTTTCAAGTTGATAGTTCATTGGCTTTTCTCCTTCTTGTCCCGCTGTCCCATCTGTCCCACTGTCCCACGAATGGTACATTTGGGACGGTGGGACACTTGGGACACTTCTTATTTAAGTCCAAGTTTCTTGACGATACGTTGAACTGTGGACTTGCTTATGCCTAACTGCTCCGCGATTTCACGGAAAGAAAGGCCTTGGCTACGTAGTTCCATGACGGTGTTTTCAAGTTCCGAAACATCGTTTTCGGAACGCTCTTTAAGGTGTTCTCGTTCGGTTGCAAATTCCATAGGAACGAATTGCAGGAATGCGTTGATTTG
Source organism: uncultured Bacteroidales bacterium (assembly GCA_905234765.1). The sequence continues at coordinate 16,814 of CAJOIF010000029.1, forward strand.
CTCTAATTGACACACAATCACATTATCTGCACCATACTCAAATTCACCATAACGGACTTTCATTTGCTTTATATAACGCAGTCCAGCATCCTTTGCACTCCTGCCGATAGAGAAGCAACTATCGAAAAAATTGAATAGTTTCTTGCTCCCCGCCACATCGTTTTGCGTTATTGGGCTTGAAAGACTGCGTTTGGGAGTGTGAGCGATGATAAGCAAGGACAAATCGTACTTCTTTTTTAATTTGATGAGTTTCATCATGAATTGCCCTGCGATATCGCCTTTCTCGCTGTTGCTGCAGATCCATGTCAGATTGTCGATGATTATCACTTTTGCTCTTGTTTGTAGCGCAACAGCCTCTATCTGGTTAATGATGTCGTCCTCGAAGGTTTTGACATCCAACAATTCTTTATCAATATCACTTCGAAGAAAGTTATCCGAAAAATGATAAGTATTTCCCTCCTTATCCGTGTATCGGAGTTGGAACTGCTTGTCAGAAAGCTCAAAATCGAAGTACAACACTCTTTGCATTTGCGCTATGCTTTCGGCAATCTGGACGGCATAGATGGATTTGCCCAAATTGCTGTCGGCGAACAGACAGCAGACTTCACCCTCATACCATAACGACAACCATAGTGGCTTGGGGTCAGGACGTTGCTTCGCCTCCATCAAGGTTTGGTTGGCTGACTTGATACGAAACATTCCAACAATTTCGGGAACCGCATCCTTCACGGCTTCCGACTTCTCCAAATCCTCCTCGATGGCCTTTAAGATACTCGTGTTGTTCTCCTTTTCCATGTCGTTGCTCGTGGTTGTTGTAATTGTTGAAAGAACTCTCGTTGGCGACAACGATTTTGTAACATTTACAGCAATGGATTGGGATTTATTTTGTACCTTTGCAACACCTTCATAAAGATTCATTGATTTGGCGGCTGCGCTTGGCGTGGCCGCTATTCCTATTATTTTCACGCCTTGCCTCCTTTCTTTGAGTAATTGTCATTGAGTAGTTGCTCGATGTCTCGTCGTCGGTAATAGATTTTGTTATTTATTCGGGTATAAGGCAGAGTGCCGTTGCTTCGTAGTGTCTGCAAGGTGCGCAGACTGACGTGTAGAGCGAGCATGACATCCTGATTATCAACCCAATCCTTCAAGCCGTTTTCCTCACTGTCGCTGTCATCGATAACGAGGTCGGGATAGGCCTCCCGAAGGGCTTTAAGGCAAGGGCACTGTTCAAGTGCTTGCCTGAAGAGGTCTTTGTGGCCATTGGCTATATTAGCCGTGGAGATGCCAATGAATTTAGAGTTGCTCATGACATCCTCCTTTCTGCAAAATGCGGTCAATGTCACTTTGCTTGTAGCGTGGTTTGTTACCTATATACACCTTGACAAGGTAGCCTTCGTTGTGCCACCTCCAAAGTGTAGTGAGGTTAACGCCAAGCTGCTCTGCGGCATCTTTTGGTGTTATTAACTGGTCGGCTTCGGCTTCCTTTTTCTTGTTGTCGTAGAAGCGTTGCATCCGGGCATCAACAATACCGTTGATGATTTCTTCCAAGTCGTCCTTCCCGATGACGTACTGGGTTTGTAATTGTGTTGTTTGTACCATAGATTATTAAATTTTATGGTTACGCCACAATGCATCGTGGCGGCTCATCGGTTTTGTCCCGACTTGCATTTGCAAAATTACCGGGTTGGTTCGGTTTGGAAATTCGGGGTTTCGGGATAATGCAAAAAAAATAACCAAAAGAATACATTGATATTCAATTGGTTAATAAATAAGACGAAAAAACTTTCGGGGTTGGTTCGAGCCGACTATCTCGTAGGATTGCGTTTGGGGAAGTTTGTGTCTAACATATCATACCAATCCGCATGCCCTTGTTCGATTTCAGATAATGTTACATTTCGCATTTTTTTGACTGGAATTCCTATGCTTGACGCAGCTTGTATTTCCCATTCATCTGGGAACCAGGTCTTAATTCGTGAGATTACTAGAAATAGTCTCTTAATATTTCTATTCGCTTTTGCGGTTTCATACATTGTTTTGAAATCTGCACGATAGATACAATTAACAAAATCACTGTAAAGGATTTCACCAATAATATTCTCTTCCTGCATCGATTTTTGCATACGATGAAGATGTTTGTTTAAATCGCTGGAAAGAGGCTCAATTGCTATCAACTCTTCGTCATTAGAAATCTCATTTCCATAGTGTATCAATGCCCATCTATCGAAAGCATCCATCATATTCTTGAATTCATCGTCAGTAAGTCTGTATTGATGTTCCACAGCATAACCGTAACGGTCGCAACCCTCTAATTTAGCATCATCAAGTTGGCGATAATCCATGGCAAAAAAAGGAGTGTGTTCATCCATATTATCATCGCCAATTCTTCGCAGACATAATTCTAACTGACGTTTTATTGTCTTAACGTCTCTTTTGCTTTCAGAATTCTTCGGAATACCTTCAAGCCATCGCTTGGCGTGTTCCATGACCAGTTCTTCTTCCTTTGGGCTGATAAATTGCCTTTGTTCCATGTCAATCAAAAAAGCGTCATAAATGGCCTCAGCCATCTTCCTTTTGTCCGATGTGTTGAAACGGATATAGTTAACCTCACAAGGACTAGCCGAGTCGCCGTAAGTAGCCTTGATTTGTTCCACCTCTTCAGCTTCAGGAATGCAACGACCATTGATAATGTCAGATGCGAACACTCTGCCCAAAGACAAGTCAAGCACTTTATCCAAGAGCACCTCTGTAAATGCATAACCCATCATCGCAATCTTATCGAACTCTCGCCACGGAAACACTTGTGGAATGAGTTTTTCACAGAACACAAAATAACGAGGCATTTTCTCTCTTAAAAAATCCCTATATGCATAATAAAGCAGTGGCAAAGAATTCTCTTTGCTCGAATCAAACTCATACAGTACATCGCTATCCTCAAACGCCTGGCGTTCTTCTATGAAATGCTCGTTGAGGAATAATGATTCAAGCCTTTTGGAATCTCTTATAAGACTGATATCTTTGATATGTTTCTGGCGGAATATCTCCAGACGCTTATTATAATATAAGGTGAAGAACGGCGTGTATATATCACCTTCGCCTTTCGGCTCGTTATTGATGCAGTAGCCGATAAAGTGAGAAGCGATAACAGGGGATTTCTCGAAGTCCTCTTCAGAAGCACAACCATTGATTATCTCGGTGAACTTCCACGAATAGTCATCATCGCCAACCGCCCAAATACGGCCATACTTGCCGTTGTCCCATGTTTGAAAGTGCATCGTCATAAGTCCTCCTATCTTATTTCTTCAGTTCTTCAATTAGTTTTGCGTTTATCTCATTCAGCTGCTGGTTGCAGGCTGTGATTTCGCTCATCGCCTTGCTCCATACCAGGAACTCTTCTTGGGTCGTGGGTGCTGCTGGCAACGATGCTGTTTTCTCTGCAATCAACGCTTTGAGCGCATCGGCTTTGCGCTGCAATTCGTCCACCTTGTTGGCTTTCACATCGACCACATTCAAACTCTTATCGACAGCATAAATTGGCTGACTAAATGCGAAACACATCAGATTGAATCGGTCTTGTAGACTCATATTGGTGTATCGCTTCACGGCTCCAGAGCCTTTCTTGTGCAAGCCTGCGGCATACTCATCAATCTGCGCCTTGTTCATCATATCAACGAAGGTCTTTCTACACAACTTGGAGCTGGCCTTCTCCCACAGCGGAACGATGTCATTGGATTGCGTTTTGGCATTATATACCTTACAGCCTCTATCAATGCCGCAGAACTTCATCAACTCCTTTATCTTTATATTATAGCCGCTTTTGCCAGTGACATATTTGAGGATGGGGAACTGAAACCTGTATTTCTTGATGATGTCAAGAGAATAGCGCAGGATGGGTGTCTCGATGTCGTCTTTCGATTTCTTCAATGTTTTATGCGGCAGATAACGCAAATAGGGAATCCCATTCACATCAACCATAACATTCCCCATGTTCCATTTCTTGAAATCCTCGATTCTTGCGCCAAAATTACATTGGAGAAGAAACACGTCCTTCGTTTCCTGCAAGGAGGCAGGGACTTCGGTTTCCTGCACCTTCATGAACTCATCTTTAGTCAAGCAGATGGCTTCGTCATAATCCTCTGAGGTTATCTTCTCCAACTCGGCATCGGTCAGCCTTTCAAAAGGCGTTTTGCCGAGGTCGTCGTGTTTCTTGGCATACCATATATAAAAGGTGCGCAACTTTTTGATTTCGGTGGCCACGGTGTTTTGACTTCTCTGCTTCGTCGGAATGTTGCGCTTCATCATACCTTCATATATATGGCTATATTTAGCCTTTGCCGCATACTTATATTCGTCAATCATGAAGCGGTGGAAATCCATAAGTTCACGGTCAGAAAAATCATTGGTCAATATGGCTTCTTGACCGATGACTTTCAGATAGCGTTCCAGCTTGCCATCAAGGACTTGGTAATCACGAAACACAAGAGAGATATTCTTGCCATCGTCATCAAGTTCCTCGTATTGCTGATAAAATGCGCGGAACTGGGCAAGCAAGGTTTTGTTCTCTTTGGATTCCACTTTGTCGGGATGCTTATAAGCCTCGATCATGTCGTGGAAGGTCTTACTATCAACAATAAGATTGGCTTTCTTGATGCCTGAATAGACCTCCGCCATAATCTTAATCTCGGCTTGGATTGCATTCGACAGAGGTCCAATCATCGCTTTGTTTTTCGCCAGAACCTTGTCCTTAAATGTGCCATCAAGATTAAGCCTGTCAAGGTCTTCAACCTTGGCGACAATGTCGCTTTTGTGATACAAGTCCACTCCGTTAGGATGGGTCTTGTCAACTCCACGTTCCGTATCTTGCAGACGGAACCTCAGGCGGATTTCGCCTTTTTGTTCTCTTCTTCTAAAGTAGGTGATGTGTTCCATAATGACTAAATTTATCGTAGTGCAAATATACGAAATTTGCACTAATGAGTTGCACTATGGCGCAAAAAAAGTTGCAACGCAATGAAAAAAAGTTGTACTTTTGCGGTGTGAAAATCAATGAATTAAATATGAATAATAGTTTCTTCGGCATTTCGCTGAATGCTATTGGTGAATCCCGGAGAGACTACCAAATTCAAAGCCCTAGCTCAGCAGAGTTAGGGCTTTTTCCAATCTTTCCAGTATGGCAGCCTCGTATGCCATCTCATGCTGCAGGTTGTCCAGCGCCACTTGTTGAAATGTGAGCTGAGTTTTGAGTTCCTCCACGAAATACATCTCGGCCTCTCGCCGGGAGGCAAAAGCCTCCGACGAGCGCATGATGAGGCCGTTCTCCAAGGTGATCACATAGTATGGCAAGAAAAAATGGTCAACACGCCGCTCTTTCTTTTCCACACTGCAAACCTTGGCCTTTCTGACACTGTATCTCGACTCGGGCGAACGGTAGTATGCCACGTCGCCCAACTTAAATTGGCATTCGCCGAAGAGTTCCATTAGCTTAAATAAAGATTGTTTGACTGTTTATGTTTTTAGGGAAGAAATACGATTGTACTCTCGGGCAACAGGTACAAATAGGACCTAAACTACTTACAAAAACTACACCAAAATCACCACATCTTCAAAACTATTAAATTTGCACAAATCGTCTTTTCTGTTTGCTAAATCAAAAAAGATTTACCAACTTTGCATTTGAATCACTCAACACCTATTTATTATGAAAAAAGTTCTACCTATTTTATTATTTATCATTGGTTTAGCAACATCAACGAGTGCCCAATGGACCAGTCCTGGCAATGGCACCACCTATACGTTTCCCGACCTTGTCAACGTCACCAACGGCGTGGTCACCAACGGCCCCGACGGGTTCTTGATTAATGCCGACCTCACCATCTCGACCAACGACGTGCTCCTCATCGACAACCAGGTGTCGCGTATCGATGCCGCTGCCGTCCTCATCACCATCAAAGGATCCATGGTTTGCACCAACGTCAACAGAGCCAGGTTATACGGCCTGAACGAGACAGAGCATTTCAGCATGCGCTTCGAGGACGCTACTGGCTGCAACATCAAAAAAATGTATTTCTCCGATGGCGGAGGCATCAAGGTCATCAACTCCGAGGTGACTTTCGACGACGTGAAGTTCCTGTATTTCACATGCGATTACTGCAATGCCGTGATTGACGTGTTCAACTGCGACCCGATTATCAGAAACTGCGTTTTCCAAGACAACCGTAGCGCCGCCATCAGTTCTCCCGCCAACGGACAAAGCTCTCCCCAAATCCTGAACAACACCCTCGACGCTAACGTCAACGGCATCAACAGCCCACAAATCAACCTCGGCCCCGGCGGTGAAGACACCATTCGCATCGTTGGGAACCAAATCGACGACCATTGGGCCCAATGGCATGTGGGCGGCATCTCCGTTGCCGACCTCCTGGGCACCGGATCGACCAAAGTACTCGTCAAAGACAACGTCGTGAAGGAAGGCCGTTATGGATACAACCAGCAGGGACAAAACATCTCATCCGTCATCATAGGGAACCAGTTCATCGACAATTACAACGAAGAGAACCCGATGAACGGCGGCAGCGGCATCTCCATCTACGGCTATTCGGTCAACAACAAGGCCTTCATCCGCAACAACGTGATTCGAGGAAATCTATGGGGTATCACAGCCATCTATCTCCATGACATCGACCTTGGCACCGAGGATGACTGGGGGAACAACACCCTCGTTGACAATGGCAACGGCGGCGTAGTCTACGACCTCTACAACAACTCTGCCTGCAACATCACAGCCGTGGGCAACGACTGGGGAACCATCAACGAGAGACTCATCGAAGACCACATCGTACACCAAGTCGACGACCCCAGTTTAGGCCTCGTCACCTATATCCCTTATGTGGGTTATAATGCCTTGGAGGAGATCGACCCCGAGACCACCGACATCGACCTTACCCAGGCCTCGGTCTACACCATCTCAGGCCAACAAGTCAAACACTCCGAAGCCTTGAAACCCGGCGTTTATATCGTCGTGACCGAACAAGGCGCCAAAAAAATCATCATCAAATAATTCCGCAACACTATGTTACGAAAAAACAGAATCGCTCTCGCCGTCATCACCATCGTGCTGATCACCCTGCTCTTCGTTGGCGTGGGCTACCATTACAGCCATTGGGCGGGATGGCTGGCCAAGATTCAGTTCCTGCCGGCCGTCCTCGCATTGAATTTCATCGTGGTGGCCGCACTCCTGGTGCTCACACTGCTCTTCGGAAGGATCTACTGCAGCGTGATTTGCCCTCTCGGCATCATGCAAGACATTTATTCCTGGCTCGGCGGCAAGTTCAAGAAAAACCGTTTCAGCTATGTAAAGGAGCACAAATGGCTGCGTTATACCGTCTTGGTCCTTTTCATCGTCTGCCTTATCATTGGTTTCGCTCCCGTAACGACCCTTTTGGCGCCCTACAGCACCTATGGCCGCATCGTCACCAGCTTCTACCTGCGTAACGTCACCGTCTCGGTCATCGCCTGGGTGATGATGTTGGTGCTTGGCGTACTGGCATTCCTATACGGACGCGCCTATTGCAATTCGATCTGTCCGGTGGGCACGTTCCTGAGTTTCTTCTCGAGGTTCTCGTTGCTTCGGGTGCGTATCAACGAAGACAACTGTAAACACTGCGGCCTCTGCGAGAAGAACTGCAAGGCGCGCGCCATCGACGCGAAGGCTGGCACCGTCGACTACTCACGCTGTGTGGTCTGTGGCGACTGCCTCGCCCAATGCAAGTTCGACGCGCTGCATTATTCCACATCCAAGCCCGCCCCTGCCGCCCCCGACCAAGGTCGCCGTTCCTTCCTCGTCGGCGCGGCGTTGGCTACGGGTACCGCCGCCTTGGCGCAAGCCCAGATGAAGGTCGACGGAGGTCTGGCCGTCATCACCGACAAGGAAGCTCCAAAGAGGACGACACCCCTCACCCCTCCCGGCTCCATCTCGGCCCGTCACATGCAGCAGCACTGCACTGCCTGCCAGCTCTGCGTCTCGGCCTGTCCCAACCACGTGCTGCGTCCCTCCACCGAGCTCTCCAGCTTCATGCAACCCACCCTTTCGTTCGAGGTCGGCTACTGCCGTCCCGAATGCACACGCTGCAGCCAAGTCTGCCCCACCGGCGCCATCAAACCCATCACCAAGGAAGAGAAGACCGCCATCCATGTGGGACATGCCGTATGGGTGAAGGACAACTGCGTGGTGCTTACCGACGGCGTCAGCTGCGGCAACTGCGCCCGCCACTGTCCCGCCGGCGCCATACAGATGGTGGAATACCAGCACAACGGACAGACTGTGATGATACCCGCCGTCAACGAGAGCCGTTGCATCGGCTGCGGCGCCTGCGAGAACCTGTGTCCCTCGAGACCGTTTAGCGCCATTTATGTCGAAGGAAACCAAATGCACCAAACTGACTGATATGAAACGTAGAGACTTTATAAAGAAAATGGGCGGCGCGGCCGTGGCTACCTCGGTGGTGCTTTCTGCCTGCAAATCGAACGGCAAACCCGAAATCCTGCCTGCCGACGTCATCGACGGACAAGGGGAGATGACTTACCGCACCAACCCCAACACAGGCGACAAGGTGTCGCTTCTGGGTTACGGCATGATGCGCCTCCCCATCGAAAACGGCGACGACATGCGCAAGAACCCCAACGCCAAGATCGACCAGGAAATGGTCAACGAGGAGATAGACTACGCCCTTGAACACGGAGTCAACTATTTCGACACCTCCCCGGTCTATACCCGCGGCCACTCCGAAGAAGCCACCGGAATCGCCCTATCACGGCACCCTCGCAACAGTTACTATATAGCAACAAAATTATCGAATTTCAGTCCCTCTACATGGAGCACGGAGGCGTCGATGGCCATGTTTGAGAAGTCGCTGCACGAGCTTCGCACCGACTACATCGACTATCTACTGCTGCACAGCATTGGCGGAGGCAACAACGAGATGAGCGGCATGGACGTGTTCAACGCCCGTTTCATCGACAACGGCATTCTCGACTGGCTGGTGGAACAGAAACGACTTGGCCGCATCCGCAACCTAGGCTTCTCGTTCCATGGCGACGTGAAGGTGTTCGACACCATGCTGCAGTGGCACGACGAGGGCAAATACCATTGGGATTTTGTGCAGATCCAGATGAACTACGCCGACTGGAACTATGCAAACCGCATCGAACCTGAGAACGTCAACGCCAAATACCTTTACAACGAGTTGTACCGCAGGGGCATCCCCGTGGTCATCATGGAGCCTTTGCTTGGCGGTCGGCTCGCCAAGCAACCCGATTTCATCGTGAAACAGATGAAGGAACGCGAGCCCGAGACACCCGTGGCGCGTTGGGCTTTCCGCTTTGCCGGCACCCCCGAAGGCGTACTTGTCGTACTCAGCGGCATGACCTACATGGAGCATCTGGTGGAAAACGTGGCCACTTACTCGCCGCTACGCCCCATCACACCCGAGGAGAACGAGTTCCTGATGAAGGTCGCCGAGGAGTTCGTGGAGCTCAAGACGGTGCCTTGCACCGCCTGCAACTACTGCATGCCCTGCCCTTACGGGTTGAACATCCCCGTCATCTTCGCACATTACAACGATTGCATCACCGAGGGTGTCATGCCTGCCGGCAACCCGGAAGCCGAGGAATACCGCCGCAACCGCCGCGCGTTCCTGCTAGGCTACGACAGCAAAGTACCATATGAACGCCAGGCCAGCCATTGCATCGGCTGCCATCAGTGTGAGTCGCACTGTCCGCAAAAGATTGCCATCGCCGACGAGATGCAACGCATCGACGAGTTTGTAGAGCACTTGAAACAGCAGGGATAGATTCCTATTCGTTGTTGGGAGCAACACCGTCGATCTCGACGAGTACCCAGTCGCCATCCACGAACTTCATGACCAGTTCGTGGTCACTTTCGTTGTAGTTGAGTTTCACCTTGGCAATGCTATCGTCGATAATGGCCACGGTCTTCACCATCTTGGCCCCAGGCACGCGATTCAGGAAGTTCTGGGCACATTCGATGATATGCATCCCCGTGAACTTATCGGGATATTGTTCTTTATTGGTCTTCACAGAAGTGGTCTCCTGCGGGGTATTAACAGGTTTTTCAGTCTTTTGTGGCTGGTTGTTGTGGCAGCAGCACATCACCAAAGCCAGTATAAGCAAGGCAAATACTTTCTTCATTGCAATTCCTATTGATTTGTTGCCGCAAAAATAATAATTCTTACGGCTGACAAAGTTATTTTTTTGTACTTTTGCGCCGCAATTGGCTACTGGACCCGTAGTTTAATGGATAGAATAAAGGATTCCGGTTCCTTCGATCAGGGTTCGATTCCCTGCGGGTTCACATAAAAGACCTCTACCTTCCCCAGCGGAGTGGAGGTCTCTGTCATTAATACGCCATCTTGGAGTTTCCCAAATGCGACCCCATCGCAATAGAGCTGGTCACCCCGCAACGAGCATTTCCCCTTTAGGGTATCACCATAAGTGATGAAGGTCAACAACGAATCCTTGCTGATTTCTATGACGTTCCCCTTCTCCATCTCTCCATATTGACGTACCATTTCAGGGGTAGACCGATGCTCATCAAACTCCACGTTGACCTTTTCCACCGTCCAACGGCCGATCAGGGAATCATTGTTTCGATGGCACGACGTCGCCGCGAATGACAACATCAATAGCCCCCACGCCAAACTTGGCAATAGACGCCATTTTACTCTTCGTATTCTCATATTTCTTCAATTCCTCAATAATGGCATTCTTCAACACGCCGTTGCCCACTCCATGGATAAAGGTCACCTTGGAATATTCGGCTGCGATGGCGCTGTCGAGCATCTTACGGAAATAATCCATCTGGATTTGGAACATGTCGCGGCTCGAGAGACCTGCGATGTTTTCCACCAGCTCGCCAATATGCAGGTCGACTGTGGCCTCACCTGGACCAGTGCGGTGTTTGTCGATCGGCGCTTCTTGCTTGATGAGTTCTTTTTTGGTGGCTTGGGAGCCGATGCCCTCTTTCGAGATTTTCATCAGGTCGGGCTCCCCACTCTTGAGGGCCAACAACTCCGAGAGGCATACCATCACCGCCTTCTCGCCTAGGATTCCCGACATCAGGTAACTGCCTTCCTTGAAGAAGCGGTTCGTCCGCAATGCGATCGGAGCATTCAGGGGCAACAGCACGGCGTCGGAGTCGTCCTTTGTGAAGATGGCCTGCACGACACCGTTGCACCAGTATTCCAAATCCTCACGCGAGATGGTCTCCACCACCACCTTCTCATATTTCTCCATCTGTCCGTAGTCGACATTCACAAACCGATTCTCTTCCTTGATGGTGAAGGTGTAAAGCATCTCATAGGGGGTATGGTTCACCAGCATCACATCCAAGGCGCCCGTCAGCAGCCACTGTTGCTCATGCGGCACGAAGGCTAGGTACACGCCCTCTTTCTCGGCTTCTTTGGCGAAACGGCGGAGGCCTCCGTGACGGGCATCTTCCACCTGTTGCTGCTGAAGCAGTTCCTTCTCCTTGATTTCTTGTTGCACCACATCGGTAATCTGTTGCTGTCGCATAGGCATCGCACGATAGTCGATGACCAGATCGCTGATCAAGCACGGTACTTCAAAGCCGTCTTCGATCTCCACCATCACCATTCTCGAGTCGATGATTTTGGTCACTTTGCCTCCTCCCGTGCTGCTGAGGAAACTCACACGGTCGCCAATTTTGAATCCTGCCATAGTCGTCGGTAGTTTAAAGTGCAAAAGTAAGCAAATTTGGAAAGATTTTTGTATCATTGCAGCGGAATTTCAAAAAACCATGAGAACAAAACCCATTCTTGCTTTCATGTTGGCGCTGGTTTTCGCTGCCGCTGCCTGTTCCGACCCTGTCGGCAGCCTCACCCTCACCGTATCGCACGAGGTGGACGGCACGCCATTGGTCGTGGATGCCCTGCGGTACACCAACGAAGCCGGCAACTTCTACCTCGTCAATGAAGTGCAATGGTTCGTCTCGAATCTGGAGCTGGAGGACTGCAACGGCAACTGCATCGTGCTGGCAGAAACCTGGTATATCGACACCAACCTCCCCGAGACCCAGACCTTGCGGGTATCCGAAATACCAGCAGCCTCATACAGCCTCCTTCGCTTCACCTTCGGCTTGAACGACGCCGATAACCCGACGGGTCGTTTCAGCAATCCCCCTGAAAGCAACATGTTTTGGCCCGATGAACTGGGCGGCGGCTATCATTACATGAAACTCAACGGCAAATACCAGAACGCCGACAGCCTCCTCGCCCCGCTTGCCATCCACCTCGGCCGGGGACAAAACCAAGAGCATACCGAGTTTTATGACAACAGCTTCACCGTTGAGCTACCTATCGAACTTGACGTGTACGATGGCCAAGACCGTTCAGTTGGCCTTGTCATGAACATCAACCAATGGTTCCGCAGTCCCATGGTTTACGACTTCAACACCTTCGGCTCGGCCATCATGCAGAACCAACAGGCACAACAGATCCTCAAGCGTAACGGCCACAACGTATTCAGCATCAAAACCGACAACGATATGAAATCGCCTTTGGAAACCACAGCCCAACTGTTTCGCAAAGCCGCTCCCAAGCCTCACTTCATGACCTGGGAGAACTTCAAGAAGACCCTCTTCGACCTCAAAGAACGCTTATGAGAAACATTGCCATTCTAGGTTTAGTTGTGCTGACGACGCTTTTCTCCTGCAAGCCGCAATCTGAGGAGGCTTTTCAGCCGACGCCTTATGAATTGCCAACACCATTGTTTTTCCCCACGAACAACAACATCCCGGCTGACAATCCCATGACGGTGGAAGGAGTCGCCCTAGGCGAAAAACTATTCCATGAGGAAAACAGTTGCGTTATGTGCCACCACAAGGAACACAGTTTTGAGATGGGGCCAACGGGAACGCTAGAAAATTTGGGCACCCAGCACACCATGCTCCCATTGATCAACCTCGTTTGGAACACCACGGGATTGGGTTGGAAGAGCCAAGTGCCTACCCTCGAGGAGATGGTGTATGCCGCCTATACCGACCCCGCCGAAATCAATGCCGACACCTCCGAGGTAGTGCGGAGGTTGCAGCAAACTGAAGCCTATCCCGAATTGTTCAAGAAGGCTTTCTGCACCGACCAGGTCAGCTTTGCCCTTGTGGAGAAGGCCATCGCACAGTATGTACGCAGCCTGGTGTTCGCCAACAGCAAGTTCGACCGCTACATGCGTGGCGAGGAGCAACTCAGCCAAGACGAGATGAACGGCTACCTGCTGTTCATCACCGAGGACGGCGCCGACTGTTTCCATTGCCACGGAGGCGGCTCCAACGCACTGTTCACCACCAACTTACGTTATAACAACGGCCTTGACGCCACCTCCGAAGACGAATTCAAAGCCCCCACCCTACGCAACATTGCCCTCACCGCACCCTATATGCACGACGGACGGTTCGCCACCCTCGACGAGGTCATCGACTTTTACTCCGAAGGCGTCCAGTATTCCGACAACATCAGTCCATTGATGCACCACGTCATGGAGGGCGGTGTACACCTCACCCCTCAAGAAAAACAACAGCTGAAAGCTTTCCTTTATACCTTAACCAACGAATGAGCTACTTAAAATCCAACGATCTCTTCGAACGCATCCCCACGGAGGGACTCTACCAACACGTTCCCCGTCCCATGCTCATCGCCGACCATCTGATGACCCCCGACAATCTGGGTGCCCTCATCCGGTTGGCCGACAACATTGGGGCCACCGAGGTTTGCTTCTTGGGTAGCGAAGAAGAGCACCACCTGAGCAAGGTGCGTCGTTCCGCCGCCTCGAGCCGCGACAACATACGCTGGTACTTCAGCAAGGAGACCGACCTCCATAAGATTGTTCCCCGGGGCAAGACCCTCGTCGCCATCGAGACCGCCGACAACGCCACCTGCATCTACGACACGAAACTCCCCGAAGATGCCGCTTTCATCGTGGGCAGCGAACGTCATGGCATCAGCGACAGTCTGTTGCAACAATGCGACATGGTGGTCTACATCCCCGTCCCCGGCCCCACCCGCTCGCTCAACGTCAGCCACGCCGCCGCCGTCGCCTTGTTCGAATGGCAACGCCAAATGCTCTTACGTCGTTGCGAGGGAGGAACGACCGAAGCAACCCAACCTGAGTTCTCCAAATACCATCACGTTTTCTTTGATCTGGATAGAACGCTATGGGACTTCGACGCCGCTGCCGAAGTGGCCTTCGAACGCATTTACGAGCAATATCATCTCAAAGAGTTGGGCATCCCCAATGCCCACGAGTTCCACATGGTGTACCATCCTTTGAACGAAAAGCTTTGGGAACTATATCGCGCCAACCTCATCACCAAGGATGATCTTAACCGCACACGTTTCCTGAAGCCTCTGGAACACTACGGCATCCACGATATTCAGTTGGCCGACCACCTTAGCGAAGATTATATGTACTGGTCGCCTCGTATCGTGAGGCTCGTCCCCGGTACCATGGAGTTGCTCGATTATCTGAAGCCGAAATACCACCTACATCTCATCACAAACGGGTTTGAAGAAGTACAGCACACCAAGCTAAGCGGTTCAGGCATGGAGCCCTATTTTGAGACCTTGACCGTGTCGGAGGAAGTCGGCGTGAAAAAACCCAACCCCGAGATTTTCCAATATGCCCTCCAAAAAGCTAAAGCCACACCCGAAGAAAGTGTGATGATCGGCGACGAGATGGCGGTCGACATCGACGGTGCCCGCGCTGCCGGCATTGACCAAATCTTCTTCAACGCCACGGGACAGCCTGACCAAGGCGAATGCACCTATAAAGTAAGTAATTTATTGGAAATCAAGAATTTGCTTTAAACGTCGCCAAAATCGACGATTTGGCTCTGACGACCTGTCCCATATGGACATTCACCTCGGCATCGAGCGGAAGGAATACATCCACACGTGAACCGAATCTAATCATACCGAACTCCTCGCCCACAATGGAGGCATCGCCCGGTTCGAGATCGCACACGATGCGACGGGCCACAAAACCAGCAATCTGACGCACCATCACCTCACGGCCTTCATGGTCCTGGACGACAATGCTGTTGTGCTCGTTGTCGACCGACGATTTCGGCTTGAACGCCACCAAGTATTTGCCGGGATGGTATTTATAATAGGTGACCGTTCCGTCAAACGGGAAAAAGTTGATGTGCACGTTGTAAATTGACATGAAGATCGACAGCTTACGGCGCTGCTCATGGAAATATTCATCCTCCATCACCACCTCGTCGGCCGAGATGATTCCGTCGGCAGGCGACACCACCGCATGTTCCATGATGGTGGTCTTGCGGTGGATGGGCACTCGGAAGAAACGAACCACTAGGAAGAAGACAATGGCGAAAACAACATACACCATTACATGCCAAAACGTTTGATGCGGCCACAACAGGTTCATTCCCACCACCACAACTGCGGCAATCAACAGAGCGACAATAATCGCACGCGTTCCTTCTTCGTGTATTCGTTTGTGAATCTGTTTCATAAAACCATCAACAAAAATATGCTAATAAATGGAATTGCAAACAATACTGAGTCGAACCGGTCTAAGATTCCGCCATGCCCAGGAATCAAACGGCCAGAGTCCTTCACGCCGGCTTGCCGTTTCAGCATCGACTCGCAGAGGTCGCCCAAGGTGCCGAACACCACAGCGATCAGGCCCATGCCGATAGCGGCTTTCATTGGTAGCCAATCGACGAAATGGCTGAAGACCGTCACACCAGCCAAGGTAAACACCAATCCTCCGATACTGCCCTCGATGGTCTTGCCGGGAGAGATGCGCTTAAAGAGTTTATGCTTGCCAAGCAATCTTCCCGTGAGGTAGGCAAAGGTATCGTTGGCCCATAGCAGGATGAACACCAGAAGCAGCATCTTAGGTGAGTAGACATCACGCAGCCAGACCATGAAAAAGCATGGGACACTCAGCAGGACGATGGAGCCGAAGTCGTAGGCCGCAATCGTCTTGAAGTCGTCGGAGGTCGAGAACAGGGCCAACAGGAAAGGCAGGAAGGGTATCAAAAGCAGCACGCCCGACAAAGGCTGGCCGTTCATCATCCCTAATGAAACCATGGCGAACGATCCAACGGCCATCAGTTCACCGAGCGCCACTTGCCAGCGGCTCTGGACATGCATCAGCCGACTCATCTCGAAGGTGCCCACGCCGACGATGAGCAGGGCCAGGGCCCAACAGGACCAGGGGGAGAGGAAGATGCAGGCGATGATGACGGCCACTAGCACTGCACCTGAGAGTGTTCTAACCAACAGTTCTTTCATGATGATGCAAAGATAATAAAAAAAGCCGCCCAAAATTGGACGGCTTTTTCAAAATCTTATAGAAGATTATTTGGTGACGACCACGCGGGTGACAGTGTTGGCACCTTCGTTGTCAAACACGCTGAAGAAGTACACGCCAGCTTCCATATCCAGGTTGATGGTGTTGCTGTCGAGTCTCACAACGCGGACGAGTTGGCCCGTCACATTGTAGATGGCGACATGGCTCAGGTTCTCACCGGCGATGGTCACTTGGTTGACAGCCGGGTTGGGATAGATGGCCATGGTGTTTTCGGTTTCAGCGACATCGTCGTAGTTGACATCCAGGGTGATGGGGATCTCGATACGAGGAAGTTCCTCATCATTGGTGTTGACGATCATGCTGGCGGTATAGGTGGTGACATCATCCAGACCGATGCTGTTGAAGGTCATGGTGACGACCTCGGTAGCGCCACCGGGGATGGAACCATTATACTTGTTGAGTGAAACCCAGGAGCCAGGGATATGTTCGCCTTGGCAGTTGACTGAGATCAGCCAAGCACCGCCGAAGTCGCCAGCACTGTAGCAGTGATCGAAGGTACCGCCTTGGGTGCTGAGCCAGTTGCCGTCGGCAGTCTCACCGTATTCACCACCATCCATGGTCAGAGGATATTCGCCTGCAGTCTGTTCAAGTTGGACGGTAGCCCAAATGGTTTGACCGTTCAGATAGACTTCTTCGTCGAATGTGGCGGTAAGCCAAACACCGAGTTCGGAGGAAACGACCGTCTTTTCGGCGAGCATTTCACCGGGTTGGTTGTTGGCACCTTGTCCATAGAGACGGAAGATGTAGGTGTTGTCGGCTGATTTGTAGGTGGAGCTGACTTGGAATTGAGTAGAGATGATTCTCATACCCATGGAGCCGCCGTAACCATTGGAAGGCAGACGGATAGCCATCTCACGGGTGTAAGGACCGCCCGTTGAACCGATACCTGAATTTTCTTCACCATTGTGGTAGCAGAGGACTGCAGTTTGTGAACCTGCGCCGCCATGACCGAAGTCGATGTAGGCGTTCCATTCGCCAATGGAGTTACCGTCGTTGGCAATGGCAACGTCGACTGAGGTAATGTCGTCTTCGCCAAGGGTGGCATACACATCTTCGAGATCCACACTCAACACGGGAGCCGAGGCACCACCGAGTTTATAGACGCTCACATTGTCGATGTAGTAATCTGACTTGGCAGCGCTGGTGGGCGGGTAGAAGTCCATGGCGCCAAGTTGACGGGTGCCAGAGCCACCGCCGGCCTGAGTACTG
>CAJOIF010000030.1 GCA_905234765.1 uncultured Bacteroidales bacterium
TGTCGAAATCGTATTTCATCTTTTTCCAGTATTATGGCCGCAAAGTTGCGAAAAAATTCGCGGTTTTTGACCTGGATATGGAAAAAAGATGTAACTTTGCATCGTCAAAAAGACAAGCGTTCTTTTATTCCTTGGGGGAGTCGCATAGTGGCAATTGCAACAGACTGTAAATCTGTCCGGGAATCCGTTCGGTGGTTCGAGTCCACCCTCCCCCACGACACAAAAAGCCGTTATCACGGCTTTTTTTATTATTTCCACATCCTACTTGCTTTTGTAACCATTTGATTTCAAAAATGAGAGTGCACTTTTTGGAAAATTAGAAAATTTGTAAAAAATGCGATAAAATAAGACTTTGATTTGAAATTTTAATACCTTTGCAGCGAATCTAACCCTAAAACTATGAAAATTTTTGTCGCCAAATTAGCTTTTAAGACCACGTCGGAGGATTTGAGAGCCCTATTCGAGCAATTCGGTGAGGTGGAATCCTGCAGGGTCATCATGGATCACGAGACGGGCCGCTCAAAATGCTACGGTTTCGTGGAAATGCCCAATGATGCTGAAGCTTACAAGGCTATTGTGGAGACGGACGAGACCGTCTTCATGGGCAATGAACTGCAAGTCAAGAAATCACGCCCACAAGCCACCACAGCCAAGCCCGAAAAACCAGTCCATCCAAAGCGTCCGCGTCATCCATACGTACCAAAACAAGAAGAATAAGAGGCTATTGTGATTTTTTTTGCCTTTGGATACCCACACATTGAAAAAAGTCGTATTTTTGCAGCCGCAAAACAGATGGTCTGGTAGCTCAGCTGGATAGAGCAACAGCCTTCTAAGCTGTGGGTCTTGGGTTCGAATCCCAACCGGATCACACGGAGTCCTTTTTTGTTTTCTAGACACAACATCCTCTGTCTTTTTGCGTTATCCAGAAAAAGTCATAAACATGGAAAAAGAAATCAAGAAAATCTATTCAGGTTCGGTTGTCAATGCCGAATTTGTAGGCAGTGTTTTGGAAGAAAACGGGATCGAGTTCCTCATCCGCAATTTCCAAGAAGAAAGCCTCGTGGCCGGATGGGCTGCCAGCGTCATTGAAGGCGATGCCTCAGTGTTCGTTTTTGCTGAGGACTACGACAAGGCCATGCTTCTGCTTGATGAAATCAACGAATCGGAAATTGAAGAATAATCCGTACTTTTGCAGCAAATTCTGCAGCCTATGATTCAAGCGACAGACATCCACAAAACCTATGGCAGCCTTGAGGTGCTCAAAGGCATCGACCTTCATATCGCCAAGCGTGAAATCGTAAGCATCGTAGGCGCCTCAGGAGCAGGCAAGTCGACCCTACTCCACATCATTGGCACCTTGGATAAGGCCGATCGTGGGCAACTCCTCATTGATGGCACTGAAGTCAGCAAACTGAACGACAGCCAATTGGCCGCTTTCCGCAACCAGAAAATCGGTTTCGTATTCCAGTTCCATCATTTATTGCCCGAGTTTACGGCTATTGAGAACATCTGTATTCCTGCCTACATCGCAGGCATGGGCAAGAAAGAATCCTCTGAAAGAGCCGAACAGTTGTTGGAATACCTGAATCTTTCAGAGCGGAAGAACCACAAACCTTCAGAACTGTCGGGCGGTGAGCAACAACGCGTATCCGTGGCAAGAGCGCTAATCAACCATCCTGCCGTGGTACTGGCCGACGAGCCTTCCGGCAACCTTGATTCCAAATCGGCGCAAGAGCTGCACCAACTCTTCTTCCGCCTCCGTGACGAAATGAACCAAACCTTCATCATCGTCACACACAACCCCGAACTCGCTGCCATGTCGGACCGCACCATCACCATCAAGGACGGAAAGATTTAAGATCCAAAATCGAATTGAAACGATGAAAAAACACCTCATATTTTCTTTGCTTCTCGGCGCGGCACTTGTTGTAAGCGTCGACACGCTTCAAGCCCAAAACTCCGAGTCGTATGAGTCGTTGATGAAAAAGGGCAACGACAAGTTCAATTCCAAAGACTACATCAGTGCCAAGACCTATTTCGAGATGGCACTGAAGCAAAAAAACAACGACCCTGCCGCCAAAAAGAAGTTGGATGAGACGGTGAAGAAAATCCAGGAAGACGGTGCACGACAAGAATTGTTTTACGCCCATCTGGATGCTGGTGACCAATATTATGGACAGCAGAAATATGAAGAGGCTTTGGCGGAATACGAGGCAGCCTTACAAGTCTTCCCTGAAGACAAATACGTTGGAGGCCAAGCAGAAACGGTAAGAGCAATACTGAAAGAACGCAAAGACAAGCAAGAGGCCTTCAACACCGCCATGAGTCAAGGCGAGGCCCTTTTGGCGGAAGAGAACTACGATGCTGCCATCTTCCAGTTTGAGACCGCTGTCGGCATCTTCCCCAACGACAAATTACCCAAAGAGAAGCTTGCCGAAGCACGGCAAAAGAAACAACTATACACAGAAAAGACAGCCCTATTCGACAAAACGATGGAGGAAGCGCGTCAGTTAGGACTTCGCAAGAACTACGATGCTGCCATCGCAAAACTAGACCAGGCTTTGGGATACTTCCCCGAAGACTCGCAGGCTAAAGCTATGAAAACCGAATACCAAGCCGCCAAAGACTTAAGCGAACGTTACAATGGCATCATTGCTGCAGCCGATCAACTTTATGAGAAAAAGTCGTACAAAGAAGCGAAAGTACAATACCAAAGTGCTTTGACAGTGGTGGTCGGCGACGCCTACGCCACCGACATGATTGCCCGCATCGACCCACTCATCGCCCAACAAGATGCAGAAGAAGCCGCGCGCATTGCTGCTGAGCAGGAAGCTGAAAGGTTGGCTGCCATAGCCTTGGCTGAAAGACTTGCCGCAGAAAAGGAAGCAGCACGTATCGCCGCCGAAGAAGAGGCCGCAAGAATCGCCGCAGAACAAGAAGCGGCCCGTATTGCCGCAGAGCAGGAAGCAGCGCGCATTGCCGCAGAACAAGAGGCAGCAAGGTTAGCTGCCGAAGCCGAGGCTGCACGTATTGCTGCTGAAAAAGAAGCTGCACGCATTGCCGAATTGAGAGTACAATACAACGCCTTCATCAAAGATGCTGATGCCCATTTCAAGAGCAATACGTTTGACAAAGCCATCGAGGCCTATACCAAAGCCGAAGAGCTTGGGCTGGAGACCTACCCCACTGAGATGATTGCCCGCATCAGCGAGATCATCGAACAGAACAAGTTGTATGAACTGAACAGCGAATATGTCACTTTAGCCGCTGGCGAAGCACGCCGTTTCGAGTTCAACAAGATTGAAGTGTCGGTGCGCCGTTCCAACTACATCATCATCAAGGTGCGCAACCCGCAGCCCGAGAAGACCTTCCCGATGATTGTCTCCTTCGGCGGAGCAGGCGGCAAGAACGGAGGCTTCGTGTTACCCATCGCGGCCACCAGCGAAGAGAAAACTTTCGTCTTCCGCATCGGTGCACAATACAAGTGGTTCAGCGAAGACAACACATGGATTGAAATCATCTCTGAAAACAACCCTGTGGAAATCGGAAAGTTAGAGGTCTCAAGAGGCAACTGATGCCTTCAAAACAGTTCAAAGTCCTGTGGAGGCAGGGTTGTGGGATCGTCAACCTGCTGTGTGACCGTTTCGACTGAATAGACGCTGTCTACGACATACTTGCTCATGCCACGCCAAGGCAATGTTCCAAGATATTCCTTATAGTGTAGTTCTACCCGTTTTCCAGCGCAACGCTCCAGCTGGTCGGCGACCGATTGTTTCTTCACAGAGAAGTTGAATTCATTGCTTTGAATGGTGGCATTGCTGTTCTTGGAATTGTATCCCGCCTGAATGAGTCTGCCCTCATAGGTCTTAAAGACATAGCCCTTATAAACAAAGAAATTCAGCTCACCCGCCTTCACGCCACTGCCAAAGACAAAATAGAACTTAAAAAACACAAAGCCAGCTGCGACAAGCACGATGAGAATACTCAACGTGACCAGAATTTTACGACCGATATGCCGGCTCTTTTTCTTTTCGGTGGTTTCAGAATAGTCTTCCATTAGTGTGTCAATTTACAATCTTTCGTTTACGACGTTCCAGTCCACAATCTGCCACAAGGCAGCAAGATGGTCAGGACGACGGTTTTGATAATCAAGATAATAGGCATGTTCCCAAACATCGAACGTCAGCAAAGGACGCAGGCCGTGCTGCACTGGGTTGCCAGCATTGGTTTCTTGAGAAATGACAAGTTTGCCGTCAGGGTCAATGGAGAGCCACACCCAGCCCGAGCCAAACAATGTGGCACCTTTCTTAGCAAACTCCTCCTTGAAAGCATCAAAGCTGCCAAATTGTTTTTCAATAAGTTCAGCTATGATTCCCACGGGCTTGTTATTAGCTTTCAGGGCGCAAAACTGCGTAAAATAGAGGTTGTGGTTCAAGGTTTGACCAGCGTTGTTTCGCATTCCACCTTCCGACTTGACAACAATCTCCTCAAGCTCCATCTTCTCGAATTCGGTGCCTTGGATGGCAGCATTAAGGTTGTTGACGTAACCTTGCAGGTGTTTGCCATGATGGAAACCAAGGGTTTCCTTGCTAATAATAGGTTCAAGTGCATTTGCCTCGTAAGGCAGTCTAATAAGTTCAAATTTGCTCATAGTTCTAATTTTTTAAGGATTACGCTGCAAAGATAAAAAAAAGAGGGACAACCTTTCGGAAATCCCTCAAAATTCTTCACTGATTCATGTACATTTGCAACAGGGGTGAGTTAGGCTCGCTCCGCAGTCGTTTCAAGGCACGGTCGCGAATCTGGCGGGTCCTTTCGCGTGAGAGATCAAGCTTCATGGCAATCTCTTCCAAAGAATACTCGCGCGGCGTTCCTAGGCCAAAGTACAGGCAAAGGATAGTGCGTTCCTTTTCCGACAGCATGTCCAATGAATGGGCAATCGCTTTGCTTGTCGACTCCTGTTCAACAGCGGCATCGGTCTGGAGTTGGTCCTCCTGAACGAACACATCAAGGAAATTAGCGTCATCATTTTGTTCATCAATTGGAGCGTCCATCGACATGGCACGCGTACTAAGGCCCAACAATTGTTCCACCTTATCTTCCGACAAGTCAACGCTATCAGCAATCTCCTTCATCGTGGGACGGCGTTGCAATTCCTGCTCAAGCAAAGCTGCAGTTTTCTTCACCTTGGCCAGAGCTCCCACTTGGTTCATAGGCAAACGGATGATACGAGCTTGCTCCGCCACAGCCTGAAGGATGCTTTGGCGAATCCACCACACCGCATACGAAATGAACTTGAAGCCACGCGTCTCGTCGAAACGTTGGGCGGCCTTCACCAAACCCACATTACCTTCGTTAATCAAATCTTGCAGGCTCAGGCCCTGATTCTGATACTGTTTGGCCACCGACACCACAAAACGCAGGTTGGAACGCACCAACTTGTCGAGTGCCACCTGATCGCCTGCCTTGATACGCTGCGCCAGTTCCACCTCCTCCTCAGCGGTCAACAAATCCTCCTTAGCGATATCAGCCAAGTAACGGTCAAGACCCGAGCCACGGTCAGTGATTTGTTTTGAAATTTTAAGTTGTCTCATTTTTTCTTAATCCTTAATTGTTTAATTGTTTCATATTCATTATCTTACTACACACATCTTTCCCACTTGATTTTTTTGCATAACCCCGCATTTTGAGGGAAACCATTTCCGATTTCCCTCAAATCGCTAAGGTAAAATAACATCAAAAACCGTACCGAAGTATTTGACTTTCAGAAATTTTTCATTAATTGATGAGGTCAATTATAAAAGAAACTGCCCACCATGCCATTGGGGAAGACAATCTCCAAACTCGTGCGACGGCCTCGGGTACCCTTCAAAGCATTTTCGAGGTCAGCCTGGTCATTTACCGGCAAGCCGTTTACCTTTGTGATGACAGCATTTTCGCCGATACCTGAGTTCATGAAACGGCCTTGGCGGACCTCCACAATCTTTAAGCCGCCTTTAATGTTATAATGGGCTTTATCTTCTTGGCCGACGGGTTTCATGACCAAGCCAAATTCGGAATTGTAGAACGCATCGCCCTTCTTTACCACGTCCACATTCCCCGCTTCGTTAAGCAAGGTCACGGTGTACTTGTAATGGAAGGCCCGACGTTTCACATCTACATCCACTTGATCGCCTGGACGATATTGACGGACAGTCTCCATCAATTGGGTCTTGGTGTTCACCTTTTTCCCGTTGATAGCCGTAATGACATCGCCGTCTTTCAAGCCCGCTTGTTGGGCCGCGCCACCCTCAGTGACTTCGGCCACGTACACGCCTTCCACATTCTGCAAACCTTTCTGTTGGGCCAGTTCTGCCGTCAATTCAGAAATCTTGATACCAAGATAGCCGCGTTGTGTTTGACCATAGAGCAGCAAGTCATCGACCACCTTACGCACAATGTTGGACGGGATAGCAAAGGAATATCCTTCGTAAGAACCCGTATGCGAAGCAATGGCTGCGTTGATGCCAATCAGTTCGCCTTTTGTGTTGACCAAAGCGCCTCCACTATTGCCAGGATTGACGGCGGCATCGGTCTGAATGAATGACTCTACAGAGGTGCCTTCGCCCAAAATGCTTAAATCGCGGGCCTTGGCACTGACAATGCCTGCTGTAACGGTAGAGGTTAGATTGAAAGGATTACCTACAGCCAACACCCACTCACCGATACGCACTTGGTCGGAGTCACCAAAGATGAGGTAGTCCAAGTCACTGGCTTCCACCTTGATTAAAGCCAAGTCAGTAGTCGGATCAGTTCCTATAATGGTGGCGGTCTTCTTCACCTTATTATTAAAGGTGACCTCCACCTCGTCAGCACCTTCTACGACGTGGTTGTTGGTGACGATATAACCGTCGGGGGTCAGCACCACACCTGAACCGTAAGCCACTTGGGTGTTATTGCGTATCTGTCCCGGATAGCCATACAACTGTCCAAGCAGGGCACCGAAAAAGTCTTCGTACGTATTGCTTTGTCGCACGACTTTGGTCATAATGTGCACAACTGCATTGACACTGTTTTCAGCAGCATCGACAAAATCAGGGGTATTCTGCCCAGGCATAAATGCAGCCCGATGCACTAAGGGTTGCTGTACCTGCTCAATTTCCGATACAGGTTGCTGTTCATTGTCTTTGGATTCGTTTTGGTTCTGTTGAACCTGATTACCACAAGATGCCGCCATCATCATCAGGGCGAGCATCAAAATCACACTCACTTTTCTCATCTTATCTCAATTTTAGGGGTTTCTTTCATTCTTTATCGTCTCATTAATGCGATTTTTCAACCTTTATTGCACCAAAAAGTGTATTTTTGTCGGAAAATTCGGGTAGTGAAGTCATCAAATTATGTGCCATTCTACACGAAGACAATACGCTTTTACGACCATGTTCATCAATGACAGCACCCTATCGCTCCGATGCGCCGAACCTGAAGACGCTCAACTCATCTACCGCTGGGAAAACGACCGGACGGTATGGCGTGTCAGCGGTACGATTGCACCATACACCTTGTTCCACATCGAGCAATTCCTACTGAACAACAACGACTTAACTTCGCAGAAACAACTCCGGCTAATGATTGACCTATACGGCACAAAAGAATCCATTGGCTGCATCGACATTTATGACTACGATGCCCTCAACGAGCGGGCTAAGGTCGGCATCCTCATCGATGAAGCCCATCGAAACCAAGGCCATGCCACACGAGCTCTTTCGCTTTGTTTGCACTATCTTTTTGAAGACATAATGCTCCATCAAGTGTATTGCTCCATTGACGAGACCAACATAGAGAGTCAAAAACTGTTTGAAAGCCAAGGATTTGTACTATGCGGACGCAAAAAAGATTGGATCAAGACGAAAGATGGATTTGTCGACGAGCTGGAGTATCAGAAATTTACAAACTTTTGAAAATCAACAAACAAAATGGTCAAAATAGAAACAAAACTCCCAAAAGAGAAAAAGAAAACATCCAAGAAAAAAGGAAGAAAGGCCAAACTGACCATCATTTTGGTTCTCTCCATTCTCATTATCTTTGCCTTGACCTTCGGTTATTGGGCGTTCCGCACGGTGATGTCGCCCAACGTGGCCACGCCCGACGGCAAGGAAGCAGTCATCTACATCCCTACGGGCAGCACTTTCGACGATGTGACAGCCATTTTGTCAGAAGCCGACATCCTCGTCAACCTGAAGAGTTTCAAGTGGGTAGCTAAGAAGAAAGACTATCCTGACAACATCCATCCTGGCCGTTACGTCATCGGCAACGGCATCAACAACAACCGTTTGGTCAATATGCTGCGCGGCGGCTTGCAAAGTCCTGTCAACGTGACCTTCAACAACCTCCGTGACATTGATCAATTGGCAGGGCGCATCGGAAAACAGCTTGAGGCCGACTCCACCTCCATCTCCAACCTGCTTCACAACCAAGACTATATCGGACAATTAGGCTTCAACAACCGAACTATTCCCGCTCTTTTCCTTCCCGACACCTATGAATTTTACTGGAACACCGATGCAGAGGGATTCGTCAACCGCATGTTCCAAGAGTACAACAAATTCTGGAACGAAGAACGCCGTCAACAAGCTTCTTCTAAAGGCCTCTCTCCCATTCAAGTCAGCACCTTGGCTTCCATCGTGAACAAAGAGACCAACATGAGCGATGAAATGCCACGCGTGGCGGGCGTTTATCTCAATAGGCTGAAAAACAACTGGTTGCTTCAAGCCGACCCCACCCTCATCTTTGCTTGGAACGACTACACCCTCCGCCGCGTGCTCGAATACCACAAGCAAATCGAGTCGCCGTACAACACATACAAATACCCAGGCTTACCGCCTGGGCCCATCTGCATTCCGTCCGTCGCCGCCGTCAAAGCCGTCCTCAACGCCGAAGACCACCATTATTTCTACTTCTGCGCCAAAGAGGATTTCTCCGGCTACCACAACTTCGCCAAAACCCTGACCGAACACAATCGCAACGCAGCTAAATACCAACAGGCATTGAACCAAAGAGGTATAATGAAATAGAATACTTATGGCCTAGATTGCTTCGTCATTCCTCCTCGCAATGACGCAAAGCGTCAACTGAACAACTAAACAACTGAATAACTGAACAACTGAACAACTAAACAACTGATACCATGAAAGCATTCAAAGCATACGACATCCGTGGCGAATGGGGCACTGACCTCAACGCCGACATCGCCTACCGCATCGGGTACTTCCTGCCTGACATCCTCGAGGCCGACACCTTCCTCGTGGGCCGTGACATGAGACTTTCGTCCGATACCATGTTTGACGCCCTCACCAGCGGCCTTACCGACCGTGGCAAAAACGTTGACAGCATTGGACTCGCCACCACACCATTAGTGTATTGGTCTACTGCCAAATACGGTTACAAAGCCTCGGTGCAAATCACTGCTTCACACAACCCCAAAAACCATAACGGACTAAAGATCTCCGCCGACAACGCCCTCCCCGTAGGCTACGACACTGGCTTGAACCGTTTGGAAGCCTTAGTGGAAAGCGATGTCCCCACAACGCCTTGCGAGAAAAAAGGCCAAATCCGTGAGCGGAATGTCTATGCTGATTATCTCGCTTTTCAGAAGCAGTTTGTCGGCGACTTGAGCAACCTCAACATCGCCGTGGACTGCAGCAACGGCATGTCGTCGCTCTTTGCTCACGAACTCATCGGCAAAGCACATTACATCAATGACACCCTTGACGGCAACTTCCCCAACCATGAGCCCAATCCCTTGGAAGCCAACGCGCAAGAACAAATCAAGGCTTTGGTGAAGAAAGAGAAATGCGACATCGGCCTGCTCTTTGACGGCGATGCCGACCGCATCACCTTCATCGATGAGAAAGGACGCTTCATCAGCCCCGACCTCATCATCGCTTTCCTAGGCGATTTCTTCATCGGCGAACAGAAGCAGAAAGGCATTGTGCTGCAAGACATCCGCAGTTCCCGCGCCATCCAGGAATACCTCAACCGCTACCACGCCAAAGTAGAGACATGGCGCGTGGGTAGAGCCTACGCCGCGCTGAAACTCCGCGAGTTAGACGGCTGCTATGGCGGCGAGTTGGCCGGACACTACTATTTCCGTGACTTCTACTATTCCGACTCCGCACTTTTAGCTGCCTCCATCGTGCTTCGGCTGTTGGCCGAGCGCAAGAAAGCAGGCCAGACCTTGAGCCAAATCATCGACGAGATCACGCCTTACAGCAACTCAGGCGAAATCAACTTCAAGATCGAGCGCAAGCAAGAAGCCATGGATGCCGTTCGTGACCATTTCTGCGCCATCGAGAAACCCGAGCGTTTCCTCGACTTCGACGGCTACCGTTTGGATTACCCCGACTGGTGGCTTAACATACGTCCCTCTAACACCGAGCCCTATCTCCGCTTCCTCTGCGAGGCCAAGAGCGAGGCCAAGTTGCAGGAACTCATCGACACCGTCACCCGTATCGTCAAACAAATTGAAAAGTAAAACAATGAAAAAACTGAATTATCTGTTGACCATACTCCTCTTTGCTGGACTGACAGCCTGCCAAGACCCAGCCAAATCACGTATCTATATGGACGAAGGCAGTAAGTTGATGATGACCTACGGCAAGTTTAAGGAAGCAGAAGCCTCTTTTGACAAAGCCATCAAGTACGACAAAAGCAACTACGAAGCTTATTATCTGAGAGGCTGTGCAAAAATCAACGAGAAGAAATACCGAGACGCCATTGACGATTTCGGAAAAGCCACAGAGTTGAAACCCGACTATGCCGATGCTTACTTCAACATCGGAAAAGTCTACTATATCCTCAACAATGAGGATGAAGCTTGCAAATACTATAAACTGGCTGAAAAATACGGCCGACCCAATCTAGACGACTACCTACGCAGATGCAAATGACCTTCAGTCGAACACCTCAGTAACCAAAAGGTCGCCGTCTTCGTTATAAGTCTTCCAAGTACCTGATTTCTTTCCTTTTACATATTGCCCCTCCTCTTTCAAGGCGGTATTGGGGTAATAGGTTTTACATGGACCGTCCAGTTGCCCTTGATGGTACTGACATTCCATCTGCAAAACGCCTGTATCAGAAAACTTATGGCACAAACCTTCCGGCTGACCTTCAACATATTGCGTCTCTTCGGCAAGTTTGCCGTTGTTCGGGTTGTAAAGTCTAGACCAACCGTGCACTTTTCCGTCTTTATTGTCTTCCAAAAGCAGCAGTTGACCCGAATTCTTATCGAAATACCTCCACTCGCCTTCCTTCTTTTGATTAACGTAGTACCCCGTAGCCACCACACGACCGTTGGAGGCGTAGGTCTTGTTCAGACATTTCGTGCCCGACTTGTCGAACTCATTAGTAGCCTGCAGGTTGCCTTGCTCGTCATAGTAGCGAAACGTACCTTTGCACTTGTCGTTTTTGAACTGTCCTTCATAGCGTTTCTGACCATTTGGGTAAAAATCCGCCCACGTCCCTTGACGGCGTCCTTTTGAATCAGTTCGATTAATATCCTGACACACAGATGGTAGCGATATCAGCGCGACCAAAGCAAGAAAAAGGAATCTCTTCATGATGGTTGATTTTGACTGCAAATTTAGGAAAAAACGTAAATTTGCAGCCGATATTGTATGGCCGAATACTCCTCCATATTATTGGAAAACGCTGTGGAGTCGCTCTCCAAATTGCCAGGCATCGGCAAGAAAACCGCCTTGCGCCTTGCCTTGCATCTGCTCAACGAAGATACCATGGAAACCGAGCAACTCGCTGATTCACTGCTAAAAATGAAGCACAACATTATGCTGTGCGAGCGGTGTTATAACATCAGCGACACAAAAGTTTGTTCCATCTGCAGCAACCCTCGTCGTGACGAAAACACGCTTTGTGTGGTGTCCGACATGCGCGACGTGTTAGCCATCGAGCGGACGGCCTCGTTCAACGGGCTGTACCATGTATTAGGCGGCGTCATCAGCCCCATCGAAGGCATCTCGCCCAACGACCTGAAAATTGCTGAACTCATACAACGCACACAGAAAGAAGACATTAAGGAAATCATTCTGGCCCTGCCCGCCACCATTGAGGGAGATACGACCAATTTCTACATCTTCAGACAGTTGAAGGATTTTGAGGGCAAAATTTCGGTGATTTCAAAGGGTATAGCCGTGGGCGATGCCTTGGAATTTGTCGACGAGGTGACGCTGGGAAGGTCGATACAAAACCGCGTGCCGTTCAACCAAAAATGATTACAATTCAAACAAATCCAATTGGTTCTCGGTCAGGTACAAATCCTTCGGGATTTCGTACTCGTAATTGTTAATAAAACGTTCTATATTCCTCTTAATCAACTTAATGGGCGTGGTTTTACGCGCCTTGCAATAATTGCGCAGCGAGCGATATTGACCGTCGGAAAGCTTGAACGTAATGGCGTGGTACTTATAGTTGCGGCGTCTCTTTTTCTTGTTTTGTCCCATAACCCCTTGATTTGATACGACAAAGAAACAAAAATAATACGTAAGTTCAAAAAAATCGCGAAAGTTTCCTATTTTTGACCGTAATTTGAAACAAAATGAGCATCACGGTCATAGGAGAAACCAATATCGACATTGCGGTTGTACGGCACGGCACGGACATCCAAGGCGGTTGCACACCTGGTGACATCCGTTTCTATCATGGAGGTGTGGCCCGCAACATCGCGCACGACCTCTGCCTATTGGGTCACGAGGTCAAGCTGATGACGGTCTTCGGCGACGATGACTTCGCTACGCGCCTCATAGACAACTGCAAGCAGATCGGAATGGATCTTTCACTATCAACTCAACACGAGAATGCCCAAAGTCCTATCTTTCTCAGTTTCAACAACCGATTCGGCAACATGCAAACTGCCGTTTCCGACACCAAACTGAATGAGCACATGGATTTGGATTGGCTTAAAGCAAAGATGCAAGATATCAACCGCTCTGATTTGGTCGTTGCCGACACCCTTTTGAGTGCAGAGGTTCTCGCCTTCCTCATTGACCACTGCCTTATGCCGCTATATATCGACACCGTTTCGCCCAAGAGAGCCTTGCTACTTTCCGAAGCCTTGAAACAATCATGGAAGAAATCGTTTTTCGCCTTGAAGTGCAACCTTGCCGAGGCTCATGCTTTGACAAGCATTTCAGAACCCGAAGAAGCTGCCAAATACTTGAACAGCAAAGGCATTGAGAACGTCTACCTCACACTTGGCGAAGATGGCGTGATTCACTGTTTCAAAGGGGAAACCCGTCATTTCCCTTCCCTAGAAGCCAATGTCGTCAACGTAACTGGCGCCGGAGATGCGTTTTTGGCAGGAGTGGTTCACGCCCATGCCACTGGACGTGTTGGTGAAGAGGCTGTAAGCTTCGGATTGAAAATGGCACAACTGAATATAGAAAGCGAAGCACCAGTCAACCCGATGCTTCGCCTTCACATGCTCACAGAGCCATAAACATCACACCATCTTCTTCGCCTCAGCAAGAATCATCTCAGCGAAGCGCTCGGCTTCGGCTTCGGTCTTGCCTTCGGAGTAGATGCGGATGATGGGCTCGGTGTTCGACTTGCGCAAATGTACCCAGCCTTCCTCGAAGTCAATCTTCACGCCGTCGATGGTAGTCACTTGCTCGTTTTTGAACTTTTCAGCAAACTTGGCCAAGATGCCATCCACGTCGGTTGTAGGTGTGAGTTGGATCTTGTTCTTCGACATGAAATAAGTGGGATATTCCTTCTTCAGCTCGGAGCATTTCACCTTCTTCTCGGCCAACTGGGTCAGGAACAAAGCTGTACCGACAAGTGCATCGCGGCCATAGTGCAACTCAGGATAGATAACACCGCCATTGCCTTCACCGCCGATGACGGCACCCACTTCCTTCATCTTCTCCACCACGTTCACTTCGCCCACGGCAGCGGCAAAGTATTGCTGGCCATGCTTGCGCGTCACATCGCGCAGAGCACGCGTCGAAGAAAGGTTGCTCACCGTCGGGCCAGGCGTATGCTTCAAGATGAAGTCGGCGACCGAAACCAGAGTATATTCCTCGCCAAACAACTCGCCGTCTTCCTTAACGAAAACGAGACGGTCCACATCCGGGTCGACAACTACGCCGAAGTCACAGCCTTGTTCCTTGACGTAGCGACAGATATCGGTAAGATTTTGTGCCAACGGCTCGGGCGTGTGAGCGAACTTGCCAGTAGGTTCGCAGTTGAGTTCCAACACCTCTTTTACACCAAGAGCGCGAAGCATCTTCGGAATGGCGATGCCACCCGTCGAATTGACCGCATCCACAGCCACCTTGAAGTTGGCCTTGGCAATCACTTCTTTATTCACCAACGGCAGTTTGCAGACCATTTCCACGTGCTTGTCCATCCAGCCGTCAATTTGCTGATAACTACCGATTTCCTCAATTGGGACGAAATCGAAGTCGTCCTTGGCGGCCACATCGAGCAGCCAAGCGCCTTCAGCGGCAGAAATGAACTCGCCCTTTTCGTTGAGGAGCTTCAAGGCATTCCATTGTGCAGGGTTGTGACTGGCAGTAAGGATGATACCCGCGTCGGCTTTCAGTCCTGTCACGGCGATTTCAGTTGTAGGCGTAGTACTCAAACCGATGTCGAGTACATCGGCACCCATAGCTTGCAGCGTACCGCAAACCACCTGATTCACAAGGAATCCCGAGAGGCGGGCA
This sequence comes from uncultured Bacteroidales bacterium, assembly GCA_905234765.1. The sequence goes on from CAJOIF010000030.1 coordinate 14,718, forward strand.
TCGCGCCCCACCACGATTCTTGGACGTTTCACACCACGGTGTTGAACGAATTTGACGAAAGCGGCGGTGAATTTCACCATGTCAATGGGAGTCAAGTTGTCGCCCGGCTGACCACCAATGGTGCCACGAATGCCGGAAATGGATTTAATCAGTGTCATTTTATTCAGTTGTTAGTTATTAGTTTTCAGTTGTTCAGTTAATTGCGAAATCGAGCAGAATCGGATAATGGTCGGAAGCCTTAAAGTGCTTACGTTCGAAATACAGCGGACGCACCTTGTCATTGGCCCATATATAATCAATACGGAGCAAAGGTAGGCGTCCTGCGTAAGTCGGTTTGATGCCATGACCCACTTTCGTAAAAGTATCAATGAAGCCCGCTTTCTGCATCTGGCGATAGACATAAGACATCGGCGTTTCGTTGAAGTCGCCGCACACGATGACAGGTCCATTGACAAACGGCATGGCTTGAAGTACTGTTCCGATCTCTTCGGCACGTTTCACATAGGCATACTTTAATTTCCGAGCCACCGTCATCCCAAGAACATCCAACGAATCATGCAACTCGGACGGTCTCACCAACCCATTAATTTCATTATCTGTAATCATATAAGAAAGCAGATGCACATTGGCCAGATAGAACGTGCCTTTTCGGCCCGCATCCACTGAAACCATCACACCATAGGTGTTTTCCTGTCCAAAACCCGATTCTTCCGTAACCTTTTCGACGGGATACTTGGAAAAGATCACATTCCCACCATAATTGCGCTTCAGATTGTAATAAACATATGAAAAACCACAATTCTTCGCAAACTCCTCGATGCATTGCGGTCGTGTCATACCTTTCTTGAAGGCTGAAAATTCCTGACAACACAGCACATCGGGCGACTGCTCACGCACTATGTTAACAACCTGATTGGCAAAGGCCTCTTGATCAACCTTGCTATCAATATGGTCAAAATTGTGCACATTATAACTCATCACCCTAAAACCGTCTTCCATCAACGCCCTGGACCCGAAAGAATACGACTTCCTGATACCCGGAATCGCGACCGCCAAAGCCAACACTGCAATCCACACCTTGCGCGACCACATAGAAAGCAATAATATGAAAATCAACACATTGAAAATAAAAATCTCCCAAAAAGCCAAACCAAAAAAGGCCAACCACACAAAATGATTCGGGTTGACATAAGGACATAAGACGCTCAATGTCATGGCGATTAATCCAATGGCAGCCAAAACCGCCAATAGTAAAACCATCACCTTGCCGAAAAAGCCTCTTCCTTTCCTTACCATGTCATTTGCTGTTTTTGAACAAAAACTCCTTCTCTTCGTCGGTCAGACTCTCATATCCGCTTTTGGCTATCTTATCCAAAATGGCATCCACATCACGCTCTTTTTCAGCACGTTGACGGTTATAATCGCCATCGTCCCGAGGTACTTCGTCCTTAATTTCTTCATAAGGCGTGTATTTTACCTTCCGATCCTGTTTCCATTTCTGAAACCAAGCCTTGAAATTGAAATTAGGCCCATGAACGCCATGCTTCTTCCAATACAAAATCAGCAGAAGGCCAAACAACATGCCACCGAGATGGGCGAAATGCGCCACGTTCCCGCCATCAAAGAAGCCGAGCAAAAGCTCAAGGACAGCGTAACCGATGACAAACCATTTCGCTTTGATAGGGATTAGGAAATAGAAGTAAATCATCGAATTAGGGAACATCATGCCGAAAGCCAAAAGCAAGCCATAAATGGCTCCCGAAGCACCTACCGTGTTCATCATGTTGAGGTAGGATGACATGGGAATAATCTGACTTCCTGTATTCACCGTGGCGTATTCAGCCAAAGTGGTCGTATACTGAATGTATTGTACCAATTCCTGACACAAACCCGCACCGATGCCGCAGACCATATAGAACAACAGGAAACGCTGCGAGCCCCACATGTTCTCCAACGTATTGCCAAACATCCACAGCGCGAACATATTGAAAAACAAATGTCCAAAGTTGGCATGCATGAACATGTAAGTGATGAACTGGTAAATTCTAAAGTCCGAAGCTTTGAAAAAGTGTAAACCGAGGATGTCTGTCAGATCGATATTGAAGCGCTCCAACGTAATGGTGGCCAAAAACATAAGCACATTGATAATCAATAAGTTCTTAACAACCGTTGGCAGCAGTTTGAATCCAGTAGGGCTATATTGTTCGTTCATATTTTAATTTCAAATTTAACTTCGTTGAATACTTCGTATCTCAAGATTTTAGTTGAATTTTGTCAAAAGCTCCTCTACGGTGACAATAACATATATCTTTTTCCCATTGGGAGCAATCTCAGCCACATTGCAGGCAAACAATTGGTCAACAAGGTTTTGCATCTCTGTCTCAGTTAATTTAGTCGCAGGCTTGACGGCAATTTGTGATGCCATAGTCTTGGCGAGATTCAGTTTCCTATCCAACTGCAAATCGGTGCGGTTTATTTTGTAATTGTCCAAAATCTGCTCCAAAAGTTCCACCGCATCATGTCCTGCCGAGTCGGAAGGCGTTCCATTAATCATAAAGGTAGTCGGATTGGCTTGTTCGAGCACGAAACCCAAGTTTTCCAACTCGGGCAACAACTCCTTCAGCAAGGAAGCATCGTTAGGATGAACCGAAAAAGCCTGTGGGAAAAGCTCCTGTTGTGAAGCACCGTTATGGTTTTCCATCTCCTTGAGGTATTTTTCAAACAAGATGCGGGTGTGCGCCAAATGCTGGTCAATGAGCAACAGTCCCGACTTCACTGTAGTAAGGATAAACGACTGGTTGACTTGCAGATACTTGCTATTGGATTGCTTTTCGGTTCCAAACTCCACATCGGGTTCTTCACCTTTATTAATATCAGTCCGCTCTCCATAGAGCAAACGCCAATCGTCAGAAGGGGTTTGCTTGTGCGTTTGAGGACTGTAACAAACATTTCCCGCCCGTGAGCCTCCTGTTTTCTGAAAGAAAGGATTGTAATTCGGATCGAGGGGAATGTCGGGAAAAACGACAGGTCGCGATGCTTGTGCTGCCTCGCTGAAGTCGCGGTTGAGGTCGGCAGATTCCTCGAAGTCAATCATCGGCGAAAGGTTGTGCTGGCCGATGGCCTTGCGCACCGCTGCATGAAGGATGGCATATACCAATTTGACATCCAGAAAGTTAACCTCCGTCTTCGTAGGATGGATATTGACATCAATGTCAGACGGGTCGACCTCTATATCAAGAAAATAACCCGGAAAACTATCCTTGGGAATCATTTCCATAAAAGCGTTTTCGATGGCATGATGGAGATAGGCGTGTTTTATAAAGCGCTTGTTGACAAAGAAATACTGTTCGCCGCGAGTCTTGCGGGCATATTCCGCCTTCACGATAAAACCGTTGATGCGTACCCGTTCCGAGTCCTGATGGACGGGAAGCAGTTTCTCCTCATAAGCATTCCCGAACAGTCCCATAACACGCTGTTTGAGTGTGCCTGGATAAAGATGATAGAGCTCTTTGCCGTCACTGACGAACGTAAAACCGACTTCAGGATTCATCAGCGTGACACGGGTAAACTCCTCCACGATATGCCTCATCTCGGCTTGCGTCGATTTAAGGAAATTGCGCCGTGCTGGAACATTGAAAAACAGGTTTTTGACGGCAAAGGTCGTCCCCACCGACATGGGAATCAAACTTTGCTCCTTCACCACAGAGCCCTCGTTGACGATGCGTGTACCGACCTCGTCTTCACGACGGCGCGTCTTCAATTCGACCTGCGCGATGGCCGCGATGCTAGCTAAAGCCTCGCCACGGAAGCCCATCGTGCGAATGCTGAACAGGTCTTCCGCCTTGCTGATTTTGGAGGTGGCATGACGCTCGAAGCACAAACGCGCATCTGTCTCCGACATGCCACAGCCATTGTCAACGACCATAATGAGCGCTTTACCCGCATCTTTAACCACCAAGTCGATTTGGGTGGCACCAGCATCCAAAGCATTCTCCGTCAGTTCTTTAACAGCGGAGGCGGGACGTTGTATTACCTCACCGGCCGCAATTTGGTTGGCCACACTGTCGGGCAAAAGCTTGATAACATCCAGCATATCTTATTTCCCCATTAGCCCACGAACGATATTGGTCATCATCGGGGTACAGAAGATGAAATAAAAAATAAATGCGACAAACACGCCCAGCACAATGCGGCGGATGAGTTTGGCACGTTGTTCCTCTTTGCTCTCCTCATTTTTGGGCGCGCTCCAACTGCGGCGCATCTGAGCCCGAAACTGAGCCTCGTGACTCAACTTGGCATCGTAGCCCATTTCCGCCTTCTTCTGTTCCCATGCCTCCTTGTCAGGGTCGTAATAGCGAGGTATGTAGTTAAATTTCTTCGGGTTATGTCGATAAAAGAATGCCATGGCAAAATCATTTAATCCGCAAAATTACAAAAAAACACCGTATCAATACATGTTCTAATCCTCATCTTCATCCCCGCCAAAAATGTCAATGGTCTCACCGTCGGCAGGTGCTTGATTGCAGCCCAACGCCGTAATCTTGCCATTTAAGGTCGCTTCAAGGCCGGTAATCATGTCATTCATGGCTGAAAGATCATTCTCTTTGACGCTCCCATCCTGTTGCAAGTTTTCTACATCGGTCATTAATCCCAAAATGCTGAAGCTCATCAGTTGCAACTCGTCACAACTATCAGTCTCTTGAATCACCCGCTCCAACTCGCCCACTTTCTTCTCCATCTCCTGACGCGGGCCTGAGGCCTCATTGCACGAGCAAAACACTGAAAACATGCTGGTTAGAATAAAAACGGAGATTGAATTCTTCATGATACAGAAAGGTATTGGTTTTCGGCTTCAAAGGTAAGAAAAAAAACGTAACCGTCCGCATAAAACAACGATAAAATAAAGTTGAACACAAGTCAAAACAACACTATCATTCATCCCAAAAAACTAACAGACAAAAGGTTACCAAGTTATTAACGGCCAATGTTGACTTCTTTTCCATGGAACGGAGGCGTTTTTTTTCGGAAAAACGCTGCATTATTGCGGAAAAGACTATATTTGCACGATTTTTGGGAACAAATATACAACAGAAAACAAGCATAATTCAATCAACCTAATCATTAACTTAAATTATTCATTATGAAAAAGTTATTTACCTTTTTCGTGGCAATGATTGCCTCCATCAGTTTGATGGCACAAGTGACCACGTCGAACATCCAAGGTAAGGTAACCGACACTAACAAGTCGGCTCTTGCCGGTGCAACGGTGGTGGCTACCCACACTCCTTCGGGCGCACAGTATTATTCTGTGGCCGATGCGAACGGCACCTACCGCTTGCTCAACGTCCGTCCTGGCGGCCCTTACAAGATTGAGTTCCGCATGGTTGGATTCCGTCCCATCATCCAAGAGGGCGTTACCGCCTCTCTCGGCGAGACCAAGGTCTTGAACGTCCGCATGAGCGAAGAGTCTGTCGATCTGGAAGCCGTCGTCGTCTCTGGCGAAGCCATCCCGAACGGTATGGACAGCGACCGCGCTGGTGCCACCACGACCATCAACGCGGAGCAGATTGCTACCCTGCCTACCATCAACCGCAACCTGAATGACATTCTGGCACTCACACCCCAAGGTGTCACCAACTCCAACGGACTGTCACTCGGCGGTGGTAACTACCGTTCGTCATATGTTACCGTTGACGGTGCTGCTTTCAACAACGCCTTCGGTATCGGCGGCAACCTTCCCGCCAACGGCAGCCCCATTTCCTTGGATGCTATCGATGCCATGACCGTCAACATCACTCCTTTTGATGTTCGTCACAGCGGCTTCACGGGTGGTTCTATCAACGCCGTCACCAAGAGCGGTACCAACCATCTCCACGTCAGCGTTTATGACTACTTCAGCAGTGACGCCCTCATGGGTTACAGATATGGCGACAAGAACGATCTGGGATACTATCCTGACAGACTGAACATTGACAAATCATTAGACAACACTGCCGGTTTCTCAGTCGGTGGTCCCATCGTCAAAGACAAATTGTTCTATTTCGTGAATTTCGAGTACCAAACCGACATCAAGCCTGGCCAGACCCATGTGGCAAGCACCAGCGACGAATGGAACCCGAAAGACCACGGCCAGACCAACCGTCCTACGGTTGCCATGATGGACTCCATTAAAAACTATTTGATGAACACTTACAACTACGACCCAGGCCGTTACCAAAACTATTCATCCAGCACTCCAGATTTCAAGGTGTTGGCTCGTTTGGACTGGAACATCAACAAGAACAACAAGTTCAACATCCGTTACAGCTTGGTGAAGAACAAGTATTCTTCAGCCCCGTCTTCGTCCATCAATCCTCTTAGCGGTAGCACTTACAACCGTGATGACTATGGTCGCACGACAGATTACGCCATGTATTTTGAAAGCCAGAGATACTTCCAAGAGCAGAACTTCTCTTCGGTTGCCGCTGAATGGAACCTTAGTTTCCTGAGCGGCCGTGGCAACAATATGTTGCGTGCCACTTATTCGCACCAAAACGAGCCCAGAAGCTGGGTGGGCGACCTGTTCCCAACGGTTGACATCCTCCAACCCATTGACAGCACCACTACCGGTGTTTACACCTCATTCGGCGTTGACCCATTCACCTATGGCAACCTCCGTGATGTACGCACCGCTGTTGTGACCGACGAAGTATCACTGCTTGTTGGCAAGAACAACTTCACTTTAGGTTTACAGTATGAGTTCGACAACACCAAGAACGGTTATATGCAAGGCGGTGCAGGCTTCTATGTCTACAATTCATGGGATGATTTCGTCAACCATGCCGCACCTCGTGCTTTCGCTATCACTTATGGAAACAACGAAAACCATGAACAGGTTTATCCTTCGTTCAACTACATGCAGGGATCCGTTTATCTGCAAGATGAAATCACCTTCAGCGAAAGATTCAAACTCACCGCTGGCCTTCGTGTGGAATTGCCCTATTATCCCTCCATCGCAGATTACAACACCAACAATGAGTTCTTGAATGGTTGGGATGAAACCGTCACCGACACCACTGGCACGACAACAATCCACCATGCCATTGCTGATGGTGACAACACCATGAGCGGTCTCTCAACAGCTGATATGCCGAAAGCCCGCGTGAACTTCTCACCCCGTTTGGGCTTCAATTGGGACCTCACTGGCGAAAGAAAGTACATCCTTCGTGGTGGTTCGGGCCTCTACACAGGTCGTCTGCCCTTCGTTTGGATCGTGTCGACGGTTGGCAACAGCAATGTGATGCAAAACCAATACATTGGATATAACGAAAACATTGCCTTCTACAACAATGTTGACGACATTATTGCCAACAATGCAGCAATGCTAACAACAGGTGATCTCCCTGCTCCCCAAAAGACCACTATTATGGACAAAGATCTCAGAATGCCTCAATCATGGAAGAGCTCCATGGCTTTTGATGCCCAGCTTCCTGGCGGTATCAAGGCGACGGTGGAAGGCATCTACAGCAAAGATATCACTTCAATAGCCGTCACAAGACTTGGCATGATTCAAGATGATAGTATTACTTTGCCTGGCGAACCTGGGCCAAGAGCACATTGGGCATATGAAGGAGTTATCAACTCTTTGACCAATACCAATCAACCTTCCTATAAATGGAAATACGTCACTCCTTATTATATAACGAATAGCGAAAACAACGGTTATTATTACAGCGTTACTGGCCAGTTGAGCAAGGACTTCAAATGCGGCCTGAACTTGATGGCTGCCTATACCTATTCAGAAGGCAAAAACGTCATTGATGGTATTGGCGACCAAGTTACTTCTGCTTTCACCACTAACACGTTTGGTGTTCACGGTTCCAACGCTCATGAACTGGGCTACAGTTCGTATGTCTCGCCTAACAGAGTCCTTGTCAATGCTGGATGGACCTGGTCAAGCGGCCAACACACCACTGAAAACATCGGCTTCTATTATGAAGGTCTCAACCAATGCTTTGTGGGCAGCTATAGCTATTCCCGCTACAGCTACACCATGTATATCCAGGAAGGCGATTATCAAAACAGCGTGAATGGTGACCAAGGTGCCCACAGCTTGATGTACATTCCTACACAAGAAGACATGAACAATATGACTTTCAATGATGTGTACAACAATAAGGGTGTCCTGATTCAAACTGCCGAAGAAAACAAGGCTGCTTTTGAAGAGTTCATCAACAACGACAAGTACCTCAGCTCACACCGCGGCCAGTATGCCGAACGTGGCGGTGCCATCGCTCCTTGGAGACATCTCTTCAATGTCAAATACGAGAGAACCTATAAATTCAAGGGTGGAGAATCCATCGCTTTCGGAGTTGATGTAAGAAACATTGGCAACCTCTTCTACAGAGGCTGGGGTAACATTCAGCGCCTCAACACTTGCGATCTCCTGCAAGTCAACGGCAACGGTTCTGAAGAGAATCCTTACACCTACCAATTCACGAATCCTACATGGGGCAAATACGCCAACAAGGTTTCCACTTGGTCGGCAGCGCTCAACCTCCGTTTCAACTTCTAAATGGAACGGATGCATGGAGACTTGACCAAGTCTCTATGAAACAAAAAAGCATCTCATTTTGGGGTGCTTTTTTTTGTTTTTGGTTGGATAATAGAAAAAGTTGTATCTTTGCAGCGTAAAACCAACTTTAACAATTAACTAATTCTATCATCATGAAAAGATTATTCATTACGATGGCGTTGTGCATGGCCTTTGTAGGTTTGGCTCAAGCACAGTTAAGCCAAGGACAAACCTATTCAACGAAAATCGTTACCGGCAACCGTCCTGGCGCTGGTGATTGGGGTCTCTACTTTGGCCCGAGCTATTCCGAAATCATCGACTTGGTCGAGACTATGGGCTCACAGACCGAGAAAGCTTTCGGCCTTCCGCTCATCAATCTGAAATACTATGCTGGTGACCGCGCTGAAATCCGCATGGGCATTCAATACAATGGCCACAACTCCAAGACCGATGGTACCTACACGCAAGAGTACGGCGAAGACTACGGCAATCGTGAGTTGTACAGCAACTACCACTATGGTTCCCGCAGATTCCGCGTCAGCCCTGGTTTTGCCTACCACTTCTCACCCAAAAACGTCCTTGACGTTTACGTTGGTGCCACCCTTCCCATTGGCGTTGATGCCATGAACCAAGTGGATGAAAGCAACTACTATCAAGAGATCTTCAACCCTGAGACTGAAGAATACAGTTTGAAGCAGTATGAAATGAAAGACAATCAAAAGTACAGCTCCTTCGTGATGGGTGTTGGCGCTTTCATCGGCCTCCAAGCCTTTGTCGCCGACCTCCCGCTTTCACTCGGCTTCGAATACGGTCTGACTGGTATGATGAGAACCAATGATAAGGTGTTCCACGAGGTTACCGACTATGAAGGCGAAATCCAGGCCTACTACACCAGTGGTCTCGACGAGTTCCAATATGACGAACTCAGCAACAAGTCACGTTACATGGGTTCCGACATCAGGTTCACCATCACCTACTACTTCAACAACAAATAAATCTGACTGATCATGAAAAAAGTATTATTGTTCTTACTGCCTATGTTCATGATCGCTTTCGCGAGCTGTAGCAGTATGCAGACCTTAAGAAAAGCGCCTGCTGGCTCCATGACTCCGGAAGTCAGACTGAACATCAGCCTCGATGACATTGAGTATCTGGGCGAAAGCACCATCAGTGTCAGCACACGCACCTATTTCGGTGCCATCAAACGCATCGACAAAGTCAACGACGTGATATTCGATCGCCGCAACAATACCGCTACCGCAATGATCGGTAACCTTGACATCAAGTTGCAGGGCGAACTCATGCTTGCCGCCGACAAGGTCATCAAGGATTTCCCTGAGGCCGACTATTTCGTCCCCGTTTCCTATTCGAACGAAATCACCAACCTGTTCCTCGGTAAGCTTTCGACCAAAACCATGGTCATTAAAGCCTATAAATACAAGAAATAATTACAAAAACGCAGACAAGGATAATGTCAAAAAAGGCATTATCCTTGTCTTTTTTATGACATGAAAAAAGTTCTCCCAATCATCCTCGGTGTCCTCATGCTTTTCAGTGCGTGCAAGGAAAAGACGTCACCTGTCAACCTGTTCATTACCCGTGCCGACGAATATGGCAATGAGGTGTCGCACAGCATGTATATCCTTTTCCATATCCATGCTTATTCGACCGACGACCAAATTACACGACTGGAATGCACAAGTTTCGACTCGGAAAACGGCACAGAGCTAGTCTTCGACACCCTTTTTTCAAACACGAAAGAAATCGAATACGACTACGCCCACTTCACCAAATATTACACCACCAGTGAATACATGGACGTCAAACTGAGCTTCACCGTTTATACTGCCGGTGGAGACCAACTCACCCAATCTGTCCATTATTTCGTGAAAGGCAATGTCCTGCTCGTGCCCTTTGAAGGCATCATTCTATATTCGGGAGAACAATCTCAAAAGCCCAACGGGCTCTCACTTGAATGGGTCACGCCAATCATCTCGCAAACCGCCGATTCAGCTTCTATCGACATTTACGACTATCGGGCACAAAACAGTGTTCCCGATGAACTTTCGCGCGAATGGAGAAGCGCCACCTCTGTTAAGTTTGTCAGATACAACGACTTCAACTTCCCAGCAGCCACAATCAAGTACCTGCAAGACTCTTACCTGGCCGGAAACAAGTACACTTCCGTAAGCGACTTGTCCGTAGGCGACATCATTCTGGTAGGAAGAGACAACAATGCCATCGGTGTATTCCAAATACAAGCCATCTATGACGAAGAAGGCTGCGAGAACGACCGTTACGAACTGACATTCAAAAAGAAATAACCTATCACATCTTCACCCGTCGCAAATCCAACAGATTGGTTGGATTGCTACCCAAATCCTTCACACGTTTGTTGACGAAACGAAGTACCTCGTCATAGAACAGCACCACCACGGGAGCATCCTGCATCATTATACTATCCATCTCGGTGTAATATCGGGCGCGTTCCTGTAGGTCGTTGCAGAGCAATGCTTTTTCATAAATCTTGTCAAAATCAGGATTTGAATAATGGGTGTAATTCGGTCCTACAGGACAGAAATTCGATGTCGTGAACAAGGACAGATAATTCTCCGCATCGGGATAGTCAGCTACCCACGAAGAGCGGAAGAACGGCAGACTACCGTTGGAGCGCATGCTACGCATCGTGGCGGGCGGCATCACCTCCATCTTGCACTGTAGTCCGATTTGTTCCACCTGACTCTGCACGAACTTACCGATGTCGGCATAGTCAGCAACGGTGGAGAGTTGCAACAGATAGCCTTCCAAATGGTTCTCCGCCACCAAACGCTGTGCGCGTTTTAAGTCGTAGCCATAGCCAATCGTGTTGCTGTGCCCAGGCAAGCCTACGGGAATCATACCGCCCGTGCCAGGCTCACCGACGCCATTACGCAGATAGCGCAGCATCTTCTCGCGGTCGATGCAAAGACTGACAGCTTGCCGCAAGGCACGTGAACGGTCAGGGCCGAGGCTGTCGTTCGAGTCAATGAAGAAGGAGAAATATTCCGTGTTCAGATAAGGCTCTGTGATGAGGTCAATCTTGTCCACATATTTCTGACGCAATTGTCCGTCGTATGTCAGCAGCTCATCCTTGTAACGAGCATCAATGCCTGACATAAAGTCGAACTTGCCTTTGATAAACTCCAAAAACGCCACCTGCTTGTCAATAAGGAAACTAATGGAAACGGCGTCAATATAGGGCAGGCTCTCCCCTGCCTCATCACTCTCAAAATAGTTAGGGTTCTTGCGAAAGACAAGTTTCACATTTTCCTTCCAGTACTGGAACTTGAACGGCCCCGTTCCTACTGGATGGCTACGAAAGTCATCTCCATAGTATTCGACAGCTTCGTGCGGTACCACCGAGGCGTAGGTCATGGATAAAATGCCCAAAAACGGTGGGAACGGCTTCGATAATTCAATTTGGAAGGTCGTATCATCTAAGGCAGTGAAAGCATATTTGCCGTCCTCATGATTAACGGATGAGAAAATCCACATACCAGGCGAGTTCAACTGCTTGTCCACCACGCGATTGAAAGAATAAACAAAATCTTCTGCCGTCACGAAACGGGGTTCGTTGAAACACACATCCTCGTGGAACTGCACATCATTCCGCAAATGGAAGGTGTAGCGTAGTCCATCCACGCTGATGTCCCATGACTTGGCCACCATCGGAACGAGGTTCATCTGGTCGTCAAAGGCCACAAGGCTGTTGAAAAGCTGATTACAAGCCCAGATGTGCGGCAAATCTTTTGCATAAATCGGGTCGAGGGTAAGGATGCCAGCGGATTCATTGTACTTGAAGATGGCAAGACCTTCATCATCTCCTTGTCGCTGACTGCATCCTGCGGTCAGCAAAACCAAAGCCACCAATCCAAGCCAAACCTTCCGCATCACTTCTTCACTTTGAAACCAATCACCTCAGGATGCAAGTTGTTCAAATACTTGTTGTAGTCGAGGTCGTTCTTGTCCTGTTCCTTCTCCAAGGCAAGATCAAGCACCTCCATCATGTTCTCCACATAGTGGAAGTTCAGGCCATCGATGTAATCCTCCTTGATGTCCTTGATATCGTGCTCGTTGTCAATGGAAAGGATGAGGTCGGTCACGCCGTTGCGCTTGGCGGCAAGGATCTTCTCTTTCACGCCACCCACAGGCAAGACCCTACCACGTAGCGTGATTTCACCTGTCATGGCCAGCTGACCTTTCACCTTGCGTTGGGTGAAGGCCGAGGTTAAAGCAGAAAGCATCGTGATACCCGCCGAAGGGCCGTCCTTAGGCGTGGCACCCTCAGGAATGTGGACATGCACGTTCCAAGCATCAAACACATCGGGGTTGATGTTAAGCTGCGAAGCGTGTGCCTTGATGAACTCGTAGGCAATGGTGGCGGATTCCTTCATCACCTCACCGAGGTTGCCCGTCAACGAGAGGTGTCCGCCGCCACGGCTCAAACTGACCTCGATGGACAGAATTTCGCCGCCCACCTGCGTCCAAGCCAAGCCTGTGGCTACGCCCGGCATGGTGTGCTTCACCTCGTCCTCGTCGTGGTGCATCGGCACGCCGAGCACTTTCCGAATGTCGTCCATCGTGATCTTCTTGTCGAAGGCATCCTCGGTGACGACCTGCTTGGCGCGGAAACGCATCATGTCGCCGATACGACGCTCCAAGTTACGCACGCCCGCCTCGCGAGTGTAGTCGTCGATGATATGCATGACGATGTCTTTCGAGAAAGCGATTTGTTTGCTGTCGAGGCCGTGTTCCTTCATCTGCTTCGGGATAAGGTGCCGCTTGGCAATTTCGTATTTCTCCTCGCGTAGGTAGCCGCTCAAGTCGATGATTTCCATACGGTCGCGCAAGGCGGGATGAATGGTCGCGAGGTTGTTGGCCGTAGCAATGAAGAGAATCTTCGAGAGATCGTAGTCCAACTCGATGAAGTTGTCGTAGAAGGCGTTATTCTGCTCAGGGTCAAGGATTTCCAAAAGTGCGGCCTGCGGGTCGCCACTGATGTTGTTGCCGCTCACCTTGTCGATTTCGTCGAGAACAAAAACAGGATTGCCTGACTTCACCTTGCGCAGGTTCTGGATAATACGGCCTGGCATAGCGCCAATATAGGTCTTGCGGTGGCCGCGCAACTCTGACTCGTCGCGCACGCCTCCCAATGACATTCTGACATATTTTCTATTCAGGGCACGTGCGATGGACTTACCTAAGGAAGTCTTGCCCACGCCAGGAGGTCCGACGAGACACAAAATCGGGGCTTTCATGTCCTTGCGCAACTTCAGCACAGCCAAGTGCTCCACGATGCGATCTTTCACCTTGTCCAAGCCGAAATGGTCGGCATCAAGGATGCGCTGGGCGCGTTTCAGGTCGAAGTTGTCCTTGGTGTATTCCTCCCACGGCAGGTCAACTAGATACTGTAGATAGTTCAACTGAATACCATATTCCGCCGCTTGCGGATGGGTACGCTCCAGTTTCTTCAGTTCCCTCTCGAAAACCTCTGCCACTTCCTTTGACCATTTCTTTTTCTTGGCCTTGTCCGTCAATTCCTTCACATCCTGCTCATTCGGCGTGCCGCCCAACTCTTCCTGGATGGTCCTCAGTTGTTGGTTGAGGTAATACTCGCGCTGCTGCTTGTCCATATCGACGCGCACCTTGCTCTGAATTTGCTGTTTCAACTCAATCATCTGCTGCTCATCAGTCAGCACGGCCAACAGGTCAGAAGCCATCTGATTGAGGTTGCGCGATTCCAAAAGTCCTTGTCTGACAGGCATGTCGGCTTCCACATTGCTAGCCACAAAGTTCAGCAAAAACACAGGGTCGTCGATATTCTTGATAGCAAAGCCTGCCTCTTGCGACAAGTTACGCGAGCGAGCGATGACTTGAATGGCCAACTCCTTGACCGACTGTATCAAAGCGTTGAATTTTCTGGTATTGGGGATGTCTTCCGAAGCTGCATATGGCATCACCGTGGCCTTGAGATATGGCTCAACCTGTGTCGGCTCCACCACCTCAAAACGGCGTTTGCCCTGAATGATGACAGTGACATTGCCGTCAGGCATCTCAAAAGTCTTAAGGATTTGCGCCGAGGTGCCCACCTTATATAAATCTTCCAGCGTCGGCTCCTCCACATTCGACTCCTTCTGTGCGATGACACCGATGGACTTGCGTTTGCGGTTGTATTCCTTCACCAACTGTATGGACTTGTCGCGCCCCACCGTGATGGGGATGACCACACCAGGATAGAGCACGGAGTTGCGGAGAGGCAAAATAGGCAGTTCCTCCGGCACCTCTTCATCTTGGCCGAGATGGCCCTCGATCGTCAACACAGGGATAAACTCGGACTCCGAGTCCATCATATCTGAAAACAATTCGGGTTCAACTTTATAACTCATAAAACAGATTTTGTTCTAGGCGACAAATTGTCAGTCTGCCGCCGTTTCACACCTTATTATATATGTAGCGCAAAGATACGACAATAATAGTGCCAAGGCAAAAAAAAAGCCCTCGCGACTGCAAGAGCTTCCCTTTTTCGGTTTCGTCCAACTTACTTGGCTTCCTTCTTCTCGAAGAACTTCTTGTACTTGTTGTTGAACTTATCCACACGACCGGCGGCCGGTGTAGAAGGGATGTGACGCACTGGAGATTTCCAATTTCACCAGAGGATATTCGTTGCCGTCTTCCCATTTGATGGTCTCCTTGGTGTTGATGGTCGAGCGCGACAGGAAGGTCGCATCGTTTGACATATCTTTGAAAACAACCAGACGATAGTTCTTGGGGTGAATGTCTTTTTTCATCGCTTTCTTTCCTTTAATTTTGAGTGCGCAAAAGTACAACAATTTCTTGGAATGGCAATCGTTTTGGAGAAAAATTTTTGTTCAATAAACTAACTTATTATCCATCAACATTTTACTTTCGAAATTACTTGTTCTCCTTCCAATCGTTTGAACCATTCGAATTTTTCGAATAACTGCTTTCTCTCGTAATCCACCGTTTTGGAATACTTCTTTCAAGTGATAGATCTCAGTGTAAACTTCCATTCTTAACCACAGAACGCACCGGTCGGACAGAATGACCACGGTCGCGACCACCATCATTACCCATAATGCACCCACGTGAGTTGAAACGGAAACCCCATCCATCAGCAGGGGAGGTAATGTCAAGCGAACTCGACCAATAGTTGCCATCGCTCTCTACATCGTCGAGACTGTCGTCCCTACGACTTCCAGCAGCAGGTAGAAAGAGTTCCTGCCCGTTACTTGCAAAGAACAGTTGTCCATTTACACCGTTTCTGATTGTCCATTTGTGAGTAGTGTTCAGAAACAGCTCTTGCCATTGCTCCTTAGTGGGTGTACTCCAACCCGCATCCCAATTGACCTTGGCGGCATCATCACTTGGCTGCAACACAGTCAAGTTGTCGATAAAACCATTGTAGCCACAGCTTGAGTTATTACAGTATTTGGTAAGCCATTTGTAGCAGTCGTAACTATACTGGTAGGTGCTCCAGTTGTAGTAATCCTTCGATGTAGTCTCGCCCCATGCGAAGTAGTCGCCATAACCCTCGGGCGTGGTCGCGCCAATATTGCAGGTCGCCCACAAAGTTCCACTAGGCAGACCTAGATCCACATACTCGTGACCATTTAGATTATTATCTCCGCTTTCTCCATTGTTGTTTTCCCCATTATTCGGGCCATCTGATTTCGTACATCCAGAGACAAAACACATTGCTGTCATTAGTATCATGGCTGCTATGGCCTTCAAAAATCCTTGCATAATAATTGTGTTTTTGAAGATTTCCTGCTGCAAAATTAGTGTTTTTTCCGAAAACCTCAAACCGTCACCTTTATTTGTGTTATATTTGAAACGGATGTGTTGCAAAATACGACCTACAGTTATCAAGCAACACATCAAGCATGGAATGATGTAAATCAAGATTGCCGCCAAATTCACCAACGAAATCCGTCCAAATTTACCAATAAAAATCGTCCAAATTCACTAATAAAAACCGTCCAAATTTATCAATCGTTTATTTTTTTCGTATTTTTGCAGCCGTAAAATCTCATTTAAGACATGAAAGGTAGCGAATACAAAGCTCGAATCGCAGATGAAATGCTTCGGAAAAAACTGCGTCGTATTGGAGCGGTGCTGGTGCAAGGCCCAAAATGGTGCGGCAAGACGACCACTTCCGAACAAGTCGCCAAAAGTGTTCTATATATGGCTGACCCAAGCAAGCAAAAAGCCTATCTGCAAACCGCAGAAGTCAATACCAGTATGCTATTGGTTGGCGAAACGCCCCGACTTATCGACGAATGGCAATTAGCCCCGAAAATCTGGGATGCCGTGCGATTTGAAGTCGATCATCGCGGCGAGGAAGGGCAATTCATCCTTACGGGTTCAGCGGTTCCGGCTTCCACTGACAACATCAATCATACCGGCACGGGGAGAATTTCACGACTCACAATGCGCCCCATGTCGTTGTTCGAGTCTGGCGAATCCAATGGTAGCGTCAGCCTCGAATGGTTGTTTTCGCAACCTGAGAACCAACCAATGGGAATAGCCAATCTGTCCATCAACGAGTTGGCTTTTCTGATATGCCGAGGCGGATGGCCAAGTTCGACCACGAAACAAGATAAGGGAGACGCTTTGGCTTTGGCCTTTGACTATTTCGATGCCGTAACCGAAGCCGACATTTCACGTGTAGACAATGTGAAGCGTGACCCCGAAAAAGCACGGCTCCTCTTGCGCTCATACGCTCGTCATCAAGGTGCTCAGACTTCTATTGACGTCATCAAACAAGACCTGCGGTCCAATGAAGACAGTTCGATTAGCGACAACACCATCATCACTTACATCGATGCACTCAAGAAGATTTTCGTGATTGAGGACATGGCTGCATGGAATCCCAATCTCCGCTCGAAAACCGCCATCCGAACTTCTGAAACGCGCTATTTCGTGGACCCTTCGATAGCCACTGCCGCATTGGGTCTTGGCCCCTCCGACTTGCTGAACGACTTGAACACGATGGGATTGTTTTTCGAGACTCTCGCCGTGCGCGACCTTCGCGTGTATGCCGATGCCTTGGATGGAAAGGTTTATCATTACCGTGACAAAACAGGCCTAGAATGTGACGCCGTGTTGCATCTACGAAACGGACACTATGGCCTGATTGAAATCAAATTAGGCGGGGACAAACTTGTTGAAGAAGGTGTGAAAACACTTACCGACCTCAGCAAAAAAATTGATACAACGAAAATGCCCAACCCTTCTTTCTTGATGGTGCTGACAGGCATAGGCGATTACGCCTACCGACGCGCTGATGGGGTTTATGTGGTACCTATTGGTTGCTTGAAAGCGTGATTAGTGGTTCTTCTTTGGCCACCATCCATTCAAAATATCCTAAAACAAAGCCCTAAACCCTTACTAATCCATAGAAAAACCTAAATATTTCAAAAAAGGTTTGGCACATTGTTTTAATTATTATCTTTGCAGCAAAATAAACGCATTAAACTTAATCAACAAATTATAAATCAAAACATTAAATCAACATTTGTAATGAAACAAGCTTTTAATTTCAATGCAGGTCCTTGCGTCCTGCCCAAACAAGCCATTGAAAACACCGTCAAGGCTTTGTACGACTTCGACAACACCGGTATCGGTATCGCTGAGATTTCCCACCGCACCCCGGGTTGGGAGAAACTGATGGCCGACACCCGCCAACTGTGGCGCGACCTCCTCAACATCCCCGCTGAGTACGAAGTCCTCTTCCTCGGTGGTGGTGCCAGCACGGGCTTCATGGATGTCCCTGCCAACCTGCTCAACAAGAAGGCTGCTTACCTGCAGACTGGCGTCTGGGCCAAGAAGGCCGCCAAGGAAGCCAAGCTGTTCGGTGAAACCGTCATCGTCGCTTCCAGCGAAGACAAGACCTACACCTACATCCCGAAGGGCTGGACCGTTCCCGCTGATGCCGACTACTTCCACATCACCACGAACAACACCATCTACGGCACCGAAATCCGCAAGGACTTCGACGCCAGCGAAATCAACAACGTGATGCTGGTGGCCGACATGAGCTCCGACATCATGAGCCGTCCCGTCGACGTGAAGAAGTACGGCCTTATCTACGCCGGTGCCCAGAAGAATGTCGGTCCTGCCGGTGTCACCGTCTACATCGTGAAGAAAGACATCCTTGGCAAGATCACCGATCGTACCTATATGAACCCGCTGCCCACGATGGTCGACTTCCGCACCCATGCCGCTGAGGAAGCCAAGAACATCTCGATGTTCAACACGCCTCCGGTCATCAACATCTACATGATGTACGAAACCCTGAAGTGGGTGAAGGAAACCATTGGTGGCGTCGAAGCCATGAACAAGATTAACGTCAAGAAGAGCGCCATGCTGTACGAAGAAATCGACCGCAACAGCATGTTCATCGGCACCGCCGAGAAGGATAGCCGCTCCATCATGAACCACTGCTTCGTCATGGCTCCCGGCTACGAGGACAAGCAAGACGCCTTCATGGCCTTCGCCAAGGAGCGCGGCATGGTCGGCATCAAGGGTCACCGCAGCGTCGGTGGTTTCCGCGCCAGCCTCTACAACGCCTGCCCGATTGAGGCCGTCGAAGCCCTCGTCCAGTGCATGCAAGAACTTTGAGAAAGCGAACAAATAATAAGGAGAAACGAAATGAAAGTATTAGTTGCAACTGAAAAGCCTTTCGCCAAGATTGCCGTTGACGGCATCCGCGAAGTCGTTGAAAAGAACGGCTACGAGCTGGCTCTTTTGGAAAAATATACCGATGTCAATGACCTCTACAAGGCCGTTGCCGACGCCGACGCTCTGATCGTCCGCTCCGACAAGGTCACGAAGGAAGTCCTCGACCACGCCAACAACCTGAAGATCGTCGTCCGCGCCGGTGCCGGTTACGACAACCTCGACCTCGAGGCTTGCACCGCCAAAGGCATCGTGGCCATGAACACTCCCGGCCAGAACAGCAACGCCGTTGCCGAACTCGTCATGGGTATGCTGGTCTACGCCGTCCGTAACTTCTACAACGGCAAGAGCGGCACTGAACTGATGGGCAAAAAGCTCGGCCTCCTCGCCTTCGGTAACGTGGGTCGCAACGTCGCCCGCATTGCCAAGGGCTTTGGCATGGAAGTCTATGCTTTCGACGAATTCGTCCCCGCCGACAAGATTGAAGAGGCTGGCGTTCACGCCGTCGCCAACCGCGACGCTCTCTTCGAGACCTGCGATGTGGTGAGCCTGCACATCCCGGCCACTGCCGAGACCAAGCAAAGCATCAACTACGCTGTGGTGAACAAGATGCACAAAGGCGGCATCCTCGTGAACACCGCCCGCAAGGAAGTCATCAATGAGCCCGAACTGCTCAAGCTGATGGCCGAGCGCACCGATCTCAAGTACATCACCGACATCATGCCGGATGCCGACGCCGAGTTCAAAGCCTTCGAAGGCCGTTACTTTGCTACGCCCAAGAAGATGGGTGCCCAGACCGAGGAAGCCAACATCAACGCTGGTCTGGCCGCTGCCAACCAAATCGCTGATTTCTTCAAGACTGGCAACAAACGTTTCCAAGTGAACAAGTAAAAATAGACGCGAGACTACGAGACTACGGGACTGCGAGACGGGCTAAAACCCGAAGTCCCGAAGTCTCGAAGCCCCGAAGTCAAAAACAACACCGATATGTCAGTTATCAAACCCTTTAAAGGATGGCGTCCCGGCGTGGACATCGTCCAAAAATTGGCCTCCCGCCCCTACGACGTGCTGAACACCGAAGAGGCCCGCAAGGAATGTGAAGGCAACCCCTACAGTCTGCTCCACGTGACCAAGGCCGAAATCGACCTGCCCGAAGGCCACAAGGACAGCGACCTCGAGACCTATCTGAAAGTCGTTGAAAACTTCAACAGCTTCAAAGACTTCGGATGGATCAAGCAAGACGAAGAGGAAAAGCTCTACATCTATGCCCAGAGCATGAACCCCACCGACGCCAACGCCCACTGGCAGTATGGCATCGTGGCCTGCGCCTATAGCGAGGACTATGTGAACAAAATCATCAAGAAGCACGAGTTGACCCGTAAGGACAAAGAGGAAGACCGCATGAAGCACGTCCGCCTCACCAACGCCAACGTCGAGCCTGTGTTCTTCGCCTACCCCGCCGTCGCCCGTATCGATGAGATCGTGGCCGGCATCACCGCCAAGAAGCCCATCTATGACTTCATCGCCAAGGAAGATGGCTTCGGCCACCGCTTCTGGGTCATCGACGACAAAGCCACCATCGCCGAACTCGTCGAGCTCTTCGCCACCAAGGTTCCGGCCATGTACATCGCTGACGGTCACCACCGTAGCGCTGCTGCCGCCCTCGTCGGCCAGGAGAAGAAGGAAAAGAATCCTGCCCACACCGGCAAGGAAGAGTACAACTACTTCATGACCGTCATCTTCCCCGACAACCAGTTGAACGTCATTGACTACAACCGCGTCGTGAAAGACCTCAACGGTCTCAGCACCAAGGACTTCTTCAAGGCCCTGCAAGAGAGTTTCGACATCGAGTGCAAGTGCGACTGCACCAAGGACGGCGGCAAGTGCAACTGCGAGTTCCCCTGCCACTGCGAGTGCTCCACCGAGTACAAGCCCAACAAGCTGCACAACTTCTCGATGTACATCGAGGGCGTGTGGTATTCGCTGACTGCCAAACCGGGCACCTACAACGACAGCGACCCGATCGGTGTGTTGGATGTCACCATCCTCAGCAACCTTGTCCTCGACAAGATCTTAGGCATCAAGGACCTCCGCACCGACAAGCGCATCGACTTCGTCGGCGGCATCCGTGGACTAGGCGAATTGAAGCGTCGTGTGGACAGCGGTGAGATGAAGGTCGCCTTCGCGCTCTATCCAGTGAGCATGAAGCAGATCATCGACATCGCCGACACAGGCAACATCATGCCTCCCAAGACCACTTGGTTTGAGCCTAAACTGCGCTCGGGCCTCGTCATCCACACGCTGGATTGATAAGTCACGAGACGAATTGACACGGGACGCGAGACATTGGTCTTGCGTCCCGCTTTTTTTGTATTTTTGCACAAACAAACTAATGGAAAACCGACCAGTCAATATCAGCCCCAACCTCATCAAGCATTTTGCCGACTACCTTCGGTTGGAACTATCATTGTCCGACAACAGTGTG
The DNA here is from genome assembly GCA_905234765.1 of uncultured Bacteroidales bacterium. The sequence continues at coordinate 36,497 of CAJOIF010000030.1, forward strand.
GAGGCGTATTGTCATGATATCCACTTATTTCTGCAATATCTTGAAAACCAAAATGTTTCAATTGCCGCTAACGACATCAAGCAAGAAACCATCGAAAACTTCTTCGCTTATCTCTTTGACCTCAACATCGGTGCTACCTCACAAGCTAGAATCCTTTCTGGACTGAAGTCATTTTGGCGTTACCTCACGCAAGAAAACCTAACTGAGACTGACCCCACCCTACTCATTCCCTCCCCATCGATGGGCCGCCACCTGCCTGAAGTATTGAGTTACGAGGAAATCCAGAAGATGATCGACAGCATCGACCTCAGTCTGCCCAACGGCCACCGTAACAAGGCGATGATTGAGGTGCTGTATGGCTGCGGGCTTCGTGTTTCCGAACTCACGAACCTGCAAATCAGCGATATTTACAAAGGCGATGGCTTTTTGCGTATCTTCGGTAAAGGCAGCAAGGAGAGACTTGTGCCTATTGGCGATAGCAGCCTGAAAATCCTATACCAATACATCGAAGGCGCACGGCTACACATCACGCCCAAACCCAAGTTCACCGACACTGTATTCTTAAATAGCCGAGGTACAGGATTGACCCGTCAAATGGTCTTCCTCATCGTGAAAGAACTCGCCGAAAAAAATGGCATTACTAAGACCATCAGTCCCCATACCTTCCGCCACAGCTTTGCCACCCATCTCTTGGAAGGCGGCGCCAACCTGCTCGCAGTGCAACAGATGCTCGGACACTCCAGCGTGAGCACAACGGAAATCTACACGCACATTTCGGATGAACTGTTGCGCGACACGTTGACGACATTTCACCCGAGGTTTAAGAACCATTGATGTAAAAACGGCGTTTAGCTACGCTGAATGTAAAACATTTCGACAAGCTCAACGACCTGCATAAGTTAAGGTCCCTGAGCCTGACGAAGGGCCGTATTCAAAAAAAAACTATCTTTGCAAAAAATTACCACCATGGACACCACAAAATACGACTTCCTGAACGGCCTTCGCCCCGACCGTTTCTTCCTAATGGCTGGCCCTTGCGTCATCGAGGACGTTGTCTCACCCATCTTCATCGCTGAAACCTTGAAAAACATCTGCCTAAAACTTGACATTCCCTTGATTTTCAAAAGCTCGTACCGCAAAGCCAACCGCTCGCGTTTGGATTCCTTTACTGGCATCGGCGACGAGAAAGCCTTGAAGGTCCTGCAACGCATCGGCAAGGAATTCGACCTCCCCGTGGTGACCGACATCCATGCCACCGAAGAAGCATTGATGGCTGCCGAATATGTTGATATTCTGCAAATTCCCGCTTTCCTCTGCCGCCAGACTGACCTACTCGTAGCTGCTGCCAAAACGGGTAAGACCGTCAACATTAAGAAAGGGCAATTCCTTTCAGGCGAAGCGATGGGCTTTGCCGTCGAAAAAGTCAGACAGTCGGGCAACGACAAGGTCATGCTGACCGAGCGCGGCTCTATGTTCGGTTATCAAGATTTGGTAGTGGATTACAGGAATATTGCCGTCATGCAAAAGTTTGATGTGCCCGTCATCTTGGATGTCACACACTCCTTGCAGCAGCCCAACCAAAGCTGTGGCGTCACGGGCGGACAACCCGAGATGATTGGCCTCATTGCCAAAGCTGGCATCGCGGCAGGTGCTGATGGCCTCTTCATGGAGGTGCATCCTGAGCCTAAAAAAGCCAAGTCCGACGGCGCCAATATGCTCCGCTTAGACTTGGCTGAAAATCTCTTGAAACAATTGGTACGTCTCAAAGAAGCAGTTACTGCATCCTGATATTGACAACCTGACCCGTTTCAGTATCAAATTCCAACATGGAGTTGATGACAGGCGCCATCAACAAAACCCCTAACTGATTGACAATCATCCTGTCCTCAAACAATGTGGCACTGCCACAAGTCACTTTCACGTTTGCCATTTCAGGCACACGGTAAAACACCTTGTTTTCATATGACATTGACTCCACTGCCGACTGACTCGGGGCGTTAATGTTCTCCGTAGTATTCAGTGAGAGGGTTTGAACAGCTATCGGGTTACCCGTACCTGACGTGCCAACAGTAAAGCCTTCTGTTTCAGAAAACTTAGCGACAGTCTGGGTAGAAACTTCCTTATTGGGAATCACATACACCGTCTTCACCATCTTCCTAGACACACTTTTTCCAAATAGCAGACTAGCATATTCTTTCTCCAAATCATCCAATTTCTGATACATCGCATTGAAAGTCTGTGGGTTGGAGGCCATTTCAACGTCACCAGAAATCAGATAAAACTTGGCTTTTCTAATTTCCTCGATTTTGTCAACAACTTCCTTGGCCATCTGCGCGTTGGATTTTCCCAACGACAACATCGCGAAGAAATCACTTTCTGGCTCAATCGGCTCTTGATTGCACTGCGGCTGTTCTTTTTGAATCACCAGCTTATCTACCCCGTCATCGCATTTTTTTCCAACACCAGCACTACGAATAATGCCATTCGGCAACACTTCAAATTGAACTTTTTCGCTTCCCCTACCCGTAGCAAAAGTGACAAAAAACAAAGCATTGGGATCAGGGCATGCAACTGGCGTCGTCTTTACATCAACAATGCGATATTCGGTAGATTCATAGTCAACATAATCCATTGTCTCATAATAATTTGAGGTATAATCGCCAAGCGGACCTTTTTCGTAACGAGTCTCCTCGATGATGAAATCCAGCCGAAGCATGGTCTGTGGAAGGGAATAATACATCCCATTCTGCTGCCCAGGTGTGGCATTTTTGGCATACGTAGTGGTAAACTGCGCCTGAAGTTGGCTCCCGACCATCGTCAATGCCAACAAGGAAATCGCAAATTTGGTAAGAAAATGATTCATCGTATTTACATTTTGTTTCAAACTTCAAAAATACATATTTTACAAAAGCCAACTCATTTTTAGGCTATTTTTTCCTTTTTACTAAAGGCCAACAAAGCGAAAAATGTAAGTAATCCATTGATAATCAATATCTCGAAACCAATCCTATAACCTCCAAACAAATGTGGAGAATACAACTTCAAGAAGTAGCTGATTATGGGAGAGGCAATAGCAATGAAAGGGACGGCTTTGTCAATCACTTTTCGATTCTTTACGAACAATCCGAAGGTATAGAGGCCCAAAAGCGGTCCGTAGGTGTAACCTGCTATGTCGAACACCTTGTCAATCAACGACTCGTTATGGAATGGACGGAACGCGATGATAACCAGCAAGTAAAGCATGGCGAAAGCCACATGGATCCATTTGCGGTAACGCGTAATTTGGGCTTCGGATAATTGTCTCTTGTCGAAGTGCATGAAATCGAAACAGAATGTGGTTGTCAAAGCGGTCAAGGTACCATCGGCGCTGGAATAACCTGCCGCCACCAATCCGATAACGAAGACCACCGCCGTGAACTTGCTCAAGGAGAATGCCACTGATGGGAAAATCTTATCGTTGACCACCGTACCCATCTCGTTGACAGGAAGTTGGAATCCAGTAGCCTGAGCATAATAAATCAGGGCTGCACCCAAACAGAGGAATAGCCCATTGACGATAACAAACAGCAGGCTTGAAGTCATCACGTTCTTTTGGGCATCACGCAAGTTCTTACAAGTCAAGTTCTTCTGCATCATATCTTGGTCCAAACCCGTCATGGTAATAGTGATGAACATGCCACTCAGCAGCTGCTTCAGCCAAAACTTATTGTGCGTCCAGTCATTCTCAAATACTTTGGTATAGCCTTTCTCGGTAGCAGATTTCAATAAATCGCCCAATGAAATATGGAGATTGCGTAAGATGAAAAACGCTGTCAGAAAAGCAGCCAACAATAGAAAGGTGGTTTGCAAAGTATCCGTCCACACCACTGTCTTGATACCTCCCTTAAAGGTGTAGAGCAAGATGATGGCGATGAAGATAACTGCCGGCACCCAGAATGGGATGCCCCAATCCTTGAAAACAAACTCGTATAGCACAAACACAACGAGATACATCCTCAACGCTGAGCCCAATAACCGCGACAAAATGAAGAAAGCCGCACCCGTCTTTTCCGACTTCGGGCCAAAACGCATATTCAAATATGTGTAGATGGATGTTAAGTTCAAGCGGTAATACAATGGTAACAATAACAATGCAATCACCGCATAACCAAGCACATAGCCAAAGACCAAAGGCAGATAGGTGAACTGCCCCGTATACACTCCTCCTGGCACCGACATAAAGGTCACCCCTGACAATGAGGCACCAATCATGCCATAGGCCACTACAAACCAAGGCGAGTTCTTGTTACCCCTAAAAAACGCGGCATTGTCAGACTTTCGCGCCGTGAAATGCGAAATCACGAACAAGAGAACGGTGTACAAAACAAAAACGACAAGTATGATGGTTGCATTCATAATGTTCACTATTTGGTTGTGCAAAAATAGGAATAAAAGTCGGACATGAAAGAAATTCCCGTACTTTTGCAAGCCGTTACAAAACATCATACAATGAAAGGAGTATACACCATTCTTTTACTTATCGTTTCCAATGTTTTCATGACCTTCGCCTGGTACGGACAGCTCAAACTGCTCGAGATTGTCCCCAGTTCAAAGGATTGGCCGCTTTTTCTAGTCATCCTGATGTCGTGGGGCGTCGCCCTGTTCGAGTATTCCTTCATGATTCCCGCCAACCGTATCGGTGCCATGCAAAACGGAGGCCCATTTAACCTTATTCAGCTGAAAGTCATACAAGAAGCCGTTTCTTTGACGGTGTTCACCATCATCGTCATCACGGTCTTCAAAACGGAGACTTTCCGATGGAACCATATCATCTCCTTCCTTTTCATCATCCTTGCCGTATTTTTTGCCTTCAAAAAATAGTTTTTTGTTGCGACAAAAAGAAAAATGCATGATATTTGCGGACCGAAAAAGACATTTTTAGCTGACAAAAAAGAAAGGACACAATATGAAATTCTATGACATTGATTCAGTTTTCACCTTCGGAAAATACGAGGGCATGACCATCGCCGAAGTGTACGAAAAAGACCCTAAATATCTGAGATACTGCGAAGAAAACATTGACGAGTTCTATGTTTCACCCTCTGTGATGCGTGAACTGAAGTCGATGAACCGCGCCATCAACGACTCGGCATTGTTGGATGTCAACTTCGACAAGATGAGCGACGACGAAATCGACAGCTTCATCAGCGGTCACGACGAGGAAGACGAGTTCGACGAGTCAAGGTTAGAGCATGACTTCGACTGGGAGAACAACGATTTTGCCGACGACTCCCCATTTGACGAGTTTGAAGATGAATTTGACGAAGATGAGTTTGCCGATGAGTTCGGAGACAGCTTTGACGAAAGTTTCGACGGCAATATCGACGACATGTATTGATTTAGGACAGAATAAGAAAAAAGCCACCGTTTGGTGGCTTTTTTCTTATTCAGCGTTAATCCGTTCCGAAATGGAATAGACCCGTTTTTCTCGCTGCGTCGAAGTAATCATCTCAGCAAGGAAACCCGTGCTGAAGAGCTGTACACCCACAATCATGGCGAGGATACCCAAATAGAACAAGGGACGGCGGGTCATCGAGATATAAACGTGACCAAAATACTTGGTGCAGACCAAATAAACGGAAATCACAAAACCCGCCAAGAATGACAGTGAGCCCAATACACCGAAAAAGTGCATCGGTCTATTGCTGAACTTAGAGATGAAATTGATAGTTATCAAGTCGAGATACCCGCGCACAAAGCGGCTCATGCCGAACTTGCTGCTACCGTATTTACGCTTCTGATGGTGTACAACCTTCTCTCCTATATGGCTGAAACCATTCATCTTAGCGATGACAGGGATATAGCGGTGCATCTCGCCATACACTTGGATGCTCTTCACCACCTCGTTGCGGTAAGCTTTCAAACCGCAGTTAAAGTCGTGCAACTTAATGCCCGACATCACACGTGTGGTCCAGTTGAAGAACTTGGAAGGGATGTTTTTGGCAATCTTGGAGTCATAACGCACTTTCTTCCATCCTGATACAAGATCATACCCATCTTCCTTAATCATCTTGTACAGCTCGGGGATTTCATCAGGACTGTCCTGCAAGTCGGCATCCATGGTGATGACCACATCGCCTTGCACAATCTTGAAACCTTCGTTCAACGCCGGCGACTTGCCATAGTTTCTCCTGAAACGCAAGGCCTTCACATTGGGATTGGTCTGCGCCAAACCTTGAATAATGGCCCATGAATTATCAGTAGAGCCATCGTCGATGAAGACGATTTCGTAGGAGAAGCCATGCTCGTCCATCACCCGACGAATCCAAGATTCCAACTCGGGCAACGACTCGGCCTCATTCAGCAGCGGTACAACAACAGAGATGTCCATATTCTTTTGACTTCGGGACTTCGAGACTTCGAGACTTCGGGGCTTTGCTGTCTCGCGGTCCCGTAGTCTCGCAGTCTCGTGTCAATATTATCTGATTTCAGTTTTTCCACCCATATAGGGTTGCAGGGCTTTCGGGATGGCCACGCTGCCATCAGCACGGAGGTTGTTCTCCAAGAAGGCTATCAACATGCGCGGCGGAGCGACTACAGTATTGTTCAAGGTGTGAGCAAAGTAGTTGCCATTCTTTCCCTTGACCCTAATCTTCAGTCTACGCGCCTGGGCATCGCCGAGGTAAGAGCAACTGCCCACCTCGAAGTATTTCTTCTGGCGCGGTGACCATGCCTCCACGTCCAACGACTTCACCTTCAGGTCGGCCAAGTCGCCAGAGCAACATTCAAGGGTACGAACGGGAATGTCCATCGAGCGGAACAGATCCACCGTGTTCTTCCACATCTGCTCGTACCAGTAGTCGGCATCTTCCTGTTTGCAGAGGACAACCATCTCCTGCTTCTCGAACTGGTGGATACGATACACGCCACGTTCCTCGATGCCATGGGCACCTTTCTCCTTGCGGAAGCAGGGCGAATAACTCGTTAGGGTCAAAGGCAATGATTCTTCAGGCACAATCTGGTCGATGAACTTGCCAATCATCGAGTGCTCGCTGGTGCCAATAAGGTAAAGGTCTTCGCCTTCAATCTTATACATCATGGCATCCATCTCAGCGAAACTCATCACGCCGGAGACAATTTCACTGCGCACCATAAAAGGCGGGATGCAGTAGGTGAAGCCACGGTCAATCATGAAGTCGCGGGCATAGGTGATGACGGCGGAATGCAGACGCGCTATGTCGCCCATGAGGTAATAGAAACCATTACCCGCCACGCGGTGCGCCGAATCCAGATCCAATCCATTGAACTTGGCCATGATGTCAGCGTGATAAGGCACCTCGAAATCGGGCACCACAGGCTCGCCAAAGCGTTCCTTCTCCACATTGAAGGTATCGTCCTTGCCGACAGGCACCGCGGAATCAATGATGTTCGGGATGGCATACATCACTTTTGTCAGCTGCTCCATGAGTGAAGTCTGTTGTTTGCCAAGTGCTTCCAACTCTTGCGCGTTGGCCTCGACAAGTTTCTTCATCTCGTTGGCTTTTTCAACCTCTTTGTTTTTGAACAGGATGCCGATTTCCTTTGAAATGGAGTTACGCTGCGAACGCAGGTCGTCGGCGCGCTGCTGACAATCACAATATTGGGTGTACAGGTTGATGGCCTCATCAACGAGGGGCAACTTGTTGTCCTGGAATTTCTTCTTGATGTTCTCCCTGACCACGTCGGGGTTCTTGACTAAAAACTTAATGTCTATCATAGGTGTAGATTTCTTGCTTTGTAAAAACGGACAAAGATAGTAAAAATCTAAATATGGAAAACGGAGGATCCTCTAAAGGATCAAATTATCAGAAACTGATTGTTGGTGGTTTTTGCCGAAAAACGGACATTTTTATGTAATTTTGTTGCCGAAAAACAGACATTTATATACTTATTATTATGATTCACAGAAAAATAGAATATTTTATAAAAAAATGGATAGAATCTTCCACCAAAAAAGCACTCTTGATTACAGGCGCACGACAGGTGGGAAAGACTTATTCCATCAGAAAAACCTTGAAGGAAAACGCCGTTTCTTTTATAGAAATCAACTTCTTGGAAAACGAAGCCGCCATGCAACTTTTCCAACAGACCACGAATGCCCAAGATCTCTTGCGCGGACTTTCTGTGCTTGTCGAAAAACCTTTGATGAAGGGGAAAACCATCGTCTTCTTTGACGAAGTACAGTGCTGCAAAGAAATCGTCACAGCCATCAAGTTCCTTGTAGATGAAGGCAGCTACAAATACATCATGAGCGGCTCGCTTTTAGGAGTTGAATTGAAGGACATTCGCTCATTTCCAGTAGGGTATCTGGATATAGAATCCATGTATCCTCTTGACTTTGAAGAGTTCATGAAAGCCAACAACTTCTCTGATGAAGTCATTGGACATTTAAGGAATGGTTATCAAAACCTCTCTCCAATTGACGAATTCATCCACCAGCAAACCCTGAAGCTCTTTCATCTGTATCTCATCGTTGGTGGAATGCCAGCCGCTGTTGACATCTATCTAAAAACCAACAATATCGCCAAAGTTATCGAGGTTCAGAAATCCATCATCGACCTATACAAGAAGGATATCGCACAATACGACCCCAAGGAAAAACTCTATTTGAACGAAATACTAATGCTGATTCCCTCGGAAATCAACAGCAAAAACAAGCGTTTTGTATTGAAAAGCCTGAACGAAAACCCGAAATTCAGCCGTTACGAAAACCGATTCCTTTGGCTGCGTGACGCAGGTGTTGCCCTGCCTACTTATTGCGCCAATGAACCCGCCCTTCCGCTGATACTTTCCAAGTCGCGCAACCTCTTCAAACTATTCCTGAACGACATAGGATTGCTTTGTACCATGTACGCCAACGGACTACAACTGAAAATTTTGCAAGGCGAAATCAACATCAACTACGGGGCAATCTATGAGAATTTTGTCGCCCAAGAACTGAGCGCCCACCAGTTTGATCTCTATTATTACAACAGTAAGAAAAACGGCGAGTTGGATTTCATGATCGAGCACAACGGGACATTGTTGCCCATTGAAGTCAAATCGGGGAAAGACTACCTCCGTCATGTTTCCATGACCCACCTGCTGGCTAATGAACAATATGGCATCGCCAAAGGCATCATCTTACAAAACGAAAACATTTCCGTTAAGGGCAAAGCTGTATATTTGCCTGTTTACATGACCATGTTCATCGAAAACCAGCAAATTCCAGAGGATTTGGTTTATCGGGTGGAGGCCATTTGAATAACAAAAAGGTAGAGACGCGCCATGATACGTCTCTACATAAAATCCTATCGCCAGAAAACACTATTGTGCTGAGCAAACGAGGCGCACGCTCCGACCGCAGTAGCGGTCGATGTACGTGTAGTCGTTCACGCTGACAGCGCCGTCGTAGAAGTCCACGTGTAGCGCGCCATAGTTATCGCACCACGAGGTCGACCAGTAGTCGCCCCAGGAACCGACACCGCTGACCGAAGTCCCGATGCGGTATCCTGCGGCAGGCAGGAAGACCGCTCCAGCATCTTGCATTGAGGCGAAATCTGACGCGCTGTAGTCGTTCCCGTTCCACCCTGCGGTTCCAACTACATCGTTGATGCCTATTGGCTGTACCACTCCCGAAGGATGCGTGTAATTGTCGGGGAACAGGATTACGCCATGCACATCAGCCACCTTGGCCTTTGCAAAACGTGCATTATCCACTTCATTCACCGTGGAAGCAGCACGCGTGTAAAAAACGTAATACCACTCGCCTCTACACGTCAGCGTGCGCCACTTGCCTGCCTGGTTGCCGCCATTGGAGATGGCATTGTAGACCCCCCAGTCGGCATTGGCATAAGTGTCTGTAAGGTCGTAAAATCCTGATGGACCATACAAAATCCCGTTCGAATTGTCAGAATCCCAAGGATGATAATAGGTGTTTCCGCTGTCCCATCCGCTTGTTCCCCAGCCGAAGAGGTCTATCCAACCACTATAGGACGAGGAGATGTTGCTGTTGTTTTCACCAATGTAGTCGTATTGGTTGGCGGCAAATTGCCAAGTATTTGTAGAGGCTTGATATTGCAAATTGCCCTGCGAAAAGTACACTTGGTCGCCATTGTCATTTATGGTGAACTTGCCGTTTATCGCACCTGCGGGGAGATAAGTGAAATTCGCCACCAAGGTGCGGTTGCCATCCACCGTGAAAGTGTAATTGGCTTCCGTAGAAACCACGTCTTCGTATTCAGTCCAGTTGGCAAAGATATAGTCCGTGTTGGTAGTGGCCGAAACGGTGCATGTCTCGCCATCTTGGAAAGTGCCGCCACCAGTCACGGCACCGCCATTAGTCGGATTAGCCGAAATGTTTACAATAAAACTTTCTGGGTTTTCACCTCCGTTGTTTCCACCGTTACCTCCATTGTTCGGTTCATCGGGTTTTGTACATCCCACGGCAAGCATTGCCGTCATTAGCATTATTACTGCTATGGCCTTCATGAATCTTTGCATAATTCTTGGATTTATTTGTTATGTGGCAAAAATAGCAATAAATCGGATAAGGACAATCCTTTTCGCAAAAAAAGTGATTTATAAAAACAGAGAAGCCCGCACCTTTCTGGGTGCAGGCTTTCCGTTGTGGGTGGGCGGCGCGCTACTTTCCCACGGTCTCCCGCAGTATCATCGCCGC
>CAJOIF010000031.1 GCA_905234765.1 uncultured Bacteroidales bacterium
GACTTCGCCTTCGAACTTGATACCCTTACCCTTATAAGGTTCAGGCTTACGCATCGAGCGGATCTTTGCGGCCACCTGACCAAGAAGTTGTTTGTCGTACGAACGCATCTTCAGAATGGGGTTCTTACCTCTTTCGTTGATGGTTTCGATTTTGATCTCCGGAGGCATCTCCATGAAGATGTTGTGGGAGAATCCGAGAGCCATTTCAAGGATCTGTCCCTTGGCTTCGGCCTTGTAGCCGACACCGACAAATTCCTGAACGGTTTCGAAGCCTTCGCTGACACCCTTCACCATGTTGGCGATGAGGGCGCGATAAAGTCCGTGCATGGCACCCGGCTTACCAGCGGTGGTAGCCTCATTGGGCTTCACATGCAGATGGCCGTCTTCCATCTCGAGGATGACAGCGTCGCCGTACTTCTGCGAAAGTTCACCTAACTTACCTTTGACCGTGATGACACCGTCTTTGATGTCGACCGTTACGCCTGCGGGGATGGCGATAGGCATTTTACCAATTCTTGACATAATTTCTATCTCCTATCCTTTAATTAACTGACGTAACAAATCACTTCGCCGCCGATGTGAAGCTTGCGGGCTTCCTTGTCGGTCATCATGCCCTGCGAGGTGGAGATGATGGCGATACCGAGGCCATTCATCACACGCGGCAGGTTTTCACTGTCTGCATACCTTCTCAGGCCAGGACGCGACACGCGGTCGATGGTCGTGATGGCGGGCAGTTTGGTCACAGGATGGTACTTCAAGGCAATCTTGATGACATTCTGTGATTTCTTTTCGCCTTCCTCGAACTTGTAGTTCAGGATATAACCTTTCTCAAAGAGAATCTTGGTGATAGCCTTCTTCATGTTGGAGGCAGGGATTTCAACGATTCTATGCCTTGCGCTGTTCGCATTGCGAATGCGGGTCAAGTAATCTGCTATAGGGTCTGTATTCATCTTTCTGTCTGCTTAATGTTTACCAACTAGCTTTCTTAACGCCCGGGATCAAGCCTTTGAGGGCCATTTCGCGGAAATCGATACGGGAGATGCCGAACTGGCGCATGTAGCCTTTCGGGCGGCCACTCAGCTTGCAACGGTTGTGCAGGCGGACGGGGCTCGAGTTCTTCGGAAGTTTCTGTAGTCCCTCGTAATCGCCGGCGGCTTTCAGGGCCGCACGTTTCTCAGCGTACTTCGCGACCATTTTCGCTCTTTTGCGCTCACGCGCTTTCATTGACTCTTTTGCCATGGTTTACTTACTTTTTTTGATTTTGAAAAGGAAGACCAAAATGTTTCAATAAAGCCAATGCCTCTTGGTCGGTCTTGGCTGACGTGACGAAGGTGATGTTCATACCGTTGAGCTTGTTCACTTTCTCGATATCGATTTCGGGGAAGATGATCTGCTCGGTGATGCCGAAGCTATAGTTGCCGCGGCCGTCAAAGCCTTTGTCGCTGATACCCCTGAAGTCGCGGACACGCGGCAGGGCCACGCAGACCAAGCGTTCGAGAAACTCGTACATCTTGTCGCCGCGCAGCGTCGGGTTGCCACGGCGCAGCTTGAAGTTGCTGACGTCGTGTCGGGAGATGGTCGGAACGGCTTTCTGACCGGTGATGGCGGACATTTCCTCCACACCATAGTCAATCAGTTTCTTGTCGGCCAATGCAGCGCCGATGCCCTGATTGAGTGAAATTTTCAAAAGCCGTGGAACCTGCATCACAGATTTGTAGTTGAATTCTTGCATCAATGCAGGCACGATTTCACTCTTGTATTGTCCTCTGAGTCTGGGTTGATAGTTCATTTTACTTTAAGATTTCACCAGTTTTCTTTGAATAACGGGTCAGTTTGCCCGTGCTTTCGTCGATCTTACGTCCAATGCGTGAGGGTTTGCCGTCTTTGCCGACCACCATCAGGTTGGAGATGTGGATAGGGGCTTCTTGTTTGATGATGCCACCTTGGGGATGTTCAGCGTTGGGGCGGGTGTGCTTGGAGATGATCCTGATACCCTCGACGACGGCGCGATTGTCCTTAACGTCGACTCTCAACACTTTACCTTGCTTACCTTTGTCGTTGCCTGAAAGGACCAGAACAGTATCGCCTTTCTTTACGTGTAACTTACTCATTGTCTTACTGTTTTTAAGATTTAGAATTACAACACTTCGGGAGCGAGCGAAACTATTTTCATGAATTGCTTTTCGCGCAACTCTCTGGCCACGGGGCCAAAGATACGGGTACCGATGAGTTCGCCAGCCTGGTTGAGCAGGACACAGGCGTTGTCATCGAAACGGATGTAGGAACCGTCGGCACGACGGGTTTCCTTCTTGGTGCGGACTACGACTGCCTTCGAGACGGTGCCTTTCTTGACGTTGCCGCTCGGGATGGCACTCTTAACGGTGACGACGATGATGTCGCCCGTGTGGGCGTAGCGTTTCTTGGTGCCGCCTAACACGCGGATGCAGAGGACTTCCTTTGCGCCGCTATTGTCGGCTACTGCGAGTCTGGTTTCCTGTTGTATCATATTACTTAGCCCTTTCGATAATTTCTACTAGTCTCCAACGTTTTCTCTTGCTCAGCGGACGGGTTTCCATGATGCGCACGGTATCGCCGATGTTGCATTCCTGTTTCTCGTCATGAGCCATGAAACGGCTCGTCTTCTTGATGAACTTGCCGTAGATCGGGTGCTTTTCACGACGTTCGATCTCCACGACGATGGATTTGTCCATCTTGTTGCTGACAACCACGCCGATTCTTTCTTTTCTGAGGTTTCTTTTAACTTCTTCCATAGTATCTTTCGTCGTTTAAGTTATTTGTTTCCTTCGAGTTGGCGTCTCCTCAATTCGGTGAGGTAACGGGCAATGTTCTTGCGGGTGTTACGGATCTGGTTAGGGTTCTCCAACGGTGACACCGCATTGTTGAGTCTCATTTTCATAAGCTGCTCACGAGTCTGTTCGAGTTTCTCTTGCAGGTCGGCAGTGCTCATGTCTTTGATGGATTCCTTGTTTTTCATTGTTCTATACCTCCAAATTTATTCGACGTAATCTCTTCTCACCACAAACTTCGTGGTCACGGGGAGCTTCTGCGCGGCGAGGCGAAGGGCTTCCTTGGCGACGGCCAACGGCACGCCTTCGGCTTCGAAGAGCATGTGGCCGGGGGTGACACGAGCTACAAAGTATTCCGGATCGCCCTTACCTTTACCCATACGTACGTCCAAAGGCTTCTTGGTGATGGGTTTGTCGGGGAAGATACGGATCCAAATCTGACCTTCACGTTTCATGTAACGTGTGACGGCCTGACGGGCGGCCTCAATCTGGCGGGCGGTGATCCAAGCCTCTTCCAGGGTCTTGATGCCAAAGGAACCGAAGGCGAGTTCGTGGCCGCGGAATGCGTTGCCCTTCATCTTGCCTTTCTGTGGCCTTCTGTATTTCTGTCTTTTAGGTTGTAACATTTTCTGTCAACTTTTAAGGTTTACACAATCATTTACGTTTTCCTTCGCCACGGCGGGGTCCACGACCGGCAGGACGCGTCGACGCAGGCTGTTTGCGAGCGGGGGCGGCTGCGGTGGTGGTGGGCACCAGTTCGGGCTTGCCATAGATTTCACCTTTGCAGATCCAGACTTTGACACCCAGACGACCGTATGAGGTGTGGGCTTCAACCAAGGAGTAGTCGATGTCGGCGCGCAGCGTGTGCAGCGGGATACGGCCTTCCTTGTAGGCTTCGGAGCGGGCGATTTCGGCGCCACCCACGCGGCCCGAGATGAGGATCTTGATGCCTTCAGCGCCCATGCGCATAGTGCCTTGTGCTGCGGTCTTGATGGCGCGGCGATACGACACACGGCCTTCAATCTGCTTGGCGATGCTGCTGGCGACGATGTAGGCGTCGAGTTCAGGTCTCTTAATTTCGTTGATGTTGATTTGGATTTCCTTGCCAATGAGCTTCACCAGCTCTTTCTTCAGCTTGTCGACCTCCTCGCCACCCTTGCCGATGATCATACCGGGACGGGCCGTGAAGATGGTGACAGTGACATATTTCAAGGAACGTTCGATGGCGATCTTTGAGATGCCGGCCTTGCCGAGACGGGCGTTCAGATACTTACGGATCTTGTCGTCCTCCACGAGCTTGGCTGAAAAGTCTTTTCCGCCATACCAGTTGGAATCCCATCCTTTGATGATTCCCAACCTAAGACCTATAGGATTAGTTTTTTGTCCCATTATTATTCTTCGTTAGCGATTCTGCTGTCAACAATGATTGTGACGTGATTTGAGCGCTTGCGGATGTGGAAGGCGCGACCGTGAGGGGCGGCTTGGATACGCTTCAGTGTGCGGCCTTCGTCGACCCAAATCTCCTTCACGTAGAGGTTGCTTTCCTCAACGCGTTTTCCTTCGTTCTTGGCTTCCCAGTTGGCGATGGCCGAGCGAAGCAGCTTGTAGACCGGCTTCGCGGCGCTCTTGGTCGAGTATTGCAGCGAATGCAGCGCAAGCTCAACCTTCTGTCCTCTGATCATGTCGGCCACGAGGCGCATCTTGAAGGGCGATGTCGGGACATCGTTCAGGCGCGCGATGGCGACACTCTTGCGAGCTTCTTTCAAAGCTTCGGCTCTGTTATGTTTTCTTGCTCCCATGGTTACCTAGTTTTACTTGTTACCTTTATCTTTGTTTCCGGCATGACCTCTGAAGATGCGGGTCGGGGCGAACTCGCCGAGCTTGTGGCCCACCATGTTCTCCGTCACATAGACGGGGATGAACTTGTTGCCATTGTGGACGGCGATGGTCTGACCGACGAAATCAGGAGAAATCATCGATGCTCTCGACCATGTCTTGATAACGGTCTTCTTGCCGCTTTCGACGTTTTCCATCACTCTCTGTTGGAGTTTGTAGTGGATATACGGTCCTTTCTTTAATGATCTACTCATAGTATTATGCGATTTTCCTGATTATTACTTTCTTCTGTCGATGATATACTTGTTGGAAGCAGCCTTCGGCGAACGGGTCTTGTAGCCCTTTGCCGGCAAGCCCTTACGTGAACGCGGGTGACCGCCGGATGCACGGCCTTCACCACCGCCCATCGGGTGGTCGACAGGGTTCATGACGACACCACGGTTGTGCGGGCGGCGACCGAGCCAGCGGCTACGGCCAGCCTTACCTGACTTCTCGAGGTTGTGGTCGGCGTTGGAAACGCTACCAATGGTGGCTTTGCAAGCCTGGAGGATCATACGGGTCTCGCCTGAGGGCATACGCAGGATGGCGTACTTGCCGTCGCGGCTCATCAGCTGGGCATAGCTGCCGGCACTGCGGGCCATCTTGGCACCTTGGCCAGGACGAAGCTCGATGTTGTGGATAATGGTACCGAACGGAATCTCGCTCAGGAAAAGGGTGTTGCCCACGTTGGGTTGGATGCCCTTGCCAGAGAGGATCTCCTGACCGACCTTGAGGCCAGCAGGGGCAATGATGTAACGCTTCTCGCCGTCCTTGTAGAACACGAGGGCGATACGTGCCGTGCGGTTGGGATCGTATTCAATGGTCTTCACAACGCCCGGGATACCATCCTTGTCGCGTTTGAAGTCAATGACTCTGTATTGTCTCTTGTGGCCGCCGCCTCTGTAGCGCACGGTCATCTCACCACTGCTGTTACGGCCGCCAGTGCTCTTCTTGGGTCTCAACAGGGACTTTTCCGGGCGGTCGGTCGTAATTTCGTCGAAAGCGCTGATCACTTTGAAGCGCTGACCGGGTGTCGTAGGTTTATATTTCTTTAAAGCCATGATCAGATATTGCTAAAAAAGTCAATTGTATCACCTTCCTTCAAAGTCACGACAGCCTTCTTGAAAGCAGGTCTGCGACCAGTGACGATACCGGCCTTGGTATAGCGTGACTTCTTCTTTCCATCGTAATTCATCGTGTTGACGGCAGCGACTTTCACACCGTAAAGCTTTTCGATGGCTTCCTTGATCTGAATCTTGTTGACGTTCTTGTCGACGATGAATGCGTACTTGTTCAGCTTTTCGCTGATAGCGGTCATCTTTTCAGTAATGACGGGTCTCTTTATGATAATCATCTCTTTTCGTGTTTTAATGGTTAAACATTATCCAAGGATTTCCTCAACGGGCTTCAGAGCGCTCTCGGTGAAGAAAATGTTCTTGGCCTTCAGAATATCATAAGTACTCAGGTTACGGGCCAGGGCAATCTCGGTGCGCTGAATGTTCCTTGCGGACAGCACAACGTTCTTGTTGGGCTCGGCAAACACGAAGAGGTTGCGGTTGCCGTTGACCTTGAAGGTATCGAGCACCTGCACCATTTGCTTCGTCTTGATGGCATCGAAGCTGAAATCCTCGACCACGCGGATGGCGCCGTCGGTGATTTTGCTTGACAGGGCCGACTTACGAGCCAGCACCTTAACCTTTTTGTTCAGCTTAAAGCGGTAGTCGCGGGGCTTAGGACCAAACACGCGGGCGCCGCCTCTCAGCAGGGGCGAGTTGATGTCGCCACGGCGAGCGCCGCCGGTGCCCTTCTGACGGAAGAGCTTGCGGGTGCTGCCCGAAATCTCGCTGCGTTCCTTTGATTTGTGAGTGCCCTGACGCTGGTCGGCCAGATATTGTCTCACTGCCAGATACATGACATGCTCATTGGGCTCAATGCCGTAAATGTCGTCATTCAACTGAATCTTGCGGCCTGTATCTTCGCCTTTGATGTTATAGACTGTTAACTCCATCTCTCAATCTTTAAGTATCCATTATTGTGGCCCGGAACGGCGCCCTTCACCACTAACAAATTCTTCTCGGGAACGACCTTCACAATCATGAGGTTCGTCACCTTCACTTTATGGTTACCCATTTGTCCGGCCATGCGCAAGCCCTTGAACACTCTCGAAGGATAAGCGCAAGCACCGATAGAACCCGGCTTTCTCAAACGGTTGTGTTGTCCGTGAGTAGCCTGACCGACGCCATTGAAATGATGGCGTTTCACCACGCCCTGGAAGCCTTTACCTTTGCTGATGCCGCTGACATCGACAAACTCGCCTTCCATGAACACATCGACGGTAAGCGTTTCGCCCAATTGTTTTCTGTGGCCTTCTTCGAAACGCGAGAACTCGCGCACCAGTTTCTTCGGGGTCGTGTTGGCCTTGGCAAAGTGACCTTGCTCGGCCTTCGGGGTGTTTTTCACCTTCTTTTCGTCGAAACCTAACTGGATTGCGCTGTAGCCGTCTTTCTCAATCGTTCTGACTTGGGTGACCACGCAGGGACCTGCCTCAATGACAGTGACGGGAACCATCTTTCCGGCCTCGTCGTAAATGTGGGTCATCCCAATCTTTTTTCCTAGTAATCCTGACATGCTGTCTTGCTTTTAATTGTTTGTACTAGATAGGTTTAATTACAATTTGATTTCTACTTCCACACCGCTGGGGAGCTCCAGCTTCATCAGTGCGTCGATCGTCTGAGAAGTCGAGTTGTAGATGTCGAGCAAACGCTTGTAGGTCGAAAGCTCGAACTGCTCTCTCGATTTCTTGTGGACGAATGTCGAACGCAGGACCGTGTAGATCTTCTTGTTGGTCGGCAACGGAATAGGACCGCTGACGATGGCTCCAGTCGACTTGATGGTTTTAACGATCTTCTCGGCCGACTTGTCAACCAAGTTATGATCGTGCGACTTCAATTTGATTCTAATTCTCTGGCTCACAATAATTATGTTTATTGAATTGTTTGCTTAAATGAATAATAGTCCTTTTGCCTTTTTGATCACCACTTCGGCAATGGCTTCGGGGACAGGGGCATAGTGGCTCAACTCCATGTTGAAGGTGGCGCGGCCCGACGACAGCGAGCGAAGCTGGGTGATGTAACCGAACATCTCGGCCAGCGGCACGTCTGCCTTAATCGTCTGGAAACCAATGTCTGCAATGACTTCACGCAATATTGATCTTTTCTTGTTCAAATCGCCCGTGACGTCACCAAGGTATTCGTCGGGGCAATGGATTTCGACTCTCATCACGGGTTCCATCAGGATGGCACCAGCCTTGAGGCCAGCCTCCTTGAAGGCGACATGGGCAGCCGTCTCGAACGAGAGGGCATCGCTGTCAACGGGATGGAACGAACCGTCGGTGAGGGTCACTTTCAGGTTCACGACCGGGAAACCGGCCAGCACGCCGTTGGTCAAGGCTCCCTTGAAGCCTTTCTCCGTGGCTTGGATGAATTCGCGAGGGATGACGCCACCCTTCACTTCATCGACAAACTGCAGTCCCTGCACGCCGTCTTCGGCGGGACCCATAATGAACTCGATATCGGCAAACTTACCCTTTCCACCGGTCTGTTTTTTATAGACTTCACGATGCTGAATTGTTTGAGTAAAGGCTTCCTTGTATGCGACCTGCGGACGGCCGGAGTTGACTTCCACGCCAAACTCTCTCTTGAGGCGGTCCATGATGATGTCAAGGTGTAGTTCGCCCATACCTGACAGTATGGTTTGTCCCGAGTTCTCGTCGGTGTGCACGAACAGCGTAGGATCCTCCTCGACCAACTTGGCCAAGGACTGATCCAGCTTGTCTAAGTCTGCAGTGACTTTAGGCTCAACAGCGATGTTGACCACTGGCTCGGGGAACTTGATGTTCTCGAGCACCAGCGGCTTGTTCTCAACGGTCAGCGTGTCGCCCGTGCGGATGAGCTTGAAACCGACAGCGGCACCGATGTCGCCAGCGGAAATCTCTTCCAATGGGTTTTGCTTGTTGGCATGCATCTGAACGATCTTAGCGATACGTTCGCGCTTGCCTGTCGACACGTTGAGCACCATGTCACCCGCTTTCAAAGTGCCGGAATAGACGCGGAAGAAACAGAGACGACCGACGAAAGGATCCGTGGCAATCTTGAACGCTAAGGCGCAGAAAGGCTCCTTGGGGTCGCACTTGCGCACTTCCTCTTGCTCGGTCTTCGGATTGATACCCTTCACATGGTCGATGTCAAGCGGGCTGGGCAGGTAGTTGACGATGGCGTCAAGCAGGGGCTGCACACCCTTGTTCTTGAACGACGAGCCGCACATCACGGGGCAAATGCGAAGGTCAAGCGTAGCCTTGCGGATTTGTGCGATGAGTTCGGCTTCGGTGATGCTGTCGGGGTCTTCCATATACTTCTCGAACAAGGCTTCGTCGTCTTCGACAGCCCCTTCGATGAGCTGGGTACGGTATTCCGCAACCATGTCCTTCATGTCTTCGGGGATCTCAATTTCGTCGTAGACAGAGCCGTTGTCCTGTTCTTCCCAAGCGTACGCCTTATTCCTAAGCAAGTCGACCACGCCGATGAACTCGTCTTCGGCACCGATGGGCAGCTGGATGGCGACAGGATTGGCGTGAAGCCGTTCCTTAATCTGATCCATTACCTTAAAGAAATCGGCACCTGCGCGGTCCATTTTGTTGACGTAGCAGATGCGGGGGACGTTGTACTTGTTGGCCTGATGCCACACGGTTTCCGACTGAGGCTCGACACCGCCGACGGCGCAGAAGATGGCGATGGCGCCATCCAGCACGCGCAGTGAGCGTTCCACCTCGACGGTGAAATCCACGTGACCGGGCGTGTCGATGATGTTGATCTTGTAAGCCTCATTATTAAGGTGCCAGAACACCGTTGTTGCAGCTGAGGTAATGGTGATGCCACGTTCCTGCTCCTGAACCATCCAATCCATGGTGGCGGCGCCGTCGTGAACCTCACCTATCTTATGACTACGGCCAGTATAATAGAGGATACGCTCCGTCGTCGTCGTCTTACCGGCGTCGATGTGTGCCATGATGCCGATATTACGCGTGAGGCAGAGCGGGTTCATCATATTTTCCTGACCGTTTTGCATAACTCCTGTTCTTTCCTAATTAGAATCTGAAATGCGAGAATGCCTTGTTGGCATCTGCCATTCTGTGGATTTCTTCCTTCTTCTTAAATGCGGCTCCTTCTTCTTTGTAAGCTGACATGATTTCCGAAGCGAGCTTCAGGGCCATCGATTTCTCGTGACGTTTGCGGGCATAACCGATCAGGTTCTTCATACCAATGCTCTGCTTACGGGCAGGACGGATCTCTGAAGGAATCTGGAAGGTAGCACCACCGATACGACGGCTTCTTACTTCCACTTGAGGGGTAACGTTGGCCAGGGCCTTCTTCCACACCTCAACCGGATTTTCGTTGAGCTTACTTTCAACGATGTCCATTGCTTCGTAGAAAATCTGATAAGCCAAATTCTTCTTACCCTCGAGCATGATGTTGTTCACGAACTTCGTGACCTGCACATCGCCATACTTCGGGTCGGGAAGGATAATTCTCTTCTTTGGTTTAGCTTTTCTCATGTTTTTAAGTCTTTCTGTTTTTGACTAATCTTTACTTCTTTGCGGCTTGTTTGGGTCGTTTAGCACCGTACTTCGACCTGCGCTGGCGGCGGCCTTCAACACCCGAGGTATCCAAAGCACCACGGATGATGTGATAACGCACACCCGGCAAATCCTTAACACGACCTCCTCTGATCATAACAATGCTGTGTTCCTGCAGGTTGTGACCTTCACCGGGGATGTAGGCGTTGACCTCCTTTTGGTTGGTCAGACGAACCCTAGCAACCTTACGCATAGCTGAGTTAGGCTTCTTGGGGGTCGTCGTGTAAACACGCACGCACACACCACGACGTTGCGGGCTGGCATCCAATGCAGGCGACTTGCTCTTGTCGATCAATTTCTTGCGCCCTTTGCGCACTAATTGTTGAATAGTCGGCATTTTTGATTTGTTAGTTAATTAGTTAGTTATTTAATCCGTTGATTAGGAATTAGTTACAAACTCATACCAAACTGGCCGAGGGTAGCACTTTTCGAGATGTAGTCAGGGAAACATGGTAAGCCATGGACGGCTTAGAAGTCTATAAACCCACTCCGTGACAAATTTTACGCTTGATTTTGGCGTCACTTCGTGTAGAAACCTATTACGTTTAACTTATCAGGTTCCTTAACTATATCATTTTCAAGGGCAAGCCCTCTTTCAATTCAGCGGGTGCAAAAGTACAACATTTTTTGATATGCAGCGCGTTTTTTTGAAAATTTTCATGAAAATTGTTGCTATCTAAACTCATAATGTTGTTTTTCAATGAATTAAATATGTTGAAAACTTATCCCCATGTATAAAAAAAGCGTCTTTTTCGACGGGTTTTCGCCGAAAAAGACGCTCAAAAAGGGTGAAACAAAGCCTCAATATTTCACAAAACGGTCCTCTCCGTTGCTCAGACCGAGCAACTCGCTGCGACCAAAGAGCAAGAAGATTTTGTGGTCCCAAATGAGTTCCCACAGGATGCGACTCACACGCACTTGCTCCTCCGGAGCCAGTTCTTCGCTCGTGATGATCGCATCGTCGACTTTTTTCACTTTGTTCTCCTGGAAAGCCATCTGCATTACTTGATAGCAAAGGCTGACAAAGGTGATGCCCGTGGTGTGGTCGCGGCTGTCCATCACCATATTAATTCTGTCTCTGAGTTCCTCGTCATTATAGAGGAGATGTACGGGGGTTGAGTCGTAATTCATGTCTCTTTAGTTTAAGAATATGGTGCAAAGATAGGGATTATTTCCAAACTTGCAACATTTTAGGCATGCCTCAAAGACTTTTTTACACCTTATATTAATATGTCACGCCGATTTCGTACCTTTGCGCCAAATTTTGAGCAAATGGTTACCGAGTTATTGGTCGTTTGGGTTATTGCCGTAGTGGCCTTCTTCGCGCTTTGGGCGATTTTGCTCAAGGTGATTAAGCGGATTAGCGAGAAGAAAGGTCAAGCCAAGGCCGCTATTCAAGAAGAAGCTACTGAAGAAAAGGCCTCGACCGAATCGGAAACATGATACAATTTCGGGCGAAATCTACCTGATTTTGGTTAGATTTCGCCCGAAAAGTTCAGTAAAAACGCAAAGGAATCAGTTTGCGGAGTGTACCCCTCTATAGGTAAAGCCACTATTTCGCATGTAAGAATTTATGTTTGAATGATATTCTGTGTAAGTAAGTTTGACCATAGACCAAGAGTCAGGGTCACCACCATAAAACACAGAAAGGGAGCTTGACGGATAGACGCAATAAGTATTTTCCCAGATTAAAACATCTTCCTTTTCACCCCCAGCAGGGAGAAAGATACTGTTGCCATTTTTGAAGGTGAGAAGCATTCCACTCACCTCATTCACTGTATACCATTTTCCGTGAAAGGCATTATCCATCAGTTCATAACATTCAATATTCGTTGGTGTGTGCCAACCGCCATGCCAGTTAGCGGCAACTGCATCGTCTTCAGCTTGGAGGGTGGTGAGATTGTCATAAACATTGTATCTGGTCGGTTCGTCATCAGTATAATAGTCACCGAACTTGTAGTTGTTCCAAGTATATTCAGTCTTTTCCGTCGTCTCGCCCCATGCAAAGTAACTGCCGTATTCTATCGGCGATGATGCACCGACATTGTAAACAGCCCATTGGGTTCCACCGGGCAGGCCTAGGTCTACACAGGGATAACCGTTGATGTTACCGTAAACACTCATGTCGGTTAATGCAAGTGTCGTAAACGTTTTGTCCTCGCTGTAGTACTCATCCTGCCCACACAGCAGGTAAGCACGCACATGGTAGGTGGTACCCGGCTCAAATTCAAAGACAAGGGTGTCGAAACTCATGGCCCCATCGTCTTCAAAAATGCTGTTTCCCCATGTGGGTTCAGGGTTTTCCTCGGTGCCCCAACAGATGGCGAACTGCGAATAGGTTTCACCTTCCGGCAAAGTAGCCTTGGCTCCCAGGAGAGCCGTGGTGTGCTTAACATTTTCTGGGGTCAATACTTCTACAGTCACTGTCGCAGTTGGTTCATCATTGTTGCCGCCACCGTTGTTACCACCGTTTTCCCCATTGTTCGGTTCGTCAGGTTTCGTGCAGCCTGCGGCAAAAACCACCGCCGCTGCAAGCATCAGTACTGATGCAAGTTTTCTGAATTTCTTCATAGTGTATTAACTTTAGATATTTCGAAACGCAAAAGTAGCAATAATTTGTATAGGGGATGAAAGGACGAAGTTTTTTTCGTAATTTCGCGCTTTCAATGGAAATCATCAAAACAACAGAAATATGAAATACAACGTCATCGTTATCGGCAGCGGCCCGGGAGGCTATGTGGCTGCCATCAGAGCATCACAATTAGGAAAGAAGACCGCCGTGGTCGAGAAAGCCGAAGTGGGCGGCATCTGCCTCAACTGGGGCTGCATCCCCACCAAAGCCCTGCTGAAGAGCGCGCAGGTGTACACCTATATCAACCACGCTGAGAACTACGGCATCAAAGTGGAAGGCGAAATGAAACCCGACATGGAAGCGGTCGTGGCCCGCAGCCGTGGCGTGGCCGACACCATGAGCAAGGGCGTACAGTACCTGCTCAAGAAGAACAATGTGGACATCATCGCCGGCTACGGCAAGCTGACCAAAGACAAACAAGTGGAAGTGACCGACGCCGAAGGCAACGCCACCCTCTATGAGGCAGACCATATCATCCTGGCCACCGGCTCCCGCGTGCGCGAGCTGCCCGCCCTGCCCATCGATGGCAAAAAGATCATTGGCTACCGCCAAGCCCTCGTCCTCGACAAGCTCCCCGAGAGCATGGTCGTGGTCGGCTCGGGTGCCATCGGCTCGGAGTTCGCCTTCTTCTTCACTAGCATGGGTGTGAAGGTGACCCTCGTTGAGTTCCTGCCCAATGTGGTGCCGAACGAAGACGAGGAAGTCTCCAAGCAAGTGGAGCGTGCCTTCAAGAAGCTGAAGATGACCGTGATGACGGAAGCCTCGGTGACCCATGTCGACACCACAGGCGAAAAGTGCGTGTGCACCATCGCCACCAAGAAGGGCGAGAAGACCGTGGAGGCCGACATCGTCCTCAGCGCCGTCGGCGTGCAGACCAACATCGACAACCTCGGCCTTGAAGAACTCGGCATCACCACCGAACGCGGCAAGGTCAACGTGGACGAATGGTACCGCACTAACGTGCCGGGCATCTATGCCATCGGCGACATCGTGCATGGTCCCGCTCTGGCCCACAAGGCCGACCACGAAGCCATCATCTGCGTGGAGAAACTCTGCGGCCTGAATCCCAAGCCATTGAACTACGCCAACATCCCGGGCTGCACCTACACCACGCCCGAAATCGCCTCCGTCGGCTTGAGCGAAGCCAAGGCCATCGCCGCAGGCTATGAGGTGAAGATCGGCAAGTTCCCCTTCACGGCCTCGGGCAAGGCCACCGCTGCAGGCAACCGCGACGGATTCATCAAGGTCGTCTTCGATGCCAAGACCGGCGACTGGCTGGGCTGCCACATGGTTGGCGACAACGTGACCGAAATGGTGGCTGCTGCTGTGCTCTGCCGCGAGTTGGGTGCCAAGGGCGAAGACATCATCCACGCCATATTCCCCCACCCCACCATGTCGGAAGGCATTATGGAGGCCGCGGCGGCGGCGTTTGGTGAATGCGTTCATTTATAATCATTTGGTTCGTAGAGACGCAATGCATTGCGTCTCTACCAGCCCAAACGAAACATCATGGAAATCATAGAAACCAAAATCAAGGATTTATTGGTCATCAAGCCGGACGTGTTTCTGGACGAGCGCGGCTATTTCTTCGAGAGCTACAACAGGCAACGTTTCATGGAGCATGGCCTCGACATGACTTTCGTGCAGGACAACGAGTCGCAGTCGATGAAAGGTGTGTTACGCGGACTGCATTTCCAGAAGCCGCCTTTTGCGCAAGGCAAGTTGGTGCGTGTGGTGAAAGGTGCCGTCATGGATGTGGCCGTCGATTTGCGCAAAGACTCGCCAACATACGGACAGTGGGAGTCGGTCATCCTGACTGAAGGCAACAAGTTTATGTACTGGATTCCAGAAGGTTTTGCACATGGCTTCGTCTGCTTGGAGGATTATTCCGTGTTCACCTACAAGTGCACCAACGTCTACAACAAAGCCTCGGAAGGCAGCCTCCGATGGAACGACCCCGATTTGAGCATCAAATGGGACATCGAAAACCCCATTCTTTCGGAGAAGGATAAGGTTTCGCCTTTGTTCAAGGATTTTGTGACACCATTTGTTTAGACGCTTTGCGTCACTGCGAGGAACGAAGCAGTCCAGGCCATCACCTTGATGTAAACTGGTCGCCTAGATTGCTTCGTCGTTCCTCCTCGCAATGACGCAAAGCGACAGTCAGAAACGAAACAATAGTATTGAAAACTGAAATATCAAATATGAAAAAGAAGACCTTCCTTCTGGTTTGCGGCATGGCTATTATATTAATAGGTGTAACGGCAGCCGTCACCATTGCCTTGGCGCAATCCAATGAAGAGCAGATGGAAGAATATGAAGGCACCGACAGAGAGTTCCTCTCTTTCGAACAGATCGACCACATCACGCACGACATCGAGATGCCCGACACCATGTACTTTTGCGGCGAGGAAGTGCCTCTGAATTTGTTTTACGTCAGAGAACGGCTCGAACGAGAGCTGTTGGTCAATTCCTACAGGCATTCCGCTACTATTCTGCTACTGAAGCGTACTACACGATGGTTCCCTGTGATGGAGCCGCTGATGGAGAAATACGGTCTGCCCGAAGACTTCAAGTACCTCGCCATGATTGAGAGCGAACTGACTAATGCTGTCTCGCCTTCCAAGGCGGTTGGTTTCTGGCAGTTTTTAGAAGGCACAGGCAAAGAGTACAGTTTGGAAATCAACAAGGAGGTGGACATGCGCTACAACGTAGAGAAAGAGACTGTTGCAGCATGCAAATACCTAAAGGCTTCCTATCGCAAGTTCGGCAGTTGGACGCTTGCCGCCGCTGCCTTCAACTGCGGCAACGGACGCATCACCAAGACACAGGAGGAGCAGCGCGTAGATTCTTATTACGACATGCTGCTTCCTGAGGAGACGCAGCGCTACGTGTTCCGTATCCTCGCGCTGAAACTCATCACCGAGAACCCCGAGAAATACGGTTTCCAAATCCAGGATAACGGATGGTATCGGCCTTTCGAGACCAAGACCGTCACTGTCACCGAATCGATTCCCAATTTGGTGGATTTCGCATACGAGCAAGGCACAAATTACAAGATGTTGAAGTATTTCAATCCTTGGCTGCGTAGCAATTCACTGACGGTTTCGGCAGGCAAGAGCTATGAGATTAAGATTCCGATGGGAGAGTATGCCAAGACACACCACAAAATGAAGGATGCATTACCAGAGACACACTGATGAACGAATTCAGCGAAGATAAAACCCTAGAAATCCTCGGTGCGCGGGAGAACAACTTGAAGAACATCGACCTTTCGATTCCTCGCAATGCCTTGGTGGTCGTCACGGGCATCAGCGGGAGCGGTAAGTCGTCGTTGGCGTTCGACACGATTTATGCCGAGGGACAACGCCGCTACATGGAAAGCTTCTCGGCCTATGCGCGGCAGTTCATCGGCAACATGGAGCGTCCCGATGTGGACAAAATCACCGGATTGAGTCCCGTCATCTCCATCGAGCAGAAGTCCGTGAACAAGAACCCGCGTTCCACGGTGGGCACCATCACAGAAATCTACGACTTCCTGCGCCTTTTGTATGCCCGCATCGGCGAGGCTTATTCCTACAACACGGGCGAGAAGATGGTGCGCTACACTGAGGAGCAAATCACCGACTTGATTTTGAAAGAGTTCCAAGGCCGACGAATCAACATTTTGGCGCCATCGGTGAGAGGTAGGAAAGGCCATTACCGCGAACTGTTCGAGCATATCCGTCAGGCGGGATTCACAAGGGTTCGCGTGGACGGCCAAATGCGCGAAATCGAGTTTGGGATGATGGTGGACCGCTACAAGACCCACGACATCGAAATCGTCATCGACCGCATCGAGGTGCATGAGGATAGCCTCACGCGCATCAAGAAATCAGTGCAGACGGCTTTCCGCTACGGCAAGGGCCTGCTCATGGTGATGGACAACGACAGCGGGCAACCGCGTTATTACAGTCGCCTGCTGATGTGTCCCACGACGGGCCTCTCCTACGAAGACCCCGAGCCCAACACTTTCTCGTTCAACTCGCCCTACGGGGCTTGCCCCAAATGCAACGGCTTGGGCGAAATCGCCGTGGTTGACAAGGAAAAGCTCATCCCGAATCCAAACTTAAGCCTCCGCAAAGGCGGTTTGGCTCCGACGGGCGAATACAAGGCTGGCAGCTGGATTTTCAAGCAACTGGAAGCTATTGGCCTGAAATATGGCTACACCCTTGACACACCGCTGAAAGATTTCTCCGACGAGGCCTTGGATGTCATCCTCTACGGCACCAACGAGACCTTCGACGTGAAACGCGAAACCCTCGGCATCACTTCGACATACAAAATCAACTTCGAGGGCATCGTCAACTTCATCGAGAGCCAGAACAATGAAGACGCGCCCGCCAGCATCACGCGCTGGGCCAACTCGTTCATGAACCACGTCGACTGTCCCATGTGCGGCGGTTCAAGGCTCAAAAAGGAAGCGCAATGGTTCCGCATCGACGGGAAAAACATCGCCGAAGTCGCCAACATGGATACGCTCTCGCTCGACAAGTGGATTGACGAACTACCCTCAAAACTCACCGAAAGACAAAACGATATAGCTAAGGAGATCCTGCGCGAAATCCACAAACGCGTGCATTTCCTCTTGGACATCGGCATTGACTACCTCAACATGAACCGTCCAGCGGCATCGCTTTCGGGCGGCGAAGCACAACGCATCCGCTTGGCCACACAAATCGGCTCGCAACTGACGGGCGTTTTATATATCTTGGACGAGCCTAGTATCGGCCTGCATCAGCGTGATAACCAACGGCTTATTGAATCGCTCAAGGAACTGCGCGACATCGGCAACTCGGTCATCGTGGTGGAGCACGACAAGGAGACCATGCTCAGCGCGGACTATCTTGTGGACATCGGTCCAGGTGCGGGACGACACGGCGGCGAAGTGGTTTTTGCCGGCACACCCGAAAAGGTGAAAAACGGCCATTCCATCACCTGCGACTACCTCAACGGAATAAAGCAAATCGAAACACCGAAAACAAGACGCAAACCATTGGAAGACAACATCTTAAAAATCAAAGGCGCGAAAGGTCACAACCTTAAAAACGTGGATTTAGAGCTACCGCTCGGCGTGATGGTCTGCGTGACGGGTGTCAGCGGCTCGGGTAAGTCCACCTTGATTAACGAGACCCTCTCCCCCATTTTGAGCCAAAAGTTCTACCATTCGGTGAAAGAGCCGCTACCTTACGACAGCATTGAAGGTTTGGAAAACCTCGACAAAATCATCCAAATCGATCAGGCACCGATTGGACGCACACCACGCTCCAACCCAGCGACTTACACCAAAGTCTTCGATGACATCCGCAAACTCTACGGCGAACTGCCCGAGTCGAAAATCCGCAACTACAAGGCGGGACGTTTCTCCTTCAATGTGAAAGGCGGTCGCTGCGAGGCCTGCAAGGGTGCGGGCGTGCGCGTCATCGAGATGAACTTCCTGCCCGACGTGTCGGTGATGTGCGAGGAATGTCAAGGCAAACGCTACAACCGCGAGACCTTGGAGGTGCGCTACAAGGGCAAGAGTATCAACGACGTGCTCAACATGACCATCAACGAGGCGGTGGAGTTCTTCGAAAACATTCCCAACATCATCCAGAAAATCAGAACATTGAAAGATGTCGGATTGGGCTATTTGACCCTCGGCCAGGCCTCCACCACCATCTCGGGAGGCGAGGCGCAGCGCGTGAAACTGGCCACCGAGCTCGCCAAGCGCGACACAGGCAAGACCTTATATGTTTTAGACGAGCCCACTACAGGTTTGCACTTCGAAGACATCAAAGTGCTGATGCAAGTGTTGAACCAACTTGTCGACAGGGGCAACACCGTCCTCATCATCGAGCACAACCTCGATGTCATCAAGATGGCGGATTGGGTCATCGACATGGGGCCCGAGGGCGGCGACCGTGGCGGCCAAATCGTCTGCCAAGGCACACCTGAACAGGTGGCGCAATGCGCAGAGAGTTACACAGGCCAGTATTTGAAGGAAGAATTGAACTCCTAATTATAGCTGTTCCTTGAGAAACGCGATCAGTTTCTGCGTGGCGCGACCACGATGACTGATGGCGTTTTTCACTTCATGGCCTAGCTCGGCGAAGGTCTGGTTGTAACCGTCAGGCTGGAAAATGGGATCGTAGCCAAAACCTTCAACACCACGCTGAATATCCGTGATTTGTCCATCACAGCGGCCTTCAAAGAGATAAGATTTTCCATTAAGGTTTAATGCAATGGCTGTACGGAACGCTGCCTTGCGGTTGGTCTGACCTTTCATGGCAGCCAACATTTTGTCCACATTGTCCTGATAGCTGCAATGCTCTCCCGCATAACGCGCCGAATACACTCCCGGTGCGCCGCCAAGAGCCTCCACCTCAAGCCCTGTATCGTCGGCGAAGCAGTCCACATGGAACTTGTTCGTGACAAAGTCCGCTTTGATTTTGGCGTTGCCTTCGATGGTGTCGGCATCCTCAATGATTTCTTCATGGCAACCAATGTCGTCGAGGCTCAGTACCTCATAAAGGCCTTCCATGATTTCGCGCATTTCGCGCAGTTTGTTCTTATTGTTGGTGGCAAAGACGATTTGTTTCATAATGTCCAGTCAATAGATTCAATTCCATGTTCTTGCAAATATCGGTTCGTTTGAGAAAAATGATGACAGCCGAAGAAACCACGGCTGGCCGACAGCGGCGACGGATGCACTGATTTGAGAATCAAGTGTTTGAAAGGGTCAATCATGGCCTGTTTTGCGATGGCATAGTTGCCCCACAGGATGAAAACGAGATGCTCTCGTTGCTCCGACAAGGCGCGAATGGCTGCATCTGTGAACTGTTCCCATCCATGATGCGAGTGCGAAGCCGCTTGACCTGCGCGTACCGTCAGTGAAGCGTTGAGCAATAACACCCCTTCGCGCGCCCATTTCTCAAGGTTGCCCGAACGCGGAATGACCATACCAATATCGTCGTGCAACTCCTTGAAGATGTTTTGCAAACTTGGCGGAAACGGCACACCATCGGGCACCGAGAACGAGAGCCCATGTGCCTGTCCTGGGCCATGATACGGGTCTTGTCCGAGGATGACCACCTTCACCTTGTCAAAGGGCGTTAAGTTGAAAGCGTTGAAAATCAACGGTCCAGGAGGATAAACGGCGTAATGGTGCTTCTCCGTAACCAAAAACGACTTCAGGTCCGCAAAATACGGGGCTTCGAATTGCGGTTGTAGCACACGGTACCAGCTTTCGTCGATATTGGGTTTCTTCACTTCCATTGTTTCAAAATTTTCCGCAAATATAAGGTAATAATTCGAAAAAAAATCCGTTACTTTGCAAATCAAAATTGATTACAATGAAGAGAAAAGTTGCCATCGCGTTACTAATCGCCTTTGTTTCAGGCATTATCATGACTTCCTGCAGATCAAGCAAGACCTGTCCAGCCTACGGCGAATCGCAAAAATACGTGAAAGAGACCCGTTATTAATATAATAAGGTGTCAAGTGCCATGAACGCCCGCTTGAGACCGATAGTACGTATCGTTATGCTCACGCTTTTTGGAGCGTGTGTGTCTTTTTTGTCAGCTCAAGAAATTGACATTCAATCAGATGACGACAAACCTCTTGAAGAGCGCATTGTTTACGGGCATCAAAACACCTACCATATTGCCATTCACAGCCAAGGTTTTGGCGGAGGCTTTAAGATTGGGAAGAACAAAACCATTGGCCAAACCAGGTATTGGCAGGTGGCAGCAGTTTCGCTCCACTCGTTGAAAGAGATTAAGTCCATCAGTTCAGCTAGCTTTGCCCGTTCCTATGTATACGGGAAAAACAATAGCGCGTTTGCGTTGCGTGTAGGTTACGGAAACGAAAAACGCCTTTATGGGAAGCCCTATTGGGGCGGCGTGGAAACGCGTTGGACTTATGAAGCCGGTGCCACGTTGGGCTGGATGAAGCCTTATTATTACACCGTGGTCGTTTATAAGCCAGACGGTGCTTTCGGATATGTGGAATCTCAAGACGAACAGACCT
The DNA here is from genome assembly GCA_905234765.1 of uncultured Bacteroidales bacterium. The sequence continues at coordinate 21,056 of CAJOIF010000031.1, forward strand.
TTGAGAACCATGAGCAATGGATTGCCATCGAAGGGAGGTCGTCATTCATCAAAGGCTTCAACGAGAGCAAGTTGTCGCCTGGCATTCATGCCTCAACGGGACTTTGCTTTGATTTCGCAAAAAAAAGCAATCTATGCCAATCCATCAACGTGGATGTCATTGCCGAAGGGTATCCGATGGGTCTCACCATCATGGACTCACAACGCAACCGATGGTTTTTCGTGTCGTTGATGCTTTCCTACCACTGGGGCTCTCGTTTCAATAAATACTGACCCTTACCCTATCATTTTTATTGTCTTTGCGAAAATCTTCCACCCATGCGAAAAACCCACCTCTTGATTCTCTTTGTTTTCCTAACCCTGAACGGTTGGGCACAAAACACCCATATCCTCCCCACCCCCCAGCGAGTGGAAAACCTTGAAGGACAATTCGTTTGGGATGAGAATGTCGTTCTCACCTACGATGCCTCGGATGCCGAAATCAGCCAGATTGTGACCCTACTTCGCCAGGACTTGGACCATATCAACGGCAAGCAGGTTCAGTTTGCACGCGGTGTCATCAAGGGCAAGCACTTCATTGAACTCATCAAAACCGACCATCTCGGCATCAGCGAAAACGAGGACCAAGGCTATCGCCTTACCGTCAACCGCAACTTTATCCGTTTGGAAGCCACCACCTCAGCGGGACTATTCTACGCCACGCAAAGCCTGAAACAGCTCTACCGTTATGCTTTCCTCACAAGCAAAAATGGAACGATTAGTCTGCCCTGCATGACCATCACCGACTGGCCAAACTTCAAGATTCGCGCCTGGCAGGACGACATCAGTCGAGGTCCCATCGTCAGCATGGACTACCTGAAACGCCTCATTCCGCAAATGGCTGAGTGTAAGCTCAATGCGTTCTCGCTCTACACCGAACACACCTTCAGAACCACGTGCCACCCCGATATCGCACCCACCGACGCCTTCACCGCCGAGGAGATCAAGGAACTGGAGGATTTCTGCCAGCCCTACCACATCCAAATCATTGGCAACCAGCAGTGTTTCGGGCATTTCGAGGAGATCCTATGCAATCCGTTCTACAGTGACCTCGCCGACACGAAATGGAACCTCAACCCCGCCAAAGAAGAGACCTATAGATTTCTGGAAGCCCACCTAAAAGAAGTGGCAAGAGCCTATAAGTCACCGTATTTCAACATCAACTGCGATGAAACAGAGTGTCTAGGACAAGGTAACGCTAAAGCCTACGTCGACTCCATCGGAGCGGAAACGGTCTACTACCAACACATCAACCGTGTCAATCGGATGCTACGACCCTTCCGCAAACGCGTGATGATGTGGGGCGACATCGCCGACAAGCATCCCGAAATCCTTGACAATCTTGACAATGACATTTTCCTCATCGCATGGAGCTATGACGGCAGAGACGACTTCAACGATTTCCTGCAACCTTACGTCAATTCGGGGCGCAAGTTCTTCGTCGCACCTGGAGTGAGCCTTTCGGAAAGAGTCTGGCCAAAACACTATGAGTTCAAAAAGAACATCGCCAACCTTTGTCGCGACGGCTACAAAAACGGCGCGATGGGTGTCATCAACACCTGCTGGGATGACTTCGGCGAGTCGTTGACCCACTGCGCCTTGTTGGGATTGACTTGGGGGGCAGAAACGAGTTGGAACGCCGTTTCGACCAATGACCGCGAAATCGAAGCCAACTTCACCTGTCATCTCCTTGGATGCCTTTCCAAGGACATATGCAAGCATCTTGACGAGGTTTCAGAATGGACGAAAATGGATGGCATCGGCAAGTTCACTGCCTTGACGGAGCCTTTGGTTCCCTTCTATCCCACCCTCGTCGGTGACTCTGTTGAGGCATTGAACAAAAAGGCAGTTGACGCTTTGATAGCGTTGTACAAGAACTTGGAAAACGACAAGAAAGTGGTCAAGACCAACGCCGACCTCCTCGACAATGCGCTTTACGCCGTACATCGCATGAAATGGTGCGCCGAACGCAACCTCACTCGCTGCCAATTGTATCGCACCTACAACGAGCCCACCAAGGCCAATATCGCAGAAAGCAAAAAGATGATTTACACCCTGATAGCATCGTTGCACGGCTTGAAGAACGACTATGTCAAAGTGTGGAACAATGAATGCCGTCCCTATTGGTTGGATGTCAACATGAAGAAATATGACGACATCGCCCGAGAACTGCAACAAATCGAGTATCAACCCTTCATCGAGCCTACAACCGATGAAAATGGGGAGGCCGCCATCGCGTTAAAGACTGTTTTCAGCAACAAGGAAATCCACTATACCATTGACGGAAAGGAAGTTTCCAAAAACGATTCCGTTTACCAGCATCCCATTGTTTTGGAACGTCCTTGTCTCGTCAGGGCCGCTTGCTTCAACGCCTTAGGCGAGCCCGTATGCGCCGAGCATTACTTCCGCTATCATTTGGCCATGGGACGACTGAAGCAACTCAACAGTCCTGCAGGCAACTACCGTCCTGAGTATTCGGGGGGCGGCGACAACGCCCTCGTCGATGGCATCCTCGGCAGCGACGACTACAAGGATGGGCATTGGCAAGGCTTTTACGGTATCGATGCCGACCTCGAAATCGACCTCGGCAAGTGGGCCAAAGTCAACAGCATCGAAATTGGGCTCTTGGTCAATGCCTACGACTGGATCCTTTGCCCAAACGAAGTAGATGTTTACAATTCCACCGATGGAAAAAGCTACACGCTCTTTGGTACCTTCCCCGTCACAACCCAAGTGACCCAAGAGGGCAATTTTGTATTCCGCGAAAAGTTCGATGTTCCAGTTTCAACGCGGTTGCTGCGCATTGTGGTGAAAAACCCTGGGAAACTGCCCCAAGGCTTGCCTGGTGCCGGTTATGATTCCTGGATCTTTATGGATGAAATAGTAATTGAATAATGATATAAGTTCGGTTATGCGTGGGCTCAATCAAATAGGTCTTTTGCTTCTGGTACTGCTGACTGCCTGTCATCCTTCTGTCAAAAATGAACAATCTGACACTCAAAAGGATTCAGCAGACAGACTTTCGATTTGCAGCAAGACTGACACCCTCCTCCAGATAAAGCCGTTCACGTGGGAAGGCAAACTCACATACATACTTCCGCCTTTTTGGGTACCAGATTCCATCACTGCATTCAGCCAAGGAAAAACATTGTCAGAGCAAGAAATGTCCGACTTGCTCACCGACACAAGCACAAAAGTAATGCATTCGCATCTTCCTGTTCTCTTCATCAATATGGGTGAAGCAGACCGAATGCGTATTTATCAAGACAAAAGCGAGTCAGTCACCGCATCCATCGAACTGTTTGTCCCTGATGGCACATGTGAATACGAAGGCGAAATCTCCATCAAAACACGAGGCAACACCTCATTTCTGTACACAGAGGAAAAGAAATCCTTCTCAATTAAGTTGGACCAATCCGCCAGACTGTTAGGTTTGGAGAAGGGGAAGTCTTTCACTCTCGTAAACAATATAATGGACAATAGCTTCCTATGCAACGCCTTGGCTTTCCACTTGGCAAAAAAACTAGGGATATTTGCACCGGATTTTTCATTCATAACACTTTACCTCAACGGAAACTATCTTGGAATCTACCAAATGACCAATAAAATCGAGGTAGGCAAGCGGAGTGTCGACATCGTTGACCTAGAGAAAAAGAACAAAAAGGCAAATGAACGTCCACTCGATGAATACCCAAGCTTTTCCATAGGCGAAGAAAGGATGAACGGACATAAAAAAGGTGTGTGCATAAGCAATCCTGATGACATCACTGGAGGTTACCGACTGGATTGCAATGGAGCTAATATCATGTACGAGTCTTGTGTCAGTGGATTTGTTTCCCGTGCAGGCGACCCAGTCCGAATCAAATCGCCCAAGCATGCCTCCCAGGAGCAAGTTGAATACATATCAAACTTTTATGACCAAATAGAGACCTCGGTCATGAACCCGACCGGCTATCATCCCAAGACAGGAAAGCATTATACCGAATACCTTGACATCCAATCTTTTGCCCGTTACTTTCTCATCCAAGAAATCACTGAGAATATAGACGGAGGATGGTGCAGTTTTATGATGTACAAGGATTTGGGAGATGCCTCAAAGATGGTGGCGGGACCTGCATGGGATTTTGACCGAGGAATGAGAAAGAGTACTAGCCTGAAGCTCCCGTTCAATACGCTCTTGACATGTGCAAAAACTAGAATCAAGGATTACCCTTATTCTGGCGGGCTTTTGTATTGGCTATGGCAACATGAAGACTTCCAAGATATGGCAAAACATATCTTTTTTGAGGAGTTGCACGATTATCTGGAAGACAGCACCCGATGGAGAAGCTATGCAGACAGCCTTGTGACCTTACTTCAACATGACGCTGAATATGAAAGGATGCGCTTCCCTTCCACTGATGGCAAAGACTACCTTGAGCGGACTAGCGAAGTGACCGATTTCCTAATCAAGAGAAACGCTTTCCTGAATTGGTTATGGGCCGCGGACAGCAGCGATATCGTAGCATTAGAGATCAAAGGCTGCGTCAATCCGAGGCGCGACATGTTTGAAAAAGAGACCGTCCTTTATGGAGACAAGGCTGAGGGAGTAACCCTACCCGAAATCCCTTGGGAAATAACTTTCAACCGCGACCCGACATTCTTAGGCTTCTATCTTTGTGGCTCCGATTCGTTGGTGAAAGGAGGCACGACTTTCTATGACGACCAATGTGTGGAAATCCGCTGGGATTATCCCAACTGGTTCCAAATCCAATACCGACGCGTCCGCAAGAAACTCAAGAAGTTATTTCACATTGAAGAACAGAAAACCACCATGGAACCAACAAATTCTGTTACTTTAATTTCACTCCCTCGATAACCACGGTATCCCCATCAAAATTCTGTCCTTCAAGGCGGAATTCCAGCACACCATGCGCCGGTCGGGGCACAGGAAGAGTCATCTGAAACGTGGCACTGCCCGCTTCGGGGAGTTCCTCTACGACATAGACTTGTTGCGCAATAACGGTTCGAGAATGCTCGCTGGGCTTGACCGACACGCGCACAACAAGACCTTGAGTCCACCCTGGGCCAATATTCTCAATGTTGCATTCCAACTGGAAATCAACGGTGGCCACATTCGCGTAATACGAATCATAGCGATATCCGCACTTCCCCAAACGCACTACAGGCCGATTGACCAACGGTATCAGTTTGACATTTTGGTTCTTGTACTGAGCAGGAATCTGGCCGAGGCCCCATCCTTCGCCCGTCATTTCAAGATAATAATACCTGTCACCATCAAACTCATAATAGGTTCCCGAAGATTCCTTGTCATATTTGATGGCCAAAGCCAAATGCTCGGGCAACATCACCAACAGCACATCGTAACACATCTCATGGAGAATCGAGGCAGCCAAAATCACCATATCCTCACAATCACCTATGCCATCCACCAATGTTTCAATAGGATAGCGGACATATTCCTCCTTGCCCTTTGAGGTCTCATCGCTGACATATTGCAGCGACTGAACAAAACTCACCACATTGAACACATTGTCGAGGTCGGAGTATCCCCATTCATCGCCGCCTTCACGAAACGATTTCACGATTTCACGAATATAGTCGCGGTCATACTCCGACAGCACATAATGCATCAAATCGTCATTGTAATGCGTCCGTTCCCGATAAAAACCATAAACCTCTTCAGGAACGCCAACCGAAAACGACCATTGCACCTCATTGAATCTCCACGAATACTCCACCTTGTAATAACCGTTTTCAGGCGACACGGACTGTGCCGATACCATGCTGCACAACACCAACAATACTATCGTCAAAATCTTTGAACGCATCAACGGTTGTTTTTCATTGAAACGTACAAATTCTGGAAAAATTGCACCTATCGACGCATTTCGCCATCCGGCGATTTTTGCAGGGGTTTACACCGCCTGCCTATAATCTATCGTCCCTACGGGACTCACTTTCCCCAATAATGAAAACTCTTGACCTCCTTCAGCAGTTCTTGCACGGCAGCTTCCAGCTGTTCATCAACGCCTGCTGCCATCTTTTCGGGCGTGTTGCGCATCTTGACATCAGGCTCCAACTGTGTGTTTTCCAACCAGTTGCCTTGCTCCGTGCGGTAGCCGATCACGGGCAGACCGAAATACAACGACGGGTCTTGCAAGGTCTCCCAAGTCACGCTTGACATAGTGCCAGGCACGGGCATACCCACGAGGCTACCCATGTGCTTGTACTTGTAAACCCACGGTGTGCCATGCGCGTTGCTGTAGTTGGCCTCACCGATAATCATCACCGAAGGCTTGTTGTAGCGCCGCGAAGGCATCACGCAAGCCACGCTGTCGTTAATGACTTGTTCGAGGTATTTCTCGCCGCTGAAAAGGATTTCGATGTCCTCGTGCAGGCGACCGCCGCCGTTGAAGCGCGTGTCAATGACGATACCGTCGCAAAGGTTGTACTTGCCAAGGATTTGCGAATACACATCGCGGTAGCTGGCATCGCCCATGCTGCGGATGTGGACGTAGCCCAAACGGCCTTTGGAAAGCTTTTCAACGGTCTCCTCGTTATGTTTCACCCAACGGTTGTAAAGCAGCTCGTTCATCGCGCCATGGCTGATGGGCTTTATAGTCTCTTCCCAAGTTTTGCCACCGTCCTTGAGGGTCACCAAAACGGTTTTGCCTGCCTTGTTGTTGAGCAACGGATAATAATCCATTCCTTTCGTAATTTCCACACCATCAATCTTTTGTATGATGCAGCCTGCTTTCACCTTGGAACTGTTCTTATTGAAAGGGCCGCCTTCCACCACCTCGGCAATCTTCAGGCCATCGCCTTTGTAGTCGAGGTCAAGGAGAACGCCAAACTCCGCCGTGGCATCGCCTTTGCTTGAGGGACGATAGCCCGAGCCTGTGTGCGACACATTCAACTCACCCAAAATCTCACTCAGCATAATGGAGAAATCGTAGTTGTTATTGATATGCGCGAGGAAAGGCTGATAGGACTCCTTCATCAGGGCCAAGTCCACGCCGTGGTGGTCTTTCAAGAAGAGCCGTTTCTCAATTTGCAGGAAGACGTGGTCGAACATATACTGACGCTCGGCGGCAAGGTCAAGTTCCATAGTGGCGTCGTATTTAATCGGCGTCGATTTGCCACTCTTGTCCACCTTTTGCAGGTTACCGCCCGAAAGCAGGAAAATATTGTCTCCGTTCACGGCCAAACGCGCTCCGCCTTGCCCCATTTTCTTCAAAACCTTCATCGACTTTTCGCGCACGTCGAGTTCCCAAAGGTCGTAACCTTTCTCGAACGAGGTCATGAAATAGAACTTCTCTCCGTCCTTCGACAGCGCCATGCCGCTCAGGTTCGACGACATGGGCGTCAAGCGGATGATACGGTCTTGCAGATGCTCCAAATCCACTTCAATCGCCTTGGTTTCAGCGGGTTTGTCATCCTTCTTTTCGTCTTTTTTATCTTTTTTCTTTTCGTCTTTCTCCTCCTTTTCACCCTTCTTGGCATCATCTTTCTTGTTGCCTTTTTCAGTCTCCTTCAGCAAAGCATATTCCTCCTTGTTCAAACGGAACCTGTCGTAAGCATCCTGATTCAGGAAAGCAATGAAAGCATCCCTTTGGCTGCCCCATGAGGCATGGGAGCGCATACCATATCTATCTGAATTGTAAATAATTGCGTTACCATCCAATACCCATTGTGGGTCATCGTCGAAGTAGGCGCTTTCGGTGATGTTGTAAATCTTCTTATCGCCGCTCGCTGACACAATAGCAACATCGGAATAAGGATCACGCATGTGGGTAATCAAGGTCAAGGCAAACCATTTGCCATCGGGCGACCATTCGTAACCCATGCTGCCGTAATGCTGGGTGCCATCGGTAATCTGGCGCACTTCTTTTGTGGCTATATTATAGACTTTCAGAATGTTACGATTCTCAATAAAAGCAATTTCCTTGCCGTCGGGCGAAAAGTCTGGATTGCTGCGCTCGATGCCATCGTCGGGGAACAACGGCTGCTCGTCAATCAAGGTGGCGTATGCGAAATTGAAATCCTCGTCACGCACGATGGTGGCTTGGTAGAGGTTCCAGTAACCGTCGCGCTCCGAAGCATAGACCAGGGTGCGACCGTCCTTCGAGAACGAAGGGCTGCGCTCGGCCTGTGGCGTGTGCGTGATTTGCTTGGTGGTGGCATATTCGTCCACACCCGTGACAAAGACCTCGCCACGCGAAACGAAGGCAATCAGCTTGCCGTCGCTGCTCAACGAGAAGTTACCTGCACCTTTGAAGTCCTGCTTCACCAGTTGTTCGGGTTCCAGGTCATTCACAATCTCAATGTTCACCTTTTTCGGCTCACTACCAATGCGTTGCGTGTAAATTTCACCCATGTAGCCATAGCACAGCAAGCCGTCATTGGCCACACTGAGGAAACGTACAGGATGGGTCTGGAAATGGGTCACTGCTTCCACTTGTTCCAAGTTGTTGGCAGGAGCCTTATAGACGTTGAAACTGCCATTGTTGCGCTCGCTCAAAAACACAACCTCATTATAGCCAGGCAGATAGCGTGGGTCACGATCCTCGCCCACGTTAGTCGTAAGAATCGTGTGCGTCTTTTTCTTGGCGTTGTAATACACAACATCGCGGGCCACGGAAGAGGTGTGGTGCTTGCGCCAGACGTTCTCGCTGCCTTTGCGGTCATAGTAGAGGAACGACTTGCCATCCTTGTCGAACGACATGCTGCTCACAGGCACGGCCACCACCTGCTCGGGACGACCGCCTTCGGTACTCACCTTATACAATTCAGTAATCCAGCCTGCTGCAAACTGCACATTCCCAGCGGCTTTCTGAATCTGGGCTGAGAAGTAAATCTCTTTTCCATCAGGGGAGAAAGCCAAAGGCAGTTCGGAAGCAGAGTTGGTCGTAATGCGTTGTGGCACACCGCCTTCAGCAGAGACCAGATACACATCGAAATTGCCGTTGCGGTCGGTGGCGAAGGCAATTTGCTTGCCGTCGGGCGACCACACGGGCGCGGTTTCGTAAGAAGCATTGGTGGTCAGCTGCAGGGCTTTCCCACCCTGGGCATCAACCACATACACATCACCTTTGTAGCAAAAGGCAATCTTGTCGCCCTTGGGCGAAATCACGTTTTCACGCAGCCACAGCGGTTGGGCAGTAAGGTTGACAGCGGCCATCAGTATGGCGCAGAGGAAGAGTTTTTTCATTGTATTTATGATTATTTAGTTTTTCATTTTTTTGCATACTTTTGGGCCATAAGTCGATTTTTAATTGAGTTATGGCCCGAAAGTCTGCGTTTTTTTCAAGTGAAAAAGTCGTTTAGTGTTACTACATTTTGAAATATATGACTGTATTTGTTTTGGTTCAAGCCGTATGTTGTGACAAGAACTGGATGGATGGCGCAGCGAATCTTTCGACCTTCTCGGAAAGCCCTAACTCGTCGTGTAATATCCTCATAATCTTTTGCTTTCATAGTATAGACATCCTCGTAAAACTTCATCTCGCACACATTGATTACCTTGTCGGCACGCTGGATAATCAAGTCTATTTGCGCTTTTTCTTCCGCTTTCTCGGGAGTGGTCCATGAATACACTTGGGTGATAATGCCAGCAATACCAAGGCTTTTCTCAATTTGTTGATGATGGTTCAAACACAGTTGCTCAAAAGCAAGTCCCACCCAAGCATCATGCCGATGTGTTCCGATTTGATACTGCCAGAACGGTTTGTCGGAATGCCCGTATTTCTTGATAAACCTAAAATAGAACAATGTGAAAGGATCAATAAGTTGATAAAGTCCCATACGTGTACTGCTGCCAAAACCTTTGTAATAACGGATGAAATCGCAGTCGATGAGGTCTTTGAGCACTTTGGAAAAATGCCCATTGACCTCCAACTTGGTTGCTTCGAGGATTTCTTCTCTGGTCAAGCCTTTGTTTTTCGCGCTCAAGGCTTCCACCACCTTGATGTAGTTTTCCGATTTCTCAAACAACGAGCTGTATAAGGCATCAAACTCGTCGTCAAGGCGGCCCCGTTCGGCAAAGAACATCTCATCCACATTTTGCGAAAGGCTTGCACCCCGCCGAAGGTTTTTCAAATAATAAGGAATGCCACCCATAATCATGTAGCACTCAAGGATTTCCTTGTTTCCCATTTCGACACCTTGCTTGTGGATGTATTCCCTGCATTCCGCCAAGGTAAACGGACGGATGAACAGTTTCTGCGTGACTCGGTTATGCAATCCACCCTTGTTTTTCAAGATTTTACGGGTAATCCACGAAGTGGCCGATCCACAAACAATGAGCACAAGGTCTTTTTGCGTGACTGCCCAATCATTCCAAAAATGTTCAAGGGCTGAAACGAGATTGCTCCCCCGCGAATCAATCCAAGGCAATTCATCGATGAAGACCACACGTTTGGTTTTTGTGGATTTCGATTCAAGAAGATTCCGAAGTTTCTCGAAAGCCTCGTACCAAGTGCGCGGTTTGGTATATTTCTTTCCACCGCCATATCGGTTGAGCGACACAGTGAAATTGGCCAATTGCTCGCGCTTGCTTTGCTTGGCAAGACCCGTCAATTTGAAAGCATAGTCGTCGTTGAAGAAACTATTGATAAGGAAAGTCTTTCCAACCCTTCTGCGACCATACACCACTACAAACTCGGCTTCCCTTGAACACATCATGTTCTCCAATTGCTTAAGCTCATTTTTCCGCCCTACCAACAAATCAGAAACAAATTGCTTTTGCATAAGTTATGATGATTTTCCACTGCAAAAGTAAGAATATTTTTGGGGGGAATGCAAACTTTTGGGCCACAAGTCGATTTTTTATCGATTTAAAGCCCAAAAGTCTGCAAAAACAAGGCGACCACGACACCCATGGCTGCCGCCCCAAAAAACCACAAAGCGGAGCCGCGCCCAAGCGCAGCCCCGCTAATTCTATTCCCGAAACGGGGAATGACGAGGATTAATTCACATCGCAAACGAGACGGACGGAAAAACCAGCAAATCGATACTCGGTTGTTTCTTGAGTGTGAGAAACTAAGGTGTGATTGAAAACAACTCGATACGCCTTA
>CAJOIF010000032.1 GCA_905234765.1 uncultured Bacteroidales bacterium
AGCAAATCCCTGAATTCCTGATAGTTGTCGCGGTTCTTGGCGGAGATGAAGATGCAGTTGTCGTTCATCTTGGCCATCCAAGTCTTTTTGAGGTCGTCGTAGGAGACGTTGCGTTTGGTGGGCGGCGTCAGGTCGTCGGGGGCTTTCTCCTCCCACGTGTAGGCGTCGGTCTTGTTGAAGACGACGATGGTCTTCTTGTCGGCGCAGCCCAACTCGGCCAAGGTCTGGTTGACCACCTCCATCTGTGCTTCGAAGTCGGGATGCGAGATGTCGACCACATGCAAGAGGATGTCCGACTCGCGCACCTCGTCCAAGGTCGACTTGAACGACTCGACGAGATGATGCGGCAACTTGCGGATAAATCCCACAGTATCAGACAGAAGGAACGGCAGATTCTCCACCACCACCTTGCGCACGGTCGTATCCAAGGTGGCGAAGAGTTTGTTCTCGGTATAGACCTCCGACTTGCTCAGCAGGTTCATGATGGTCGACTTGCCCACGTTGGTATAGCCCACCAAGGCCACGCGCACTAACTTGCCACGATTCTTACGCTGCACGGTCTTCTGCATGTCGATGTCCTTCAGTTTCTCCTTCAGCAAGGCGATGCGCTCCGTGATCAAGCGACGGTCGGTCTCGATTTGGGTCTCACCAGGGCCACGCATACCGATACCACCGCGTTGACGTTCCAAGTGGGTCCACATTCGGGTCAAGCGAGGCAGAAGGTATTGGTATTGCGCCAGTTCCACCTGAGCCTTGGCGTGTGCCGTGTGGGCATTGGAAGCGAAAATGTCGAGAATCAAACTTGTGCGGTCGAGGACGCGGCACTCCAAGGCTTGCTCCATGTTGCGGGCTTGCGTCGCACTCAGTTCGTCGTCGATGACGGCAATCTCGATGTTCTCGGCTTTGATGTATTGGTGAATCTCCTCCAGCTTGCCCGAGCCGAGATAGGTGACACTACTTGGATGGTCCATGGCTTGCACGAAACGCGCCACGGGCACGCCGCCAGCCGTTTCCAGCAAAAAAGCCAGTTCGTCAAGATATTCCTCCGTTCGCTCGCGGCCTTGCTGTTTGCTGGCCACTGCGATAAGGACAGCCCTTTCGGGTATTTTTTCGTATGTTATGAAGTCGCCCATGTTTTTTGATTCGAGCCGCAAAAATAATCATTTCCACCGACACCCCAACATTTTTCCTTCCACCCCTTGCGGGTTGCGGAAAAAGTTGTAATTTTGCATCCAGTTGGTCGCGGAAAACGGAATGAAAAACAAATGGATTATCAAGACGTGAGGGACGGGCTACACGACACGACACCCCCCGCGATAACAAAACAAAGCCTCCTATTCGGAGGCTTTTTTTATACGTCTCTTATACAGCGTTTGAAAGGCAAGACTCTTCTTCCTTCCGATGCGGATTTCTTCAACATATACATATAGGTTGCCAATGGTTTTCCTATAGACGAAGGTCTTTAATCCATGCAGTTTGGTCTTTTTGTCGGAGAGTTCAACCTTGTCGCGATACTTGATAATGTAGGGTATGAGAAGGTAGTCTTCCAAAGTCAGAGGATTTCTGTCGTTGCTCTTTTTTCCATGCCGAGTTTCGGAATGTTTTGCTCCCGATGTCTCAATTACATGCTTGTAGCCCGTCAGGTCAATACCTTCCTTTTGTGCTAGTGTCATCAATTCCTCATCGACCTCATTGTCGATAATAGCGAACTTGTAATCACATTTCTGGTTAATCAATTCAATTAGATCTCCAAACGGAATTCTGGTCGTGTTTTCTTTGTCGAAGGGTCTTTTGTCTGTCATACTTTTATGGGGTTTAGTTTTACCCTGCAAAGTAACAACCCTTGTCAAGAATTATCCGTTGATTAAACGTTTGTTGTCGACAGTAGTCGTTTGTTGTCGTTTGCTGTCGGATATATTGCTGAAAGCGTGATGGATAAAACAACAGGCGGCCCTCAAAAATGAAGGCCGCCTGTCGCATAAGTATCGGGTGATGATACCTTCTGTCAAGTTTATTAAGGCATGTAGATTAATGTATTGCCCGTAACATCAAAATCGTAGGACAAAGAAGTACTGCTTGAAATACCACGATTGCCATCACCATCTTCGTAAGTGGTGCCGCCAACAGTCACGATACCACATTTAGATTGACCGCCTCCACCAATGAAGTAGGTCGCATTGCTGCCTTTTTGGGCTTTAACATAATTTGATAAAGTGTTGCTTATGGTTATTGCCGGCTGGCTTCCGTCGCTATCTCCATCCTTTCTACAAATACCATTACCTCCTGTACCGATGCCTGCAGCATTGCCATAAGCATACGCTGTCCCTATCACTTGGCCTCCATTGATAGTAATACCATCACAGCGTTTATAAGCGCTACTGCCAATACCTGCGGAATAAGAATCTTCAAATATTTCGTCTACACCACTACCTGCGGTGCCTGTGACTTTTCCACTATTTATCACAATGGCACCGCAATTATTATTAGAATAACCACCAATTCCAGCAGCTTCGCCTGCACCTGTAGCCACAACCCTACCACTACTATTACCAGCTTCGAAGGTAAGCGTCTTGTGTTGTGGGACATATATGCCCGCTCTTCCACCAGAACTGCATTTGGCCGTAACATAATTGTCATTGTTTTCAAGGATGATGGTGGCATCGCCGAGGCATTTGAGGCCATGGAAAGTGCCCGAGAGGTTGTCGCTGCCGTTGATGTTGGCACTACGGAGCGTTATAGTGGCACCGTCGGCAATGGAAATCTGCACGCCAGTGCCAAGAGTGTTAATCAGAATATCACCATTCACAGCTGTGTATGGAGAGGTAATAGTAGAGAGGTCAACAATTTGCTCAACAGGTGTGCTCACGGTCATGGCAATTCCAGAATCATAGTAAGTGTTGGAAACAATTCCGCCTTCAATGGCAGGGCGCGTACCCGTGTATGCATTATCAGCCGAATAAGCCTCGCCCGCATTTACCGTAGCCTGTGGCAGCACGATGGCCCAAGTGACATTGCTTGCATCTTTGCCGGGCATGGTAATCAAACCGCCGTTCACTTGACCGTAGCTGAAGCCGTTGTCGGTGCCAGTCGGGGTGGCGAAATTAACGGTCACCTGGTTGTTCATGCCAGTGATGCAGATGGCGGAAGTAGAAGGTGTGGTCACATTGAACTTCATGATGGAAACCTTGTTCTTCAGCACGGCACTATATGATCCTTCGCCAGCGAAATCTTCGTTTGAAGGACTGTAGGAAATCACGGGGTATTTTGAAGATTGGTCAGAGATGGTAACAGACACGCTATTGCCGCTAATGTCTGACGGGTCTGGTTGGAAGTCCAATCCACCGAGGAAATAGAAATGCAGAGGCTGATCGCCACTTTGTGAAATGGTGATGTCGCCACTGAAATTGCCATCCGAATAGGTCAAAGTGCCAACATAGGCGTTGTTGTAACCCACATAGATAACATCACCTTCCTCAAAATCAACAGTAGCATAAGTAGAGGCACCAGTAGGATTTACAACAACCTTAGAGTTGCTGTTGCCACCATCCACGTCAAGGGTGATGTGTACACGTTCGCCTTGCGGTTCAATCTGGTCTTTCTTGCACTGTGTGAGGCCAAGCACCATGGCCAGGGCCATCACGAAATAGGTCATTCTCTTCATGGCTTAGTCCTCCTTCTTTTTGAGTGCAACATAGCCGAGACCGGCGCCCAGCAGAATGACAAGACCGCTGCCCAGCGGGGCGTTTTCTTGGCCAATGCCATTGTTGGTGATATCATAAGTGTTGCCACCATCTCTGTCACCATTTTTGTGAAAAAGTGTTTTGCTGCCTTGCTCCGCGCTTTCAGAGGATGCGCCCCTGCCTAAGATACCACGGCAGTCGTCGTTCTGAGCGTTCAGGTTGTTGGCTGTCAGCGTCATGGCTGCCAGCCCGAGTGAAAACACGACGGTTTTCAGATTGATTTTGTTTGTTCTCATGATTATTTAAATGGTTTATATATTTTAAAATTAGTTTCCCCTTCGGGGAATGGAAAGGTCATCTGTTCATTGCAAGACTGTAGGTGCCACAGGCCGCCGCAGATAAAAACGCCACAAAACTCCATTGACTTCGTCGAATCTCCGATTTCCCCGCAGGGGAATCGCCATAACAGCACAAAAAAAATCCAAGACAAAGCCGAATAGCCCTGCCTTGGATAGAGGATATGCAAAAGCTTGGGTTGGAGAATTACCCCCCCATTCTATTGATAATCAATGATTTACAAAGGATTTCCATCGCTTTTGCGCTGTTTTGAAGGTGCAAAAGTACGAATTTTTTTGATTATAAAGCATTTGATGGAATAAAAATCCACTAATTGTATCTATCAATAAGGTTAATACTGTCTGAAACCAATAATCTTCCTCACCTCGTTCAAAGTCTTCGAGGCGCTCTCGCGGGCCTTCTCGGCACCCATGCGGGCGATGCGGTCAAGGCGTGCCTCGTCGGACGAGAACTCCTTGATACGCTCACGGATAGGCGCAACGGCCTTCTCTAAGTCGTCGGCCAGCTGTTTCTTCATGTCGCCATAACGGATGGAGCAGTCGTTCCACTTCTCATCGAAGTATTTCACTGTTTCCGGCTCGCTGACGATGTTCATCATCGTGAAGAGGTTCTGGATGACCTCCGGCTTGGGGCTGTTGGGCTCGGTCGGGCCGCTGTCGGTGACGGCGCGCATCACCTTCTTACGCATGGTCTTCTCGTCCTCAAAGAGGTAGATGCAGTTGCCGTCGCTCTTGCCCATCTTGCCGCTGCCGTCCAATCCCGGCACCTTGATGGCGTCGCCACCGAAATAGTAATTCTGCGGCTCGGGGAAAAAGTCAACCTTATAGATGTTGTTGAAACGGCGGGCGCACTTGCGCGCCATCTCCATGTTTTGCTCCTGGTCCTTGCCTACAGGCACCCACTTGGCACGATGTTGCAGGATGTCGGCGGCCATAAGGGTGGGATAGGTGAACAGGCCAGCGTTCACGTTGTCGGGCTGTTGGCGTGCCTTCTCCTTAAAGGTGGTCACGCGACCGAGCTCGCCGATGTAGGCGTTCATGTTGAAATAGAGGTACAACTCGATGGTCTCCGGCACGTCGCTTTGGATGTAGATGGTGGCCTTTTCTGGGTCGATGCCGCAGGCGAGGTATTCGGCCAAGATAGTGCGGGCCGAGCGTTGTATGTTTTCAGGCGTGGGATGCGTGGTCAGCGAATGCCAGTCGGCGATGAAGAAATAGCAGTTGTAATCTTCCTGCATCTTCACGAAGCTGCGCACGGCACCGTAGTAGTTGCCGAGGTGAAGGTTTCCAGTGGGGCGGATGCCGCTTAAAACGATGTCTTTTGCCATAAGTGTTTTATTTGACGCGGGACGCGGGACTGCGAGACTTGAATTCAATTCAGCCCTAACCGTCGTTGCGGGCATGACCCGCAATCTCCTTCGCGAAAAAGTGTCGTCTTCGCGTGTAGAAGATGGCGGATGTTCCTCCGCCATGACGGTAACAGGGGAATAGTAGTGAGCCCCAGTAACGCGTCAGCGATTATTTGGGTGCAAAGATACAAAAAAGCCCGCTTCGTAAAGCAGGCTTTTCGAGGTTTTTTGTGGCAGCACTTCCTTAGAGCTTGATATCGTCGCCGTTGGCGTTCTGGAAGTTGTACTGCAGCATGTGGAACTCAGGCATGGACTGTACCTTGAAGGACTTGCCATATTTCTTCTTCCACTTGCGGCGAAGCGAAAACCAACCGTTGATGCAAAGATAGGAATAGATGAACGGATGTACCTGCAAGGTGATGTTGCTCTCGTTTTGGTCGACGAGAAGATACTTGAGGTGGTTTTCGATTTCGTCAATGAACAGGATGGCGGGTCTGATCTTGCCTTCGCCGGCGCACACGGGGCATTTTTCTTGCACCTGCACCTCGGTCTCGGGACGCACACGATGGCGCGTAATCTGGATGAGGCCAAACTTGGTGGCGGGCAGGATGGTGTGCTTGGCGCGGTCAGGCTTCATAGCATCCACAAGTGCATTGTAGAGCTTCAAGCGGTTCTTGGCCTCGCGCAAGTCGATGAAGTCAACGATGATGATGCCGCCCATATCGCGCAGACGCAGCTGGCGGGCGATTTCCTTGGCGGCTTCGATGTTGACCTGCAAGGCGTTCTCTTCCGGTGAGTTATCGCTGTTCAGACGATGGCCGCTGTTGACGTCGATGACGTGCATGGCTTCGGTGTGCTCGATGACGAGGTAGACACCGTTTCTGATGGTGACAATTTTCCCGAAAAAGCCTTTGATCTGTTTCGTGACGTTGAAGTGGTCAAAGATGGTTTCTTTGCCGCTATAGAGCTTCACGATCTCAGCCTTTTGCGGGGCAATGGTCTGGATGTAATTCCGAATTTCTTCATAAAGCTTTTCGTCGTTCACGTTGATGGTGTTGAACGACTCGTTCAGCAAATCGCGCAGCATGACGGTGGTCTGGTCCATCTCGCTGACCATACGTCCGAAAGTGGTCATCTTCTTCATCTCGATGGTGCAGCGCTCCCATTTCTCAATGAGAGAACGGAGGTCTGTATCGAGTTCAGCCACCTTCTTGCCTTCGGCAACGGTGCGGATGATGACACCATAATTGTTCGGACGGATGCTTTGGATCAGTCGGCGCAGACGGTTGCGTTCTTCGTTGCTACGGATTTTCTGGGATACCGAAATGCGGTTGGAGAAGGGCACGAGGACAAGGTAACGGCCTGCGAATGAGATCTCGGCCGAGATGCGCGGCCCCTTGGTGGAGATGGGCTCTTTGGCAATCTGCACCGGCAACAGCTCACCCACGGTGAGGAAGTCGGTGATTTTCCCGTTTTTCGGCAAGTCGGGCTCCAGCGTGATGTCGTTCATCGAGACATCACTGCCGCCTGCGACCACCTGATTCCTGTACTTGATCAACGAGCTGGCCTGAAGGCCGAGGTCGAGATAATGGAGGAAGGCTTCCTTGTGATAGCCCACGTCGACGAAAGCGGCGTTGAGGCCCGGAAGCAGCTTCTTGACACGGCCCAGATACACGTCTCCTACCGCAAATTGGTTGTTGGTCTTCTCTTTGTGAAGTTCGACAAGTAAATTGTCCTCCAACAGAGCGATGTCAACCTCCGAAGCGTGCGAATTGATGATCAAATCGCGCTGCACCGTCACTTCTACCGCCTCTTGGACGGCTTCTTTCTGTTCTTCAGACATGATGGTATTGCTTTAGGGGTTAACGAATTGATTGATAAAACAATAACACAACATCGGAGACACACCGACGCTGTGTTATCGTTCTTGTTTAGGCTCAAGAAGAGCTTATTTCTTCTTGTGTCTGTCCTTTCTCAAGCGTTTTTTGCGCTTGTGTGTCGACATCTTGTGTCTCTTGTGTTTTTTACCGTTTGGCATAGTATTATGGATTTTATGGTTTCTTATTTAACGACATTCATGAAGGTCTTGGCGGGCTTGAAGGCCGGAATCTTGTGGGCGGGGATGGTGATGGCCACGTTCTTGCCGATGTTGCGGCCTGTCTTCTCGGCTCTCACCTTGATGATGAAGCTACCAAAGCCTCTCAAATATACGTTTTCGCCTTTGGCCATCGAAGCCTTGACGACTTCCATGAAGTTCTCGACCACGTTTTGCACGGCGCTCTTTTCGATACCAGTCTTGTTGGCAATTTCAGCCACGATTTCTGCTTTTGTCATTTTTCTTCTTTTTTAATGGTTATGTTATTTGTTTGTCGTAAATTTGCCGCAAAAGTACGAACATTTTCGATACGGAGACAAAAATTAATTGATTTTTTTCATCTAAACGGTTCTAAATAAAGAATTTCGGACAAAAAGCCGAAATCAGAAACCATGAACAGCTTGCAGAAAACATTGCTCAACTGGTATAGTGAAAACCGCCGCGAACTGCCTTGGCGCGATAGTCCAACGCCTTATCACGTATGGCTTTCGGAAGTCATCCTGCAGCAGACGCGCGTCAGTCAAGGCCTTGACTATTACCTCCGTTTCATCGAACGATGGCCTACTGTAGCCGACCTCGCCGCCGCCACCGAGGAAGAAGTGCTGAAGATGTGGCAAGGGCTGGGTTATTATTCGCGTGCCCGCAACCTGCATCAATGTGCCAAACAGGTGATGGAGCAATATGGCGGCGAGTTTCCACCAGACTACTACAAACTACTGAAACTGAAAGGGATAGGAGAATATACCGCCGCTGCTATCGCCTCCATTGCCTTCAACCTACCCCACGCCGTGGTCGATGGGAACGTGTTCAGGGTGCTTTCCCGACTATTCGACATCAATACTCCTATTAATAATAAGGAAGGTCAGTTGATCTTCGCCCAAACCGCCAATGAACTGCTCAACCGCGAGCATCCCAGCCTTCACAACCAAGCCATGATGGAATTCGGGGCACTTCACTGCACACCACAAAACCCGAATTGTCTATACTGCCCTTTGCAAGCACAATGTCTCGCCTTCGAACGACGAACCGTCATGCAACGTCCCGTCAAATTGCAAAAGCTGAAAGTCACAACAAGATATTTCAACTACTTGGTTATCAGAGTAAAAAACAGCATTTATATCCACAAACGCAGCGACAACGACATCTGGCGCAATCTTTACGATTTTCCATGCATCGAGAGCGAAAAACCCATGACCACTGTAGAAATCATACATTCCGAAGCGTTTCTTCAACTCACTGACCACAAACCGTTTACCGTGAAAAAGACCTCATCCGTTTTCACTCACAAGCTCACCCACCGCACCATCATAGCACAGTTCATCGAGATAAAACTTTCGCAAGAATTGTTGCACATTGAAACAAAAGGCTTAATTTTGACCCCCGAAAGTGACTTGGGAAACTACCCCATTCCACGCTTAATAGACTTATACTTAACCACTTAAAACGAAACATCATGGCAAGTTTGAACAAAGTCATCCTCATTGGTCGTCTTGGAAAAGACCCCGAAATCACCACATTTGACAACGGAAACCGCAAAGTGTCGGCTACCCTCGCCACTTCCGAACGTTACCGTGACCGCGACGGCAACTGGATGGAGCAGACCGACTGGCATAACATCGTCGTTTGGGGCAATTTGGCCAACGACATCGCCGATGGACGCCGCAACTACTCGAAAGGCGACCTCATGTACGTCGAAGGCAAGCTGCGCACCCGTCAATATACCGACCAGCAAGGCCAAGTACGCTATGTCACTGAAGTCAACGCTGACAAGATGATGCAGATGGCACCTGCCCGTCCCGCGCAACAGTCGTCCTACGGCCAGCCTTACGCTCCCGCCACCGAACCCGTTCCGACAGGCTATGCCCCGCAAAGTCCCATCGCTGCTCCAGAAGAAGGCGACGACTTGCCATTTTAATACATGGTTTATCAGCATAGATACACTCGCTACGCCGCCCATGTCATACCGACCGACGAAGGAGGGAGCGTATCTATGGGCTGCTCCGTTCGGTATGACATGCTGATAAAATCTTAAAACTTATCCTATATCAGAAGTTTTTTGTAATTTTGCCGCGCAAAACGTAAAAACACACAGCTTTGGAAACACCCGACCCTGACCCTCTCATAGGACTGCTCACCGTTGTTTCGCACAACTTCTTCACTGGATTTTCCCTCAACGCCATCATCGGACTGGTAGTATTATGCCTGCTCCTCATTGCTTCTGCACTGATTTCGAGCAGCGAGACAGCATTTTTCTCCCTGCAGCCCGCCGACATCGACGACCTTGAATCGCGCTCCGATGCCAAAAGCAAACTGGTACTTAAACTTCGCGAGAAACCTAAGACATTGTTAGCCACAATCTTAATTGGCAACAACTTTGTCAATGTCACCATCACCCTGTTGTCGACTTATATCATGGCGCAACTGTTCGACATGGTGAACCACCCCGTGGCGGCTTTCTTCTTAGAAGTGATTATCGTCACCTCATTAATACTAATTGTAGGTGAAATCACACCAAAGATTTTTGCCAGCAAACGTCCTATCGCCGTCAGCCGATTCATGGCACGTCCCCTGCGTTTCCTCAACGGTTTCTTCATGCCGTTAAGCAAGCCTTTGGTCAACTCCACCTCGTTCATGGACAAGCATTTGGAGAAAAAGAAAGGCGAAATATCGATAGAAGACCTCTCCACCGCCGTGGAAATCGCCACTGAAGAGTCGACACCACTTGAGGAAAAGCAGATGCTGAAAGGCATCGCCTCATTCAGCGAGAAGGAAGTGAGCGGCGTGATGATTCCCCGTGTCGACATCATCGGTGTGGAGAAGGACATGGAATTCCTTGACATGCTCGCCACTGTTATAAAAAGCGGATTTTCAAGGATTCCCGTCTATGAGGAAACCTTGGACAAAGTGACTGGTATCCTCTACGTGAAAGATCTCCTTCCCTATCTCGACGCCCAGTCCTACGAGTGGCAGAAGCTCGTCCGACCTGCTTTTTATGTGCCGGAAAACCGAAAAATCAACGACCTGTTTCAGGACTTCCGCGAAAAGAAAATCCATATCGCCATTGTCGTGGACGAATACGGCGGCACTTCCGGACTGATTACGATGGAAGACGTCATTGAGGAGATTGTGGGCGAAATCAACGACGAGTTTGACAATGTCAATGTTGAAGAGCACTACAAGAAACTGGACGATGGCTCCTATCTCTTTAAGGCTCAAACCAGTATCGTCGACTTCTGCAAGGTGTTTGGTGTCGATGAGAACTACTTCGAACCTATGCAAGGCGAAGCCGACACCCTAGCTGGCTTGATTCTCGAAATCGAGGGACGCATTCCCGAAATTGGATTCCAATTCAACTTCGAAAAATTCCACATGGAAATCACCGATGCCGACCCGAAGCGCATTAAAGAAGTGAAAGTTATATATGATGAAGAATAAACTATCCATATTGCTTGCAGTTCTTGTCATCACCTGCATCTCCGTTTCATGCGACCGTCAGTCGGGTTATCTGCCCAAACCGCGCGGCTATTTCCGCATTGACTTGCCCGAAAAAGGGTATGTGAAAGTAGACACCCTTGATCGCTACAGCTTCGAATGTCCGCAATACGCCCTCATCACTCCCGACCCCTATTCGCCCAATGAAAAGAACTGGATCAACATCGAGATGCCCGCTTTCAAAGGCTCCATCCACCTGACCCACAAAAACGTCGACGGCAACCTAGGCGAGTATTTGGAAGACGTTCACACTATGGTAACAAAGCATCTCCAAAAAGCGAACGGGGTGCGCGACAGTTTGATTATCAATGAGGAACATCGCGTTTATGGCCTATTCATCGAGATGGACGGCAAAGGCGTGGCCACTCCGATGCAGTTCTACCTCACCGACAGCACCCGCAACTTCGTCCGCGGTGCCCTTTACTTCAACTTCCTGCCCGACAATGACTCGATGCAGCCCGTCATCAACTTCGTCAGGGAAGACATTGACCACATGATTAATACGTTCGAGTGGAAATAAGGCTTTCGGGACTTCCAAATGATACCGTCCACTGCCAAAAGTCTTTGTTTCATAACCTTTGGCGGTAGGCAAACAGACTTCAGCCGTAGTGTTGGCAGGAATGGTGAAATCCCATTCAAAACGGCCACCTTCGCGCTTCCAGTGACTTTCTATGCGGCCCGAAACTGATTCGTAAGAACAGTTCACAAAATCCAGTCCTTCAACAGGATATGGCTTGAGTTGGATTTTGCTGTAGCCAGATTCCAAGGCGCGAATGCCGCCTAGGTATTCGTATTCCCAAAGAATGAGGTCGCCTAATAGCATCACATGGTTGCCAGAGTTCATAGCGGGGTCGGCGGTGTTGCCGTTCCATAGTTCCCAGATGGTGGTCGCGCCGTTGCGGACCATGTAGCCCCAACTCGGATAGGAGTCGTTAGAGGCTATCTTGAAGGCAAGGTCACCACGACCATATTCCGTCAGGCAACGCATCAGTTGTTGGATGCCCACCACACCTGTCGAAACATGACCGCCACATTCATTCTCGGTCTTATCCACAATGCTTTCCAACACCTTGTTCTCCAATCCTTTGGGCACCATACCAAACCACAATGGCAAGATGTTGGCGGTAACGGTGTTGTTGGCATACACGCCCGTCACTCGATTGAAATACTTATCATTAAAAGCCACAGTAGTGGTGGTGATTTCCTGTCGGAAAAAGGCCACATCTTCCTCGAAACCCAAAGCTTCCGCGAACTTGGCCATCTTGCCACAAAGGTAACAATAGAATGGTGTAGACAACACCGTCGACTCGGTGATGCGAGTGGGATCATTGGAATGGATGAGTTCCAGCGACTCGGGAGGCATGCACCAGTCACCGTAGGTGTCGCGACGCATAAGGCCACCCACCATATAGTCGTTTTTCATGTGGAGCATCCACTTTTTCAAGGCATCGTAATGCTGGCGAATAGGCTCCCTATCGCCGAAGCGAGTGTAAAGCATATCGGCCACGGTAACCACAGCACCAGGCCAAGTCATGTTGTCGGTATAGCCTCGCCAATAAGGCGGGATGACATTGGGCAACGAGCCGTTGTCCCATTGGCTGTCTTCGGCATCGGTGAGCCATTTGGCATAAAGCTGATGATTATTGAAAATATATGACTCACCGTAGTTACCTGTGGTACGGTCGCCGGTCCAGCCCAAGCGCTCATCACGTTGGGGACAGTCGGTAGGCATAGAGCGGTAGTTGCCACGGATGCCCCAAAACGCGTTATGATACACCGCATTGACAATCTCATTCGAAGTCTCAAACGAACCAATGACAGGCATCTCGTCGTAAATCACCCAGCCTTCAAAATCGTCCAGATTGGGCCTTTCGCGCAAACCTGTGAGTTCCACATAGCGGAAACCGTGATAAACAAAGGTAGGATGCCAGTTTAGTTGAGAGTTTAAAGTTAAGAGTTGAGAGTTGTTGGTAACGATGTAACGGTCAGTACATTCCGCACCACGCAGATTAGCGTTGTATAGAAGACTGTCGGAGGTTAATAGTTCGGCAAAACGCAGAGTGATGACATCGCCCGCTTGCTGTCCGCGCACCTTCATATCGATGAAGCCGACCATGTTTTGACCCATATCAAGGTACCATTTGTCGCCTTTTTGAAACATCGCGACGGGTTTCAGTTTCTCCATCACGGTGATGTTCGGATTAGCTTGGGCGCTTAATTGACCTTCAGGTGCTTCCACTAATTCGGCCTGAAGCCAGTTATCATCATCATAATCGGTTTGGTTCCATGCGCCTAACTCAAAGTTCTCATCGTAGGTCTCACCGTCATATTCGTTGGCGGCACGAATAGGACCTCGGTTGGTGATTCTCCATGTTTCATCGCTGACAATCAACTCTTTGCCACCATCTTTATAAGTCACTTCCAGTTGTAAAAGCAATCGAGGCGTACCAAAACCGAACACATTTTCGGAGTCGTCCCAGTTGGGATTTTTGGCGTTGTAGCGGATGGCAGTGTAGCGACCGCCTTCGAGGATGATGCCCACAGCATTGTCGCCTCGTTGGAGCAACTCAGTCACATCGTAGGTGTTGAAATACACACGCTTCGAAAACCAGGAAAGCGTGGGCTTCAGCAATTCCTCGGGTGCGATTTCGGTGCCGTTGAGATAAGCGCTATAAACGCCCATACCGCTGACATAAAGCCTCGCCTCACTGATGTCCTCTCGGAGGGCAAATTCCTTTCGGAGATATCGTGCTGCCAAGCGGGTGTGGCCTACCAATACATCATCCTCAAACTCATGGCCAATCCATTTCGCTTGCCAGTCGTCTTGATTCAACAAGCTGATTTCAAAGGATTTGACTTCGCTTTCCAGTTTGGCTTTCTTGCCACCTTTGGCAGTCACCGTTGTGATGACTTTCCAATAGGCTTGGTCACGGCTTTGAAGTTCTTTGCCTGCGTATGGAACGTAAAGCATTTGATTTGAATGAATTACGCCAGAATCCCAAAGGTCACCGATGTTGTTTTGGGCATTTTCAGCAGTCGAGGCCACGATGATACGGTAAGTTTGTTGCACTACCTCGTTTTCGGTGGTCTTGTAATTCCAACTGAAACGCGGCTGTGCCGTAGCCAAGGCCTGCGGATGCACTTGCTGTTCCACATTTGGGTTGACGATGCTGACATCCAGCTTGTCATTGCAGGAAACTAAGACAATAAAGGCCAAAAAGAGTATTGCAACGCGTTTCATAGTCAATAGTATTTGTTTTTCATAACTCATTCTTTCAAAAAACCTTGCCGCTCCGCCTCGGGGAACTTCTCTATCGCATACCGCAACATAGTGCGCGGCATGGACTTGCATCGTGTCGAAAGCCAGTCCTTCAGCCGTTGCTCATCACGTTTCCCCGCCTCACGCAACAGCCAGCCGACAGCCTTTTGCAGCAAGTCGTGCAACGGTATGGGCTTCGCCAAGAAAATGTCGGCGATGGCAAATGTATCGTCCAATTCGCCGTGACGGATAAATTGCATAGTGCTCACCATCCCAATACGTTGCTCCCAAATCGTCTTGCCGTCGCGAGCGAGGTTGTAAAGCACGGTTCGGTCCTTGTCCAAGAGCCAGGTGCCGAGTAACTCGTAGCAAGAGAGGTCGACCAAGTCCCAATTATTAATGTATTGGGTATGAAAAAGGTAAAAGTCAACACATTGTTGTTGTGTATTAAAGGAGATTGCGGGTCGTTGCCCGCAATGACTCTGAAGGGGGATTTGGTTCTTTTTGGTATGTTTGAAGATTTGCACCAAAGTGAGCAGGGCGGCCAAACGCATTTCGTGGTATTCAGAGGTGATACAAGCCTCCAAATCATCAAATGAGATCTCCTGCCAGCATTGCTTTACCACCTCGCGCGTCACGGGCACCTTGATACCCAAGAATTTGTCGCCCTCGCCGTATTGCCCTTTGCCCGTCTTGAAGAAGTGCGACAAACCTTCGACTTGCGCAGGGTCTTGTTTGGCGAGAATACGCTCATACAAGGCATTCATGCTTTCTTCTCTTTTTTGATACCCAACACGCACCATCTGACAAACGGTATCCTCTTGATGATTTCATTCAGCGCAAAAGGAAGGGTCATCACTGCTATAGTAAGAATGACATACATCATCCAAGGGGCTAATGTGGTGTATTGTTTCATCATGTAACCCAATGAGGCAATGACCAAATAATGCACTATATAGAGACCAAAACTGTTGCGTGTCATATAGCCTGCAAAGGCTCCTGTACGGTTGAAGCAAGCCTTGAACCAAGCCATCATCGCCAGACACATCAACCAGCCATAGAGACAATTGAGCGGACTCCCCATATATGTCGGAGAAGTGTTGTCCTGACCAAAAGTGGTGACAATCAAAACCGTGCCTGCAACGACCGCACTTGCTAGCAGCGGAATCCAAGCTTTCTCCAGTTTTTCCTGCACCGCATCGTGCGAGAACACGAAATAGCCCAACAAGAAGGGAATCAGATAGAAGACGGGCTTGTACAAGTTCACGAGGCCATCCAATGATTCCGGACGAGGATTCTTGACCAGTGTTTGTTCCCCAACCCAGAACAGCACACCCAACAGGATAATGACTACAAGATTGGCCTTCCCGCACCAATTCCAGAGTTTGTCTTTTTTGTCTATTGCACGCACTAGAAGCAGCACAAGACTCAATAGCCACAGCAATTGGATGAACCACAGTGGTCCCGTGCCGCTTACAGCCATCATGAAATACTTGGCAATGAAAGGCATACCATCGAACACGCCCGTCCTGGCGGCCACAGCAGTATTGAAATAACCGACCATCCAGTGGAAGACAAAGAGACCTATCGTGCCAGGTACCAGCAACTTGCGGGTGCGAGCCCTGAACCATTCCTTGGCCGACTGCTTTTGCAGCGCATAGCGGGAACCGATACCTGCCAACAAAAAGAGAATCGGCATGAACCACGGATACAAGATGTACATCACAATATCCTGATACTGAGGACACTCCGGATAATCGCCGAAACCACCGATACCACCGAAGACACCTTTGTTGTTGTAAAAATAAATGACATGGTAAAACAGTACCAAAAGCACCGTCACCCAACGCAAGTTGTCTATAAAATGCTTACGTTCCATAACTTTTAATTTGCTGCAAAAGTAGAATTTTTATCGATTTTGTCACCAATTTTCAAAGAAAAACACTATTTTCGCGGCGCGAAAAACCTTTTGCGCCGATGTAAACATAGTATTCACTTAAAGAAAGGGGAAAGGCCTATGATTAACAGCCTGAAAATCGGGAACTTGACTTGGCGTCATCTCAACAACCCAACGGAAGAAGACTTTGAATTCCTGAAAGACCGATTTCATTTCCACCCTTTGGACATCGAAGACTGCAAATCAGTGAACCAACGCCCAAAAATCGACATTTACGACGATTATTATTTTCTCATCCTCCACTTCCCCAACTTCGACCGTCAGAATAAGTTCGTGAAAATCAAGGAAGTGAAAATTTTCTGGGGTAAGGACTACATTATCTCCATTGAGAAAAACCCGTGGGGCGTGTCGCAACTCTTTGAAGAATACGAGGAACGCATCCAGAACGAAGAGGAGATGAACATCCGCAACTCCGACATCCTGCTTTACCGCATTCTGGAAAAGCTGATGACCGAGTCGGTGTACCTGTTGCGTAAAGTCGGCTTGGACGTCGAATTAATCAACCGCGAGCTGTTGCAGGAGAAGCAAGTCAAAATCATCGAGCGCATCAGTGTGACGCGCAAGAACCTCATCCTTATCAACACTATCTTCAAGCCGCAGTTGCGACTCTTCCACCTCTTTGAGACCGGTAAGGTACGAGGCTTCACCGACGATGTGGAGTACATGGAAGACTACTGGGGCAATATCCTCGACTACCTGCAAAAGGTATGGGATATGACCGAGGACTACGAGGAATTGATTGAAGGCCTCTCCATGACCTTTGACTCGATGCAGACCAACAAGACCAATGAAACAATGAAAATCCTGACCTTGGTGTCGACCATCATCCTGCCTTTGACCTTTATCACAGGCCTTTACGGCATGAACGTCGGTCTGCCTTTCCAAGACAAGGCCTGGGCCTTTTGGGGTATCATGGGAATTATGGCGGTGGTCGCCATCGGGTTCTATATTTATTTCAGACACAAAAAGATGATGTAATTTACATCATTTCACCATCAACTTTTCGTATTTCACCACGGCATTATTGCGCATTATTTTAATAATGTAGCAGCCTTGTGTGAGGTTATCGGGCAGTGTCACTGCAAAATCGTCGGCAGCATGACCCGAAGCCTTAAACAGTATACGTCCACTGAGGTCGTAAATGGCGATGGCATCGAACAGGTTGCTGTTGCCGCTCAGATGCAGGGTCTGTCCGCTCTCCACTGGATTGGGGAAAAGATGGACGGCATCAATTTCTTCCGCGACGGTATTCCATGTCGGATCCCAAATCATACGAGCATATTCCGGATGGTCGACGAAGGGGTTTCTGTTGTGTTGATAGTCGTTATAAATGACATTGTTGCGGTCGATTTCCTTCTGACTGACAGGATCTTGCTCGTTCCAGCGCATCAGCATAGTGATGGCCCAAGGCAAGATTTCCGACTTGTTTGTCATGTCGCTCGTACTCCAGCTACCGTCTTCGGTATAATAACGCACACTCATGTACATGATGGCGCGGGCGAAGTCGCCCTTGTACTCATCAATAGGTTCAAAAGCCGTTCCCGAAAACCCCGGCGTCTTGCAAGTGCCTAATTTCGAGCCGTTTTGTGAAGTCCACGAGGCTGACCCGACTTCACCAAAAGCATTGTTACCCCGCTTGTTGTTGACCCAGCCATCCACAGGAAAAATGTGATGCAGGTCGGTGCGAGGCGTCGATTGGTCGTTGAACCAACTCGAAGGCCACGAGTGCTCGCGGTTGTAGCAGTCACCTTCGCCGTTGTATTGGCCACACTGATTCGTGCCAAGCTGATAGGTATAGGGCGGCGTGCCGTTCGGGCGGTCGGAATACATGTCCCACACCTTGCTGACGTCGTCCATCCGATGGTCGGTGGAGTAATAGGCATTCCAAATCTGCGAATACGAAATGGACGTGTGTCCTTTGATGATGTTGTGCAAGGCCACTTTCAACTGGTTGCCCGTCAATCCGTTGGCGGAGTTATAATAATTGGCAGGTTGCGCCGTGACAACTAGCGCAACGAATAAACTGACGAGGAGGGATAAGGTCTTTTTCATAGTATCATGTATTCTTCGACCCTTCGACCCTTCGACAAGCTCAGGGGTCTCAGGGACCTTCACTTAAATCAAATCAGTAAACAAATAAATTATGGCGATAACCACCATAAACACCGAAGCGGAAAACTCAATAAAACTCATCTTTTTGATGATGCCCGGATTAAAATCAACTCGCACGGTAAAGAAAGCCCATAAAAAGCCGGCCACCGTAACCGCAGCGAAAAACCAAATTCCGAACGGTGCGAAAAACACACTCACCAGTGCGTAAAGGAAAGTGTTGAACGCGGCAAGGATGGAAAGCAATATCATATCCTTTTCCGAACTCAGCGTATACATCATCTTGCCTTTCAACAGCCGCATGGAGTCGACAAACAACTTGACTGCCACCACGATCATCATAGCAAAAACCATATACTCAGCAATATAGGTAAAGAGGTGCGCCAGAAGGCGACCTACACCGCATCCTAACAAAGCCATAACGCCCTGACTGAGACCAAAGATAACAGGAATCCAAATCTTCTGCGAAGGTTTGTCGTCGGCCCTAATCAATCCAACCGAGCGCGGAGCCACAGTTGAGGTCAAACAGAGGACAAAGAGGATACTGATGATGATTGCTGTGGTGGTCATATTAATAGCAAAGGGATTGGCCGAAAGGCCAATCCCTTACATTGTTTAGCCCAGTCTCTTGAACTGGCAGGTGAAGTGGCG
Organism: uncultured Bacteroidales bacterium; assembly: GCA_905234765.1. Next base: position 18,949 of record CAJOIF010000032.1, read on the forward strand.
CATCAACTCGGCTTCCCAAGTGATTTCGAGGCCGCGCTTGATGGTGTCGCGACGGTCGTAGACATTCTTCAGGGCTGCTGCAATCACATCCATGTGGTTGTTGGTGTACACGCGGCGCGGGATGCAGAGACGCACGAAGTCATTGCCGCCAAAGCGGTTCTCACGGGTGACCGGGTCACGGTCGGCGAGAACGTAACCAATCTCGCAGGCGCGGATGCCGGCTTCGAGATACAACTCGCAGGTCAGCGTCTGGGCGGGGAACTCTTCCTTCGGGATGTTGGTCAACACCTTGTCGGCATCGACGAAGATGGCGTGGCCACCGGCGGGACGCTGGTAAGGAATGCCGTACTCGTCGAGCTTGGCGGCGAGGTAGTGCACCTGCTTGATACGGGTCTCAACCATGTCGAATTCAATGTTTTCCTTCAGACCGACAGCCAAAGCGTCCATATCGCGACCGTTCATACCACCATAGGTCAGGAAGCCCTCGAAGGGGATGCAGAACAGCTTGGCACCTTCGTACCACTCCTTCTTATTGGTGGCGATGAAGCCGCCCATGTTGACGAGGGCATCCTTCTTGGCGCTCATCGTCATGGCATCGGCGTAGGAGTACATTTCCTTGGCAATCTCGCGGAGGGTCTTGTTTTCATAGCCCTTTTCACGGGTCTTGATGAAGTAGCAGTTCTCGATGAAGCGGGCGCTGTCAACGATGACCGGCACGCCATACTTGTGGCAGAGGGCGCAGGTCTCGCGGACGTTCTGCATGCTCACGGGCTGACCGCCGACGGTATTGTTCGTCACTGTGAGAACCATGAACGGCACGTTGCCCTTGTTCTCCTGCAACACTTTCTCCAGTTTCTCTAAGCTGACGTTGCCCTTGAAAGGCACCTCGAGTTGGGTGTCGTAAGCCTCAGGCACGGTCACGTCAATGGCGAAGGCCTTGCGGCTCTCGATGTGACCCTTGGTGGTGTCGAAGTGGGCGTTGCCCGGAATGACCATACCAGGCTTCACGAGATAGCTGAACAGCACGTTCTCGGCGGCACGGCCTTGGTGCGTCGGAATGACATATTCAAAACCGGTGAGTTCGGTGATGGTGTCCTTCATATGATAGAACGAACGGGCACCGCCGTAGCTCTCGTCACCCATCATCATCGCGCTCCACTGGCGGTCGCTCATGGCGCCTGTGCCAGAGTCGGTGAGGAGGTCGATGTAAACGTAGTCGCTCTTCAGCATGAAGATGTTGTTGTGGGCTTCTTCGAGCCACTTTTCGCGTTGTTCGCGGGTGGATTTCTTAATGGGTTCAACCATCTTGATTTTCCACGCTTCTGCAAAGGGTAATTCCATGATGTTTATTGTTTAATTGTTGTATGTTTAATAGTTGAATTGTTGTTTTTTGACGCGAGACGCGGGACATTGGACGCGCTTTGCGTCATTGCGAGGAGGAACGACGAAGCAATCTAGGTCATCAGTCAAAGCCATCAGGTGATGGTTTAGACTGCTTCGTGCCTCGCAGTGACGAAAAAAGGCACGTCTAAACCCCGTCCTAGAGGGGTATTCAGAACCTGTCGCGTTCCTTGACGTTCAAGTAAACCATATTACCAACAATGTGAGGCATATCAATAATAAGGTGCTTTCAAAAAACGCTCAAAATTAGTGATTTTTTCGGAAATACAAGCCATTAATGGTGTTTTTTCGCTTATTTCCAACAATTATTGCCTATTCCACCATCTCATTATAGTCCGGCAAATGGTCCAAGGCATGCAAATCGCCCGCTTCCACCTTGAAACAAAAACAAGTTTCGCCGTTGAAAAGCAACAGATACTTTGGTTGAAGGGCTGAATGATAGCGCACAGCCTGGTCAAGCACCTTGTCCGTAATCTTGACGCTCGGTGCCTTGCACTCCACAATCATCAAGGGTTGGCCTTCTTTGCCGAAGACCACAGCGTCGCAGCGCTTGTCCAATCCGTTCACCTTGACGGAATATTCCACTGCCAGCAAACCCGCAGGCACATGAAACCGCTCCACCAAAAGATACAGCACCTTTTGTCGCACCTCCTCTTCAGGTGTCAATGCCACAAAACGGCGACGCAAAGGGTCGAAAACCATCGTCCTGCCCTCACGCTCTTCGGTCTTGAACCATTGCAACTGCGGTGAATCCATGAAATCGTTCGTTTTTGCGCCGACAAAGATAAAAAAACCTACCTTTGCCACAAAATCAAAGCCATGAAAAAAACGTCTTTTCTCCTCCTCTGTCTTGCCATGCTCCTTACCGCCTGCGACTTTCAACCCGACACTCTCATAGGCGACTGGACGGCCGATAAAGTCAACGTGCAGTTCGACGAAAACAAAAGCACCCCTGAGTTGGTGAAGCAAATCGGTGAGATGGAGAAGCAGAACCGCATCAGCATCACCGCTGATTCCATGTTGGTTTTCAAGACATTGGACAACGAGACCCAAGGCCGCATGACTGTCGACCCACAAGGCGTCATCTATTGCGACGGGCAAGAGTTTGGACAATGGAAAGAGGGAATGATTGTTACTACAGTATCGTCGCCTTTGGGAGCAATTACTGTTAAGTATCGGAAGGAATAATCTAACTGCCGCTTCGCGTCATTGCGAGGAGGAACGACGAAGCAATCTAGGCAAACCGTTTTCATCAAGGTGATGGCCTAGACTGCTTCGTTCCTCGCAGTGACGCTAAATGTCGTTGTCATTATTCTGTTTCAACGAATTCCAGGCTGTAGGCGATAGACTCCAACTGGAGCATCATGTTGCGTTTCTTTTGGTTGGGCTCATAGTAATAGCCCTCCACAGTGACCAGATTGCCCGTACGTTTGTCGGCAAAGGTATAGGCCACAAAAGGTCCGCCCATGAAGTCGTTCTCCACCTTCCACATGCCGCGCATCTCCATGGTATAACCGGCAGGAAAGTCAGCGACATAACTCACCAAAGGCGGCACAAACTCAGTCTCCGTCCCCATGTAGGAGCCTTCCGAAGGACCAGGGATGTACTTGCCCACCATCATGTTGCGCATGGCGATGAGGCTCTCCCTGCTGAACTGCATCGTATCCTGATAAGGCAACTCGTAGATGACGATGCAGGCACTCGAGCGATCCAGTTCCTTACGGATCCACATGAAATCAGGTTCGTTCTTGGCGATATAGAAGCCTTGCGGTACAGTAAGCGTGAAGCCGAACTTATTGGAAATGGCCTCAACGATGGCGTTGTCAACGGTGGGACGCAGCACACTCAAGATACGGTCATGTTCCACAGAGTTGAACCATTTATGGTAAATCTCTTTCTGTGTCTCAAACAAATCCACCCAAGCATAGGCATTGGGTGCCGTAATCTTCACATAACGCTGCGGAGCCGCCCATTGGTCAACGGTGGTCACGGCCTTGGCCTGCTCCACGCTGGGGTCAATCTCGACCTCAAGGATGCACTTGTGCTTGCGGAACAAGTCGGAAAAACCAGGTGTTTTGATATGCATCAGCTCGTTTTGTGATTCAGGCTGCGGCAGACCATACTGATAATCAAGAAAATAATGCTTGATAGAGTCGCCGATGATACCATCCCATTGCTCATCGTTTTGGGTGACGACAAGAATCTCTGAAGTGCGCCCAGTCGAACGGTCTTTCAAACTCTTGTTGGTGTTCTGGTCACAAGCCGTCATCATCAGAGCGGCAAGCAACACCGTGGTCATTACAAAATTTCGTGTTTTCATGGTAATTAATTTTTTGGAGTTGTTATTTGTTGATTTTAAGTTTCTGATTGACTATCACATTATTGCTCTTCAAATTATTCCATTTCTTCAAGTCAGCCACGGTGCATCCGTATTTTCTCGAAATGGAGCTGAGCGTCTCACCTTTCTTCACTACGTGGGTCTTCGTGGTGGCCTTGCTCTGGCTTTGGCTGGAACTCTTTGAAGTGGATTTCGCGGTGGAAGGTCCGCCCGAGCGATAAATAATCAGTTTCTGACCTGGCACGATGGTGTCTTTCTTCATGTTGTTCCATTTCCTGATATTGGCGATGGAGACATGGTATTTCTTCGCGATGCTGCCTAGGCTCTCCCCCTTTTTCACTTTGTGGGTGATGCGGTCGCTCATCTCCGTCTGCACCTGCTGCTCTATCACTTTTTGCTTCAAGTCGGCCCGACGCGCAAACCTATAGACGCTGTCCTCAAGCTGCACAAAAAGCAAGGCGTACTTCATGGGCAGACGAAGCGAATGGGGATTGCTTTGGCTTCCAGGGATGATGCTCTTGGTGTATTGAGGATTGAAGAACTCGATATCTCTCATCGGGACACCGATACTCTGGCTGACCTGGTCGAAACTGATATAATCATGCACCATCACCGTATCGGTGCCATGAAGCAAGAGGCCTGGGTTGAGCGGATAGAGGTTGTGCTCAGAAGCGTAATTCATCACGTAGGTGACCGCGATGAAGGCGGGCACATAGTCCTGCGTCTCGCGCGGCAGGAAATGCGATATGGTCCAATAATTCTTGGCACCACCCGAGCGCAGAATCGCCTTGTTGACCGTGCCAGGACCCGAGTTGTAGGCAGCCAACACGAGGAACCAGTCGCCGTAACGCGCATACAGGCTTTGCAGATAACGGCATGCCGCCTCGGTCTCCTTCATGGGGTCGTAACGGTCGTCATGAAGCGACGACTGACGCAGGCCATAGTCCTTTCCCGTGGCATACATGAACTGCCACAAGCCCTTGGCGCCTGCCCTCGAACCCGCCACCGGATTGAGTGCCGACTCCACCATGGCCAGATACTTCAACTCAAGCGGCAGATTGTACTTGTCGAGGTATTCCTCAAACATCGGGAAATAGACATATGACAAGCCCAGCATTCTACTGCACTGTTGCCGTTTGCGGCAGGCATAAAGCTCAATGAATGCCCGAACGCGAGCGTTGAAAGTCAAGGGGATGGTGGTTTGACTGGCAAGGGCACGGATACGCTCCGCATACACGCTGTCAGGGTAGGTAGGCACATCATACGGAGCCCAACCATAAGGGTTCCACAACGACGAGTCAATATCCAGATAGACATCCCGGAAATAGCTGATGTTGCTGATCAAGTCGAGCATCTCCATCACCGACGAGTGTTCCGCATCGGCCGTAGTATCCATCACATTGACTTCCAAGGTATCAGCGTCATAATACAAACTATCGGGGTCGGAAAAATCGGGATCATAGTCTTGGGCAAAAAGGCTGCCAACGGGAAGAAGCAAAAATGCGATGAGACGGAGATATTTCATAGGTTTTCTTTTCGATTAAGGTGCAAAAATAGCAATTCTGTTCTTTCCAAACGAACGAATTTGCCCAAAAATTGCCGAACTTTTGAAAAAATGGTTACTTTTGTGGCATGGAAAAAGAAAGCAACACCGACAAACTGGCTGGCTACCTCATCAAGCTGGGTGCCATAGCCGCGATACTGGCCTTATGCTGGTATTTTAAGAATGTCCTGATTTACATCATCATAGCCTTCGTCGTGTCACTCATCGGGCGACCCATCATGCAGTTGTTGCGAAAAATCAAAATCAAGGGGAGAACGGCTCCCGCTTGGCTTCTTGCCATACTGACCATCGTGTTGGTCATTGCGCTGCTCTCGCTGTTGGTTACCCAAATTATTCCTTTGGTTTCCAACATTATACGCGATGTTTCGACGATGAGTGGACAAAACTATTTCGGTTCCAATCCTATCGAAAAGCTAAACGACTGGATGATAGTCACTTTCCCCAGCCTTGGCAAGGATTTCGACATCGCCACGCTGTTACTCGACAAAATGCGGGAACTGGTCAACTTCAGCAATGTATCAGGCATCGTCGGTTCGGTGGCCACGGTGGTTTCCAAAGCCTTTGTAGGCCTGTTTTCCGTGGTGTTCATCTCGTTCTTTTTCATCAAGGACGACACACTGTTTGACCGCATCGTCTGCGCCCTCGTCCCAGACCGCCACGAGCAGACCACAGCCAAGACCTTGGGCGACATCAAGCAGTTGTTGTCACGTTATTTTGTGGGTTTGCTCATCGAGATGATTGGCGTGGCCTTGGTCGATTTCCTTGGCCTGTGGACCATTGCCCGTCTGCCAGTGAGTTATGCGCTCGGCATCGCCTTCATTGCGGGTGTCCTCAACGTGATTCCCTACGTCGGTCCGCTTCTGGGCGAAGCCATAGGCATCCTCATTGGTATTGTCCTAAAGTATAGCACCGGTATGGGCTTAGATGTCAACATTTGGATTTTTGCCCTCATCGTTTGGGCCATCATGCTGACGGCGCAACTCATCGACAACTTCATCTACCAGCCTGTCATCTACTCGACGAGCATCAAGGCACATCCCTTGGAGATTTTCATCGTTTTGCTCATGGCGGGGCAAATCGGCGGAACGGTTGGGATGTTGGTCGCCATCCCAGCCTATACGGTGGTGCGCGTCATCGCCATCCGTTTCTTCTACCGCTTCAAGGCCATCCAACGGCTCATCCCCGATTTAAGCGAAGAAGATAAAATCATCGAGGATATCGATTGATGCTTTTCTGAAACGCCATCCGCTCATCGCCATTGAGCAGGTGTATGATGCCGCAATACCAATAGCCGTGCTTCTCCAAGCCCTTCCGCATGATGATATTGGCCTCGTGCGTGTCGATGCGGATGTTTCCGACCTTGCTTTCACAATAATCCAAAAGCGCATCCAAAACGCCATGTGAGTCAGGCGTACTGGCGATGCGATGAATGACATGATAGGACTCATCATCAAGCCATTGGCCGTCATAAATCACGTTGTAAGTCACCTCGGGACTGGGTAGCAAGGCAAAAGTGCCGACAATCGTCCCTTCCTCATCCAGCATCACATGGCTTCCACCCAATTCAATGTCTTTCAGGAACATATCGTCCCTTGGATAGCCATCAGGCCATTGGAAGGTGTTGCCATAACTGCGCATAATCTCACGCGCTTGGTCGCGCAAGTTGAGAATGATCGGCAAGTCGGCCAAGGTGGATTTGCGGATAGTGTAACTCATTTTTGGCCATGTTCAAAGATGGTCAAGTCGGCAACGGTCATGTCCACCACCTGAATCAGGTCTTGCGGGTTGAGTTTGAACTGCAGACCTCTCACGCCTGCGCTCACATAGATGTAGTCAAACAACTCGCAGGTCTCATGGATGAAGGTGGGGAATTGTTTCTTCATCCCCACGGGCGAGCAACCGCCACGGAGGTAACCCGTCAGGGGCAGCAGTTCCTTCATCGGGATGAGGTCGCAACTCTTGTTGCCCGTGGCCTTGGCAGTCTTTTTCAAGTCGAGCTCGTCGTTGCCTGGAATGACGCAGACGAAATATCCGATCTTGTCGCCTTTCAGCACCAAGGTCTTGAACACCTGGTCAATGTCCTCGCCCAATTGGTCGGCGATATGTTGCGCCCCGAGGTCGTTTTCATCCACCTCGTAGGGAATCAGCTCATACGCAACCTTCTTCTGGTCGAGGATGCGGCAAGCGTTGGTTTTGTTGATCTTCAAATCAGATTTCAAGGGCTTTCAATAGAGCTTTATAGGAATCCATGCTTTTGCCGCCATCATTAGGCACATAGAGCACCATGCAATAATCCTCATCCAATTCTCCGACACCAATAATCATCGTAGTGGCGCTGTTGGTCAAAGCATTCCTGTAAATGTAGATTCCTTCGCTATACATCACATAATCATACCTTTCCTCAACGAAAGTCTTCAATTCTGAGGAGTAATTATCCGGAAGTACCAGAGCATATCCACTCACGCGATTATAATCATCAAACATCACCATCAACAAGTCGACAGGAGATGCGTAAGCATAGCCAATGGCGTCATCCTGTGAAACGGCAGGGGTACCCAATCTGGCGATGACGGCATCCTTGGTTTCACCAAAAGTGATGTTCGGTTCGGTATACAAGTTGCTTTTCGGCATGACGTTTACCGTGAACGATTTGCTGTCCCCTTCGGATTGTAATAAGATAGTAGTGCTACCGACAAATTGCGCTGTCACCAGACCCTCACTTGACACCGTCGCATGATACTCATTCTCCGATGAATAGGTAATTGGATTCACACAGGTGGCAGGAATCTGATAGGTTTCCTGATGATACAACGAAGTGGATTCTTCTGTAAGATTGATGGATTTGTCTTTCTTGCAACCCATGAATGCAATGGCCATCACTGCAACAAGAACTAATGCTTTTTTCATAATAGTTTTCCTTTCTTATTTTAATGATTTGAGTTTATTTAGCGGTTTTCTATACCTTTATTTCCTATTCTCCTCCACCCACTTGCGAGCATTAACAAACGCCTCCATCCAAGGACTGACCTCATCATTCTTGCGCTCGTCGGGATAGAAGGCCCACTGCCAAGGCAAGAAGGCGCGCTCGAGGTGCGGCATCATGGCGAGATGACGACCGTCGTTGGAGCAGACCGCTGCCGTCGACCAGTCACTACCGTTCGGGTTGCCCGGGTATTCGTCCTGACCGTAACTCATCACAATCTTGTATTTGTCGCGGTAGCAGGGGAAGTAGAAACGGCCCTCACCGTGAGCAATCCAGACACCGAGACGGCGACCCGACAACGATTTGAGCATCACACTTTCGTTTTGGGCAATCTCCACATTGAGGAAACCTGACTCAAACTTGTGCGAGTCGTTGTGCATCATCACAGGGTGCTCCTCATGGTCAGGATAAAGCAGGCCGAGTTCCATCATCAGTTGGCAGCCGTTGCAGACACCAAGACTTAAGGTATCCTCACGGGCATAGAAGTCGTCCAAGGCTTTTTTGGCCTTCTTGTTGTAGAGGAAGGCACCCGCCCAGCCCTTGGCCGAGCCAAGGACATCGGAGTTGGAGAAACCACCAACGAAGACGATCATGTTCACGTCCTTGAGGTCTTCTCGGCCCGTGGCGAGGTCGGTCATGGTGACATCGCGCACGTCGAAGCCGGCGAGATAAAGGGCGTAGGCCATCTCTCGGTCGCACTGGCAACCCTTCTCGCGGATGATGGCCGCGTTGATGCCCGAAGGCTTGCGGCGGTGCAGGTCGATGCCGAGGCTGGCTGCCGTGCCGGTGAAGTTACGCCCGAAGCTGTAGTGCAGGTATTGCTTCTTGTAGTTCATGAATCGCTCCATGGCCTTGCGCGGACCGCTCTGCTTGCGGTCGAGCAGGTATGACGACTTGAACCAAGTGTCGCGCAGCGCGTCGATGTCAAAGATATAGTTATGCTCACAATGAACGATGTTGATTTGTCGTTTGGCTTGTGGCTTACCAATGACCTTGAAGCCAATGCCGAGTTCGCGCAACATGCGGTTGGCGATGCCATCGTTGGAGACTTGAATGACCACCGAGGGCTTCTCGCAGAACAATACGGCCATCAAGTCATCCTTGTCGAAGGCCGACAAGTCGAGGTTCATACCGTAGGTCGTGTTGGCGAAGTTCATCTCCAACAGCGTAGTAATCAAGCCGCCCGCCGACACGTCGTGACCCGCCAAAACCAAATTGCTCTCAATGAGCTTTTGGACGGCGTTGAAGCATTTCTTGAAATAGTTGACGCTCTTCACGTCGGGTGTGGTCTGACCGATGGCCCCGATGCTCTGCGCGAAGCTACTGCCGCCAAGCTCGAAGCCGTCTTTCGAGAAGTCGATGTAAAGGAGTTCGGTGTTCTCGTCGGCTTTCATCACAGGACGGATGACTTGACGGATATTCGACACTTCGCCAGCAGCAGAAACGATGACCGTTCCGGGAGCGACAACCTTCTCACCATTGGGATATTTCTGTGTCATCGACAAAGAATCCTTGCCTGTCGGAACATTAATGCCCAAAGCAACACAGTAGTCGCTCAAGGCTTTGACGGCTTCATACAAGCGAGCGGTCTCGCCTTCCTGCTTGGCAGGCCACATCCAGTTGGCGCTCAGCGAGACCCCAGACAGGTTGCCCTCAATGGGTGCCCAAAGGATATTGTTCAAAGCCTCAGAAACAGAGAGGCGTGAAGCGGCAGCAGGGTCGATGAGGCCCGCGATGGGGGCGTGGCCCAAGGCCGTGGCGATGCCGCGCTTGCCGTTGTAGTCCAAGGCACTGATGCCGAGGTTGGCCAAAGGCAGCTGCACCTCGCCCACGCATTGCTGCTGCGCCACCCGACCCGTCACGGAGCGGTCCACCTTGTTGGTAAGCCAGTCCTTGCAGGCCACGGCTTCCATCTGCAGCACGTTGTTGAGGTATTTGTGTATGTCGCGCTTGGTGTAGCTGATCTTCTTGAAGTGATAGGGTTTGGTCTTGTCGATAAGCACTGTCTTGGGTGCACTACCGAAGAAGTCGGAGATGGCCAAGTCGATGGGAGCCTTGCCTTTCTTGCGGACGAAACGCAGACGCTCGTCGCCCGTCACCTCGCCCACCTCATAATAAGGGGCACGCTCGCGCTCGGCGGTCTCCTTGATGATGGCCGCATCTTTCTTGTTGACTAACAACCCCATACGTTCCTGCGACTCGTTACCGATGATCTCCTTGTCGGACAAAGTCGGGTCGCCAACGGGCAGGTTATCGACGTAGACCACGCCGCCCGCGTCTTCGATGAGTTCGGAGAGGCAGTTGAGGTGGCCGCCGGCACCGTGGTCGTGGATGCTGCGGATGGGGTTGTGGTCGCTCTCGGCCATCGCGCGAATGACGTTGCTCACACGCTTCTGCATCTCGGGGTTGGCGCGCTGTACGGCGTTCAGCTCGATGGCGTTGCTGTATTGGCCCGTATCGACGCTCGACACGGCACCGCCGCCCATACCGATGCGGTAGTTGTCGCCGCCCAGCACGATGATGACGTCACCCTCCTCGGGTTCCAGCTTCTTGGCATCCTTCACCTTGGCGAAGCCGATGCCCCCCGCCAGCATAATAACCTTGTCGTAGCCAAGGGTTTCCTTTTCGCTATGCTCAAAGGTCAGCAAACTGCCGTTGATAAGGGGTTGGCCAAATTTGTTGCCGAAATCGGAGGCGCCGTTGGAGGCCTTGATGAGGATTTCCTCAGGGGTCTGATAGAGCCACTTGCGCGGCTCGATGTCCTTCTCCCACTCACGGCCTTGCTCCGTGCGGGGATAGGAGGTCATATAGACGGCAGTAAGGCTGCCTTGGCCACCAGCCAGACGGTCGCGGATCTCACCGCCCGTACCTGTGGCAGCGCCATTGAAAGGCTCCACTGTGGTCGGGAAGTTATGCGTCTCGGCTTTTAGCGAAATCACCGTCTCGATGGGCTTGATTTGGAAGGCCGAAGGCTTGTTGGGCTCGGCGGGAGCAAACTGCTCCACCTTGGGGCCGAGGATGAAGGCCACGTTGTCCTTGTAGGCCGACACCAGTCGGTTAGGGTTCATCTTCGAGGTTTTCTTGATGAGGGCGAAGAGCGTGTTGGGCATCTGCTTGCCATCGATGATGAAAGTGCCGTTGAAGATCTTGTGGCGGCAGTGTTCGGAGTTGACCTGCGCAAAGCCATACACCTCACTATCAGTCAGTTTACGCCCAATCTTTGCAGATATGCCTTTCAGATACTCCACCTCATCCGAGCTCATGGCAAGGCCTTCCTGCTGGTTGTAGGCCTCAATGTCGTCGATGTATTTCAGTGGCTCGGGCTTGCGGTCCACGGAGAACACCTTTTGGTCGAGGTTCTCATAGCGGTTTTGCAGCATCGGGTCGTAAGGAGCCTTCTTAGAGTCCACTTTTTGGAATTCCTCAATACGGATAATGCCCTTGATACCCATGTTTTGGGTGATCTCGACGGCATTGGTGCTCCAAGGCGTGATCATCTCACGGCGCGGGCCTACAAAATGGCCTTTCACCGTGTCTTTTTCGATCATTGCGGCGTTACCGAAAAGCCAAGAAAGCTTGGAAACGGTTTCCTCGGAAAGCGGGGATTTGGAATCAACAGCGATAACCTTTTGATTATCAGATTGAAAAAAGCATATCATAAGCGCAAGGTTTTATGCATAAAACGATGCCGCAAAGGTATGATTTTTATTGGAAAGATTTTTGAATTGATGCTGATTATTTTATTTGATTAAACTTTCACAACAGAGTTTTAGAATCCATAGGAAAACTGCGAAATTATTTCCCCGAAAAACTCAAAAATCGAGGAAAAATTTCCGCGATTTTAAAATTCACCGCGAAGTTTATTATGAAATCTGCTATGAATCAACAATTTAACAGCAACTTTCTTCTGGCCGTCAGTATAAAAACAAAAATTCCGAACACAAAAACTGCATTCGGAATTGCTTTGTCAGAAACAAGTCAAACTTCTTACTTCACTAAAACCTTTTTCACTTCATTGCCACCTTTCACAAAGTAAAAACCACTTGAAAGACCTTCCAAACTGATGGTTTCTTCCCTCTTCACGAACAAGGTTCTCACAACGCGACCCATCTCATCGATAATGGTCACGGGGCCTTCGGCTTCGATGGTGAGGGTCTCGGCAGCGGGATTGGGGTAAACGTTCATCATGGCTGTTTCGGCTTCTCCGACACCCACATGGCCGCAGTCGTCATAAAGCAAAATACCTTGCCATTCCTCGGCGGCTTCGAAGGCTTCTATGCAGTCGCAGGGCACCACGATATGCACATGGTCGTTGATGTCAGCGAAAGCATCATCCCAAAGGAAGAAAGGCTCGGTGTCGTGAATGAAGATGTAATCGAGTTCATAACAAAAACTGAAGGCATTCGAGTTGATTTGTTGCATACCCGCAGGAAGCTCAATGTATTCCAAACGATGGCAGTCGGCAAACGAATGATAACCGATGTTCACGATAGTGCTGGGCAATGTGACGCTGGTAAGGTCGATGCAACCATAGAAAGCCTCGCTGCCGATGTAGCGAACTCTGTAGCTCTCTCCGTTGATGGTTTCTGTTTCGGGAATGACCACATCACCCGAGTAAGTGTTTTGGTAGTCGTCGTTGACGACAATCAGGTAGGTTTCGCCGCAACCACCACCAGGAAGCTGTTGCGTGACTTTGCGATAATAGATGCCATTGACGAAGTAATCCCAGGCAAATGCATCTTGGCAAATCATCATAAGTGCCAAAGTCAAAACTGAAAAGATAAATGTACGTTTCATACTTGTAATTGTTTGTAAATTATTGAATATTAAGCTATAACTTTACACGATAATAGAATATGGTATTTCACATTATTATTTAGGTGCAAAAAACAGGAAATCATAACAAGACAATGTCATTTTTTGTAAAAAGACAAAGTCGCGTTATTTTTCAGATTACTTTTGCACCCAATTCACCAAAAGACACACAGAAAGAATGGAGTCTTCCGAGTTACACGGAGCCAACAAAAGCAACATCGAAACCTTTCAGGCCGAATTCAATGCCTTAATACTTCGTCATAAGGCCATGATTTGGCATATCTGCTCCGACTATAACCTCGGAAAAGCCTGGAAGACAGAAGACTGCGTTCAGGAAGTGTTGGTTAGCCTATGGCGTAGCTTTGGTGCTTTTGAGGGGCGTAGCTCGGAAAAAACTTGGGTATGGCGCGTGGCGACGAACACCATGCTGATGCTGCGACGCAAAGACGTCAGAAGTCCGCAAACGGAGTCTATCGATGCAGTCAGTATGAGCGATAAAGTCGATGAGCCAAGCAACGAGAGTTACCAACAACTGCAACAACTCATCGACACATTGCCCGAAGAAAGTGGCACCATTATCCGCGCTTTTTTAGACGGATTTTCTTACAAGGAAATCGCCGAGATGACGGGGAGTTCAGTGGGGGCCGTGGCCATGCGCATCGCTCGCACCAAACGGAGACTCAAACAAATGTACGAAAAAGAAAACAACATATTACAATGAAAGACAATATAGAAACGATGAACACAAACACCCAACGCGACGACTTCAAGGCGCAATGGCAGCGCCGCCAGCAGTGGCAAGAGCAAGCTGAAAAGTCGGCACCCAACGACGAGACCCTTTTGCAATGGGTCAAAAAGGCCCAACAAATCTCTGCCGTTTCAGGATTGAATGTCATCCCCTTTCCCACCCCTCATCGCAAACGCTGGATTCCTTACGCCGCTGCCGCCAGCCTCATCATCGGCGTGGCCGCCATCGGCTTGAACCGCCACGCCGAGGTCGATGAGACCATCATCCCCGTGGCACAAGAAGTCGACGTCGACGGCAACACCATGTTCTTCCTTTGCAACAACGGATGC
>CAJOIF010000033.1 GCA_905234765.1 uncultured Bacteroidales bacterium
CCGTCTTCCGCTCAGATGAATGACAAGCCGATGTAGCTCAGCGGTAGAGCACTTCCTTGGTAAGGAAGGGGTCGGGAGTTCAATTCTCCCCATCGGCTCGATTTTTTATGGAATAGAGTTCATAACCTTAAATAGAAAAGCAAAATGGCAAAAGAAAAATTCGAAAGAACTAAACCGCACGTCAACATTGGTACTATCGGCCACGTTGACCACGGCAAGACCACTTTGACCGCTGCTATCACCCTGCACCTGGCCAAGAAGGGTCTTTCGGAAGTGAAGAGCTTCGACTCCATCGACTCCGCTCCTGAAGAGAAAGAAAGAGGTATCACCATCAACACCGCTCACGTTGAGTATCAGACCGAGAAGCGTCACTATGCACACGTCGACTGCCCCGGCCACGCTGACTACGTGAAGAACATGGTTACTGGTGCTGCCCAGATGGACGGTGCTATCATCGTTGTCGCCGCCACCGACGGTCCCATGCCTCAAACCCGTGAGCACATCCTGTGTGCCGCGCCTTGTGGTGTTCCTGAACAAGTGCGACCTCGTTGACGACGAAGAGTTGCTCGAATTGGTTGAGATGGAAATCCGCGACCTCCTCGGCAAGTACGAATTCGATGCCGACAACACGCCTATCATCCGTGGCTCCGCTCTGGGTGCCCTGAATGATGACCCGAAGTGGACTGGCGCCATCGACGAACTGATGGATGCTTGCGACACTTGGATTCCTGAGCCTCAGCGTGCCGTTGATAAACCGTTCCTGATGCCTATCGAGGACGTGTTCTCCATCACTGGCCGTGGTACCGTTGCTACTGGTCGTATCGAGACTGGCGTCATCCACGTTGGTGACCCCGTCGAAATCCTCGGTATGGGTGCTGAAAAGCTGAAGTCAGTTGTCACTGGTGTGGAAATGTTCCGCAAGATTTTGGACGAAGGTGAAGCTGGCGATAACGCTGGTCTGTTGCTCCGTGGTATCGACAAGGACGAAATCCGCCGTGGTATGGTTATTGCCAAGCCCGGTTCGGTGAAGCCTTACCACCACTTCAAGGGTCAGGTTTACGTCCTGAGCAAAGAAGAAGGTGGCCGTCACACCCCGTTCCGTAACAAGTATCGTCCTCAGTTCTACTTCAGAACCACCGACGTTACTGGTGAAATCACCCTGCCCGACGGCATGGAGATGGTTATGCCTGGCGACCATGTCACCATCGACGTTAAGTTGATTGCCGACATCGCCATGGACAAGGGTCTCCGCTTCGCTATCCGTGAAGGTGGCCGTACCGTTGGTTCCGGTCAGGTGATCGAAATCATCGACGATTGATCCAATCATTGATTCTATAAGGGTGGGGCAACACCCACCCTTATTTTACGGGCGTAGCTCAGTTGGTAGAGCATCGGTCTCCAAAACCGAGTGTCGAGAGTTCGAGCCTTTCCGCCCGTGCTTTTTATAAAGGTTCAATAGTAAGATGAAAATTGTAAACTACATTAAAGAGTGCTACATGGAACTCAAGGAAAAGGTCACTTGGCCTACCTGGAGTGAACTCAGAAGTAGCGTTATCGTTGTGTCCATTGCTTCCCTGATCATCGCCCTCGTGGTGTTCTTGATGGACTTTTCTTTCCAACATCTTTTGGAAGCGTTTTACAAACTCTTCTGATTGTATGTATATTGAATCTTGATGAGCATTTGACGTTAACTTGAAAATTGTCAGGAAGATGAGCGAGTCAAACGAAAGGAAATGGTATGTGGTGAAGGCCATCACTGGTAAGGAGAAAAAGGTAAAGGAATACCTTGAATCCGAGATCAATAGGCTGAACCTACAAGATCTTATTCCTACAGTGCTGATACCGACCGAGAAGTACTACGAGGTGAAGAATGGCAAGAAGGTGAGCAAAGAGCGCAACTACTTGCCGGGTTATGTCCTTGTTGAAGCTGTCTTGGTGGGTGAGGTCGTTCATGTGATCAAGAACGTCCCCAACGTGCTCGGTTTTTTGGGTACCAACGGTGAACCCGACCCGTTGCGTCCGCTTGAGGTGAAGCGTATCCTCGGCAAGATGGATGAGCTTCAGAGTATGGCGCCCGCCAATGATGTCACGTTCATGGTTGGTCAGTCGGTCATTGTCAACGATGGTCCTTTCAGCACTTTCAACGGTATCATCGAAGAGGTGAACGAAGAGAAGAAGAAGCTGAAGGTTTCGGTGAAGATTTTCGGACGCAAGACCCCCTTGGAACTGAGTTTCTTCCAAGTCAAGTTGGAGAGTTGATGTGAAGTGCGAGTTAAATTTGTTGCCTAATTAAATAAGGAATAAAAAAATGGCAAAAGAAGTAAGCGGATTAATCAAACTGCAGATTAAAGGAGGAGCCGCGAATCCCGCTCCGCCCGTTGGCCCTGCTTTGGGTTCGAAGGGTGTGAACATCATGGAATTCTGCAAGCAGTTCAACGCCCGTACACAGGATCAGGCTGGCAAGGTTTTGCCCGTCATCATCACTGTTTACAAGGACAAGTCTTTCGACTTCGTCGTGAAGGCTTCGCCCGTGGCGGTCTCCATCATCGAAGCCGCGAAGATCAAAGGCGGTTCCAAGGAGCCTAACCGTACGAAAGTCGGTTCATTGACTTGGGACCAAGTGCGTGAAATCGCGACCAACAAGATGAAGGACATGAATTGCTTCACCGTGGAGTCTGCCATGTCTATGGTTGCCGGTACGGCCCGTAGCATGGGAGTGAAGATTACAGGCGAATCACCTTTAAAGAAAGACTAAGTCTTCAATGCATTTGTAGAACAAACAAAAAGTTAGTTAAATGTCAAAAGTATCCAAACAGAGGAAAGAAGCTTTGGCTAAGTTCGACAAAAGCAAGAGTTACTCCTTAAGCGAAGCGGTTGATATCGTAAAACAGATCACCTACACCAAATTCGATGCTTCAATCGACCTGAACATCCGCCTGGGTGTCGACCCCCGCAAGGCCAACCAAATGGTGCGCGGTTCGGTGACGTTGCCTCACGGAACGGGTAAGGTGGTGCGTGTCTTGGTTCTCTGCAACCCTGACAAGGCACAAGAAGCATTGGATGCAGGTGCTGATTTCGTCGGTCTGGATGAATACATCCAAAAGATCAAGGACGGTTGGACCGATATCGACGTTGTGATTACCACTCCTAACATCATGCCTAAAGTTGGTGCTCTCGGACGTATCCTCGGTCCCCGCGGATTGATGCCGAACCCCAAGACTGGCACTGTTACGATGGATGTCGCAAAAGCTGTGCAAGAAGTGAAAGCTGGTAAGATCGACTTCAAGGTCGACAAGTACGGTATCATTGCTTCCAGCGTCGCCAAGGTCAGCTTCTCTCCAGAAAAGATTGTTGATAACGCTAAGGAACTGATCCAGACCGTTATCAAGTTGAAACCAGCCGCTGCTAAAGGTACGTACATGAAGAGTGTATATATCTCCAGCACGATGAGCCCGGGTGTGCAGATCGATGTCAAATCAGTGTCAAACTAAATTGAAAGGAATTTGTTGAAATGAGAAAAGAAGATAAACAAGTCCTCAACTGCAGGCTTGCCCGAATTTCTATCTGACCGATGTTTCCGACCTTAACGCCGAGAAGACCAGCCAGCTGAGAAGGCAATGCTTCAACAGTGGTGTGAAAATGATCGTTGTCAAGAACGCCCTCTTCCACAAAGCTATGATGCAGATGGGTAAGGACTATGAAGGTCTTTACGACGTTCTGAAAGGATCAACTGCCGTGATGTTCTGCGAGACCGGCAACGCTCCCGCGAAACTGATCAAAAACTTCCGCAAGACCAGCGACCGTCCCATTTTGAAGGGAGCCTTCATTGAGGAATGCTGCTACATCGGTGACGATATGATCGACGCCCTGTGCAACATCAAGTCGAAGAACGACCTCATCGCCGACGTCATCGCTCTGTTGCAGTCGCCGATGAAGAACCTCGTAAGCGCCTTGCAATCCAGTGGCCAAAAGCTGAGCGGAGTCCTCGAAACCCTGTCTGAAAGACCGGAATAATAAATATTGAATGTAAAGAGTCATTCGAAAATCAAAGCAAGTATTAACAATTAAAAATATTAGTAAAATGGCAGATCTTAAAGCTTTTGCTGAACAATTAGTCAATCTTACCGTGAAGGAAGTGAACGAACTCGCTACCATCCTGAAGGAAGAATACGGTATCGAACCCGCAGCCGCTGCTGTTGCAGTCGCTGCTCCTGCTGCCGGTGGTGCTGCCGCCGCTGCTGAAGAAAAGACTTCTTTCGATGTCATCCTGAAGAGCGCCGGCGCCCAGAAACTCGCCGTCGTGAAGCTGGTGAAGGAACTCACGAGCCTCGGCCTGAAGGAAGCCAAGGAACTCGTTGATGCCGCCCCGAAACCCATCAAGGAAGGCGTGAGCAAAGACGAAGCCAATGCACTGAAGAGCCAACTCGAAGAGGCCGGTGCAGAGGTCGAAGTGAAATAAATAGGATTCGTATCCGTCAAGAACGGCATTATAACCTCAGATCTGGGTGAAAATTCGGGTCTGAGGTTTGGTGTCGATTTTTCGCTTATAGCGAAAGCACCCTTTTCCCTTTAGTTCGTCTTTCCCAATTCATCAATTAAAAAATCATCTACTTTGGCTACAAAATCAACTGAAAGAATCAGCTTCGCGTCCATCAAGAAGCCTTTCGACTACCCTGATTTCCTTGACATCCAGCTTCAGTCTTTCCAGGATTTCTTCCAATTGGAGACCAATCCCGACAACAGGAAAAACGAAGGACTTTACAAGGTTTTCGCCGAAAACTTCCCCATCACCGACGCAAGGGGCAATTTTACTTTAGAGTTTCTTGACTACTACATAGATGCTCCGCGATACAGCATTCCAGAGTGCATCGAGCGTGGCCTTACCTATAGTGTTCCTTTGAAGGCCAAGCTGAGATTGTCATGCAACGACGAGGAACATGAAGATTTTGAAACAGTCGTCCAAGATGTCTATTTGGGCATGATCCCCTACATGACGCCTCGTGGCACCTTTGTGATCAATGGTGCCGAGCGCGTGGTGGTGTCGCAACTGCACCGCTCACCTGGCGTGTTCTTCGGTCAGAGCCAACACTCCAACGGTACGATGCTCTATTCGGCCCGTATCATCCCGTTCAAGGGTTCGTGGATGGAGTTCTCTACCGACATCAACAACGTCATGTATGCCTACATCGACCGCAAGAAGAAGTTGCCCATCACCACTTTGCTGCGTGCCATTGGATACGAGACCGATAAGGACATTCTCGATATCTTCAACCTCGCCGAAGAGGTGAAGGTCTCGAAAGCAGGCTTGAAGCGCGTCTTGGGTCGTAAACTTGCCGCCCGTGTGGTGCATACTTATCTTGAGGATTTCGTCAACGAGGATACTGGCGAGCTGGTCTCCATCGAGCGTAACGAAATCATTCTCGAGCGTGACACCGTGCTTGAAGACGAGCACATCCAGAAGATTGTTGACAGCGGCGTAAAGACCGTGCTGCTACATCCCGAGGAGACTCGCGACGAGAACGACCGCGTTTCCGACTATTCGGTAATCTTCAAGACTTTAGAGAAAGACACATGTAACTCGGAGAAAGAAGCTGTTGAGTATATCTATCGCCAACTGCGCAATGCCGAGCCGCCCGATGAGGAAACGGCCCGTGGCATCATCGACAAGCTGTTCTTCTCCGACAAGAGATATGACCTTGGGTTGGTGGGCCGTTACCGCATCAACCGTAAGTTGGGACTTTCCATCCCTGCTGATGTGAAGGTGTTGACCAAGGAAGACATCATTGCCATTATCAAATATTTGGTCGAATTGCTGAGCAGCAAGGCCGAGATCGATGATATCGACCACTTGAGCAACCGTCGTATCCGTACTGTGGGCGAGCAACTCGCCGCGCAGTTCGGAGTGGGTTTGGCTCGTATGGCTCGTACCATCCGTGAGCGCATGAACGTGCGTGACAACGAGGTGTTTACGCCCATCGACTTGATTAACGCCAAGACCTTGTCGTCGGTCATCAATTCGTTCTTCGGTACCAACCAGCTGTCGCAGTTTATGGATCAGACCAACCCGCTGTCGGAAATCACGCACAAGCGCCGTATCTCCGCTTTGGGTCCTGGCGGTCTGTCGCGTGACCGTGCCGGTTTTGAGGTGCGTGACGTTCACTACACGCACTATGGTCGTCTGTGTACCATTGAGACCCCTGAAGGTCCTAACATCGGTCTGATTTCGTCACTCTGCGTATTCGCCAAGATCAATGAGCTCGGCTTCATTGAGACCCCTTACCGCGAGGTGCATGATGGTGTGGTCGATTTCCGCAAGAAGCCCGTTTATCTGACGGCTGAGTTAGAGGAAGACAAGATCATTGCTCAGGCTACTACCCCCGTTGATAAGGACGGCCATTTCATCGACCAGAATATCAAGGCGCGTTATGTGGCTGATTATCCTATTGTTAGTCCCGAAGAGATTCAGTTGATGGATGTGGGTCCCAACCAAATTGCTTCTATCGCTGCCTCTTTGATTCCGTTCTTGGAGCACGACGACGCCAACCGTGCTTTGATGGGATCGAACATGATGCGTCAGGCCGTGCCGTTGATGAATCCCGAGAGCCCCATCGTGGGTACGGGCATCGAACGTTCCGTGGCTCGCGACTCTCGTGTACTCATCACTGCCGAGGGCGAAGGTGAGGTCGTCTTTGTGGATTCGAAGAAAATCGTAGTTCGCTACGACCGCACTGATGACGAGCGTTTGGTGAGCTTCGACGACGATGTGAAGACCTATTACCTTACCAAATACGCGCGTACCAACCAGAACACGAGCATCAATATCAAGCCTATCGTGCGTCGTGGCGACCACGTGACCAACGGCCAAATCATGACCGAGGGTTATGCTACCCAGAACGGCGACTTGGCTTTGGGCCGCAACCTGAAGGTGGCCTTCATGCCTTGGAAGGGTTACAACTATGAGGATGCCATCGTGATTTCGGAGCGTATCGTCAAGGAAGACCTGTTTACCTCTGTGCATATCGAAGAGTTCACCCTTGAGGTGCGTGATACGAAGCGTGGTTTGGAAGAGCTGACCAACGACATCCCGAACGTGAGTGCCGATGCCACCAAGGATTTGGACGAGCACGGTATCATCCGTGTGGGTGCCGAGGTAAAGGAAGGCGACATTCTGGTGGGTAAGATTACCCCGAAGGGCGAAACCGATCCGACACCTGAAGAGAAGTTGCTCCGCGCCATCTTCGGTGATAAGGCTGGCGACGTGAAGAACGCTTCGCTGAAGGCTGGCCCCTCAATGAAGGGTGTGGTTATCGGCAAGCGTCTGTTCTCGCGTCTGCAAAAGGATCGCAAGGCTCGCGCCAAGGACAAGGAAGACATCGCCAAGATCGATGCCGCCTGTAATAAGGAACTGGCAGCCTTGAAGGATGTGCTGGTTGAGAAGTTGATGACGCTGTTGAACGGACATGTTTCGACAGGTGTTTACAACAACTTCAAAGATCAGCTCATCGCTAAGAAGGTCAAATTCACTGCTAAGGTGTTGATGGACATCGACTATCTGACCGTCAACCCGAATAAGTGGACGAATGATGACAAGATCAATAAGATGATTGGTGCCATTATCGACAACTATACCGTGAAGCACAAGGAAATCGAAGGCCGTTACAACCGCGAGAAATACGTGGCCAGTGTCGGCGACGAGCTGCCCAATGGTATTGTCCAGATGGCGAAGGTCTATGTGGCGAAGAAGCGCAAGCTGATGATTGGTGACAAGATGGCCGGTCGTCACGGTAACAAGGGTATCGTTTCGCGCATCGTGCGTGCCGAGGATATGCCTTTCTTGGCCGACGGCACTCCTGTCGACATCGTCTTGAACCCCTTGGGCGTGCCTTCGCGTATGAACCTCGGACAGATTTATGAGACCGTGCTTGGCTGGGCTGGACACGAGCTCGGATTGAAGTTTGCCACTCCGATCTTCGATGGCGCCACGCTTGAAGAGATTAACGAATACATGGCGAAGGCGGGTCTGCCTGCCAACGGCCGTATGCAGCTTTACGATGGCGAGACAGGTGAGCCTTTCGACCAGCCTGCCACCGTGGGTTACATCTACATGCTGAAGTTGCACCACATGGTCGACGACAAGATGCATGCCCGTTCCATTGGTCCTTACTCCCTCATCACGCAACAGCCTCTTGGCGGTAAAGCCCAGTTCGGCGGCCAGCGTTTCGGTGAAATGGAGGTCTGGGCCCTTGAGGCATTCGGTGCCAGCAATGTCCTTCAGGAAATCCTGACGGTGAAGTCCGATGACGTGAACGGTCGTGCCAAGGCATACGAGGCCATCGTCAAGGGCGACAACATGCCTGTGCCGAGCATCCCCGAATCCTTCAACGTGTTGATCCACGAACTCCGTGGCTTAGGCCTGGAGATTACTTTCAAGGACAAGAACGGAAAAGTCTTGAACTGATGTAAAACTAATGTTCTGTAAACAATCATAAGAATATGGCTAACAACAACATAGTAAATAGCGATTTCGACAGTATCACCGTAAGTCTGGCCTCTCCTGAAGCAATCCTTGCTCGTTCGCACGGAGAGGTGCTGAAACCGGAGACCATTAACTACCGCACCTACAAGCCCGAACGCGATGGCTTGTTCTGTGAGCGTATTTTCGGCCCCGTGAAAGACTGGGAGTGCCACTGCGGAAAGTATAAGCGCATCCGTTACAAGAACATCATCTGCGACCATTGCGGCGTTGAGGTGACCGAGAAGAAAGTCCGTCGTGAGCGTATGGGTCACATCTCTTTGGTGGTGCCCGTAGCCCACATTTGGTACTTCCGTTCCTTGCCCAATAAGATTGGTGCCCTTTTAGGTATACCTACCAAGAAACTCGATGCCATCATTTATTATGAGCGCTACATCGTGGTTCAAGGCGGTGCTTTGGAAGGACAACCTATCCCGAATGACAACGAAGGTCGTGTGGTAACGAAGAACGAGTTCTTGACCGAAGAAGAGTATCTCGACTTGATGGAGATGCTTCCGATTGAGAACCAGTATCTTAAGGACGATGACCCGAACAAGTTTGTCGCCAAGATGGGTGCCGAGGCCATTTATGACCTTCTTTCCAGACTCAACATCGAAGAGGAAGCCAACAAGCTGCGCGCCGAAGCTAATGAAGTGAAGGCCCAGCAGAAGAAACAGGAACTGCTCAAGCGCCTTCAGGTGTTTGAGGCCTTCCGTGAGGCCAACCGTCACATGGAGAACCGTCCTGAGTGGATGATTGTGAAAGTAGTGCCGGTGACGCCGCCCGACTTGCGTCCTTTGGTGCCGTTGGATGGCGGCCGTTTCGCTACCTCCGACCTGAACGACCTCTATCGTCGCGTCATCATCCGTAACAACCGTCTGAAGAGACTGATTGAAATCAACGCTCCTGATGTCATCATGCGTAACGAAAAGCGTATGTTGCAGGAAGCCGTTGATTCGTTGTTCGACAACTCGCGCAAGTCGAGCGCGGTGAAGACCGACTCGAACCGTCCGCTGAAGTCGTTGAGCGATAGCCTGAAAGGTAAGCAAGGCCGTTTCCGTCAGAACCTGCTCGGTAAACGTGTCGACTATTCTGGCCGTTCCGTTATCGTGGTCGGTCCCGACCTGAACATGAACGAATGTGGTCTGCCTAAGGACATGGCTGCAGAGCTGTTCAAGCCCTTCGTGATTCGCAAGCTCATCGAGCGCGGCATCGTCAAGACCGTGAAGTCGGCCAAGAAGATTGTCGACCGCAAGGATCCCGTCGTTTACGACATCCTTGAGAACATCCTGAAGGGTCACCCGATTCTGCTGAACCGTGCTCCTACGCTGCACCGTCTCGGTATCCAGGCGTTCCAGCCCAAACTCATCGAAGGTAAAGCTATTCGTCTGCACCCGCTGGTGTGTACGGCTTTCAACGCTGACTTCGACGGTGACCAGATGGCTGTCCACGTACCGTTGGGCAACGCCGCTGTGCTTGAAGCCCAGATTCTGATGTTGGCTTCGCACAACATCCTGAACCCCTCGAACGGCGCACCTATCACGCTGCCTTCGCAGGACATGGTTTTAGGTCTGTACTACATCACCAAGCCGCGTAAGAGCACGCCCGAGCATCCTGTCAAGGGTGAGGGCATGTCGTTCTACTCGCCGGAAGAGGTGATCATCGCCCACAATGAGGGTCGTGCCGACATGCACGCCATCATTAAGGTTCGCGTGAACGTGCGCGAAGGCGACAAGCTGGTTAAGAAACTCGTTGAAACCACTGTGGGTCGCGTCATCTTCAACCAAGTCGTTCCCGATGACTTCGGCTACATCAACGAGCTGCTCACCAAGAAGTCGCTCCGTAGCATCGTCGGCGACATGGTGCGTATGGAAGGTACTGCCGTGACTACCAAGTTCTTGGACGACATCAAGAACATGGGTTACTACCAAGCTTATAAAGGTGGCTTGTCGTTCAACTTGGGTAACGTCCTCGTTCCCGAAGTGAAGGGCAACCTCATCAGCGACGCTAACGCCAAGGCCGCCGAAATCCGTGAGTTCGAGAAGATGGGCTTCATGGGTCCCAACGAGCGTTACAACCAAATTGTTGACCTGTGGACCGATGTCAACTCGAAGCTGACGCAAGAGGTGATGAAGGTCTTGTCGAGCGACGACCAAGGCTTCAACCCTGTATATATGATGTTGCACTCTGGTGCTCGTGGTTCTGAGGCTCAGGTGTCGCAGCTCTGCGGCATGAGAGGCCTGATGGCCAAGCCTATGAAGGCTGGTTCCGGCGGTGCTGAAATCATTGAGAACCCGATTTTGTCCAACTTCCAAGAAGGTCTGTCCGTGTTGGAGTACTTCATCTCCACGCACGGTGCCCGTAAGGGTTTGGCCGATACCGCTCTGAAGACTGCTGACGCTGGTTATCTGACCCGTCGTCTCGTCGATGTGGCGCACGACGTCATCATCACCGAGAAGGACTGCGGCACCCTGCGTGGTATGACCATCAGCCGCGGTGAGGAAATCAAGGAACCGGGCAAGCACTCCTTGTTGTACGACCGTATCCTCGGCCGTGTGGCCTTGCACGATGTGTTCCATCCGCAAACGGGTGAACTGATTGTTGCCAGCGGTGAGGAAATCAATGAAATCCTTGCTGAAGCCATCGACGAGTCGCCGTTGGATAGCGTCGAGATCCGTTCTGTACTGACCTGTGAGTCGAAGCGTGGCGTGTGCGCCAACTGCTACGGCCGCAACCTGTCGTCGGCCAAGCTCGTCCAAAAGGGCGAGGCTGTGGGTGTCATCGCCGCACAGTCCATCGGTGAGCCTGGTACGCAGCTGACCCTGCGTACATTCCACTCTGGTGGTAAGGCTTCGAAGGGCCTCGTGGCCAACAGCACCGATGCCAAGTACGACGGTTACCTCGAAATCGACGAATTACGTTCCGTCGAGGTCAATAAGGACAACGACAGCTATCAAGTCGTCATTGGCCGTTCCGCCGAGTTGAAACTGCATGATAACAATACGGATGTCGTCCTGATGACGACCAACATCCCGTATGGTGCCAAGCTGTTCTTCAAGTCGGGCGACCAGGTGAAGAAGGGCGACAAGATTTGCGAATGGGACCCCTACAACGCTACGATTATTTCGGAGCACAACGGTAAGGTGCGTTTCCAGAACGTCATCGAAGGCGTGACCTACCGTAATGAGACCATCGCTGAGACGGGCTTCATCGAGCGCGTCATCATTGAGGGTCGTAGAGGTGCCGGTGCACGTAACCCGCTCATTGAGATTGTCTCTGACAATGGTGAAGTCATCGTTTCTTACGACTTGCCCGTCGATGCCCACGTCATCGTGGACGAAGGCGAGGCCATTTCCGCAGGTGACCAGTTGGTCCGTATCCCGCGTAACGTCTCTGGTGGCGGCGATATCACTGGCGGTCTGCCTCGTGTGCAAGAGCTGTTTGAGGCCCGTAACTCCATCGACCCGGCCATCGTCTCCGAGATTGACGGTATCGTCCACCTTGAGAAGAAACTCAAACGTGGTAACCGTGAAGTTGTGGTGACGGCTAAGACGGGCGAGGAGAAGCGTTACCTCATCCCGACCTCGAAGCAGATTCTAGCTCAGGAGAACGATTTCGTGAAGGCAGGTCAACCGCTTTCGGAAGGCGTCATCACTCCAGCCAGCATCCTCGCCATCAGCGGTCCCGCCAAGGTGCAGGAGTACATCGTCAACGAGGCCCAGAGCGTCTACCGTCAGCAAGGTGTGGTCATCAACGACAAGCACTTCGAAGTGATTGTGCGTCAGATGATGCGTAAGGTCGAAATCATCGACCCGGGCGACACCCGCTTCCTGCAAGGCGAGTTGGTCAACAAGCTGACTTTCCAAGAGGAGAACGATGACATCTACGGCAAGTTCTTCGTGGAGGACAATGGCGCTTCCGACAAGCTGCAGAAGGGCGAAATCGTTTCGGCCATGAAGCTGCGTGAGGAAGAGTCCGCTCTGAAGCGTAAGGACTTGGCACTTCCCACTGTGCGTCCGGCACGTCCGGCTACGGCTACGCAGGTGCTGCAAGGTATCACCCGCGCTGCCTTGGCGACCGACAGCTTCATCTCGGCAGCCTCCTTCCAGGAGACCACCAAGGTGCTGACCAACGCCGCCATCGCTGCCAAGACGGACTACCTGCTCGGTATGAAGGAGAACGTGATTGTCGGTCACAAGATCCCTGCCGGTACGGGTCTGCGCGAATACGAAGACTTGATTGTGGGTTCTCGCGAAGAGTACGAGGAACTGCAAGCCAAGGCTGAGGCCTAATCTAAATCATTTAATCGGGGGCGGCCGAAAGGCTGTCCCCGTTTTTTTAATTCATACAGCTATGGAAAACAATCAAAAGAATCAGTTGAATATCGAAATCAGCGACGAAGTTGCTGAAGGCACCTATTCCAATTTGGCTATCATTACGCACTCGCCGAATGAATTTATCGTTGACTTTGCCCAGATGATGCCTGGCACGCCCAAGGCCAAGGTACGCTCAAGAGTGATTTTGAACCCCTTGAACGCCAAGCGTTTGTACAAGGCTCTGGCCGACAACATCGCCAAATACGAGCAACAGTACGGCACCATCACCGATGGCGGCGGCATCGCCCCGTTCTCGATGGGTGCACCTACGGCACAGGCTTGATTTTTAAGTTTTTATCCGATTAAACGGAAAATGCACCAAAAAAAGTGCAATTTATGATTAAAAATGCACCAAATTTGGTGCATTTTTGGTGAATTCTTAACTTTGCAATCTCGATTGTATTTTTGAAACACTATGGATAACGGTTTGAAAGGCTATATTGCTGGAAATGTAGTAATGGGCACCATGATTGGTGACATGCGCAGGACGCGTTTGGACTACGAAAGAAGGTCGGCGCATCAAGTCAAGGAGGAAACTTTGAATGCAATTGTGGCAAAATTTCTGTTGAATGACGATAAAGAGGGTGCCTTTGAGTATTTGAACGAATGCTTTAAGAATGAGATAATCGATGATTGTCAGCATCAATCCGATCGTAACTATTCATTGGAGACCATTTTGGTGAAGCGGAAAGCCAAATATGCCCCTTTTTACGAGAGAATTGGCAAACCCATGCCTGAAAAGTTGGCGGCACTCACTGCCGATGAGTTGTGCGCCATGTTGGGTGTAGAGAACCTTCATATCAAAGACAGCAGGAGAAATAAGGACATCATTCCTTATGAAGCAAAGAAGAAGAGTTTCGGAGATTGGTTGCTGGATTGGTGGCCATTGGTGTTCTTCGTATTGTTTATGTTAGGAATGGTTATTTATTTTAAGTATTTATATTAGAATTAAATATCTCCCAAACTTTTCTTATCTTTGCACACATCATAAACGATTATTGAAAATATTAATTGAAGAAAAATCTGCGATAAAACATAGTAAAACAACAACATAAACATCAACTACCATTTCGCGTTCAAAATAAGCCTAGGAAACTGATTTTGATAATCGGGAAAAGGTTCAAGGTTAGCCTTAAATTGCAACTTAGTCATATTTGGGTAGCATACGCCAATAGGCGTGAGCTCAAATATGACGAGGGTTCCATCCTAGGCTTTCCCTGAACGCTATGAAGGCTCGCGCCTTCTCCTTTCTCAGATTCAAGTGATTGATAGTGATGCTCGAAATCAATCACTTGGATGGCGAATTCTGTAAAACATCATGGCAGAGTGTATACTCCAGACTATCTTGTTCGGACTATACTCGATTTTGGCAACTACAATGGGAAAGACATTGTGGGAAAGCACGTCATTGACAATAGTTGTGGTGATGGGGCTTTTCTCAAAGAAATCGTTAAACGATATTGTTCTGTTTTTCTTGAACACAACTCTGATTTGCCCAAGTTGAAATCTGACTTGGAGACACACATTCATGGCATTGAATTGGATGCTGACGAATGTAAGTCTTGCATCCAAAACCTTGACGAAGTTGTGGCAGGATTTGGTTTGACAGAAACACATTGGGATATCATCAATGCAGATACTTTGGCAATAGACCAATTCCATGGCAAGATGGATTTCGTTTTTGGAAACCCACCATACGTTCGTGTCCACAATCTTGAAAGCAGTTATGATGCGGTGAAAAAGTATCGTTTTGCTGAACAGGGCATGACGGATTTGTTCATTGTATTTTTCGAAATAGGCTTCAATATGCTATCGAAAGATGGAATTATGTGTTTAATTACACCAAGTTCATGGCTGGGAAGCAAAGCAGGAAAAATTCTTCGAATGTATATTAAGCAGCATATGAATTTGTCAGGGTTGATTGATTTGGAGCATTTTCAGCCATTTGAAGCGACAACGTACACATTGATATCAAGATTTCAAAGGCCGCAAACTTTTGAAAAGATTGAATACAACAATTTCGATGGAACAAATCTGACCAAACAATTCCAATGTTTTCTTTCATTGGAAGAAATAAGCATTGGCGATTGTTTCTGTTTGGCAAATAATGAGAAACTGTCGGAATTAAGGGAAATCAAAATGGGGTATTCACATCGATATGTATCTGTGAAAAATGGCTTTGCGACTTTGGCAGACAAGGTTTTCATAGGTGATTTTGATTTTACTGAAGGAACCATAGATGTCCTTAAAGCCTCAACGGGTAAATGGAGCAGATGTATCTATCCTTATGACAATCAAGGGAAACCATTATCATTGGAAGAATTGAAGAAATACAAGTTGGCATATCAACATTTGTTGTCAAATGCAGACAAACTCACAAAAGACAGGGACATTGCAGACGACCAATACTGGTATTTGTTCGGCAGGACGCAGGCATTGAAAGATGTTTCAAAGATGAAGTTTGCCATTAATACCATCATCAAAGACCAAGTCAGTATTAAACTCGAAAAGGTGCCAGAAGGGGAAGGCCTTTATAGTGGACTGTATATCCTTACAGAAATAGAGTTTGAAGAAATAGAGCAACTTGTTCGTTCCGAGGATTTTATCGATTACATCAAATCGTTGAAAAACTATAAAAGCGGAGGATATTACACTTTCGCTTCAAAAGATTTAGAGCAATACTTGAATTACAAATTAACCGAAAAATATGGACAATCAAGAATTTCTGACAGTCGTAGGAAACTCTTTTAAAAAGTTTCTCGAAACAGGGTCACGCAGCAACGAAAAACTAAAAATCTTGCACGGGGCTATAGCAAAAGACCTGAAAGAGCGCTTGGGAACAGGCTATACGGTTTGTTCCTTGGGCATTGGCAATGGAAAAGAAGAAAAGCTCGATGGGCGTTATATTGACAAAGTCGTTGACATTACGATCAAAAAAGGGCAAAAATCAATCGCTGGAATCGGAGTAAAATTTGTTATGCAAAACTACTCACAAAACTCGAACAACTACTTTGAGAATATGCTCGGTGAAACAGCCAATATTCGTTGCGCTAACATTCCGTATTTCCAAATCTTTATCATCCCTGACACCTTGCCTTACTACAACAAACAAGGCTTGCTTCAAAAGTGGGAAGAGTTTACTATTCATAATGCCATAAAGTATCTAACACTTTCGG
This sequence comes from uncultured Bacteroidales bacterium, assembly GCA_905234765.1. The sequence continues at coordinate 16,065 of CAJOIF010000033.1, forward strand.
AAGACAACATTCAGACCTCGATTCACACTCCGACTAAGACCTTGCTTTTTGTAATCCATCTGCCTGAAATCAAGAAACCTATCGCAGATAAGTATGACTATGTGAATTATTATGAGAGCCAAACTGATTTCATGGTTTGTGAATCACAAACGGAATACGGTGAGTTTTCATCGGCGGTGGTATTTAACGATTATGAGGATTTTGTTAACAAAGTAGTGCATTATATTCATTTTATGTAATCATATCAGGGTGGCAGGTTGGTGCGAATGAAGAAGTCTATCTTTTCTTTATGAGATTGTAATATGCTGTCGTGAGCAGACAAGCGTCGGTCAAACCTTTCCTCCAATTGCGTTAAACGTGCATCAATACTGTATCCTTTAAGCAAGTGCTCTTTTAATACTGACGTTGCCCATTGCCTGAAATGTATACCACTCAACGTGTTAACACGGTATCCTACCGATATGATGACATCAAGATTGTAGAATTCTATCCAACGTGAGACACTCATTTTCCCTTCTAATCGAACTAGTTCCAAAATGGAACAGGTTGCTTCTTTTTGTAATTCGCCGCACTCGTAGATGTTCTTTATGTGCTTTGTAATGCTTAAAAGTGATATAAAATCGGGCGAAATCTATTAAGATTCCGCCCGATTCAGTTTAATGCATAAAATAATCAAAACGTATCAGGTGCTTTCTCAGCTCCAGCATCAGCCTCGAAATAAGGCCGTCTTTCAAAGCCGCACAACTTGGCAATCAAGTTGCCCGGGAACTTGCGGATGCTTTGGTTGTAGTCCTTGGCCACTTCGTTGAAGCGCTCGCGCTCGGTGAGGATGCGGTTCTCGCAGCCTGCCAATTGGGCCTGTAGGGTGAGATATTCTTCACTGGCCTTCAGATCGGGGTAGTTTTCAACGGAGACAATGAGGCGGTTCAGCGAGTTGCCCAATTCGTCTTGTGCCTTCTCAAAGTTGGCGAACTCGTTTTCGTCAAAATTCTCCGTGTTGACCGTAGTTGAAGTGGCTTTGGCGCGGGCTTCAGTGACAGCAATCAAGGTCTCTTGCTCGTATTCGGTGTAGTTTTTCACCAAGGCGACGAGGTTGGGCACAAGGTCGGCACGGCGCTGATAAACGTTCTCCACCTGGCTCCAGGCCTTGGTCATATTCTCCTGTTTCTTCACAAAGCCATTGTAAGTGCCAACACCCCAAATGAGGATGATGCCTAAAATGATGACAATGATAATCCAAGTTTTCTTCATGAGTAAAGTTTTTGTGCTAGACTTCAGTCCATTAGACAGTCTCGCGTCTCGCAGTCCCGTAGTCTCGCGTCCTAATTAGATGAATTCAAGCTTGTCTTGCGTGGTGTTCTTCTCGCAGTAGTGGCAGTGCAGCTTGATGTTGCCTTGTGCATCCTTGATGACGATGAACTTGGTCGGCACGTCGTGCTCCTTGTTGGTGACGCAGTTGGGATTGAAGCACTTCACGATGTGCTCGATGCGCTCGGGGATGGTCACGGTCTGCTTCCTGATGACCTCGAAGTCCTTGATTTCGATGATGGAGGCAGTAGGGGCGACGAGGGCGATCTTGTTTACGTCTTCAGGTTCGAAGTACTTTTTGGAGACCTTGATGAAGCCTTTCGTGCCGTATTTCTTGCTTTCCACATTAGTACCGAAATACACGGGAGTGCTGACTTTTTCCAAGCCCAGAATCTTGACGACTTGGAAGACTTTGTCGGCGGGGATATGGTCGATGACGGTGCCATTCTCAATGGCGCTGACGGTCAATTCTTTTTTCTTTTCCATAGTGTATATGTTGAATTGGTGATTGTTGAATTGTTGTACTCTGTCATTGCGAGCGGAGCGTGGCAATCTAGTGATTAAACTGTCCTTCTGGATTGCTTCGTCCCTCATAATGATGCAAAACGCGTTACTTGAGTCCTAGGATGGATGCTATAAGTGCTTGTCTTGCATAAACTCCGTTTTGTGCCTGTTGGAAGTAGTAGGCCTTCGGGTTGGCGTCCACATCCACATGGATTTCGTTGACGCGCGGCAGCGGGTGCAGCACGCGGCAGTTGGGCTTGGAGTTCTCCAACATGGCATTGCGCAACACATAGGAGTTCTTCACCTTCTCGTATTCCTCGGGGTCGGGGAAACGCTCGCGCTGGATTCGGGTCATGTAGATGATGTCGGAGTGGGGGATGGCCTCCTCTAACTCAGTGTATTGGTGGTATTCGAGGTTTCTGTCCTTGATGTGTTGCTTCACGACGCTGGGCAGCTTCAATTCGACGGGCGAGACGAGGTTGAACTTGGCGTTGAAGTGGCACATGGCCTCGACGAGGCTGTGGACGGTGCGGCCATATTTCAGGTCACCGACGAGGGTGATTTCAAGGTTTTCCAAAGTGCCTTGCGTCTTGCGGATGCTGTAAAGGTCGAGCATGCATTGGGTAGGGTGCTGGTTGGCACCATCTCCTGCATTGATGACGGGTACTTTCGACACTTCAGAAGCGAAGCGTGCCGAGCCTTCGATGGGGTTGCGCATGACGATGAGGTCGGCGTAGCTGGCCACCATCGTGATGGTGTCGGCCAACGACTCGCCCTTCTGAATGCTTGTTCCAGCCGTGCTGCTGAAGCCGATGACGTTGCCGCCCAAGAGTTGGATGGCGGTCTCGAAACTCAGGCGAGTACGTGTTGATGGCTCAAAGAACAGCGAGGCGATGATGCGGCCGTTCAGCAAGTTCTGGTGCGGGTTTTTCTCAAAGTCCTCGGCGATGTCCAAGACATGGCAGATTTCTTCGGGCGTGTAGTCGCTGATGGAAATCAGGCTGCGGTTTTTCAGTGATATTGACATAGGCTTATCGTTTTAATTTGTTGTTTCGGCAAAAAAAAGACGGCCAACACTTTGGCCGCCAATATGGGGAATAAGAGAAATCAAGATAGTGGAATCGGCTGATTCCCAGCAAACAATCTTGTCCGATGACTTCAATAAGTATCTCATCGGACTGCAAATATAGGAAAACTTTTCAATAGGAAAGAAAAAAATCTTCCAAATCTCATTTTTAACCGCCGGCAATCAGACAACTTGGAGCATGGATGCAGGAAGCATCTGCAATTTGAGCAAAAGCATGGGTGGCGTTTTTTTTGTATCTTTGCCGCAAATCAAACTATGGACTATATGAAAAACAGCTCAAACGAACAAAAAGAAGCAGTCGTCTATCTGACCAAGGACATCAGTCCTGAAGGACTGGTCAATATCTATAAAGCACTCGGCGTTCCCGCCAAAGGGCGCGTGGCCATCAAAATGAGCACTGGTGAGGGCAGCAACCCAAACTATCTGAAGCCCGAACTCATCAAGGACTTAGTCTTTGAAGTCGATGGCACCATCGTGGAGTGCAACACCGCATACGGCAATGGCCCTGGCGACGAGCAGGACAACCGCGATACGTCGGCCAACCACTGGAAAGTCATCGAGCGACACGGCTTCACGCCCCTGTTCAAGGTGGACATCATGGATGAGGAGGGCGAGATGCGCATCCCCGTGCAAGATTCTACGCACCTCAAGTATGACATCGTGGGCGGCCACATGGCCAACTATGACTTCATGATTGCCCTCAACCACTTCAAAGGTCATCCGATGGGCGGTTACGGCGGCGCATTGAAGAACCTCTCTATCGGCTGCGCCAGTCCGAACGGCAAGGCCTATATTCACTCCTCAGGCAAGATGGAAGTGCTTGACATGGCCAAACTTTGGACGAAGGAATACATCGGTGATTAAGATGGCTTCCTCGAATCGATGGCCGCCGCTGCTCAAGCCGTGGTGGACTACTTCCAGAAAAAGGACGGCATCATCTACATCAATGTGATGAACAACATGAGCATCGACTGCGACTGTGTTGACCACCCTGCCCCTGTGAAACTTGAAGACTACGGCATTTTGGCCTCCACCGACCCCGTGGCCCTCGACCAGGCCTGTGTCGACATCATCAACAAACAGCAGGTAACGGCCACCAACGACCCCACCGACCTGCTCAGCCGCATTGACAAGCAGCACGGCGTCCATACTATCGAACACGCCGAAGCCATCGGTCTCGGCAGCCGCAAATACACAATTGTGAATATTGACGAATAAGATAAAAGCATCATGAAAAACCTGCAACTCGGGCGAAGACTTGGGTTGCGGATTTTTTTTGTGTGTTGGTCGAGGGGTTACTTCACGATGAACTTGACCGTTTCGAAGAAGGCATCACCCTTGATTTGCAAAAAATAGAGCCCATGCTCTAATGTCGCAACGGGAATGGTTCCGTTTGAAGACCCCGATGCCACCTTTTGCCCCATAACACTGAAAATGGAGTAATCCACCCGTTCGCAAGGAAGGTTTTTCAGATAAAGGACATCAGAAACGGGGTTGGGATAAACTTCAAGCGGCTGTTGGTTTTGGGCCTCGTGAATGGCCATAGGCCCATCCGCTGGAATGATATTCAATATGATGCCTTCCATCTTGGTCATTCCGTAATAGAAATTCGCATCAGGAATGTCATACCAGTTGTCCAAAGTTCCGCCATAGCCAAAGTTGATGTGGAACTTGCCGTCACTCTCGCGATAGCCATCGACCACGACGTTATGTCCGACCGTTCCAGCGGGGTTTTCCACGGCCAGATGGGCAGGATAACCGGCTTGCAAATTTGAGATTAAGGTGGCGTACATCAAAGAATCGGGGTCACGAAACAGCACACAGTCTGTAAAACCAAAGCGCTGGTATGCCTCGAATGCCTGGTCCACGTAAAAGGTACCGGAGCCTTCCGAGGTATAGACCTGCGTAAGGGCCGTGCCGCAAGCAAAAACCAAAGCGGCTGCCAACTCATCGGTGAGGCCCTCTCTACGCTCGAAAGTGGCGTCGATGGAATCCAACATTTCGTTCAGTAGTGGGAATGAAGGGAACTGCAGAGCGTCCCAATCATCATCGATGGTATATTTGCGACCGGCATAATTATGGTAATAGTCATCATTGTCGTCAAAGCGGGTGCCTTGTGTCGTCCTCAGATAGTTGACAATCTGCCCCATGGCAATAGCTGGACATCCAGCATAGCTGTATGAGTTGCCATTTACCGGGTCTCTGGGACAAAGTTGGTTGTAAGGGAAATCCTGCGTCCAATGCGAACCGAGAAAGCCGTCCGCGCGAAGCGAAGGAGTGGCCGCAGTTGGGCATTCCACGGTTTTTAGGAGTGGACTTTGCGCCCATCCGGTTAAAGCGCAAAAAATCAGCAACAAGGAAAGGAATCTCGACATTTTACTCAAATTTGATTCAAACCGCAAAGCTACAACTTTTTTTATTTGCTGCATAGTAGTTTGCCATTTTGTGCAGGCTCGGGTTGCGGGATTTTTTTGTACCTTTGCACTTTCAATCTTTGTTAAATTATGAAGAGACTATCAATAATTATTGCTATTATCCTTGGCTTCGTCTTTTCCTTTGTGGGATGCAAGCGGACTCAGGAAGTTCGTCCGGCGGCAGTGCTTCCCACTGAAGACAAGAGCCAGTTTGTCAACATTACCGATGTGGTGCCTGATGTCATTCTGGAAATCCGTTATTACAGCACCTATAACTTTGTAGGTGCCCGCGTTGACGGTTACGAGCAGCCTATGGCCCTGATGACCAAGCAGGCCGCCGATTCGCTGAAAGTCGTGAGCGACGAACTGCGAGAGCTGGGCTACCGCATCAAGATTTGGGATTCCTATCGTCCTCAAACCGCTGTCAATCATTTCGTCAGGTGGGCGGAGAATTTACAGGACACCACCATGAAGCACATCTTCTATCCCATGGTGGACAAGAGCTTGCTTTTCGAGCAGCAATACATCATGGCCCGCTCAGGTCACTCACGCGGATCCACTGTTGACCTCACTTTGGTGGATGAGCAGACCGGCAAGGAACTCGACATGGGCAGCCCGTTCGATTGGTTCGGTATCGAGAGCCATCCCGACTACATGGATTTGACAGAGGAACAAATTGCCAATCGTCATATCCTCTGGAACGCGATGTTCAGTCATGGTTTCAAAGGCCTCGACAGCGAATGGTGGCATTTCACGCTGAAGGACGAGCCCTTCCCGGACACTTATTTCACTTTCCCGGTGAAACAGCTCTAATCGTTCCAGACTAGAAATACTCGCGCACAGCAAACTCAAATTGTTCGATGAAGATTTGTTTGAAAGCATAAAGGTTGTTCTGCTCGTAAAAAATGAGCATCGCCTTTTTGTAGTCGATAGAATCGACAGAACGAAAACTCAATGGACAATAGCCGTGGGCTATCAGTATGGCATTGCTCGTGATGCGGGCAGTACGTTTATTGCCATCGGAAAATGCCTGGATATACGATAGCAACACGAGCGCGAGCAGCGCCTTTTCGAAAATGTTTTCTTTACCATTGATCAAGTCACACATGTCAAGCATGGCTTCACGGATTTGGAATTCATTATCCAGCGGATGGTAGTTGGTGCCAGTTATTCCTACACGCCGATGACGAATCCCCTTATCAACAGAGAGTTCCTTGGTAAGTAACTGGTGAATATCCTCAATGTGCCTAACGGACAAGGTTTGCAGATAGTCGGGATTGTCAAGGACAAAACGCAAGGCATCCTTGTGGTTGAGCAGCATGACGGCTTCCTCTTTGGTCTTTCCGTCAGCGGTCTTACTCTCACGAAGCAGACGCTCTGTCTCAAGCAGGGAGTAGGTGTTACCTTCTATCTGAGACGACTTCCAACTGAGATCAATGCCCAAACGCTCCATCTCCTTGCGATATTCGTTTGCCGACATGTCACTCACATGCTGATGGAATTCTGTGTGAAGTTGTTGCAAACGCACGGTCTCTTCGTCAGTGAAAAGACTGACTTTCGGTAATTGTTCGCGAATCAGCTCAAAGTTAAAAGATGTCTGTACCTGCCGCTCATCCACATCAAGCGCAAAATAAGTATCCAGATTGAGCGGCATCAGCAAATGCGCTTGATCAGAAAGACGATAACGGGTGGCGCGGGCTTTGCCTTCAACAACGATATCACCATTCTGAACACCAACTGCTATGAGACGCTTCATGGTGGCATCACTGCCCTCAAAGGCAGTACCTTTTGCTATTTCATCGCGCGAAGAAAACGGATGATAATGCAAATACTGAAGTATTTCTCGTGAAATATCCATCGCTATGAACTATAAAATCGGCGCAAAATTAACGTTTTTTTATCAATTATCGGCTCATAATAGATTAAAAAATGCCTAAAAAACATGGTATTTGAGCCGATACTCAGCGGAATCTTCAATTCTATAAGGCAACTCCAAAGCTGAACCTCACAGGATGGTTGTAAGTGCCGCCCGCATCTCAGGCATCGGGCGTTTGGTGTCTCTTTCCACAATCAGGGTCTTGAGTCCGGCGTAGGGACGGATCAGGGCCTCGATTTCCTTCAGCGGGATATCCTTTCCGAAATACGCTGTGGCAAAACACTCCCAGAACCGAATGGCCAATGCCTTCGGCATGTGGAAGGTCTCTTGGATGAAGGCCTCGTCGCTAAGGCAGCAGCAGAGATACACCATTCCCGTGTCGAAAAGGTGGTTGCCCCAACAGAAATCGCCCAAGTCGATGAAATAGCGTTTGTCGCCCACAAAGATGACATTGCTGTATTGGAGGTCACCGTGAATGGCGGTGTCTTCGTCGGGCGTGTCGGAGATGAAACGGGCAAGCTTGTCCTTTTCAGCCGTAGTGAAGAAGGGGTTTTCTTCCAGTAGGCGGTAATAGCGGTCCTTGACATTTTCAAACTTCGTGGTATCCACATGGGTAGCATGGAGTTTGAGGCACATCTGGGCGAACTCATCCGCAAACTGCGCCACCTTTTCTGGCTCGTCAGCCGTGGCACGCGAATAGGACTTCTTGCCCAAGATACGCTTGAAACGGATGCCGTAGCGGCCGTCTTCGGTTACCACGTATTCGCCCGGCTCGGGCGTAGGGATGCCCATGTCATAGACTTTTCGGGCCAAATTCATTTCATCCAAAGGCTGCTGGATCTTGCCTGGAAAATAGAGTTTCAACATCACCGAAGGGTCGGTCTTGTGGTCGTAGCTCTCGCCGTTGGCGCCGCCGCCAGAGAGAATGTAGTCGTTGAGGGTTATTCTGATGGGTTCCATAGCGTTTTATATTGTATGAGTTTAATCGTCCGACTCTCCAATAAGGATAATCAGGTGGTCGTCGGGGAAAAGTTCCATGCTGCCATGCGGGACCAGGAATTGGTTGTTTCGCTTGACCATCATCACACGGATGCCGTGCGGGAGATGCAAGTCGCGCAGCGTCGCTCCAGAGGCCAGGTCTTCCGGCGTGACCACATGGTCACGCGTCATACCCATCTCTTCTGGAATCTCCATCCCAAAGGTCTCGGTTTGTGGCTCTTCTTCATAGCTGAGTTTCAACAGCTTGGCCATCTTTCCCAGTGTCATCCCTTGCAACAGCAACGAGAAGAGGGTGATGAGAAACACGATGTTGAACATTTCAGACGAATGTTCCAGGCCGGCCACAACTGGGCAGAGCGCAAACAGGATGGGGCCAGCGCCCTTCAAACCCACCCACGAGATGAAGGTCTTGGCTCGGAACGAAAGCCCCTTGAAAGGCAGCATGCATAGATAGACGCTGGCGGGACGCGCCACCAGCATCATGAACAGACCTATCATTAGGGCTGGTAGAATCAGTGGCAACATCTGTGTGGGACGAGCCAACAGGCCCAAAATAAGGAACATGGTCAACTGCATAAGCCAGGTAAGCCCATCAAAGAAATGCAGCATCTCCTTTTTCTGGGGCAGACGGGCTTTGTTGCCGATAATGATGGCGGCCACATAAAGTGCCAGCAGGCCGTTTCCATGAAGCAGTGAAACTACGCCGTTGGTGAAGAATCCTACGCTGAGAATCAGGATGGAAGTAAGGGCAAAAGTTGAAAAATGCACGCGCTCAAGGAGCCATTTCGTTGCATATCCCATCGCGAAGCCCACAGCCACACCCACTGCAATCTGGACGACCATAACCAAAAATATCGGCAACAGCCCCTTGGAAAGCATGTCCTCGGTGGTGAGTATTTTCACCAATATGATGGTAAGCATATAGGCCATAGGGTCGTTGCTTCCGGATTCCAACTCCAGCATAGGACTTAGGTCTTCCCTCAGGTGCAGTTTCTTTTCCCGAAGCACTGAGAAGACGGAGGCGGAATCGGTTGAACCCATCACGGCAGCCAGTAGGAAACACACCATAATACCGAGTCCGGGCAGGTGCCCGAAGGAGAGCCATATGAACGTGCCCGTGAGCAGCACCGTGACGAGAACACCCAATGTGGATAGTACGATACCCTGCTTAACAACGGGTCGGGTTTCGGCGAAAGAGGTCTCCAGTCCGGCCGTGAACAGGATGATGGTCATCGCAAAGTGGCCGATAGACTCCGCCACCTCGTAATTGTCGAAGCGCAGGCCTATGCCATCGGTACCAACCACCATACCCAACAGCAGGAAGACCAGCAGGGAAGGCGTCCCCAGCCTGCTACCCACTTTGGAGACCAGAATGGCCACAAACACCAGCAGTGAAGCCAGAAGAAGTAGGTTCTCGGACAGTAGCATTATTGAATCTCAAACAGGTTCAGGAAGCCGGTGATCATAAAGACACTCCGTACGTCGGAGTTGATGCCACGCACGATGACCTTGCCGCCCTTGGTGGCTGCCGCCTTGCGTAAGGTGAGAAAAAGACGCAAGCCGGAGCTGGAGATATACTCCAGTTGCGAGCAGTCGAGCACAACCGTGCCGCCTGCCTTCCCGGCGAGGATGTCAAACTGTTCGGCCAGCTCTATGGAGGCTGGCGTGTCGAGGCGGCCAATGAGAGTAGCCACCGTTTCATTTCCTTGAGTGTTGATATTGATTTGCATAGCTTAAATGTTTTTTGTCATGGTTAAGATGTTCTTGCCGCCGCTGCGCTCATAGCTCACGCTGTCCATGATGCTGCGCACCAGATAGATGCCCAGACCTCCCACCTGACGGTTCTCCGCACTTAGCGAGATGTCGGCATCCGGTTGGGCGGTGGGGTCGAAGGCCTTGCCGCTGTCGCTGACGACAAACGACAGGGAATGCTCGCAGATGATGGCTTCGATGTCCACCAGTCCGTCCGTCCCTTCGGGATAGGCATACATGATGACGTTGGTCACCGCTTCCTCCAAGGCGAGGTTCAGGCTGAGAGTGAGGCTATGGTCGAGATGCTTTTCCGCAGCGATGGTCTCCACAAAATCCGCCAGCTGGGGAATCTGCTGTATGTCATTATGAATGAGAAGGTGACGTTCCGAAGCATCGGGCGTGGCCTCGTTCATGTAATGGATGATAAGCATCGTGATGTCGTCGCTCTGTGGAGCGTCGCCAACGAAAACATCAATGGCCTTCTGCATCGACTCAAGATGTGACCTAGATCCTATAAGGCCTGATAAGGTATCGAGCATGCGCGTATCACCGAAAAGCTCGTGCTTGGCGTTTTCCGCCTCGGTGACGCCATCGGTATACAGGAAAAGGGCATCGTCGTACCGCATGTCGGTCTCCTGCTCTTGGAAGGCGGCACCTTCAACGATTCCGAGCGGAACATTGCTTACCACCGGGAGTAGCGACTTGGTGGTGTTCAAAATCACGGGGGCATTGTGTCCGGCATTGCAGTAGCGCAGATGGCCGCTCTTCATATCGAGCACACCACAGAAAAAGGTGACAAACATCGTGCTCTCGTTCATATCCGACATACTCTCG
>CAJOIF010000034.1 GCA_905234765.1 uncultured Bacteroidales bacterium
CAGTTTGCTGACCACATCTTCTTTCAATATCCCATTGTCGAACAAGTTCCGAACCAATTCGTCGCGTTGGATGTGGTAAGTCTTGATACCCAATGCTTTGGCTGCTTTGATATTGGTGGCAGTGTCGTCAATGAATAGAGTCTCTTCGGCAAGGAGTTGTTCGTGGTCGAGGATGAGTTCGAAAAAGCGCGGATCGGGTTTCTCCAGGTGGATGTCGAAGGAGAAATATGACTTGTTGAACAACTCGTCGAACTCACGGTAGCCAAAACGAAGCTGCAAATCTCTGACGTACAGGTCGTAATGGATTTCGTTGGTATTGCTCATCAAGAAAATCTTGTAGTGTTTCTTGATTTTTTCGATGGCTTCTATGCGTTCACGGGGAATGTCCAGCAGCATGGAGTTCCAAATCGAGTCGAACTTCTGGTCGGTCATTTTCTCTTGTCCAATGAGCGCTTTCAGTTTCTTGCGGAAGGTGGGGGCAGTGTAGATGCCTCTGTCGAATTTGCTCATAATATCGACAAACTCCTTTGAATGAGTGAGTTGCGATACAGGGATGCCTAGTTTTTCGAGTTCTTGGTAAACGATGTTTTCGTCAATGTCGAGGATGACGCCACCGAGGTCGAAGATGATATTCTTGATTTTTGCGCTCATTTTTCAGAAAATTTCAGTTTAATTCGATGCAAAATTGTAATTTTGCGCCGCAAAAAGCAAGAAAAAAGCGAAAAACTTACGTAAAGTTCGTGTTTTTTTGCGGTCCCATAGCGCAGTTGGTTAGAGCAACTGACTCATAATCAGTAGGTCCTAGGTTCAAGCCCTAGTGGGACCACTCAAAAAGGAAGGCGACCCCGTTTGGAGTCGCCTTTCGTTGTGTCTATGCGGAAAGGAGTTAGATTCGCTCTTTCAGCATTTCCATGGCTTTGGGCAGCCCGTCGGCATTGCGGCCGCCAGCCACGCAGAGGGTCTTCTGTCCACCGCCGCCACCTTGGATTTCCTTGGCCACTTCGCGGATGAGTTTGGTGGCATCCAAACCCTTGGCATCGGCGAAGGCTTCTGGCAGCAATAGGCAGAGCGAAGGCTTGCCCTCCACCACTGAGCCGAGGATGGCAACCACGTTGTTGTCCATCTGCTTGAGCAGCAGGGCAATGTTGCGCAGCTGGTCACCAGGGCAACACAGGGTGTCGGTGACGAACTTGCAGCCGTCTTGCTCGGTGGCGTTGGCAAGGAGGTTTTTGGCCGTGTCTTGCGCCTTTTCCTGCATCAGGTGTTCCACCTCTTTCTTCAGTTGGCTGTTCTGCTCGTTGAGCGAGGTAACAGCCTTCACCAGGTCGGGTGACTTGACACTTTCGCGCAGGCGGCCGATGAGGTCGAGTTGCTCGTCGAGGTATTGCTCCACGGCCTCGCCCGTGATGGCCTCGATACGGCGGATGCCCGCTGCGATGGCACCTTCAGTGACAATCTTGAACATGCCAATGTTGCCAGTTGCACTGGTGTGACAACCGCCGCAGAGCTCCATCGAATAGTCCTTATCAAAGACCACCACACGCACCTTATCACCATATTTTTCACCAAACAAGGCCGTGGCTCCCATGGCCTTGGCCTCATCAATCGGAATCTCGGCGTAGGTCACGTTCGGGATGTTCTCGCGAATCTTTTGATTTACTATCTTTTCCACCTGGCGGATCTCTTCAGGCGTCATCTTGGCGAAGTGGCTGAAGTCGAAGCGCAGACGTTGGTCGTTGACCAAAGAACCTTTCTGCTCGACATGGGCCCCAAGGACTTGTCTCAAAGCGGCGTGCATCAGGTGGGTCGCGCTGTGGTTGTTGGCGATACGCTGACGGCGTTCCGTGTCAATAGCGGCGGTGAACGTCACCTCTGGATTCTGCGGCAGTTGCTCGGTGATGTGGATGACCAGGTTGTTCTCCTTCACCGTGTTCATTATCTTGATGGTCTCGTTCTCGGAAGTCAGGGTGCCAGTGTCGCCCACCTCGCCGCCCATCTCGGCATAGAATGGTGTCTTGTCAAGGACGATTTCAAAGTGTTTCTTGTTTTTGGCCACCACTTCGCGGAAACGTAGGATGTGGCTCTCACAAGTCATGTCGGTGTAGCCGACAAACTCGGTGGGTTGTTCGCTTTCATTTACTACCACCCAGTCACCATTGGCTTTCTCGGCGGCCTTGCGGGAGCGGTTCTTCTGTTCTTCGAGGTTGGCCTTGAAGCCTTCCATGTCGACGTTGATGCCTTTTTCGGCGGCCATCAGCTGGGTGAGGTCGATGGGGAAGCCGAAGGTGTCGAACAGCTCGAAGGCGAAATTACCGTCAATGTCCTGCTTCGGATGCTGTTCCACGTAACCCTCGAAGCGCTTGATGCCTTGTGCCAAGGTGCGCAGGAACGAGGCTTCCTCTTCGCGGATGACCTTGCCAACCAATTCCTGTTGTGCCTTGATTTCGGGATAGTTGTGTTCCATCTGCTGCACGAGGATGGGCAACAGGTTACAAACGAAAGGCTCCTCGAAGCCGAGGAAGGTGAAGCCGTAGCGCACGGCGCGACGCAACACGCGGCGGATGACATAGCCCGCACCGTTGTTCGACGGCAGCTGTCCGTCGGCGATGGCGAAGCTCACGGCTCTCAAATGGTCGGCGATGACACGCATGGCGATGTCGGTCTTCTCGGCCTTGCCGTATTCGATGCCCGACATCTTGGCGATGGCTTGGATGATGGGCTGGAACACGTCGGTGTCGTAGTTCGAGGTCTTGCCTTGCAGCACACGCACCAGACGCTCGAAGCCCATGCCGGTATCGACGTGCTTGGCAGGGAGTTCCACCAGCTGGCCGTTGGCCATGCGGTTGTACTGCATGAACACGAGATTCCAGATTTCAATCACTTGCGGGTCATCCTTGTTCACCAAGTCGCGGCCAGGGATTTGCTTGCGGGTTTCTTCGTCGCGCAGGTCGATGTGGATTTCGGAGCAGGGACCGCAGGGTCCCGTCTCGCCCATCTCCCAGAAGTTGTCCTTCTTGTTGCCGTATATGATGCGGTCTTCGCTGACATGTTCTTTCCAGTAGCCATAAGCCTCCATGTCAGCAGGTTGGCCGTCCTTCTCGTCGCCGCCGAAGACGGTGACATAGAGTCTGTCCTTGTCGATTTTCACCACCTCGGTAAGGTACTCCCAAGCGTAGGCGATGGCTTCCTTCTTGAAATAGTCGCCAAACGACCAGTTGCCCAGCATCTCGAACATGGTGTGGTGGTAGGTGTCGTGGCCAACTTCCTCCAAGTCATTGTGCTTGCCCGATACACGGAGGCATTTCTGCGTGTCGGCGGCGCGGTTCCATTTGGCGGGCTGGTTGCCCAGGAAGATGTCCTTGAACTGGTTCATGCCCGCGTTGGTGAACATGAGGGTCGGGTCGTTCTTAACGACGATGGGTGCCGACGGCACAATGGCGTGCTCCTTCGAACGGAAGAAGTCCAAGAAACTATTTCTAATCTCGTATGCGTTCATTGATGGATGTCATTAACATGTAAAAACAAAAAGAATTGGGCGCAAAGGTACACCAAATTTTATTTTGAAAAGTTCTAAATTTGATTTTTTTGTGTTTTGGATTGCGGTTTTAAGAAAAAGTTGTATTTTTGCACACAGAATTACGCTCTCGGCGACGTTTGTTCCAGTAGCAGCCATTACTGCCTATCTTGATAATGAGCAAGCCTACCCGCGAGCTTGTTTTTTAATTGCACATTGATGAAGAAGGAACATTTCCACCAGTTGCCACCTACAAAGATCGCCGTTTTGGTTGATGGCGGTTTTTTTTTGAAACGCTTCAACGCATTATACAATAAAGATAGATCATTACCTGCCGAAGATATTGCCAATTGCTTGCATTCCTTTGCATTACGCATGGTTGGCAACAATACTCTATATAGGATTTTCTATTACGATTGTGAACCGCTGTCCAAAAAATTCCATAACCCCATCACGGGTAAGTCTGTTGATTTTAGCAAGACGGATGAATATGCTTTTAGATGTAGCTTTTTTGAAGCGTTACGAAGAAAACGCAAAGTTGCCTTACGACTTGGAACCTTAAAAGACAATGGTAATTGGCTCTTGCGTCCTCAAATCACCAAAGCACTGCTTTCTGGGGAGAAAAGAATAGAAGACTTGCAGGAAAATGACGTTTATATGGAAGTCAGGCAAAAAGGTATTGATATGAAGATTGGTGTCGATATTTCCTCTTTGGCATTGAAAAGGTTGGTTGACACTATCATATTGGTTGCAGGCGATGCTGATTTTGTCCCAGCTGCAAAATTGGCAAGACGGGAAGGCATAGATTTCATTCTTCATCCGATGGCAGCGCATATCGATCCGTCTTTGTTTGAGCATATTGACGGATTAAGCACCATAAAGATAGCTGTCAATAAAAACAAGGAAGAAAGGTCTTGAAATAATGGCGCGACAAAAGCATTATATCTTCAATCAGTTGACCCAGCGTTTTGAGGTGCTTGAGACTTCAAGGGCGAAAAGGGTTTTGCGTTTTTTGTTGATATTGCTTGCCGTTTTGGGCATGGCCTTCCTTTTTGCCGTGCTGCTGTTTACTTTTTTCAAGTCGCCGAAAGAGAAAATGCAAGCCCGTGAATTGGAGTATATGAAGCTGCAATACGACATCCTTAACGATCGTCTCGACAATTTGGAAATCCTGGTGTCGGATATGGAACAACGCGACAACGACCTATACCGTGTGATGTTTGAGGCCGACCCCATCCCGAGTGCCACGCGCAAGTCAGCTTTTTCCAATCCAAGCCGCTACGAAAACCTGTATGGTTACGTCAACTCTAACCAGGTGGTCGGCGCAGCACGGAAGCTCGATGTCATCGCCAGCCAGCTCTATCATCAGTCGGTTTCGTATGACCAATTGTTTGAGTTGGCACGCAATAAGTCGGATATGCTGGCACACATCCCCGCCATTTTCCCGTTGAAGGAGACCGAGATCAAGTACATTTCCTCCTATTTTGGCTATCGCCCCGACCCGATTTACAAGGTGACGAAGTTCCACAGCGGCATGGATTTTTCGTCCACTATGGGTACGGAAGCCTATGCCACCGGTGACGGGGAAGTGTGTGAGGTGGAGAAAGGACATTGGGGCTACGGCAACATGGTGGTCATCGACCACGGGTTTGGCTACAAGACTTGCTACGCCCACCTGCAAAAGGCCGCCGTCCATAAAGGACAAAAAGTGAAACGCGGACAACTCATTGGTTTCATCGGCAATACGGGCAAGACGACAGGCGTCCATTTGCATTACGAGGTCAGAAAGAACAACACCCCCATTGATCCGATCAATTTCTTCTTCAACGACCTCACTCCCGATGAGTATGAGCAGATTTTGGAACAATCGACCTTACCGACTCAAACAATGGACTGATTATGGAAGAAATAAAAACCACAGGGAAATTCTACTACAGCATCGGTGAAGTGGCCGCGATGTTTGGCGTAAACACTTCGATGATTCGTTATTGGGAGAAGGAGTTTGACGTGTTGCGTCCGCGCAAGAACAAGAAAGGCAACCGTCTCTTCACCGAGCGCGATGTACGTTATGTGCATGTTATCTACCAGCTGCTTAAGGTGAAAGGTTATACGTTGGCCGGTGCCAAGCAAGCTATTAAGGACAAGTTCAGCGACTACGAAGAACGGATCATCTTGCTCGAGACCCTCGATAAAACCCGCAGTTTCCTAATGGATTTGGATAAGGCTTTGGCGGAAAAGCAGAAACAATAAGCGAAACGAGGCGACGGGAATTGTCGCCTCGTTCATTTTCTTGTCTGCTTAAAAAAATCAGCCAGACCGTGTCATCACGACATGGGCCTGGCTTGAACAATAACAATAACTTAAAATAGAGAATAAAGTGTAGTTCCTTTATCTCTTTTCCTTTTTGCGCTTGCCCAAGAGGTAGGCACCACCGAGCAGACTTAGGACCAGCATGCCCCCAGTGGCGGGCGCGTATTGGTCCATGGTCAGGCCGAGCTCGGGGATGATGGGCAAATCTCCTTCCGGCGCATCGGAACGCATGCAGGAACGCATGTCCTCGTCGGCGAGGAAAACTTGTGCGCTAGCGTTGCGGGTGGTTGCTGTTCCAAACAGCAGCGCCCCAATGGTTATGATGTTTATGATGGTCTTCTTCATCTATTTTGTGTTTCTATTTTATTTCCTTGCGAAGGGCAATAAAAAACATGAGTTTTACTGCTTTTGGAGGTTACAGAGGCTTTGCACGGCCCAACACAACAACTATACAGTAAAACCCACGCGTAGAAACACATGAGTCAGACTTTATAACTTGTTGTGTTTTAGAAAATGTGCAAATTCCTGTAACACAAGTTAAAAAGCTAACGCTTTAGTTTAATATGCCGTTTTTCGTTTTGTGCGCTAGTGCGCGATTAATCATTCAGTTAATTTTAGTTAGACTATTTTTCGAGGGGCAAATATAGGGAAAAAAGGAAAACAGATGGATAGAGGGGTGAAAAATTTTTTTGGTGAAGGGAAATGGGTGGGGGAGAGAGGGAGAGAAGCCTAAACGGTTACCCCATCTTCCCTGTGTTCAATTCGGTCTCAAGGAACGAAAACACATAGCGGGGGCTTTGGTAGAACAGTCGGGTTTTCTCATCCATCATTTTTTGGTAGGTTTCGGAATTGAAGACGATAGAGAGTGCCTGTTCCATGGTCAATGAAGGGTTCTTCTCAACCATCAACAAAGCAAGGTTTTTCACCATGTCCATTTTCATTTGCGCTTGTTCGCTCATAGTCTTTTCAAGGTTTGGATGGCTTTTTCTGTGCCGAAAAAATATTGTATCGTAAGACCTTTCATATAGCGCAGGTTCTTTACTAATGTTGGCAGGTCGATGGAATGTGTCTCATATCTCCACAATTGTGCACCTACTCTGTCGTTTGCAATTGGGCCAATCACCACATCATAGCTGTGTGCTTGGTTTTTGGAGGCATTGTTCCTGTTCAGCAGTATAAACTTAGCCCAATCCTCATTGTAATCCTCAAAACGGAGGACTTGAAGTGATTTGAACAAGTCCAAATCCATCTCATATGCCATGACAACAGGGGATCCCCATTCAAGTTGTTCAACTTTAATTTGGGCCATTTCCGCAGCTTGGTCATAATTGTCGGACAAGTAGAATCCTTAACCAAAATCCTTATTGGGTTTTGATTTCAACAAATCAATCTTGTCGAATTCCAAATTGGATCCGTGGTATAAAATCATGACAAAGCTCCTCCTTTTCTATGGCAATATTCCGTCATGTCGTTCACCATGGATATGAACGATTGTGTGTGGACGTAATCATAGTGGCGGTCAACAAAGTCGATGCCTTTGAAACGGCTCAGATAATTAAATGCTTGTTTCATTGTCAAGCCATGCTTTTGCGCAAATTCTACAATGAAAATCAACGTCCATTCCATCTTGTCTTGAATGCTATAGGCCATACCTCTACTACTTTTGCTGCAAAAATAGAAAATAAATAGTAAAGTGGGAAGGGGTTGGTAGATTTTTTTGGGAAAGAGGTTCCCGCGCAGCGGAAACTCATCTTATTCCTCCATCAGATTCCTTGCTTTCAAGTAAACCCTCCATTTCTCCAGCACCTGTGTCATGTCGTCGGGCAGCTCGGAGGTGAACATCATTTCCTTGCCAGTGGTGGGATGTACGAAGCCCAACTCCTTGGCGTGAAGCGCGTGGCGAGGCATGATCTTGAAGCAGTTGTCGATGAACTGCTTGTATTTCGAGAAAGTGGTGCCTTTTAGGATGACGTCGCCGCCGTACATGGCATCGTTGAACAAGGGATGACCAATGTACTGCGAGTGGACGCGAATCTGGTGGGTGCGACCTGTCTCAAGGCGGTATTCGTTCAGCGTCACATAGCCAAAACGTTCCAGCACTTTCCAATGGGTGACGGCATCTTTGCCATGGTCGCCATCGGGATACACGGTCATCTTGCGGCGGTCGGAGGTGCTGCGCCCGATGTTGCCCTCAATGACGCCTTCGTCTTCCATGAAGTCGCCCCAAACGAGAGCGTAGTAGCGGCGGTGGATGGTGTGCTCAAAGAACTGGTGCGCCAATACGGCCTGTGCAGCCTCGTTTTTGGCGATAATCATCAGGCCGGTGGTGTCCTTGTCGATGCGGTGGACGAGGTAACCAAAGCGGTTCTCTATCTTTTGCTTGGTCTGCTCAAAATGATAAGCCAAGCCGTGCAACAAGGTGCCGTCGTAGTTGCCGTGACCGGGATGCACCACCAGCCCCGCCTGCTTGTTGATGACGATGACGTCATCGTCTTCATAGACGATGTCGAGCGGAATGGGTTCGGGCTTGATGTCGGTGTCGCGGGGCGGATAGGTAAAGACGATGGAGATGACATCGTTGGGCTTCACCTTGTAGTTCGACTTCACCACCTTGTCGTTCACCAAAATGTTGCCTGCCTTGGCCGCATTCTGCACACGGTTGCGCGAAATGTTGGAGATGTGGTTGGTCAGATAGGTGTCGATGCGCTCCAACTGCTGGCCTTGATCGACCACAATGCGGAAATGCTCAAAGAGTTCGCCGCTTTCTTCTTCTGACAACTCGTTGTCTAACAGTTCATCTTGCTCTTGACTCATTTTCTGATGACGATTTTTTGGGTGATGATTTGGCCTTGTGCCGTGGTCAGGCTGATGAGATAAAGTCCGTCGTTCAAATTGCCAACGGGGATTTCTTGCGTGAAGGCATCTCGCCAAACACAGCGTCCTGTCAAGTCAAAGAGGCTGGTCTGAATGATTTCGATGCCCTCTGAAGGTTTGATGTTCAGTATGTTGCTCGCTGGGTTGGGGAAGAGCTCCACGGCTTCGGTCGAAAAATCATTCTCATCCACTCCGATGTAGTAGGAGTCGCCAACCACGGGCCGTATCATCAGTGTGCCGTGCATCTCTGTGGGTTGCCACGAGCCATTGGTGTTGTAGAACGTGTTCTGGCTGTTATCGTTTGAGGCATCGAATCCGATGTTGATGAGGTTGGAGTTTTGCTGCACAATGCCGATGAAGAAATTGCCAGTGTGGGTGACGGTTTTGTCGAATTTGTAGTAGTGGAAACAGTAGATTTGTTCTTCCCATTGCGGACGTTGGTTTTCCATGCGGTAGATTTCCTGACCAGGGCGACCGTTCTCTTCTTTCCAGACCACGATGTCGAAATACTTGTCGTTGGCATTGTTAAGTGTGTGGTTGAAAAGCAGTTGTACGCCGCAAATGGTGTCAAATTCGGTCATTGAGAAACGCACGGCGAAGCATCCTCCAGCGGGATTCACGCCATAGCCCATTTCAGGGGTGCCGTCGTCGTAGGCGTAATAGTTGTATAGGCCTTGGCGGTATATCATCGAGTCGGTCAAGGGTGGAGTGCAGGTTGAGTCATAAATATAGTGCTTGATTTCATACGAAACCGAGTCGTAGGCGAAACTCATAGCAAACAACGCACCCACGTAGGGACAGGCCGGTGACTCGTGGTTAGCGGAGCAGTTGAGGTAACCTGTTTGGGCGTATGGGTTGATCACAACGGGTTCCACGACCCTTGTATAATGTTGGTTTCCACCGATTTGTTGCACAGAATAGTAATAATGTGCTTCGTGTGGAACATTGTCGAGGTTGGCGATGTCCAATTCCAGACTCTCGCGAATGGCACCATTGGGGTTGGCGCGGTATTGCCTGTAAGGGATGGCTTGGTAATTGTTGAAGAACGAGGGACGTTGTCCAGAGAAGGTCAGCATGGGGTAGAAGGTATCGTCAATGTTACGCCCATAGTTGAGGTACACAAAATCGATGTTCCATTGGTCTTGGTTGCCACGGTTGGCTGGATTGTTGGAACTTTCAATGCTGGCGTAGTTGTAGAAACGGATGTAGAAATGGTCGGTGAAGTAACGCAAGTTGCGGATGGGTATCATCACCTGCTTGAAATACTGTCCGTTGTTTTCTTCCATAAAGGCATTGAGAGTTTGTCCAGGAGTGCTCCATACATGATACCAGACGGTGTCGGCTACCGGGACAAACACCGAGTCGCATGGGATGGAGATGATGCCTTGCATGGACGGGGTCAACGTGTCGGCATTCAGCACAAACAACCCAGGCTGGCAGCCGCCAAAAGCCCATATGGTGTCGCCAGGAAACAGTGTGTCGACTTGCATCTCATTGAATATCTCTGCAAGGGTAAAGTTCTGGTACTCAAGGTGTGAAAACTCCAGATGCTCGGTGGCTGTGCCGAATTGAAGCACCAAAGAGTCTTGGGCTTCGGGAGATGCCCCATTGCCTTGTGGTTGGTAGTAGAAGCTGAAATAGAGCGAGTCGGCGGGAGTGAGCGCACGAGGCTCGGGCTCAAGCACGGAGTCCAAGCGGATGCGGGTCGAGGTGAGATGTTCGGCGATGAAAGCGTTGCTAATGGCATAGTCGTACACACAACCTTTTTCGTCAAGCACATCCAAAGTGGCAGCGTTGCGGTTGGGCGGACAGAGCGGGAAGCCGTCGTTGACAAAAGCCTTGCAGTCGGTCCATTTGGTGGAGTCGGGATAGATGTGGCTTTGGCTGAAGTCCTCAAAGAAAGGCAGGAAAATGCCCGTGGGATGGACGTATCTTATGGCTTGCCGTTCGCCGTGATAAAACCCCGTCAGCACTTCCTGAGCGTTGCAAATTGGGCCGAAACTAAAGGCTAACGCTAAGCATAATATCTTAAAATTCATCTTCATATTCAATGTCGGTGGTTTCGATGATTTCTGTTATGGTGTCAATTTCAATGAGTTGTGGTCTGTTGGAAAGCGAATCTTCATGGAGCAGTTCCTCCATCTGCTTCTTGAAATCAAGGGTGCGGCTCGAATGGTAGGTGAGGTCGACAAAGGCGCCAGGATTCACCGCGCCGGCACTGGGTCCGGGACTCATTCGGCGTACACAGAGGTATTGGATACTGTCATTGTCTTCATAGGTCTCTTTGCCCAGGTTGAGCCCAGCCAAATTGAGCAGACGTTTGGCTTCCAATGCGGGCTTGCCGATGAGGTTGGGCACCTTGGCACGGTCTCTGTCTCGTCCCAAGCCGACACGTAAGGTGATTTTACTGCCTTTGACGAGTTCGGTGCCACCTGCAATGGGTTGACCTTCATAATACTGTTCGATGATGGCGTTTTTGTACGGACTGTCCTTATAATCAAGGCGTTCCACGGTAAGTCCCGCTGATTCAAGTGAGCCGATGGCCTGCCGCAAGGAAAGGTTTTTCAGGTTGGGCATGATAGTCTTTTCAGGTGTCTCAGCCACGATGATGATATAGACGTTGCGCCCCTTTTTGATCTTTGTGTTGGGCAAAGGGTCTTGTTGGTAGATGCTTCCAGGCTGCTGTCCCTTGGGATACACGCTGTCGATGAGGAAGAAATGGAAGTCGTGGGCATATTGCCGCTCCACTTCATGATAGTCCTGACCGATAAAATCAGGCATGGCGTAGACCTTGTCGTGACGAGTGTATCTATCTAACAACCTGAATGTTATCCATAGCAGCACTATGCAAAGTAACAATATGCAGAGGAGGTTGAGATAAAATTTCTTTTCCTTAAGAAAGTGTAGGCGTCCCATATTTTCGTATTTTAGCCGTGAATTTACAACTCCATTGGGAGCGTTTTATTGTTTGACAATCAACCGACAAAAGTACAAAAAATATGAAAAACGTGGCAATAATTTGTGGCGGAGATTCGGGAGAGTTCGAAATTTCCGTCAAAAGTGCTCAAGTGGTGAAGCAGAATCTGAATCCGGAACTGTATAATTCTAAGATTATTGTTGTATCGAAAAAAGGGTGGTACGGACTCTTGAAAGATGGTACACGGGTAGATGTTGACAAGAATGATTTTTCCATTTCAGTAGGCGGACACAGGACTAAATTCGATGTGGCTTTCAACGCGGTGCATGGTGAGCCTGGTGAGAATGGGCCGCTTTCGGGTTATCTCGAGTTGCTGGGTATTCCTTGCACCTCGTCGCCTTTGACCACTTGCGCCCTCACGTTCCATAAGGACTTCTGCAAGCGCATAGTGGCTTCATACGGTGTCAATGTGGCACCATCGTTGCTCATCAACGAAGGTGAAAAATACGATGCCGATGAAATCATCAAGGAACTGGGATTGCCTCTGTTCGTTAAGCCGACCTGCAACGGCTCCAGCGTAGGTGTGACTAAGGTGAAGACGGCAGAAGAACTTGCCCCTGCCATCTTTAGCGCGAGAGCGGCCGGTCGACAAATAATGTGCGAGAAGTTTGTGGATGGTCGCGAGTTTGGCTGCGGCGCCATGGAACACAAGGGCAAGATGATGGTCTTCCCGCTCACCGAAATCATCAGCAAAAACGAGTTCTTCGACTACGAGGCAAAGTACACCGCCGGTAAGTGTGAAGAGGTGACGCCCGCCCAAGTTGACGAGGCCACGGAAATCGAAATCAAGGCGACCACGGCGATGTTGTATGAAAAGTTGGAGTGTAAGGGCTTCGTCCGTATGGACTACATCGTCAGTGATGAGGGCGTGTTTTTCATCGAGGCCAACATCGTCCCAGGTATGTCCGAGGCCAGCATCATTCCCGCGCAAGCCCGTTGCTTCGGATTGACGTTAGGCAAGCTGTTTGAGATGGCTATTGAGGAGGCGATGGGGCGCTAAATTCTCTGATAGACTCTGCCTTGCCATGTCCCCCTTTCCTCCATCCGTTTCTCAATCTTAGCCAGCACTTCGTCGTAGCGTAGTTTCATCCAAGGCTCGGAAACGAGATAGCGTGGTGGCACTTCACCCGCAAAACGCTCGATGACGATATTGGGGTTGAGTCGCTCGGCGAAGTCGATGACAAAATCGATGTATTCGTCCAAATCAAAAAGATGGAAATGCTCTGGATAAGCTCGGTATTCCTCGGCCATTTTTGTGTCTTTGAAGATTTGCAGTTGGTGGAACTTGACCGTGGTTAAAGGCAGTTGTGAGATGATGTCGGCGGCATCGAGCATCATCGTTTTGCTTTCTCCAGGCAAGCCGAAAATGAAATGCGCCCCACAGGGGATGCCATAATCGGCGGTCATGCGGATGGCTCGTTCCGCCGTGGCGAAGTCATGGCCTCGGTTGACGCGCTTTAGGGTTTCATCGTAAACGCTTTCCACGCCGTATTCCAACATGACATAATGCGTTTTTTGGATTTCGTTGAGGTACTGCAAGATGGCTTCATCAATCAGGTCGGGGCGAGTGCCGATGACAATGCCGATGGTTTCGGGCACATCCAAAGCTTGAGCATAGATTTTTTTCAGCTCCTCCAATGGCTTGTAGGTGTTCGAAAAGGGCTGGAAATAAGCGAGATATTGGTTGGCGCGGCGATACCGCCGTTGGTGGAATTCAATGCCTTCCTCGATTTGTTGGCGGATGCTTTTCTCGGGCTGGCAATACGACGGGTTGAAGGCCGCGTTGCTGCAAAAGGTGCAGCCGCCCGTGCTGATTTTGCCGTCCCTGTTGGGGCAACTGAAACCCGCGTCGATGCTGATTTTCTGCACACGCCCCCCGAACTGCTTCTTGAAGTAGTTGCTGTAGCTGTTGAATCTGCGTTCGTCGCCCCAAGGATATCGCATGGTTTCTTTTTTTTGTCACAAACCCACAAAACTGTTTTGCATGTTTTGTAGGTTTTGTGATAATTATTGTTTTGGATTGTTCAAGAAAGTTTCATCCGTCAAAGTGTTCAAAAACGCCTTCAGCTGGGCCTTTTCAATGTCGGTGAGTTGCACGCCGCCGTCCATCACATGGTGCATCAGCGGGTTGATGTTTTCGGAGTTCTTCACCCCCTCGCTGTAGAAGTCGATGACCTCGTCCAAGGTGGTGAAGCGCCCATCGTGCATGTAGGGACTTGAAACGGCGATGTTGCGTAGGGTAGGGGCTTTGTATGCGCCTCTGTCCCAATGGCTTCCCGTAATGGTAGCGCGGTCTTCTGGGTCGTTGAATACGTCGTCCAAGCCGTTGTTGTAGAACAGGTTGGTGGTCATCAGGGCCAAACCGCCGCCACCATGGCAGTGGAAGCAGTCGGCGCCGTCCTCGGTGCAAAACAGCTCATAGCCAGCAAGTTCGTCTTCGGTAAGTTGTTCTTCGCCGCGCAGGTAGCGGTCGAATTTGCTGTTGGCGGAAACTAGGCTCCGTACATACTGCGCCACGGCGCGTTCAATATTAATAAAGGTGATGTAGCGGTTGCCAAAGGCTTTCTCAAACAGCTCAGGGTAATCGTTGGTCTTTTGCAAATACTTGACTACCTGATTGGTATCTGCGTTGATTTCCACGGGACTCGTGACTGCCGCCAAAACCATGTCCTCCAAGGTGGCCACGCCGCCGTTCCAGCCTAAGCCAGTGTGGTTCCAAGCTAAGTTGACCAAAGGCAGCATAGCGTGATGGGTGTTGGTCGGTGCACCATATTCAAAGTTATGCTCCTGATGGTGGCACGATGAGCAACTACGGATGCCCTCGGTGCCATCGCGACCTGAAAGTCGCGGGTCGTAGAACAGTTTCCGGCCCAATTCCACGCCTTCCATAGTCATGGGGTTGTCGGCGGGGATGTTGTTTTTCGAAGGGAAATAGGCGGGCTGCTCCAACTCATAAGGCGTTGGCGTATAGTGGATTTCCTCTGGCTTGCACGAGAACAAGACTAGCAAGAGTACAAAAGCCCATGTCATTTCGAGGATTTTGGAGGCATAGATACGCTCCCTCCTTTGTCGGTCGGAAATCGAAGATTCGACGGAGTCAATGCATGCCTTCAAAATCCGAGTAAATCTATGGGCGTTTAACTGTTTCATAAAATCATGATGCACTTTTCAGGTGTTCCCAACGTGCCTTCACGTTCTCCCATCTCCAGAAATGCGGTTTGGGCGTAGCTTGCTGCATGACGCGGTTGAAACCCTCAACAATCTCTTCATTTTTCATGCTTTTTTCGTTTGATTCTTTGAAAACTGACCAGGTGAAAACGTTCTGTCCGTTTTCCTTCAAGGCCTGTTGCGCGACTTGGTTTTGCATGATGGCGCTACCGAAAATGTTGAAGTCGTAAAGGTTAGGATTGCGGAACCAGTTGTCGACAACCATACATAGATTAAACTGGTTTTCAACGTTTTCAGTAATAGTTAAATCCAAAGGCAATTCCACAGTGAAGTAGTTCTGATAGAATTCTGTGTGGTCGGCGTTCTGCCCGATGCCGAGGTGAACGTTGAGCGGGACTAATGCTCCATTGGCATCGAGGAATCTCCCGTTGAGTTTCATGTAATGGTAGCCGCCGCCCAAGGGTTCGGGCCAAAACATCTCCGCCTCGGGTGCATCGCTGAACAGGCCGGAGACGTTGTCGTTCTCGTCCAAGCCGAAGGTGAAGCGCAAGGCTTTGTAGTGCCCAATGGGAATGGAAGCCATTTGAAGTGTCTGGCTTTCAGGGATATTGGTGTCGATGTAGAAAATCTTATCGGTGGGGCTTGAAATCAGGCTTTCTGCTTCGCGATGCTGCAAGGCGATCCATTCGCCGCGTTCGTCTTGAAGTTCCATCTTGGAAATGAACCACTGGATTTCGGTAATCATGAACGCATTTCCAACCTCGTTGTGATAGCATAAACTGTCGGTGACCAGCGGCTCGCCATTGACGGAATAGCCAATGTTCACCGAGAGGTCGCCGTAGCCTGCGGGTTTCTTGCAAGAAATGAGGGCCGTTGCCATCAAAAGCATGAGGATGAGTTGCGTTTTCTTCATGATGTTTCAAATATCGGTGGCGAAATTACAAAAAATCTGCCAAAATGCTTATTTTTGCCGCTCAAAACGCAAAATACTATGGCAGAATTCAAGATTGGCGACAAAGTGAACTTCCTCAGCACTGTTGGCGGCGGCAAGGTCACGAAGGTTATAGATTCCAGAATGGTAATGGTTGAGGTGGAGGACGGCTTCGAAATCCCCACGCTCATTTCGGATTTGGTGCTCGACTACCGCTCGCAACCTGCACCTTCCAAGCAACAGGAAACCATCGACAAAGTACAGAAAGAGGTTCAGGGTCAGGAACTTCTGAAGCAGCAACAGGCCGATGCCGCCCGAAAGGGAGGCTTGCGCCGTTTCGCAAAAGAGGCCGAAAAGGAAGGCATCTATATGGCCTTCGTGCCGCATGAGCAGCAGTGGCTCCTCACGGGTCCGCTCGACGTGGTGCTGGTGAACCACACGCCTTACGAGATGCTCTACACCTTCACCATCAAGGAGGAAGATAAGTTTGTGAATGTGGATTACGGCCAAATCGACAAATACGAGAAAATCGTCATCGAGACCATCTCCCGCGACGACCTCGAATATTGGCTCAATGGTGTGGTGCAGGCCATACTGACCGCCGAAACCTCTGATTGTGTGCTACTTCCACTCAACGCGCCGTTTTCGCTGCGCGTGGGTCGCTTCATGAAAGAGGGTAGTTATCTGCCTTCGGGCGTACTCGGCGAGAAGTCGGTGATGGTTTGCCTCTCTGAACTCATCGCACTGAAACACGGCGACAGTGACTTCACCAAAATCATGAAGGAAGGCGTTGGCTCACAGGCTCCTGCGAAGGAGTTGGTAAAGAAAGAAGCCCCTATCGACAAGCATAGGGTTGCCCCAGGCGAAGCTGTGGTGGACTTGCACATTGGCGAGCTGGTTGATAACATCCTCGGCCTTTCGAGCTACGACATGTTCAAGATACAAACCGACTATTTCAAGAAGATGCTCGATAGTGCCATCGCCGCCGACTATACCAAGGTGACCTTCATCCACGGTGTGGGCAACGGCGTGTTGAAGAATGCCATCATCGAGGAACTGAAAAACTATCACAATACCGAGAATCGCATGGCCAGCATCGCCAAGTTCGGCGTTGGGGCGATTGATGTTATTATCACGGAGAAGAAATAACGATTGTAGGGCTGCCATACTATGACAGCCCTACATTTTTTTGTGAACCCGCAGGGAATCGAACCCTGAGCTAAGGAACCGGAATCCTTTATTTTATCCATTAAACTACGGGTCCTCTTTGAGCCTGCAAAATTAGTAAGATTTTGGAAATTTCGTAACTTTGCATCTCCAAAAAGCATGTTTTTTGGAGTAATCGGTTGAATGTTAATTATTTAAGTTATGAATAACGAGAAATTGAAACAGCAAATCCTGTCCTACGCTTTCTTGGTGTTGGGCTCGGCTCTTTTCGCCATCGGCGATGTGATGTTTGTGAACCCCTACCACTTGGCCCCTGGCGGTGTGTATGGTCTTGCCAACGTGTTCAACGCTTTGTGGGGATGGAAAATCTCTTTGGCGGGCATCTGCATGGACATTCCCTTGCTCATCATCGGAACCATCATATTGGGCCCCCGATTTGGCATTAAGACGGTCATCTCGGTGATTTTGATACCCGTTTTTACTTACATTGTTGAGACATGGTGGGGCTATGCGCCTCTCATCCACGATGGCGCTTTCTTCGACACGGAGTTGCAGTCGTCGTTGTTCTTTATGGATGGTGAAGTGCAGCGTTATTTCATGCCTGATTTCTTCTTGAATACGGTCGTTTCAGGCCTCATCTACGGCTTGGCCATCGGCGTTATCTTCCGTTCGGGTGCCACTTCTGGTGGTTCCGACATCATTGCGATGATTGCCCACAAATACACGAAAATCAGCTTGGGAACCTTGGTGCTTATCGTAGATAGTATCATCTCGCTGACCACGCTGATTGCCTTTGAGGACATCCGTCTGCCTATCTATTCCATCATCCTTATCTTCATTGAGAGTAAGATTATCGACCTCGTGGTGGAAGGCGTGAAGAGCTATAAGACGGCATTCATCATAACGGACAAGATTGATGAGGTGCGCGACTTCATCATCAAGGACCTCGACCGTAGCGGTACCGTCTTCGCTGGCAGTGGCCTTTACCAAGGCGCCGAGCGTAAGATGATTTACGTGACCTTGAACCGCAGCGACTTGGTGAAACTGAAGGCTAACCTTCGTTTCTTAGACCCGAACGCTTTCGTTAACGTGATTGAAAGCTCTGAGATTATGGGCAATGGCTTCAAGGCGTTGCCGACGGAGTAATCTTTGCCCCGCTTCGCGTCATTGCGAGGAACGAAGCAATCTAGGCCACTAACTACATGCCTAGATTGCTTCGCTTCGTTTTACTACGCTCGCAATGACGAGGTCGCCTATTACTTATTCAATACCTGCTCAATCGCTACAGGGAAATACGCCTGCTCCAACTGGTGGATTTTCGCCGCCAAGGAGTCGGGCGTTTCGTTTTCGTCCAAACTGACGCGGGCTTGCAGGATGATTTCACCACTGTCGTAAATCTCGTTGACATAGTGGACAGTAATGCCCGATTGGGCTTCCTTGGCCGCCACCACAGCCTCGTGCACATGCTCACCATAGAAGCCTTTGCCGCCATATTTCGGCAGCAAGGCAGGATGGATATTGACGATGCGCTTCGGGAAAGTTTTGATGAGGACTTCGGGGACTTTCCACAGAAAACCAGCCAGCACAATCAGGTCAATGTCAAGGTCTTGCAACTCTTGGACAAAAGCCTCGCTGTTGAATTCCTCTCGAGAAATCATCTTCAAAGGAATGCCCAACTTCTTCGCCCGTTCGATGGAATAAGCCTTGGGGTTATTGCACACTACATTGACGATTTCAACTTCGGGGTTGTTGGCAAAATACTCGGCAATGCGTTGTAGGTTGGTGCCGTTGCCGCTGACAAATATGGATAATCTTTTCATTCTGTGTATCTTATGGTTACAGTTTCATTTTTCTTCAGGTCGAACCACACCAAATAGCCTTCATCGACCTTACGGAGATTGATGGATTTGCCTTCCACCACGATAGGCTTGGCGCAAAGCAAAGTCAAGCCTTCGATGGCTTCGCCATGGTTGGTAAGGCAGATGGCTCTGATGTTTCTATTGTCACAAATCAGATAATCAACATTGAGTAGTTTTTCGTAATAGCTGAGGTATTGCTCCACGGTGGTAGGCAGGATTTTCTTCTCCTCACGGAAGCGAGCGAGTTGGCTCAACGCGAAATTGAAGCCAGGCATGGCCAGGATGGTGCTGTCCTCGTCGTACTGCCAGAATCCGCGATAGGGGTCGCTCCATGCGGGATAGACATGGGTGATGAACACATTGTGTTGGTCTACAAGGCGTTGTAAGCGTGTGCTGTCGAAAAAGTAATACCAATCCTTGTCTTCATTCACTTCTAGGGTCGAGGGCGTTGACCACAGCAAAAAATCCTTGT
This sequence comes from uncultured Bacteroidales bacterium, assembly GCA_905234765.1. The sequence goes on from CAJOIF010000034.1 coordinate 19,273, forward strand.
CGCCATTGGGCAAAGTGGTGATTTGTCGGTTGGGCAGCGCGTCTCCGAAGCCATCGTAGGGTTGCACGAAGTGGTTGTCGAAGTTGTACCGCACCATACGATTTTCCTCGTAGTAAGCATTCCAAAGGTAGCGGACACTGTTCTTCTTCCAAAGCTCTGCGGCATATTGTGGCGAGTCGGGGAGGAGGCCATCGCAGACCATGTCCTCGCGGTTTTTCTCGGGACCGTTGTTGTAGCCATGGTCGATCCATGAGACTGTGCCGAAATGTCGTTTCATGAAGCGCATGGCCTTGGGGAACTCGCTCGGGATAGTCGTATAGACTTCGGGCGAATGCAGACAAATCTCAAAACCTTGTTTCTTGAGGGTCTTCAGCAGTTTGTAAAACGCTTTGTCCGTCTTGATGGTGGCCACTTCTCCCGTGAACAGTCCTTTACTGGTCTCGGCATTGGTGATATGGTCGGGATTCCAGTAGAACACGCTCTTTGTGACAGGAATGTTGTAATAGCAGAAGCCACCGACGGCATCCTCGGGCTTGGTAATGTTCTCATTACCAAAGAGTACGGCGCGATGGGTTCTTAAATCCGTCCAGTCAGCATGTTCGGTGAAAATGAAAGCGCTTTGGTAGCCGTCCCATACGGACATGATGCGAGGCAGATATTGGTACGCGTCAAAATACCATGGAGATTCATAAAGCGTAAACTCACCTTCCAGCACCTCGCCTGCCTTTATTTCTCGATAGGAAATATCTTCAAAATAATCTGAAGTATCCGTTCGCATGGGGTAATGAATCAGTGGATGGTCGCGCCAATAGTCAATGTTGAAGCAAGCATATCGTTTTTCTGTATCGAGTTGCAGGGAGGAAATGCCTGTGTTGTGATAGGTGGCAAGGCTTAAGGTATCGTCCGAGATGATAAAACCTTCTCTGTCAAGATAATATGAGGTCTGGAAATCGATTGTGTCGATTTGTTGGTTCCTGCGATAAACGGTGAGTTTTCCTTTGGGTAAAGGCAGCACAAATGCCAATCGAAGCAGTTTGACATCCTCCTTGAACCGTATTTCGGTCTTGAAGATGTTACTCAAAAGGTTGGGGATGGAGTAAATGGGATTCCATGAAAGGTAAGTTTTAATGTCGGTTTCCACTATGGAAGGGTCGTTGACCGTATCGCCATCTGCATTAATGTATTCAACAATGGGAATGAAGTCTTGATTGATAATAAAGTGTCGATTATATGGAGACAGAGAGTCTTGCCCAATTTCAGGTTGATAACTTGCTTGTTGAATGGCGTTTACCTCTAATCGGGCATCATCGAAGACTAGCCTTTCCCTTCCTTCGTTCCAGATGAAGGCTTTCAGTTTGCTGCTGCCGCTGAAATAATCTGCGGGAAAGTTAAGGTTTAGGCTCAGCTGCGACCATTCTGAAGTGTCGCTGACGAAACCAGCAAGGGGATAAGCGTTCCAGTAGCGGACGCCGATCGAGTCGCTGATGGTAATGACGATATTGGCCTGAGTATCATCGTTGGCCTTGAAGCGAAAACTATACTTGCAGTTGAGGTTTCGCTTCGCGGGCATGCGTTCCGCGTCAATGTTGAAACCCAACCCATACTCATGCAAAGTGTCGCAAAGGCAGACGTAATTGCCTATGAGCGTGTCGTCATCGGCAGCGAGATGCAGGTTACTCCATGGCGGGTACCATTCGTAACCGTTCTCGAAGTCGTTGCTGTAGCTTTGGGCATGAACTAGGTTGGTCATCGACATAAGGGCTATCAACAATGATATGCTGATAGTCCCGCGTCCCGCCGTCCTATGTCTCGCGTCCATATTATTAATAGGTGTCCTTCTCATTGCTCACATTGTTTCTGCAAAAATACGGTTTTTAAGGCAATTTTGGAGCGAATGGCGAAAAAAGCTTAAGTTACTTTCGGATTGCGTTTTGTGTTTCTGATATGGTGGTTGGTGAAAATTTTTGCATATTGATGCAAAAATTTTCATTAAGAATGGAATTGTTTGTATATTTGTGCCGTCATTTAAGTGTAAAGTTATGGAAATCAAGAGGGATTTGTATCTGAATCGTTTGATTGACCGCCGTGAGAACGGAGCAATAAAAGTAATAACTGGAGTGCGTCGTTGCGGAAAGTCATACCTACTCTTCAATCTGTTCTACAAGTATCTGCTTTCAACCCATGTGGATAAGGGTCACATCATTTCTATTGCCTTTGACGATGATACACACGATGATTTGCTTGAAGGCAAAAAACTTGGTGATTATATTCGTTCCTTGATTAGCGATGACGAAATGTATTACATCCTTTTGGATGAGGTGCAGCTTGTTCAGGGGTTCGAGAAGGTCTTGAATGGTTTGAACCGTATGGAAAACCTTGATATATACGTTACTGGAAGCAATTCCCGATTTTTGTCGAGTGATATTCTGACGGAGTTTCGTGGGCGAGGGGATGAAATTAGGGTTTATCCACTTGTTTTCGAAGAGTTCTGTTCCGCATTTGACGGAAATAGTGATACGGTTTGGAACGACTATTTTACGTTTGGCGGTATGCCGTTTCTCCTTTCCTGCCGTACGGAAGAGCAAAAGGCCAAGTATCTGAATGACTTGATGAGAAAGGTTTATGTTTCGGATATTGTGGATAGGAATCATCTGAAGGGTGATGCTGTAATGGATAGTCTGCTTGATGTTTTGGCATCGTCGGTGGGTTCATTGACGAATCCTTCCAAATTGTCGAACACTTTCCAAAGCATGGCAAAGATTCAGGTTTCCTACAATACGATTAGTCAATACATTGATTATCTGAAAGATGCTTTCCTTATCAGTGAAGCAAGTCGCTATGATGTGAAAGGGAAAAAGTATATCTCTACACCGAAGAAATACTATTTTGCAGATGTAGGGTTGCGTAATGCCCGTTTGAATTTCCGTCAGCAGGAGGAAAATCATATTATGGAGAATATTTTGTATAATGAATTGTTGGCGAGAGGTTTCAATGTCGATGTGGGTGTTGTGGAATACAATAGAAGAAATGAGCAAGGCAAGCAGGAACGGGTTCAACTTGAAGTGGATTTTGTTTGTAATTTTGGGTCGCAAAGATGTTATGTGCAGTCTGCTTTTGCCATGCCTGACAAGGAAAAAATGGAACAAGAACAAAATCCATTGCTCCGCATTGACGATTCTTTCAAGAAAATTATTGTGGTTAAGGATAATATCAGAAAGTGGTATAATGAATCAGGGATTCTTATTATAGGCATTCAAGAATTCCTTCTTAATTCTAAGAAATTGGTGATGTACTGAAAATTTTTGCATATAGATGCAAAAATTTTCAGTATAAACAGAAAGCCCATGTGGCAAGTATTTCTATTCTATAGGTGAATATTTTGGAAAGACGACCATCTATGCATTCGAAAAATCTGCCATAGTGGCAAAAATTTCGAATAAAAAAGCCGCCCAAACGAGCGGCTTTTTCATCATTCGGCATGAAGCCGATAAATTAGTTCTCAGCCTTGATGTTGTCCATGCCGACCTGGACGGCCTGCATGTTCAGCGGGATGAGCTTGTGGGCGCGCTCCGGCAAGGAGTGACGCAGACCCTCTTCGACGTTCTTGTTGTCGATGATGGGGCGCACCTTCAGGAAAGCACCGAGGATGATCATGTTGAACACCTTGCTGTTGCCCATGTCGGAGGCGAGTTGAGCGCCTTCGATGCTGTAGATGTGGATGTCCTTGCGGGTGGGCTTGTGGGTGATGCCGTTGGGGTCGTAAATCAGGTAACCACCGGGCTTCACTTTGTCCTCAAACTTGTCGAGCGACTGCTGATTCAGAATGACGGCAGTGTCGAAAGCGTTGAGGATGGGAGAGCACACGCGCTCGTCGCTGACGATGACGGTCACGTTGGCCGTGCCGCCACGCATCTCGGGGCCGTATGAAGGCATCCAGCTGACTTCCTTGTCCTGCATGATACCACTGTAAGCAAGGATCTTACCCATTGACAAGACACCTTGTCCGCCGAAA
>CAJOIF010000035.1:0-22955 GCA_905234765.1 uncultured Bacteroidales bacterium
GTTCTCCCTCCCGACCCTTGAGAAAAGACAGCAAGAGGAAAGGCCCTTCGCATCCGTGGACGATTCCTTCCGCAAGGTAATCATCACAGCGGACAAGGTCATGAAACACCGAGACGAGCAAGGAGTACTGATCGTGGGTTTGCAAGAATTCCTGTTGAATCCAGAGTCAGCTTTCATCTAGACCACCGACATTCACATTCAAAAAAAGCCTGGAAGAATGAATGTCGGCCTGTAATGGGCTGGCATTCAACATAAACAGGCGACTGACTTTCACAAGGGAGCCGCCTAGTTGGTCGAGATCCATGCAAAATCATGCAATTTCATCGAAAAATAAGTTAACCTAACTTTTCGTATCAAACACATTCATTACCAATGACTTACAAAAATTTCCGTGCAACTACTTCATCGTAGAAAAAAAGGAGTAATTATGTACAACTTTAGGTTAACTTTTCGGATCAAATTAGGCCAAATAATGACTTATTTGAACACAAAAAAGGCTATTAGTTACCCAATAGCCTTTTTTAATTTTATGAAATTCAATAAATTAGGACATTAGTATTCGTCTTCATTAAAGAAGAAGTCGTCTTTCGATGGATAGTCTGGCCAAAGGTCTTCGATACGTTCATATATCTCACCCTCGTCTTCCATTTCCTGAAGGTTTTCAATAATTTCATCCTGCGCTCCAGTACGCAAAGCCCAATCCAAGAGCTCATCACGGGTGGCCGGCCACGGAGCATCTTCCAATTTTGAAGCCAATTCTAATGTCCAATACATATCTTTTTTTGTTTAATTTTGAGGGCGCAAAATTACACTTTTTTTAGTATTGTCAAGCAATTTTTTGAAATTTATAAAACAATTTTTATTTCGTTGATTCCCAACTTGTTTCATTTGCGTTGTCCAAGAAAACAAAGTACCGGGCCAATACAAAGAAGTAATCAGACAGACGGTTGAGGTACTTCAAATCGAGCGAATCGATGGGATGTTGGGCCGCCAAACGCCAACCTTGACGCTCGGCGCGACGACACACCGTGCGGCATACATGAGCGTGACTTGCCTTAAGGTTACCGCCAGGGATGACAAAACTCCTTAACTCAGGCAATTGCGCGTTCATTACATCGATTTCGTGCTCAATAAAGGCCACATCGTCGGGGGCCAACACGGGTATCATCTTCTTCACCTCAGAGTTTTCGTCCAAGGCAAAGTGTGACTCGATGGTAAACAACTTGTTCTGTACGGTGTCCAACACGGTACGCATCTCAGCAGTAACGCTTTCTTGATCGTAAAGTACACCGATAAAAGCACTCAATTCGTCAACCGTACCATAAGCTTCAACACGGTCGTCATATTTCGCGACACGCAAGCCTCCAATCAACGAGGTCTTGCCTTCATCGCCAGTTTTGGTATAAGTGATATTCTTCATATTCAATGTTTTAACACAAAATCTTGTTTCTCTATGCCTTCGCGAAAGAAAGCCATCCCGATGCAATACAAGTCGAACGTAACCGACACATCCTCATTGGCCTTGATTTCCTCCCAAGCTTCTTCCATGTCGCGGTTGTGGTGAATGCCTTCAAAGACGAAGACGGAATCAGATGTCTTATAATTCAGACAATCTGCGAGATAATCCCACGTATCATCCTCAAATGAGTCTTGACTGAAGAAGACGAAGCCCGTGTTCAACTGACGGAAATGCTCTGAATCGAACTCGGCGGGCTGAATCAGGTTAACGTTGACAACACCCATTGAATTGAGCGTCTCCAAGAAGTCGTCCGACTCCTCAAGATACACCTTGGTCTGAAGATTACCCAATGCCAACGCCGTGGTATTCAACGCGGAAAGCTTACCGAAAGACACTACCGAATCGGGTTCAAAATACCGTACCATCCTGTAAAGCAGCCGACTTTGCTTGCGAAGGTTGTAACGGATATGTTTCCGCTTATCCAACAGCCGTGCAATGCGATAGATCGTGTCATAATCGCGGTTGGAGCCACGGTCGTTGAGTACTTTCCTCATAAAGTCATAGACAAAAGGCGAGTGTATCTTATACTCGTTCTTGCGCTGCCATAGATATTTCAGCCAACTCCCAACCATAACTCAATCATATTGAACCTTTTGCAGATAATACACCCACCGACGCGGTTTGGGCTGCGTGCTATTTTGGATTATCTGTGAACCAAAAATCAAGAAACGGCTATCGTACCACTTCCCGATTTGGGCGAAATATTCATCATCCACATAATCCGCGCCATGGATGGGGGCTATCTTCTCCTCTTGAAGGCTCATGAGCACGCTGCCTTGGGCATCGAAAGCAGTGTAACGCAACCTGTTGTGGTAGGGAGAAGCCACCACCAACTCCTCGTAGCAAACACCTTCGGAAGCATGTGGATAAAGATCGAAAGTCAACTCGTTGTCAAACTTCACCGAACGCTGCCATTTCAGATTGCCGTCACGGTCGAAAGCCAACAGTATCTCGCTGAAAAAGTCGTAGCCATCGAACACGGTATAGCTGTAAGGATAACCGCCATAAAAGCCGTAATAGCCATAATTCATACGGGTTTCCGTATGGTAATAGGGCATAAACGCCTCTGCCGCAAAAATGGTCATCTCGCCAAACTCAGTCAGACGGGGCGTGAGAAACTGGAAGGCAATCTCACCCATGGTGGTGTTCTCTTTCTTCTGTTTTCGCAGCCGCTCCTCGCGCACTCTGACACGATCGGAGGCGGTCAAGGCATGTTCGATTTCGGGCATGTTCTTAAACAGATACACTTTGCTGTCGGGCTGGCCGCCCACGAAACGCATCCATACCACGCCAATGCTCTCCTTGTCGAAGTTCTCGGTGACACCTTCGAGTTTGACTTTACGGCCCGTCTCACGTTCCAAAGTGCCGACAACCACAAGATTTCTGTTCTCATCAAAACGAAAGCCCATACGACCCAAAGAAGCGTTGTCGATATTGTTGTATCGATATGAACCACGAAGATTGCCTGACGGAGAATAAATCAAAAATGAAGTGGAAACAAAACGTTTGTTATCGTACTCCTTCACGGCCACAACGAAACAATGCTCTTTCGGGAAAGAGCGAGTTTGAAACAAAACAAAACTACTTGATGGGGCAGGCTTTACCACACGGCATCCATTGGCGGTCAAGTCATAGAAATACAAGGCTCCGTTACCGTTTTTGTCGTTAAGCACCATCATCATCGTGCCATCAACGACTTCCACCGACAACGGCACCATCTTCTCAGGCCATTTGTTCCAAAAAGTCTTGTAGGTCTCTTCTTCCCGATTGAAGCTCACGACAAGGAAATCCAAGGTGTCTGCCGCTTTTTTATTGCCATCGTTGACAAAAAGAAAGGCGGCGAATCGGTCATCGCTGCCCGCGTCAACAAAACTCAATTTGTCTGGCAAAGGAATAAAGTCATTGCGGAGCTCGTAAAGGCAGCTGTCGACGCAAGAGAAGCCCCACAAACGGTGTTTCAACTTGTCGACCCTCTCGGTCTCATTGGTCACCATGCCACCTCGACGGCCAAATGACTGGAAATGAAATCCTTGGTCTTTACTCCATCGATTCACCTCATAACGCATGGGCTCCACCCGCTGGGCCGAGGCCCAAGTGGTAAGGAACAGAAATGCTATAAGGAGGAGTTTTTTCAAGAGAGGGGATTTATTTGACTCCCCCCTGCCCCCTTAAAAGGGGGACGCCTACCGGACGCTGAATTAGCACCGCTTTGCGCATCCCCCTTTTAAGGGGGCAGGGGGGAGTCAAAAACACATTTCTAATTTAGAACTTCACAAACTTGGAAACTGCCGTGCTGCCGTTGGCATAACGAACATTGACGAAGTACACGCCGTTGACCCATTCGCTGACATTGATTTGGGTTTGACCAGCCTCACATGTCATGGTGCTGACCATACGACCCGTCATGTCGAAGATATTGACTTCGGCATCGTCATCAAGCATGAACGAAACCTGCTCGTTGGCGGGGTTGGGATAGAGGCTGATGGCCGGACGAACATTGTCGTTAACGCCTTCCGTATGCAAAGTATATGCTCTCACATAGTCGATTTCCCATGAGGAAGCGGCCACATCACTGCTGGTATAAATGAAAGCCATATGGAAGCCTCCAAACGGATTCAAGTCATAGAACTCACCATACACATTGAATGCGCCAGATTCAACCCATTCATAGTTGCCCTGCGAGTAAGTGAAAGCAGGAGTAATGTCGTGCCATTCAAAGTCAGAAGGATCGCTCTGTCCGTCATAATCGAAAGAAACTGCCACACGCATCGGGTCACCATCAAACTTCATGGCCGTGCGGAACTCAACCCACAAATCCATGAAACCAGATTGCAGTCTGGGGCTAATCAGCCAGTCTTCGTTCTGGTTGGAAGCGCCATTGGCATAGCCATTGCAGACGGCGTAGGTCGTGCCTTGATAGGAAGCCTGGTGCCAACCTTGTTCGCCATAGGCATCGTACGTCGTGAATACGCCAAGGTCTTCGTTGAAGTCCTCAAACATAAGGATCTCTATGTCTTCTGTAGTAGCATTGACTGTAGGATAGCTGCCGTCAGTCTTGTAGTCGATGTTGGCACCGCTGTTGGTGTAGGGGAAGATGGCGAAATGATAGGTAGCACCACCCTGCAAGCCGCTGAAGGTAACGGTTTCAGCACCATAGTTCACATTCATGGCCAAGTCACTGTTGGCGACAGGTGTTCCATCAACAGGAACAATGATACTGCCCGTGGAAGCCAGCACCAAATACTTATGAGGCAGTTGCGCGCCTGTGGCATCGGTCCATGTGAGGGTCACATCCACGCCGTCCACCATCGCGGTAAAGTTGGTGGGATAGTTGCTCGGCTCGGGATCGGGTTGGGCAGTACCGCCAGCCTTGAAGAAATAGACGGGGGCGACCACATTCGACGACTCCTTGTAGCAGCCGAACAAAGTGGAAGTGATGTTGTAACGCATGTAGCTCTGCTCCACACCGCCATTGCTGACAGGCACCATACCGCCTTCCTCACCGTCGGTGATGGTCCAACGGCCATTGTCATCGAGCATGGACTGTGTACGAAGGTAGTTGCCACCACCAGGAGCGCAAAGATAACCTTCGTTGAGCGGGTCATAGATGGTCCAAGCACCAGTAGAGCCGCCGAGAGTAAACTCGAAAGGCTCTGTTTGTGACGACGGGTCGGTAGCCACGGTTGCCGTGATAACACCACCAGCCTCATCAATGATGACGGCATGACGGTTGTTGGTTTTTTGGTAGCTCATGACAAAGGCTTGGCCATCACCGTCATAGCCCACCAAGATGTATTGACCCGACTCAAGTTGCGAGGCCGAGTTGACCATAGTGTAAGTCGTTTGGGCAATGCCACTGACCGAAAGGAGCAACATGGCCACTAATGAGAATAGAACTTTTTTCATGTTGTTTGAATTTTATGTTTGACAATTAGTTGAATTTCTAATTTCAAGATTTCAAATTTCAGATTTCAAGATTTCAAGATTTCAAGATTTGCTATAAATCTAGTGTTTCGACTTGTTCGACGGCCTTGATTTCGGGAATAACCTTTTTCATCACAGCTTCGATGCCATTTTTCAGGGTCGACCTGCTGTGCGGGCAGTTGCCGCAGGCACCTGTCAGTTCCACGATGACAACCATGTCGTCGGTGAGTTCAACAAAATTGACGTCACCACCGTCCTGTTGGAGGTAAGGGCGCACCTGCTCCAGGACGTTCTTTACCTTGCGTAATATTGATTCTTTGTCCATCTCTATCAGTTGTTCAGTTGGTAGTTGTTCAGTTGTTCAGTTAGGAGTTGATGATGGCCTGTGCGATTTGGTCAAACGCCTTGGTGACGGGTGAATCGGCATCCAAGGCAAGCGGCATACCCGCGTCACCACATTCAGCGATTTTTTCCGTAATCGGGATTTGACCGAGGAGCGGCACACCCAATTGGTCGGCGAATTGCTTGCCCGTTTCCTTGCCAAAGATGTAATATTTCTTCTCGGGCATATCGGTAGGTGTGAAGTAGGCCATGTTCTCCACCAGACCGTAAATCGGAATCTGCAAGGCCTCTTCCTTGAACATCATGGCGGCACGGAGCACATCGGCAAAAGCCACCTTCTGCGGAGTCGTCACGATGAGAGCTCCCGACACGTTATATTGCTGTGCCAAAGTCAGTTGGATGTCGCCTGTCCCAGGAGGCATATCAACCACCATCCAGTCCAGCTCGCCCCATAATGTGTCGTTCATCAGTTGGTTGAGGGCGCTGGTGGCCATGGGTCCGCGCCAGATGAGCGGTCGGTCGGCATTGACGAAACTACCAATGCTCATCAGTTTGATACTATATTTCTCAATGGGTAACATCACGGTTTTTCCGTCTTTCTCAAACGCGGCAGGTTGCTCGTTGCCGAGACCAAACATCATCGGGACGGAAGGACCGTAGATATCGGCATCGATGAGACCCACGCGTTGGTTGGCACGTGCCAAGGCAATGGCCAGATTGGCCGCCACCGTCGACTTGCCAACGCCGCCCTTGCCAGAAGCCACGGCGATGATATGCTTCACCTTGGAGAGAGCCGTCTTCTCCTCCACCACCTTGATTTCAATTTCAACTTCACCAAACACCTCGGTCAGGGTGCGCTTGGCACCGTTCACCAAAATGTCGTTTTTCGGATCATTGGCATGTTCCATAACGAGGTCGAAACGGATGGCATTGTCTCTAACCATCAGGTTTTCAACCATATTCAAAGCGATGATATTATCCCCTTTCGGGAAATAAATCACATCTTTCAGGACTTCCTGAACATTTTCCTTATTCAGCATGTTATTGAGTTTTTCGAACTATAATGATTCTAATTTACGCCGCAAAGGTAATAAATAGTTTAGAGTTGTGAGTTTAGAGCTGTGAGTTTTTTCTAAATTGTGTTTTCGGGAATTGTATTATCTTTGCTCCTACTTAGGCAAGTATCCGTTATGAAAAAGCGTTGTTTTTACCTCATATTGCTCACGATTTTAGTGGGTTTTCTGTCGTCGTGCGAGCGGAAGGCGCGTCCGCTCCCGAACATCGACATCGTTTCTGAGACCATCCCTTGGGGCGACAAGATTCCGTGCGTCATCGTCTATTCCGAAAACGGTGATATTTGGATGGAAAACGGCCGCGTGAAGTGTCATGGCGGTGCTTCTTGCGTCTTTCCCAAGGTTTCCCACACCTTCAAGATGGACCATAGCCTATCATTGGCGGGACTGCCGAAACAACGGTCTTACATCCTGAATGCCAACTACATAGACAAGTCGATGATGCACCACAAGATTTGCTTCGACCTGTTCAGGGAGATGAATCCCTTGAAAAACCTTGCCGCCGAGTGCGCATACGTCACGGTCAGCCTAAACGGTTCATACAACGGGCTTTATGTGCTCATGCAGAAACTCAATGCAGGCTCGCTCGGCCTCGACAAGACGGACAGTTTGGCCATGATTTTCAAAGACCCGCCGATTTTTTTCGGGGAGAACCGCTTGGAGCCGCGATGGGTGCAGGAGCCAGGCAACTATTTCCAACAGAACTATCCCGACATCGAAGACGAGGACTTGAACGGCTATCTTGAGGACGTCATGCAATTCATGATTCAAGCCGACGACAGCACCTTTGCTCGTGACATCGGCCGCATTTTCGACTTGGAGAACATCATCGACTGGCACCTGCTGCTCAAGTTCACCAACAACGGTGACGGGGTGATGAAGAACTTCTACCTTTACAAACGCGACAGCCACACTCCTTTCCGCATCGCCATTTGGGACTACGACGACGCTTTTGGCCGTGACGGTGAAGGCGAACTGAAAATGACTGAAAGCCTGCCCAACTTCGAGCGGTGCCTCCTCCTGAACCGCTTGGAAAACAACCCCTTCCTCGACTACAACACGCAATTGAGGCAACGCTACAAAGCCTTGCGCGACAAGGGATTGTTCAGCAAAAAGAAGATAGAACACATGATTCGCGACAACGACAGAAGCATCAAGGACTATGTTGAGCGCAACTTTGAGCGGTGGCCTGTCGACGGCATCGGCTATTACGACGCCTACCGCTACGAGGAAGAAACAGAGGTCATGCGCAAATATCTGGACATCCGCATCCCGCAGTTGGATGAGGAAATGGGCTACAAGTCACGCTGACATCAATGCGTCACGCTGAGGCGTTGGCTGAGCGTTCCGCTTTCCGTCTTAACGCGCAGCAGATACAATCCAGCCGCGACATCCTTCAGGTCAAGAGTGGTTGCTTCTCCCGAAACTTGCTTTTCCAACACGCACTGTCCCAAGGCATTGTAGACCGCGACCTGTGTCATGTCTTCTGCCTCAATGGTCACAAAGCCTTTAGACGGATTGGGGTAGACTTTCACTTGGGTCTCGTTTTCGGCGACACTCGTGGGTGAATAGTAAACGTGCAGTTCGTAGACATTTGGATAATAGTGGCGGTTGGCTGGTGAGGAGGTGCAGTCCCATTCCTCGTAATAGGCCTTGAGACGGTAATAGTAGTCGTCTTCTTGCGACACTGTGTTGTCGGTATAGGAAGTAGCATTGGCTGCCAATGACTTGATACGTTCATACTCGCCGTTCTCACCTGCTTTTCTATAGAGGAAATAACCTGTAAGGCCATCATGTGGCTGCGGTACTTGCCATTGCAGTTTGGGTTTGTGGTTGTTGGCAAATTCAAAGTCGAGGTCTCGGGGCGGATAGCAAGGCCCGACAGAAGCACACGACTCATTGGAGAACTGGCCGCTTTCGCCACCATCGCACAGCACACCGACACGATAGCAATGACCTCCCAAGTTCACATTGTCGTCATAATACGAAGTCGCAGTACCAGTAGGAATCAGGCGATAAAGCAGTCCGTCGCGGTAGAGGTTGTAGCCATAGCCTTCGTTTTCAACAGCTTCCCAAGTGAGCAAAACCCCTTCTTCAGCGGTCGTAGCAACGAGGTTCTCCGGCACGCCGCACGAGAGGCTGCCGCCACAACTGTTGTTGGTCTCGAAGAAAATGCCCACCGGCAATTCATCGGACGAACCAGAGAAAGAGTAGACCGAATTGCCTTCCGAGTCCTTGATGACGAAACCCATCTGACTGACCGACTCCTCGGGTGCCGTCCAGCCAAAGCTCAAATGACCCAAGGGCAAGGTGGGCTCAATCGACAAGCCACCTGAAGAAGTCATGGTGAACTGTGCCAACTCATGGCCTGTGGCATTGTAAATGGAGATATAACCGCCACGCCAGCCTTGGAACGAGGTGGTGGTCAACAGGATTTGCCAGTTGCAGGAAGGCCCGACTTGCACCTGCATGGCGTTGGCGTGCTTGCCGACACGACCATTGGCCACGGCATACACGGCATAGTGGTACACATCATAACGCGGCACATCGGCATCCTCGATTTCCATTGCTGCACCAGGTGTGGCATCGGTCAAGGTCTGAATAACTTCGTTATCGCGTAACACGACAATCTGCTCAATAGCTGAGAGGCTTGTCCCATCTAAAGTGGCGGTAGGGTTGGTCCAAGTGAGGCGTGTCTTAAGCTCAGTGTCGGAAACAGGTGTCACCACAAAGTTGGCAGGAGCCGAGGGGGTGCTGTTATACACCTGCTCAGGGACGAAGTTGAACATGGCATCAGCGGGATGGGTATAAGGTGCCTCATCGATGATGTACCAGCCGTTACTGCTACCGCCCCAACCGAGGTTAAAGTGGAACATATCGTAGTCGTCGTAACCATCACACACAAAGGCATGACATCCACCGTCTTGACAGCCGCCATAGTACATCGGCCAGCCCATGTCGAACTGCTCGCGCACCATGGTCTTCCATGTCTCCAGTTCATAGTTGTCGCGTCTCAATTGCACGATGGCATCGCAATAGTTGAAATAGGTGTGCATGGCACCAGGAATGGGAGCAGAGGCACCGCCACTGCCATCAGGTCCATAGCCCATATCGATGGTGACACCGCAGTGGAAACCCAAAGTGCCCGCAGCCATCATCTCTGCCTCAGAAGAGTTGTTATTCAATACGTTGGGCATATTATCCCAATCGTAGTTTGTGTTGCCGAAGTCAGCGCAAAGTTGTCCGTAGTCGTTATGGTAATAGCAGTGGCTACCGTTGCCCTTGGTAGGGGAAAACCAAAAGCGCATCAGTTGGGCCATAGCCGTGGCAAGGCAGCCCACATAGGTATGACCACCCGGGCCTGCTGGGTCCTCAGGACAGCAGTAGTTGTATGGATAGTCTTGGTTCCACTTGGTTTGGCAGAAGTAACCTGTACTCCGACCGCCGTTGCGCGATATGAGTTGACCCTGAGTGAGCACCGAGTTCCACTCTGCCGCCACCAAAGGCGTAGCTATGGCACTGCCCTTTGTACGCAAGCGACCAACGCTTTCTGCAATTCCATCAAGATAGTCTTGCAACGCAGGTGGAATGTTCGTCGCATCAAATGCCGACTCGTCGGAATAGCCGATGACGGGACGATAGGCATCATCGCCGGCGATAATGACAAAACTGTTAGAACCGAGGTTGAAAACAAAGAAAGCTTCGTTTTGCCCCGTGTAAACTAATTCAGGAATTGCCCTCTCAAGTACAAGTTGCTCTGTGGCAAGTTGTTGCGCTGCAATCTGAGCCAGATGCTTGTCAACGGGCTTGGATTGAAGGGATAGTGTGCCCAAAAACAGCACAAGTATCAACAATACAGACTTTTTCATATCCATCGTATTAATTTGTTGTCATTTCGTCGGGCAGGATGACGACTTTCATCCCGACAAAGGCGTATTTTTCCTTCAGACGGTCCAAATCGTCATTACGTAGGCGAATGCAGCCCTCGCTGCCGCGACCAGGCACCGAGTTCTCGTTGTTGGTGCTGCCGTGGATACCAATGCCCGAAAAGCCAGGGGTGGCGAGGCGCATAAACCAATTCCCATAAGACAGAATCTCGCCTCGACCATCGCCGAAGTCATGCGTCCACTTGGAGGCATCGGTGATTTGGGTGATGGAGAACGGCTTTTCAAAACCACTCTCTGGCGTACGCATATCGCCCTTCTTTTGCTTCTGGCCTTTGGCAAGACCCACACAGACAGGGTAGTAAGCACGACACAAGGTATCGTCCCCTACCGTCTCGCACACATATAAGCGGTATTCAGGCTTCGAGATGACGATGAAAGTGTTTCCTTTCACCGCCACCTCAGGATCCATATTGAGTGTATCGTACAGCGTCGTACTCACCACAGTATCAGCCTCTATCTGGACAGGCGGTTCCGTTGTATCGGGCATATTATGGCAGGCGGTCATCGTCCACAATGCCGAAAGAAGGATGAAAAGGATCATGTTCTTCATCAGTTGGTGTTGTTTTCGAAGCACAAAAATAGGAAAAAGTTTTGGAGTGTATCATTATTTGTTATTTCGGCTCCGCCGCCCGGCTCTGATTCACAATCCAAACGCCCGAAAAGACCAAGGCCATGGCCAGACACTTTTTCCAATTCAGGTGGTCAAGGCCGATAATGATACTGATGACGGTAGCAATGATGGGCTGCATATAGTTATACATGCTGACCAACGTGGGGCGTAGCCTTTTTTGCCCAACGGGAATGAGGAAATAGGCGATAAACGTAGCGAAAACCACCACGTAGGCCACCTGCCACAATACCTTGCTTTCTATCTGGGCAAACGGTACGCTAAAGAAATGTTTTGCGTTGAAAGGCAAGGCCACCAACATGGAAAACAAGAACATCCATTTCATAAAGGTGACCACGTTGTATTTCGCAATCAACGGGCGGAAAATTCCAAGGTACAAGGCAAAAGTGAGGCCATTGGCCACGGCCAGAACGATACCCAACGGCTTGGTCTCTGAAGCACCGCCGCCTAATCCCACCGAGTTGAATATCAAGAACAAAACGCCTGCCAGACTCACCAATACGCCACCGATTTTCTTGAAAGTGATGGGTTCCTTCAAAACGATGGCGGCCACAAACATGGTCATGATGGGCGTGCAGGTGTTGGCGATGCTCAAATCGATGGAGGTCGTCATGGTGATGGCTTTCAGGAAGCTCATCTGGGTCAAGAAGAGGCCAAGCATGGACGCCACGAAAATCTGTAGCAGGTCTTTCAGCGGCACCTTTTCCTTGGGCATGAAAAGCGACAGCAGCCAAAACAAGAGGGTGGCTCCTGTCGCTCTCAAGAAAAACAAGTCCATGGGCGTCAACACGTTGGCGTTGGCAATGTTCTTGCAACAGACGATGTTGAGTCCAAAGATGCAGTAGGCACCAAAACACGCGAGGTGTCCGATGAGGGTGGACGGCTTATTCAATCCAATAGACGTAATTCTCCTTGCGCGGCTTGGCTTCAGGATAGTCGCCGTCGACATAGCCGAGGATACAGTTGCCTATGCCGACATACTTGGTGTCATCAATGCCGAGCTCACGCAGAATGGCCTTGCCTTCCTGGGTCTCGAAGACCTCCTTGGCGCGGTGGATCCAGCACGAGCCGAGTCCTTTGGCATGGGCAGCGTTGAGCAGGTTGCCCATGACGAGCGAGCCGTCTTCCTTCCAAGTGAAAGCTGCCGTGGTGTCGGCCAAAACCACAAGTACGACGGGCGCACCATAGAACGGATCCCTATCGTTGTCAGGACCAAAGACGGCTCCATTGAGTTTGCTCAGCCTGTCGCGCACCTCACGGTTGGTAACAGCCACGATGATGGGAGCTTGGCGGTTCATGCCCGTGGGGGCATAGGTGCCGGCCTCACAGATTTCCTCGATGACTTCCTTGGGCGGAATTTGGTCGGTGTAGCTGCGCACACTGCGGCGCGTCAGCAGGTCTTGCATGGTGGTGTTCATGACGGTTTCGTTTTTGTTTTCTTCATTGGTGGCCACTTCCTTGTTGCTGCACGAACTAAAGGCAGCGATGGTGGCCAAAGTAAGGACGAAAAACAGTTTCTTCATATTAAAGTGGATTGGAGCGGCAAAGGTACGGATAAATTTCGCAATTTTGCGGCCTCAAATCAATTTGAATGCAAAAAATCAGAAGCTATATATTACCGATTGCCATTGTGTTGGGCTTGTTGCTGCATGAATATTGCGCCACTTTCAGTGTAGCAGTACCCTATCTCATCTTCTCCATCCTGTTGCTCACATTCTCAGCAGTGGATGTCCGAAAACTGAAGTTCAGCCCGATGTACATTTGGATTCTTCTGTTTCAAATCGTGGTAAGCATCGGCACCTATGCTTTGATGAGGGTGTTGGGAGCCAGTCCCGTGCTGGCCGAAGGTGTGATGATGGCTTCACTATGTCCTGTAGCAGCCTCAGTGGCAGTGGTAAGTTGCATGTTGGGAGCCGACCGACAGACGGTGACTTCTTTCTCCATCATCGGCAACTTGGTCATGTCGATCGTGGCACCGGCCTATTTTACCCTCGTCGGTGCACAGCCTGAAATGACCTTCATGGCTTCGTTCCTGTCCATCCTGAAACGGATTGGTGTGGTAATCGGGTTACCGTTTTTCGTAGCCTTGGCCTTACAGTTGTGGCTCCCGAAAGTAAACGGTTTCTTGAGTCGCTATAAAGGTTTGTCGTTCTACCTATGGTCTATCGCACTGCTTTTCACCATCGGCCAGACCATCGATTTCATCTTCCTGCATGGCAGAGGCAACTGGAGCGTCATCTTCTGGCTCGCCGTGGCCTCACTTTTGTTTTGCGCCTTGCAGTTCGCCCTCGGCAAATGGATTGGCAGCAAATACGGTGACGTCATTGCAGGCGGCCAGTTGCTCGGACAGAAAAACACCGCTATGGGCATTTGGATGGCCAACCATTACTTACACCCTCTGGCTTCTGTGAGCATGGCCTTTTATGCCATCTTCCAAAACCTGTTCAACAGCTGGCAGATTTGGCGATACAACAACAAAAAAGGTCGCTCATGAGCGACCTTTTTACATTTGACTTAATTTGGGCTTATTTCTTCACGAACCTCTGCACCTGCGTCCCGCTCCCCGAAGTCATGCGAACAAAATAGATGCCTGAGGGCAGGTCCGTAGTACTGATTTCCACCTTATTGGTACAATTCCTTTGATTGTACACCATTGAACCCATGAGGTTGTAAATCTCCACATTATCAAGGGCCTCCTGAGCCTCAATGTTAAGTTTGTCGCTGACAGGGTTGGGGTAAATCAATGTGCTGTTACTAAACTCGCCAACGCCCTCCAAGTCAATGAGATTGGCGGTCAGCGTACGGGTAATCGTGGCAGTGAAGGTATAGGTCGGCTCTTCGCTAACGACAACGCCCTCCTCGGTCCAGTTTTGGAAGACGAAGTTTTCAATGGGGGTGACGGTCAAAGTGACCTGATCGCCATAGTGGTATGTACCTTCACCCGTGACGTCGGCGCTTCCAGCCGGATTAACACTGACCTTGATGTCGAGGGTCTGTGATTCAAAATTGGCCACAAGGCTATGGTTGCTGTAAACGTCAATAAAGTGGTTCGGGCTGGTAGCAACCACCACACCGTTCTCCATCCAATTAACAAATTCATATCCTGGGGCGGGGTTAGCGTGAATTTGGATACTTTGACCATAGTTGTAAGTGCCTCCTCCAGTGAGGGTACCTCCATTTTCCGGATTGGCGGTAAGGGTAACCGTAAAGGTCTGTATTTGGAAATGCGCCACATAGGCTGCTGACTCGGTCACGGTGAAGGTGTAGGTGGCATTGGTTGAAACCTGTTGTCCGTTCTTGGTCCAATTAATAAAGTTATAACCTGTGGCAGGCGTGGCTGTCAAGGTGCAGCTCTGGCCATAGTTGAAGTTGCCGCCGCCACTTACCGTACCACCCGTAGTCGGGTCGGCCGAAGCGGTAATGGTATAGGACTGCGTCGTGAAGTGAGCCACCAAAGTGCGGTTGCCCGTAACAGTGAACTGATAGTTGGCATTGGTCGAAACAACATTGCCATTTTCAGTCCAATTGGTGAAAGCATAGCCGTTGCTAGCCGTGGCGATGACGGTGCAGTTGTCCCCATAATGGAAGGCACCACCACCTGTCACCGTACCGCCGTTGGTCGGGTCAGCCGAAAGTGTGATAGTGTAGTTCTGCTGGGTGAAATTGGCTACCAAGGTGCGGTTGCTGTTGACGGTGAAGGTATAGTTGGCGTTGGTGGAGACTACATTGCCGTTCTCCGTCCAGTTGGTGAAAGTGTAACCATTGTTGGCCGTGGCACTCAACGTGCAGCTTTGGCCATGATTATAAGTGCCGCCGCCTGTGACATTACCACCATTGGCCGGGTTGGCCGAAGCCGAGATGGTGTAGGTCTGCGCCGTAAAGTTGGCGACCAAAGTACGATTACTGTTCACCGTGAAAGTATAGTTGGCATTAGAGGAGACCACGTTGCCATTTTCGGTCCAGTTGGTGAAAGTGTAGCCTGCATTGGCCGTGGCAGAAACCGTGCAGGAAGTGCCCTGGTTAAAGGAGCCGCCTCCTGTGGCAGTACCGCCATTGGTCGGGTTGGCCGACACGGTGATTGTATAAGATTGCGGGGCACTACCCACATTGATGTCTTGGATGTAAGGCTGGCGTTGCGGCTTGGTGACCACGATACGCACCTGACCCGAGGTGATGCCTGATGCGACTGGCACACTGACCGTACCCGAAGTGGGTACCAGAGCCACGCCTTTCAGCACGTTGTTTTGCGAGATGGCCACATACGAATCCGGTTGGGCACTCACTTGGAATGAGGTGGCTCCGGCGGGGAAGGTGCTGGCATGACTCACGTTGTTGGGAGAAGGATTCACGCGATAAGGCATGATGGAGCCATCGCCGAGCACGTGATAGGCCTGCCAGTAGTATGTTGGGCTGGAGCTGGTTTGATAGCCTCCCGTGTGGGAATAGCACACGGCCAAGTTACCCAAAAAGACAATGGAAGAAACGGTGTGGTAGGTGTCGTCCATCCAGATGCCATCGTAGCAGCCTGTGGCAGTGTTGTTGATGTTCGGGGTAGCATTGAAAGTGGTGGTCGCACCTACAGCAAAGTAATAGTCCTCGTACCAATAGGTGTTGGGGCAAGAACCAATGTAGGAATAAGCGGCCTTGTTCTCTGCACGAATCATGGCCTCACCGAAGCAGGTCGAGCTGTAGCCGAAGTTACCCGACAAACAGCAGTTGCCCATGGCGAGGAAGTACTTGTTGGTGTTGGTCAACTGGTTCACACCGCTGTTGGTCAGCTGGGGCTGATACCACATGTTGTTGTCGCCGTGGGCGGTGTAATTGACGAAACCGACACCCGTGCTCAACGAGTTATAGCAGCCGCTATATTGGCTCTGGTTCACGTGCGAGTTGACTTGGGTAAAGCCGTGAGCCGTATTATAATAATAGGTGGTAGCATAGTTGATGGTAGGTGCACCGACACGCGAGGTCCATTGGCTGTCCCAACCTGCGATAAGGGTCACGTTGTTCAGGTAGGTTGGGTCAGGCATGGTGTATTGCTCATATTGCAAAATCTTGTTGACGATGGCTGTAAGCTGTGTGGTGTTCTCCGCCGACATACGGCTGTAGAACATATCGGGGAAGTAATCGCTGTCGACAGAGCCATAATAAAGGTCTGTCACCTTGTTGGTGGAAGAGCCAGTGGTGTTCGGTACTTGCGCCACATCGCCCACAAGAACGAGGAAGGTCGGCGTTGAGCCTTGGTTCACGCCCGTGTTGTATAGATTCTGGACATAAGAACGGATGGCACTATAGGTAGAACCTGCTTGAGCCGTGGTCACCACGTTCAGGTAGAAGCCTTTCTGGGTTTTCCAATCAAGCCAAGGCTGCAAAGCGGTGAGGTAATTTTCAGGCGCAATCACGATCATGTGGACGGGATAGGCCATCAGGTCGGGGTGTTCAGTATAGACGTCGAGAATCTGGCGGTAGTTGAACATCTGACTATAAACATCGTTGAAGTAAGGGCTATAGGTGTTCACCAACATACGTTCTGTTTCGGCATAATCGGCGCCATCAAAGCTGACTTCCACCTCAATGTCATTGAACACACGCAAGGTGTTGGAAGCGGGGTTATAACTCACTGGGTTGATGACCAACGAGCCGATTCTGATACCGCGCATCGTGCCTTGCACTTCAATCGTCGCTTCAGGCATCGTGGCAAGGCTACGGGTTTGGTAGGCTGCGGCATTGTATACAAACTCGACATCCTCAGGTCTTTGGTCCTTACGGACAGAAGGCTGATGCGGCAGGATGGTACCGATGCCGAAGTCGGAGAGGTTGTAATCTGTTGTCGTGTAATTGATTACGTTGACGCGAGGTGTGGCACCGAAAGGTACGGCTAACAGCTGGTGCGAGGCAGGCAATTCGGGGGTACCGATTTCGCCTGAGGCGTAGGTGCCTTCGATGGCGATTTCGGAGAAGGTGCCTCTTTCTGTGGCCACTTCCATGCTCTCGATGGAGCCATAGCTGAACGTGGCGCGGAAATGGGAGAACTCACTCTTCGTGATTTCCGACTTTGTTTCATGGCGCAAGTCAATGCGGCCATTCTGGGCCATGGCGAACAATGTGCTCATGGCCAACACTAATAGAATGGATACTTTTTTCATCTTTTTATTAATAATTTCGGGCGCAAAAATAAGAAAATCAGCTCATCCAAAACAATAAAAACTGACGAAAATGGATTTTTCTTCCAATAAAAGCTATCGCGTCCCCAATATGGCGGCATTCTTAAATTGCTTCACCTTGCCCTCGAAGTTAAAGACTTCGGTCACCACGACGTACACGCCAACGGGAAGACGGTTGCCGTGGTCGTCCAAGCCATTCCACAACACGCTCCCCTCCTGTCCTACCAGTTCGCCTTTGGCCAAATGCCGTACAAGCTGTCCGGCCACGTTGAAGATGTAAACATTCATCGTGTAGCCCGCCTCGTCGAAACGGTAGTTGATAAAACAGGCATCGTCGTAGCCGTCGCCATCAGGTGAGAAGATGTCGGGGCTGATGGCGATTTCGTCCTGCGAAGGCTCGGCGCTCTGCATCATGGAGTTGGGTTGACCTGGCGTACCGAAATGCACCTGCTCGGCAGCAGAATGCCAGTTGTCAGGATTCATTGACGGCAAGTCGAAACTGACCCGCTCCAGCGACACACCCTTGGTCTCCTTGAGCAGCGGATAATGCATCTTCTCGGAGAAACGCATGAAGTCGACCATCACACCGTTCTTGCCCATCAGAATGGCCGTACCGCCTGCGTTGGCGTAACTCGGGAACGAAGCCATCTGCACATAGTTGTCAGTCGAACAATCGTACTGTTGGCCTACAATCTCGCTGTTGGTGGAAAGCAGCACATAAGTTCTTGGCAAAAACAAGCGGCTTTCTTCGCAGATTTCTTTCAGGGTCGTGTCAGCAGGATTGGGGAAACTCTCTTTGATGACACCAAGCATCAACGTATTGAGTTCGAAGGTCTTATCAGTGTTGTTGTAAAGTTCTACATAGTCCACGCCTGGCGCGATGGGGTCGAAAAGGATTTCATTGATGAGAATCTCGCCTTTTTCAACATCGTAGGGAATGCCGAACAGCACCCTCGTATCGGGTTCTATCGTGGTGCCCACACAATTCGTGACCTCATTAATCAATAAGGTATAGACAACCCCTTCTTCGAAACCATGCTCAAAAAGCAAGCCCACATAATTGGGATTTAATGGATTGAACTCCACCTGTTGCGGGTGTTCGTTCGTCTCCTCAACCAAGAAATGCTGCACCTCGAAGCTGCCTGTCTCCATCTGCTGGTCGAACCAAAGCTGTACGATGTAGTCGGCAAACATGCTCACGCGTTCCACCTTGGGTCGGATGTCATTGGTGCCGTCAACGGAATTGACGCGTCCTGGCGTACCGCCCGAGGCATCCTCCGAAGCCTTCCAGTTGGAGGCTCCCGCACAAGGGTTGAATGGGTCGATCTGCTCCACCGACCAACCACCGTCATCCTTGTCGGAATCGTGATACCATGTGTTGCTGAAATTGGCCCTCGAAACGAGCGTCCCGTTTTTGCTGTAAAGATACATTGCCGAAGAGCTGTTGCCCACCGAGAAACTACTGAAACCAATGCAGTCACCATACTGCCGCAGTTCGGCAACGGCATCATTGTGGCATAAGATGACATAGCCATGCGGTGCAAGGACAAAACTGCCAAAACTGTTGTCGTTGCTTCCAATCTGGATTTGCCAGTCTTTCAGGTCTATACCGAACTCCGTAGTATTGTAAAGCTCCACATACTCCCATTCGGGCAAGCCCACCACTGGATTCGGATCAGCCATGATTTCATTGATGACGATGTCGTATTGCGAAGCCTCGTAAATGGAGAAAGTGAAAGAGGCCGACTCCAACATATTGCCCCACAAATCCTTCACTTGACTGACCGACAGCGTATAATTCACGCCGTTACCGATTTCACGCTCGAACTCAAGCACCACCTTGGCTACATTGTCGCCAAAAGCGGCCGACAATGGACTCCCCAAGCCGTTGTTGACCGAATAATGGGTGACATCGAGTGCCGAGGCTTCGTTAAGGGCCTCATTGAACGACAATTGCAGGTGCGTCAAGTCAAGGACCTCACAATTCAATAGCATGGGCGGTTCGTGGTCGACGATGCGCGGGCCCACATAAACGTTGTCGAAATACACCTTTTTGCCATTGCTTGCCGTAAAGATGGAGCAAAGGCCAAAATAGCCGTTCCTACCTAAAACATCATCAACACCTTGTGCCTCAATAACATAAACCCCGCTGTTATCGTAACATGTCTGCAACATCCAATGGCCCTCACGGTCGCAGTTCACCTTAACCGACACGGCAAACGACGATGCGACGGCTCCTTCCGTGCCGCGACACACGCTCTGTTGCCCTTCGGTATCCTTACGGAATAACTCTATGGCATCGCTACTGCCCGCTTCACCAAAACGCAGGAAATAGCCCGTGGTCACATTCTGCAAATCGGCGTTGTCGGCACTGAGCCACACATCAGTGAAGTTGTTTCCCGAGGGCGCAAAAGCCTCCCGAATCCAAAACTGCCATTCCATCGACTCGTATTCCGCGATAGGAAGGGAAAGGTAGGCCGTCCCTGCTTCCTCCGCATTTAGTTGCAGTTGCAAGCTGCTATTGATGATGAACTTGTCTGGCATGCCTGACCACGTGGGGTTTTGCGTAAAATCGCCGTCGGAAAAGTCGTCGGTGACTTGGGCGAAGAGTGACAGCGGCAGGAACAACAAAAACAGGAGTATCTTTTTCATTTTGCGCAGGTTTTGATTCGGCAAAAATAGAAAAAAGCGGCCACCGAATCAAATCGGCGACCGCTTTTTTATGGAAATGTGGTTTGCTTAGATTTTCTCTTCTTCCACACGGATGGGTTTCGGTTCACTCTTCTTGATGTCGAGCTCGTCGATGAGGTTAGTGGCACCAGCGTACTTGTCGATGATAAAGAGCACGTAGCGGATGTCCACGTTGATAGTACGCTGCAGTTTGGGCTCGAAGTTGACGTCGCCACTCATGGCTTCCCAGTTGCCGTCGAAGGCCAGGCCGATAAGTTGACCCTTGCCGTTCATGATGGGGCTACCGGAGTTACCACCTGTGATGTCGTTGGTTGACAGGAAACACACCACGAGTTCACCATTGTCATCGGCATAGGCACCGAAGTCTTTCTTCTCGATGAGGTCAATGAGGCGTTTGGGAGCGTCAAACTCGTAGTCGCCAGGCACATACTTTTCAAGGATACCATTGGCAGTACAGATGTAGTCGTAATGCACAGCGTCGGCAGGCATGTAGTCTTGCACCGAGCCATAGCTCATACGCATCGTTGAGTTGGCATCGGGATAGAGGCTCTTGCCAGGTTGGGTGTCGGCATAGTATTCGCGCAATCCCTTCACAAAAACATGGTCGTTCTCGCTCACAGTTTGCATGGCCATACGGTAAGGAACCATGTGGTCAGTCAGCACTTCCATCATCGAGGCGTTCATGATATAGGCATAGTCCTTGCCGATTTTCTTGGGTTTCGGGTTGTCCAAGAAAGCCTTGATGCTCTCGGGCGTGGCGAAGATAGAATTCTCATAGACATCATCGGCAAAAGCATCGATGTCGCCTTTGAATTTTTTATCGATGAGATTGTACACCTCAGGCAGTTCTTCGGCTTTGAATGCGTTCTTGTAGGTCTTCAGCATCTCGGCAAAGGTCTTCTTCTCTACTTTCGGGTCGGTCTCGGCAAAGAGGTCGTCAACGTTCATTTCCTTTAGGATGCCCAACGCAAGCGCTTCGGCTTCCTTATCCTTTGCCAAATAGCTTTGGTAGTAGGTATTGAACATGGCGGCGATGCCAGCGGCACCGGTTCTAGCGACAAAGTTGGGATAATAGATGAACTTGGCCACACCACCCAGATTCTTATAGGCTTCTTTCAGATTCTGAAGGGCATCTTTGTATTCGGTTTTATTGTTGGTGTTCACCCAATTGGTGTAATCGTTCTCCAAGGCGACCTTGCTCTCGCTGACCTTGTTTTTGCGGAGCATCTTGCACTGGCCGATGAAGTTTTTCCAGGTGTTGGCGAGGCTGGCGTGGTTGTCAGCATACATCAAGTTGATGTGCTGATCCACCTTCATATACTCTTCCATCACTTCGAGTTGTTTGCCGAAGATGTCGACAATCATCGGATAAAAAGTGTCTACGTTGTAGTCGATGCCGTAGCTTGACATATAACGCTCGGTGCTGCCGGGGAAGCCCCAGATCATGGTGAAGTCGTCTTTTTGGACACCGTCAAGGCTGATGGGAAGGTGGTGCTTGGGCGTCAGCGGCACGTTGTCCTTGCTGTAGGCGGCGGGGTTACCATCCTTGTCGGCATAGACGCGGAAGATGCTGAAGTCGCCAGTGTGACGGGGCCACATCCAGTTGTCGGTGTCGCCACCAAACTTGCCGATTGACTCGTTGGCCACGCCCACGAGACGCACATCGGGGAACACCTGATAGACGAACATGTAGTACTCATTGCCCTCAAAGAAGCCTTTAATGACAGGGTTGTACTTGCCGTCTTCTGAAGCGGCGGTTTCCAACTCCTTGATCTTCTTGCGGATGGCAGCCTGTTGTTCCATGTGTTCCATGTCTTCAGTCACCACGCCGAGGACCTCATTGGTGACGTCTTCCATGCGGATGAGGAAGCTGGCGGTCATTTCGGGAGCGGGCAGTTCCTCGCCGTAATTCTTGGCCCAGAAGCCGTCGCGAAGGTAGTCGTGCTGGTCGGAGCTGAGCTTTTGCACGGCACCGTAGCCGCAGTGGTGGTTGGTGAACAGCAAGCCGTGCTCGCTGACGATTTCGCCGGTGCAGAAGAAGCCACGAGGCATGGGTTCGCTGCCCAGACCCACGATGGCGTCTTTCAGACTGCTGTGGTTGATGCTGTAAAGCTCTTCAGGGGTCAGCTGAAGACCCATCTTTTGCATGTCAACATAATTCAGGCGCTCGACGAACATCGGGAGCCACATGCCTTCATCGGCATACACGCGGCCAACCGAAACGAGGATGGCCATTGCAATGATTCCTAATACTTTTTTCATTGATTGATTATTTAATGTGTAATTGTAGATGCATATTTTTGACGCGAGACTGCGGGACACGAGACCGCGAGACTCTGGTTGTCCCGTGTCCCGAAGTCCCGTGTCCCGAAGTCCAATTAATAGGCCTTGTATTTGTCGCCCGTCTTCTCGATGAGGATGCGATAGTATTCGTCGCTGTATTTCGGGTGCTCGCTCTTGATGGGCGTGTATTTCTGTCCGGGTTTGTCGGGCTGGGCAGTATTCAAGTTACCATCGACGTACTTCATGAACAGCTCATGGTAGAACTGCTTCCACATCTGGGTCATCTTGGAGGCTTGATTGCAAGAGAATTCGGTCAATTCCTTCACCTGAGCCTCTCTGCCCTTAATGGTATTGACGCGCTCGTCCAAGGCGGGGACTTCCTTC
>CAJOIF010000035.1:23038-24007 GCA_905234765.1 uncultured Bacteroidales bacterium
TTGGTATAGGCCCAGTTGCTCATCTGGTTGAAGGTCCAGAAGGCGGAGGTCTCAGACCATTCGCTCATCGAGCCGTTGCCCTCACGGAAGCATTCGGGGATCTCGGTCATGCAGGTGTACATCGGGCAGTAAACGCAGTTGTCGGTGTCGTCGACGCCGAACCAAATGATGCCACCGATGGGCCATTCCCAATTGCCACGGCTTTGTGCCACGAAGCTGAAGCCCGTCTGCTGGGTGGCGGTGGTGCGCTCATGCACATAGGTCACGCCGTCGACTTCCCAGTCCATGGGACGCCAGCGATAGGGGCAGTGGAACGGGCCAGCGCCCACGTCTTGCGACATGTCGAGGTCGGTGCCTTCGAGGTGGTCGCGCATGAAGTCCATCATGTCGAGCACGCTGACTTTCTTATTGGGCTTCACCCAAAGAGGCATGCGGTTGGTCGGGAAGTTGTCGGGGGTCTGGCACATATTAGCGGTATAAGGCTGGGCGCGCTTGATGTCGCGACCTGTGGCATAGCCCCAATAGTCCTTCATGTTGTCGGTCACCTTGTTGAACATGGCCCACACGCGGAGGTCGCAGAAGCGGGCACCGTCGAAGGTAACGGGGTTGTAGACGTCGGAGAACGAGAACTTGTCGTCGGGACCGTTATACAACTTGGCCTGCTTGGCGAAGCTGATGACATCGTCGGCATAGACGCAGTCGATGTTCGGGTCTTTCAGCAGCTTGTCGATGTTCTTGAAGGTGATGCTGGTCTTGCACTTGCGCGAGGCAAGGGGGAAGGTGGTGATGCGGGCCTGGTTGGCGTGGCCGCTCACGTAGCCGTCGGGGATGCGACGTGCCACCCACACGGCGCCTTTGTTCTGCGGGCCTTTGCCGATCATCTCGAGGATCCAGCACTCTTCGGTGTCGCTGATGCTGAACGACTCGCCCTCGCTGACGTAGCCGTAGTTATAGACCAACTCGCCCATG
>CAJOIF010000036.1 GCA_905234765.1 uncultured Bacteroidales bacterium
CTGACCATCAACATGGGCCAGTTCGAGGCCGGCATGTACACCGTCCGCATCGCCACTGCCGACGGCGTGAGCGTGCAACGCCTCACCGTCGTCAGATAATTGACGCCGCGGAATTGATTTCCGCAAAAAATTGGGTGGCTCCCTTCGGGGAGCCACCCTTTTTATTTATTTTTGCGCCAAAATCAATCCTATGGAACAAGATACACAAAACAAGCGCACTGAATTGGATGAACTGGGCGAGTTTGGCCTCATCGACCAAATCACCGCCGATTTCCCACTACGCAATGCCTCCTCGCTGAAAGGTGTTGGGGATGATGCCGCCGTCATCAACCACGAGGGGATGCGTACCCTCGTCTCTGTCGATATGCTCATCGAAGGTGTGCATTTCGACTTGACTTATTGCCCCTTGAAACACCTTGGCTACAAGGCTGCTGTCAGCAATTTCTCTGACATCTATGCCATGAACGGCACCCCGACGCAGATTGTGGTCGGCTTAGGAGTTTCCAACCGCTTCTCCGTTGAGGCACTTGACGAGTTATATGCAGGCATTCGTTTGGCTTGTGAACGCTACAACGTCGATATGGTGGGCGGTGACACGACGAGCAGCAAGACGGGGCTTGTCATCTCCATCACCGTTATCGGTATGGCCAAGGACGAAGACATCGTTTACCGCAGTGGGGCAAAAAAGAACGATTTGCTTTGCGTGAGCGGTGACTTGGGTGGAGCTTATGTCGGCCTGCTCATTCTCGAACGCGAAAAAGTAGAGTTTCTCTCCAATCCCAACATGCAGCCCAAACTTGAAGGGATGGAGTATGTGCTGGAGCGTCAGTTGAAGCCTGAAGCACGAAAGGATATTGTGGAGCAGTTGAAGAATTTGGGCATCAAGCCGACCTCAATGATTGACATCTCAGACGGTCTGGCTTCCGAAATCCTGCATCTTTGCAAGGAATCGGGCGTGGGCTGCCAACTCTATGAAGAACGTATTCCCATCGACCCGACCACCGACCGTATGGCCAAGGAGTTCCAAGTTGTGCCTTCTGTGGCGGCTTTGAGTGGGGGAGAGGACTACGAGCTGCTCTTTACCATCGACCAGAAGGACTACGAAAAGATACAGACCCTCTCGGCAGACGTGACCGTCATTGGTTACATGACCGACGACAAGGGCGTGGCCGAGATGATTACCCCCGATGGCCATGTGATTCCGATTAAAGCGCAGGGCTGGGATCACATGAGGAAAAACCACTAAAAATCATTGAATTACAAATTGTATTGGATTTTTTTTTGTACTTTTGCAGCCTCAAAACAGCGCAAAAGCAATGGTAAATCATTATAAATCATTGATTATCAATCGAATGAGTTGGGGGGGGTAATTCTCCAACCCAAGCTTTTGCATATCCTCTATCCAAGGCAGGGCTGTTCGGCTTTGTCTTGGATTTTTTTTGTGCCGTCCTGGCGATTCCCCTGCGGGGAATGGAGTTTTGTGGCGTTTTTATCTGCGGCGGCCTGTGGCACCTACAGTCTTGCAACTTGTTTCAGCCGCCGCCATTTTGAACAGATGACCTTTCCATTTTAAAATATATAAACCATTTAAATAATCATGAGAACAAACAAAATCAATCTGAAAACCCTCGTGTTTTCTCTCGGGCTGGCAGCCATGATGCTGACGGCCAACAACCTGAACGCCCAGGATCGTGGCCTTTTTGGTAAGGGCGAAACCGCCGACACGGAAAACAGTGGCGGTGGCATGATGAGACAAGGCGACCCCACTCCTATTAATGGCGGTATCCAAAACGACGACTTCGGTGCTCCTCTCGGCAGCGGCCTCGTCATCCTGCTGGGCGCCGGCCTCGGCTATGTTGCACTTAAAAAGAAGGAGGACTAAGCCATGAAAAGAACGCTTTATTTCGTGATGGCCTTGGCCCTGGTGCTGGGCTTCACCCAATGCAAGAAGGAACAACCTCTCGAACCCACAAACGATGGCAACGGTGTGCGTATCACGTTGAATGTCGAAAAGGGCGGCAACAATGGCACGAGAGTGGATGTTGACCCTCCGCACGTCGATTTTGAAGAAGGTGACCAGATTTTGGTCGGCTACAATGGCGCGTATGTGGGAACCCTTACCCACAATGGTGAACATTTTGCAGGAAGCATTGATGCAACAGTGACGGGTTCTCAAAAGCTGTATTTCTATTTTGTGGGAAACAAAAACAAAACCGGAGCCTCGATTAGCGTGGGCGCTGAATCCTACACTGTTGACATTAGCAACCAAACGACTGAATTGCCCGTGCTTTCTTTCTCTGCATCAATTGAGGACTTTACTGGAGCTGGTTCCTATTCTGCCAGTTTGCACAACCAGTGCGCCTTGGTGAAGTTCCCGTTGGCAAACGCAGCGGGTTCTGTCTTGGTTGGTGGTATGTATAAAGAAGCCACCATTAGTTTTGCTTCTCCTGGTATTACAAAAACAGGCACCCCTGGCCAAATTAGGCTGTTCTCTAAAACCGACACGGAAAAATGGGCTATTCTTCTGCCGCAGGACCTTGTTGATGACGCTGCCGTTACCATTGGAAACCAAAGCGGTTTAACCGTTGATGTCCCTGCAATCATGGCGGGTGATTATATCATCGACATTGCGGCAATTGCCAATACGTCATCGGTAATTGACCTTTCAAAGCTTACTGGCAACTATACGGCAAAGGATGGCGACATCTTGATTAATACCCTTGCCGGTAACTACAAGATTTCCATCGCTGATGGCGCCACGGTGACGCTCAATGGTGCCACCATCTCTTACACGGGCAATAATAACGACTGGGCCGGCCTCACCCTCATAGGCGACGGCACCCTCGTACTGGCTGACGGCAGCACCAACACCGTGGCCGGCGGTTTGGATGGAGAGGACTATAGCAACTACCCCGGCATCTTTGTGCCTGAAGGCTCGACCCTCACCATCAATGGCAACGACGGTGTGCTCAACGCCAGAATTGGGAACGTTGTCAACGACCAAGGCTCGCCCGCAGGCATCGGTGCCCGCTGGGGTGCCAACTGCGGCAACATCGTCATTAATGGCGGTGTCATCAACGCCACCGGCGGCTGCAAGGGTGCTGGCATCGGCGGCTGCGGACGTCGCGGCTGTGGCTACATCACCATCAACGGCGGCACTGTCACCGCTACCGGCGGCGAGTACGCCGCTGGCATCGGTCTCGGCGGTACTACCAATAGTAAATATATCGATTGTGGCACTTGCGGCGACATCACCATTAACGGCGGCGAAGTCACCGCTACCGGCGGCGAGAACGGCGCTGGCATCGGCACTGGATATGCTGAGGGTACCGGCAACGCGAGGGCGACCAAAAACTGTGGCAACATCACCATCAGCGGCGGTAACGTCACTGCTACTGGCGGCGAGGGTGCTGCTGGCATCGGTAACGGCGAAGCCAATTCCCTCTCCAGCATCACCTGCGGCAACATTCTTATCAATGGTGGCACTGTAAACGCCACTGGCGGAGAAAGTGCTGCCGGCATCGGTACTGGCTACGCTGATACTGCCAGCGACCCTAACAGCTGTGGCACTATCACCATTACCGATGGCGTGACCAGAGTGACGGCCACGAGGGGCACAGGGGGGCTTCACATGAGCATCGGCTTGGGCTGGCATGCTTCCTCCTGCGGCACGGTGACCATCGGCGGCACAGTGTATTGGGACGGCTCTGCCTACCAGAACGGCGGCGACACCTATCTCACCCAAAGCACACTCACCTATCAGCCGTAATAACTGGAAATAGTTTTTCATTCAACGTTACAGGCGGCCTTCATTTTGAGGGCCGCTTTGTGTTTAAATATAGAAATATTAAAATTTACAAAAAATTGTCGCTATTATTTTTGAAATCTCTATATTTGCAAAAATTTTCAAAATGATTCAAATTGAAGACATGTCTAATGCCGAATTGGTTGCCCTGTTGGGTGAGCGGTATAAGGACTATAGGATACGCATGGGTAAGTCGCAGAAGGAAGTCGCTGAATTTAGCGGCCTCAGCGTGTTCACGGTGAGCCAGTTCGAGAACGGCTCGGCGAAGAACCTCACGCTCGACTCGCTCTTCCGGATGCTGCGGGCCATCGGCATGATTGAGGTCGTCGACAAACTATTGGAGCCGTTGCCGCCCAGCCCAGCAGTGATGGCCAAATTGAACAAGGCGCACCGCGAGCGCGTGTTTAAACCCAGGAGGAAAACCGATGAAGAATAACAACGCCATACATGTCATGCTTTGGGGAAGCCCGATGGGAACGCTCTATTGGGATGCTAAGGAGTCGCTTTCCTATTTCGAGTTCGACCCGCTCTTCTTGGGGAAAGGCCTTGATATTTCACCAATCATATATGGGTTACCCAAACTGCGTGAGCAGAAAAGCCTCCCCATTAAGGGTATCCGTGGCCGTTTCAAAGGCCTCCCTCCCTTTGTGGCCGATTCGTTGCCCGACCGCTGGGGAAGCAAGGTTTTTGCCTCGTGGTGCCAACAGCAGAAGATTAATCCCAACGAGATTACCCCGTTGGACTTCTTGCTCTATCTTGGCAAACGCGGCATGGGCGCACTAGAGTTTGAACCCGCCTACGACCTTGACGCAAAAGGGCCGGATGTCGTCAACGTGGTCGAGCTGTACCGTTATGCGCAAGCCATCCTTCAAGGCCGTTTGGATTTGCGACTGACCTTGGATGATTCGTTGGCACTTCAAGATATCTTCAAAGTGGGGACATCCGCTGGCGGACAGCGTCCAAAGGCCATCATCGCCATCAAAAAGGGAATGAACGAACCTGACATGATTTGCTGCGGGCAGGGAGATGTTCCCGAGGGTTTCCGACATGCCATTCTGAAATTTCAGGAGCATGACTATCCGTCTGCAGAACTTGAAATGACCTACTATGAAATGGCCAAGGCATGCGACATTCGGATGATGAATTCAGAGATGATCAAATGCGAAGGCGTGAACCATTTCCTGACGTATCGTTTCGACAGGTTAGGGAATAACAAACTCTTTTCCCAAACCCTCATGGCGCTCTACCCATCTGCCGACAGCTATGAGAACTACCTATATGCGGTAAGGAAGCTTGGATTAGGTTATCCCGACCTCCTTGAGGCCTTCAGGAGGATGGCATTCAATGTGATATCCTGCAACGTGGACGACCACGCCAAGAATTTCTCCTTCCTGATGGACCGCAAAGGCCGATGGAGTCTGGCACCAGCATACGACTTAACCTTCAGTGTGGATTTGGAGGCCTTGCCGTTTGAGAACTATCATGCCTTCAGCGTCAATTCAAAAGTGACTGACATTACTGACGAGGACATGCTTGCGGTGGCCGGGCAATTCGACCTGAAAAAAGGAGATGCCCTGAAAGCCATTGACGAGGTGAAAGATGCCGTGCGCCAGTTCCCCGAAATAGCCCGAAGGAATGAGGTTCCTGAAGCACTGATTGGTGAGATCGCTTCCTGTTTGGGAATTGAAATGTGAAAGCTGACGCAGGCCCATTTGTGAATCATTTCTGAAAATTCGTGTTCAAAAAAGATGAATGACCTCCCCGAAATAATAAAACAAAAACTCGCCGCGCTGCCCAATAAGCCTGGCGTGTATCGCTATTTCGACAAGAAAGGAGAACTCATCTACGTTGGCAAGGCCAAGAACCTGAAACGACGCGTTTCGAGTTATTTCGCCAAGGAACAAACGGGCAAGACACGTGTTCTCGTCAGCAAGATTGCCGACCTCGAATACAGCATCGTTGACTCGGAGTCGGAGGCTTTGTTGCTTGAAAACACCATGATTAAGCAATATAAGCCTCGTTACAACATCATGCTCAAGGACGACAAGACCTATCCTTGGATTTGTATCAAAAAGGAGCCTTTTCCGCGTGTCTTTCTCACAAGGCGGAAGGTGAGCGATGGCTCGGAGTATTTTGGTCCTTATCCCTCAGTGCGCACGGCACATATTCTGTTGGACCTGCTTGGGCAAGTATACAAGGTTCGCTCTTGCCGCACTCCAATGACGGAAACGGGCGTGGAAAAGGGCAAGTATAAGGTCTGTCTCGATTATCACATCCACAAATGCAATGGCCCCTGCGAAGGCCTGATTTCCAAGTCCGATTACAACACCATGATTGCCGAGATACGCGAAGTCATCAAGGGCAATTTGGGCGGGGTGCTTCGTGACCTGAAGGCGCAGATGATGGACCATGCCGCACGCATGGAGTTTGAGGAGGCACAGCAAATTAAGGAGAAATACGACCTGTTAGAGAATTACCGCAGCCGCTCGACGGTGGTCAGCCAGTCCATTCACGACGTGGAGGTGTATTCCTATGTCGATGACGACGAGACTTTCTATGTGAACTACATGAAGGTGGTTGACGGCGCTGTCGTGCAGAGCCATTCCTTTGAGATGAAACGTCGTTTGGAGGAGACTCCAGAGGAATTGTTGTTGTTGGCCATCACCGAGTTGCGGCAGCAGTTTGATGCGCCCGCAGCTGAGATCATTGTCCCGATGAAACTGGACTATGCCCTTGGCGAAGTGCAGGTGACCGTTCCGCAGCGTGGCGACAAACTCAAGTTGCTTGATTTATCACGTCGCAATGCTATGCAATACCGTATCGACCTGGAGAAACAGCGCACTCTCGTCGATCCCGAAAGACATCAGAAAAGGGTGCTGAACAGCCTTAAGGAAGCCTTGCAGTTGGAGGAAACGCCTAATGTCATCGAGTGTTTCGACAACTCCAACTTCCAAGGCGACTATGCCGTGGCAGGCATGGTGCAGTTTGTGAACGGCAAGCCCAACAAGGCGGGCTATCGTCATTTCAACATCAAGACGGTGGAAGGCCCCGATGACTACGCCTCGATGAAGGAAGTGGTGCGCCGTCGCTATTCACGTCTCATAGAAGAAGGCAAGCCCTTACCACAACTCATCATCACCGATGGCGGCAAAGGACAGATGGAGGTGGTGCGGCAGGTCGTTGAGGACGAGTTGCATATCAACATTCCCATTGCGGGTTTGGCCAAGGACGACCGGCACCGTACCAATGAACTGTTGTTTGGTTTTCCGCCGCGTGTGGTGGGCTTGAGGCCCAATTCGGAGGTGTTTCGTCTGTTGGCGCATATCCAGGATGAGGTGCACCGTTTCGCTATCACTTTCCATCGCAAGAAGTTTGAGAAGGGCTTCATGCATTCCGAGTTGGCCGACATCAAGGGAGTGGGGAAGAAGACGGCAGAGAAGTTGCTCCTCGAATTGAAATCGGTGAATGGCATCAGGGAGGCCTCTTTGGAGCGGCTCACCGAAATCATTGGCTCCGCCAAAGCGCAGGTGGTTTACGACCATTTCAAACAAAAAAAGCCAGCATAACGCTGGCTTTTTTCATGTCTTGTTTCGTGTTAGCTTACTGCAGCTTGAAGACGACGGGCAGGGTGTACGACACACGCACAGCCTTACCACGCTGCTTGCCGGGTTTCCATTTCGGCATGGTCTTCACCACACGCATGGCTTCCTCGTCGCAACCGCCTCCGATGCCACGCAGCACCTTTACGTTGGAGACGCTGCCGTCAGGCTCAACAACGAAGTTGACGAACACACGGCCTTGGATGCCGCTCTCACGAGCAATCTGAGGATACTTGATGTTCTTTCCGAGGTATTCGTACATTTTGCCATCGCCGCCCGGATAGCTGGGCATTTCTTCCACGATGGTGAACACTTCGGTTTCCACCACTTCCTCTTCTTCCACTTCGACGGGAACATACTCTTCGATGATTTCGTTTTGTTCCACCTCGGCGTTGATTTCGATGTCTTCCACCTCGACGTCGTCGTTCACGATTTCAAGTTGCGTGGTCTGCTTGGGCATCTCCATAGGCTGGGGCTTTTGCTCCTCTTGTTTCGTGATTTCAACCATTTCTTCGTCAACCACGACCTCTCTGTTGAGCAGGCTCGGGTCGATTTCGCGCTTGTCGTAGCTCTTGTGCTCGAAAGCCAACCAAGCAATGAGAAGGCTGATAATCAAGCCTATTTGCGTGAACATGAGCTTTTTGTTCTCAAGATTGGCCTTTGGTGATTTTTTCTCTTCCATGGTGCTATGTTTTTGATTTTTTATTTCCTATTTTGGGTGCGAAAATAGGAATTATTTGCATATAAAACGCAAATCGGCGGAATTTTATTTTTTGTTTCTGAAAAAAAGACAAAAAACGCTGATTCCTAGGAGGGTTCCGATGGTGTCGGCGAGAAAGTCATACCAGTCGCCGGTACGGGAGGGGACGAGATGTTCTTGTATGATTTCGGTGAGGCCGCCATAAGCAACGCTGATGATTCCAGCGAGGGTCAAGGCTCTTTTTCGGTAGGCTTTTCCATTGTCGATGAAGGGCTTGCGATAACCCCAGATGCAACAGAAAGCGAAAAAGGCATACATGAGAATATGCACCACTTTGTCTAGACCCAAGGCGGGCTTGACACGTGGAAAACAAGAACCCGGAAGTCCTGTGAGAATGAGAATGACGATTCCGCACAGGATTCCCGGGATGCTATTTCTTGTCAACTTTTTCAAGTCCATAGATTCGCTTCGCCTTTTGAAGGCATGTCATACCGAACCGAAGGCGAGAGTATCTATGCCTTCAAAAGGCTCGGAATGACATGGACTTAAGGTATCAACCGATCTTGGCTTCGTAGGCGGCGGCGTCCATCAGGGCGTCGACATCGGCGGGGTTGTTGACCTTGATCTTGATGATCCAGGCTTCGCCGTAGGGGTCGGTGTTGACGAGCTTGGCGTTTTCTTCGTCGGCCAAGGCTTCGTTGACTTCGACGATTTCGCCAGCCACGGGCATGAGCAGCTCGGCGGTCGTCTTCACGGCTTCGATGGCGCCAAATTCTTCTTGTGCGTCAAGGGTCTCGCCCACGATGTCAGGGTCAACATCCACGAAGGTGATGTCGCCAAGTTCATGTTGTGCGTAATCGGTGATGCCGACGTAAGCAGTCTCGCCTTCGAGGCGGATCCATTCATCGTCGTTAGTGTACTTCAGATTGGTTGGAATATTCATTTTTTGTATGTTTTAAGGTGTTTTTGTATCGGCTGCGAAATTACATATTTTAACGTCACCATTCACATTTTGCGAAAAATTTATTGCTGCGACAGGTTGAAGCGTATGGTCACGCCCGCATAGGTGGTGGAGTTGTAGAAGTTGTTGGCCACGAACGGGTCAGCCATGTCACGCTTGAAGAAGAGCTGTGCGCTGAGTTGCTTTCCGAAGGTGTAGTCGGCAGTGACGTAGATGTTGATCTTGTTTTGTCCGGCCGACACCTGGCTGTTGTACTCGTCGATGCGGCGGAGGATGGTCACGTCTCTCTTGAATCCGATATCCAGCTTGAGGACAAGGTCGTTGCTGATGCTCTTGCCTTTGCCGCCGCCATTGTTGTTATTGTTGCTTACAGTGGTCATGGTGAAATTCAGGCCTTTGATGCGGTAGCCCGCGCCGAAGACGAATTCCCTTCCGTTCACTTCGGTGAGCTGGTTGTTGGAGAAACTGAGCGTCAGTGAGCGCGACTTCTTGAATTGGAAGTTGCCGCTCAGTGAGTTCTGCAGTCCCAAGTCGATACCGATGAGGGGCATGTATTGCTCAGTGAGCACCATCTGCTGGATGTCGTATTGCGGGACGAGGAGGTTTGAGTTCTCGTAGGTCTGTATGGTGTTGTCGGGGTCGTAATACACGTTGGAGGCCCAGGCACTGATGGAGTAATTCGACTTGTAGGAATGGGTGAGGCTCACGGTCTTGAAAATCTTGGAGACGGCTGGGATGTTGGTCAGGCCGTTGTAAGTGATATTCCAGTTGGGCAAGGGGATGAGCGGGAAGGGGGTAAGGCTGGTTTTTTCAGGGTCGTGGCCCGTGTAGGCAGCGATGAAGCTGTACATGAGCACTTCGGGTGAGGAGGCACTGTAGCCCACAGGGAACATGTCGCCCGCAATGCTGTCGTAGTAGAATTCGTTGATGCCTTCAACCCACATGGTGTTGCTTTGGGCAAGACGCTCGGCGATGGTTTTGCGGTAGGCGAGCATGTTGTCGAAGAGTGTCGAC
This sequence comes from uncultured Bacteroidales bacterium, assembly GCA_905234765.1. The sequence continues at coordinate 10,080 of CAJOIF010000036.1, forward strand.
GTGAGATCGTCAATGGAGGTATTGACAAATGAGGTGTTCCACATGAGATAGCTGGTGTTGAAACTGCCGCCATTGGTGGGGGTGTAGGTCTCGAACTGCTGCAACTCGTCGCTGAAGCGGAAGTAATGCTGGTAGTTCTCGGAGTAGTTACGGGTGCCGGTGAAGTCGATCTTCAGGCCTTTGAACGGCTCGGCGTTGACGCGGTAGTTGATGACTTCGGTCTTGCGCCGCTGGTATGGCTGGGCAAGAATCGAGTCGCGGGTCAGCCATCCGCCGGCTTCAACGGGGTCGATGCTGTTGGCAATGGCCTTGCTGAAGATGTCGGCGTCTTCGCCGAAGCTGTTGCCCAAAACAAAGCCGATGCCAGGCGACCATCCGTTGGTACTCAATCCGATGAGGTTAGCCTTGGGCATGTAACCAGGCAACGTCTGTCCATTACCGAGGGTGTAAGTACCCGACACTTTCTTGACCAAAGTAAGCACCCTCAAACCGTTGTCGAGAACCATCTTGCCATAGTTCACCTTGGGCTTTTTGTTGGTGGAGTCGACGGTCTTCTCATCGTCTTCTTTATTCTTATTGTTTTTGCCCTTGTCCTTGTCACGGTTGTTGTTGCCACGACGGCTCGGCGAGTTGAGGCTTTTCAGGTAGGGAATCTTGTTATACAGTTTGGAGAGGTCGAGGGTGGCGTTGCCTTGGATGTTGTTGGAGTTTTCGATGGTGTTACCCAAACGGTCCTGCACCGACAAGGCCGAAGCGGTCCAATAGTAAGTGCCTTGGTAGCTTGCGGTAACATTGATCCAGTTGAGAATCGGGATTTTGTTGATGGGCAACGTATAGTTGACATTGGCGTTCTGTTGGAATCTCGAAATGGTACCGAGATGTTTCAATCCGTCCTTGATGGTGTCGCGGTTTTTCTGCCAAGTCTCGGGGTCTTCTGAACGGTCCACATAGCCTGCAGGCTCATAGATGTAGGCTTGGGCCTGTGCCGAATAATCGAAGGTGAGGGCCTTGGTGAGGTCGTAGCGCAGTTGGTAGTTGCGGCTCCAGTCCCATTGCTTGGAGAAGGTGGGCGTGATGATGATCTCGCCGCCGCTCTTGTTGCGCATCTCGCGTTCGGAGAACATGCGGTTCATCTCAGTGTTGAAGACGATGCTCTTCGGTGCATAGAAGAAGTTGATGTCCTTGAACAGCTGCATGGAGGGCTTGGAGGCCCATTTGGCTTTGGCGAAAGGCTCTACGGGTTTCGGGTTGCCGGCGTAGTTGTATCCTATGCCGCCACGGTAGTTCTTGGTGAGGTAATACTTGATGTCGGTGTTTTCCTGATAGGTCTCGCTGAAACTGAACGAGAGGTTGAAGTTCTCGATGTCATAGAAATGCACCTTCGGCATGTTAGGACGGTTGTTTCCGAGGGATCTGTTGGGGTCTCTCGGGTTTTCTTTGGGTTTCTCCGTGCCTTCATCGTCGTCTTTACGCTTTTTCTGGACGCGCTCTTTGCGGACGTTCATGAAGTTGATGTTCCTATGGCGCGTGTAATCGTGAATCTTGGAGCTGAGTTCTTCGCGTTCCTCATCACTATCCAAAGCTTTGAGGGCATCTTTCAGCTTGATGTCGGGGTCGTAGGGGTTGTAAAGCGGGGTGATGGTGTTGAAGCCGTAGTCGAAGTGCATTGGGACTTTGAGGCCTGTGTTCGGTATGAACTTGCCTAATTCGATGTCGGTGGCCACATTGAAGGCGGAGTTGGCCTCAAAGGTGTTGCTCTTGATGTCACTATCCAAGGCACCGAAACCGGCCGAACTGTAAGTGCCTGTCACCGAAACACGACCCAAGTCGGCGAGGGTGGCTTCCACACGGCCTGTGGCGGCCACGCCACCGTTGCTGTTCAAGTCGGTGAGACGCAACTCGTTGATCCACACCACTGCACTCTTGGTCAGGCCGTCGTCGTTGCTGGCGAGGTTTTGTCGCTTCGGGTTGCGGATACCGATCATCATGGCTTCCACGTCACTGATGCTCGGGTTACCGATGACTTTTATGGTGTGGTAGTAGTCTTCGCCGTCGACGGTGCCTTTCTTGTCTTTCTCGGAATAGATGTAGTTGAGGCGCACGTTGCTGTTGGGCTGGTTCATGGCTTCGTTGCGGCGTTGTTTCACTTCCACAAGGTCTTCCAACTTAATCTCTATGTTGTTGATTTCAGGCCAGATGGCATCCTTATTGGTGTAGGGAGTGCCCCAGGCGGTCACCTTCAGCGGCACCTCATACTCGTAGTAATTCTCGGTGAAGTCAGTACCCAGTCGCATGAAGACGGTGAGGTCTTGGTCGTCCAAGGGGTCATCTTCGTGGGCGGCCTCGGCGTGGACGAACATCTTGAGGTATTTGTACTGTCGCAGGTCGAAGTCGGCGGTCTTGTAAATGGCGCGTCCGTCGCCGTCGGTGAGGTTTTGGACCGTCATCTGAAGCGACTGCTCGTTGATGCGGGTGGTCTGCACCGTTCCGACCATGAGTTCCTGCTGGATGCCGGGTGGGATGACATACGGCACAGGCTCGCGGCGGCTGTTCTCGTCGATGCTGACAGCGGAGATGTCGAAGGTGGTTTCGTTGTTGATGTCGTCAGGGATGTATTCTCCTGGTGCCTGGATGCTTTGCGAGTAGGTTCTCCATTCTCCTTTGACGAGATCCATGGTGGCGAAACGCAGCACGATGGGACGCTCGAATCCTGTGACAAACATACGCATGAAACGGATGGACGAGTAGTCGTCAATGTGACCGATCACTTTGTCGGGCTGTTTGATGGGGATGCGGAACTGGTACCAAGTGACACCGCCAGTCTGTCCGTTGGGCAACGAGACGTTGGTCGACTCGAAGATGTCGGCAATGTGGTTGCGGCCTACAACCATCTTAGTGGGGTCGAGGTCGATGGTGTATTGGTAGTAGCGTTCCGACTCGCTCAGGGTGTTGTCGCCGTTGATGTCTTCCGCGTTGGGGATGGTGGAGTTGCTGGTGGTGTAACTCTCGGTCTGCTGTTGGTCGGAGGGCGAGTTGCCTTCCGGGCCGTTGTAGTTCTTGTAACGTTCCAAGATGCTTGAGTGGGTAGCATCGGTGTCCCATTCCGTCGAGCGGAAATAGTGGTAATCGTCGCCCGATGGGTCGTTACTGGCTTTGGTATAGGCCTTTGCGCCTTCGCCGAAACGGTTGCGGATAAGGTTCAGATAGGTGTCTTCAAAGAAATTGCGTTCGTCCTCGTCGCGCAGACCATCGTAACCGACGTCTTGGTACTGACGTGCCGACGACTCGTTGCTGAAGGTGCCTACGAGGTCTTGCAAGGTAGGCACGCGGCCCCAAATGGTGGTGTCAACATGCTCCACGACTTCGGAAGTGGGCAGTCCGTTCTCGTAGAACTTGCGGCCGTCGCGGAGGATGTCTTCGGAGATGTCACCGAAGTTGATGTAGAGTTTACCGGGGTTGTTTTGGTATTCCTCATCGGCAAAGGGGTCCATCAGCCAGAATTCGAGGTATTCGATGTTGGTGGCTTCAAAGTCGGTGGTTTCCATCCTGCGCATGATACCTGCCCAGCGGCTTCTCGGGTCGATGAGTTTGCCGTCGGCGTCGATACCGGCCGAATAGGGAGTGGGTGACACGTCGTAGTTGTATGGGCCTCTTTCCTCTGGATAGTAGGCCAAGTTGAGCACACTCATATTGGTCTGTGTGCCAGTGGCGATGTCCTTGGTGGGGAATAGCTCGGTTTCAAGCACCTGACGGACACTGTTCTTCGACAGTTCCTCATTGGTGACGTTGCTGGGCCGTTGGTTATAGTATTTGTCGTAGAACACCGAGTTGTCGATGACGTACCAGGCGAGTTTGGCGCGGTTCATGCCGTAGGCGAGGCCTGTGTTGGAGGCGGCTTCAGGGAAGAGGTCGTTTTGGTTCTGTGGGGTGCTGGCCATGACCCAAAGCGTAGGCAGACGCAGGTCGATGGTTGACTTGGCCCCTTCAAAGTCGTCGATGTAAGAAGTGCCGCGTTCGCTGGCTGAGCGCGACAGGCCCGGGATGAAACGGGCGAACTCACCATCCACGTTGATGCGCGACGGTGCTTTGGTGCTGATGCCTGGCAAAGCGTTGATGAAGCTGGTCAGCCAACGGGCCTCGGTGTGGTAGCTGACATCGCCGCCGTAGATGGTGTTGGCGATGGCTTCCTCACCATAGTTGATTTTCTGGGTGTAGGAACGCTCGCCAAGGTAAAGTATGGTACCGCCCATGCGGAAGTCTTGCGAGAACTCATGCTCGACACGGGTGCCTAAGAAGGTTTTCTTCAAAGCGCTGAAGCCAGAGTTAGCTTCCAAAGCGATGTTGATGGGCGTACCTGAATTGAGGATGCCTTCGTTGATGATGGTGACGCGACCCAAAGTGTAGTCAACGGTATAGTCTACGTTCTCAACGAGTTGTGCGCCTCCTGCGGTCACGGTGACCGAGCCTTGCGCCACGTTCATGGCGTTGAGGCTGATCTCGCTGCCCGACTGCGACGAGTAGTAACCCTTCAAGCTGAACTTGTTCTTCTCAGAGAATTGTTCAGCCAAGGTTTTGGTGGTCGTATACAGGGAGTCGTAGGCGTATTTGTCGGCCAGATTGGGTTCGTTGGGGAAGACGTCGGTGCGGATGTGTTTTCCGAAAGGCTCCAGATAGGGGAAGAAGATGCGTCCGTTCGATGAGTTGATGGTGCCGCCTTGGGTGGCCGCTTGGTCGATGAAGTCAAACACGCCGTCGCCGCCTGGGGCGGGGTTGTTTTGCGAGGTCAGGTGGTCCAAGCCCATCAGGTAAAGCAACGACACGCCTTTTTGCGATCCTTCCGTGAAGTAACCCATCGGAGTGGTGTTGGAGTTGCCGTTGTAGAAGATGTAAAGCATGAAGTCGGACGAACTGACTTGGTAGGCCCTGAAGTTGTACACGTTCTTCATCATCAGGTTCCAAATGGGCATCTTGGTGTTGACGGTGGTGCCACGCAGGAGCTTGGTGACCAGTACGTTGGGTGCGTTGATGCCTTGGTCGGAGAATTCACCGACTTGGTACACTTCATCGGAACCGACGATAGTATATTGGTAGGCCACGGCCAATGACTGGTTTGGGTTGAGCGTGACGTTGAGGGAGATGAAACCCAGTTTGGAGTTCAGCGAGAATTCAGAGGAACTCAGACGTCGGGCGTTTTCCACCTTCTCGAAGTCGCGGCCCGACACCATGTAACTTGTCTTGCCGATGCGCATGGGGTCGTTGGTCATGTAATTGGTCACCGAACTGATGTTGCGTATCTGGGTGGTGTCCATGCGGGTGAGCAGGTTGTTGGCGGCGTTGCGCGGATAGATGCGGCTGGTGTTGGCAGGAGTGATTTCCTCGTTGGAGATCCAATCTTCCTTGCCTTCCGCCAAGTCGGTGAGGGCGAGGATGTTACGGGTGTTCTGTGAAGATGCGTTGGTGTTGGTGATCCATACCTCAATCTTCGTGATGTTGATGCTCGAAGTGACGGTGGGTAGGGTGGAGAGGGCGGCCTCGTATTGGTCGCGGAAATACTGGCTGAGGAAGAAGTGTCGGTTTTCTTCGTAGTCCAAGCAGCTGAGTTCGAATTCGTTGGTCTGTGCGCCTCCTTGCACGGTGATGTTCTGCGATTCGCTCTCTTGATAGGAAACGATGGACGAAATGGTGGTTCTGCCGAATTTCAGTTTGCTCTTGATACCGAACAGTTGTTGGGTGCCCTTGATGAGGGTGCTGTTGAGTGGAAAGTTGACGTTACCAGCTTCCAAGAGTTGGATGATTTCGTCTTCCTTGCCGGTGTATTTCAGGTCGAGCTTGTCTTGGTAGTTGAAGGTGGCCTTGGTGTTCTTGTTGATGTTGAAGGTGATTTTTTCACCGATTTTGGCCATGACGTTCATCTGGATGTCCATGTCCATGATGAAGTCGTTGTGTTTCTTGCGGCGTTCGCTGAAGGAAGGGTCGTCGCGGTAGGTGTATTTGTCGCCGAAGGTGAGGTCGACGGAGCCTTGGGGGCGGATTTCGACGGTGTTGCTGCCGAAGATGGTCTCGAAGGCCTTGCCGCCGATATACATTTTGGGGATGAGTGAGTTGCCGTTGTTGGCGGCGTTGGCGTTTTGGCTGCGGCGTTCTTTCCAGTATTCCTGTATGCCTTTCTGGTTCTGGTATTTGAGGAAGTCGCTTTCCGACAGGGTCATCGGCGGGTCGTAGTAGAAGTCACCGATGCGGCGTTTGAAGGTGTATTGGTGAGTGACGGGGTCGTAGATGATTTCAGTGCTGTAGTTGGCCGGGTCGTTGAGGTAGAGCGGCGACTGCTTGTTGAGGTCTTGGATGGGGTTGCCCGTAGTGGTGGGGATGGGGTAGATGATCTTGGTCGTGTCAGGTTCAACGGTGTAGGGGTCGTAGGTGTAGGGCAGGGGTAACGGTAATAAATCGGCAGCCGTCAGTCGTGCAAAAGGCAACAGGACGGATGCCGCGATAAGAAACAGGAGGATATGGCGTTTTGTCATTATTCTTTCTTAGTTGGTTTACAACACTTTAAGTGCTTCCTTAATAAGGGTTTCGACGTTGGCGTCGGGCATCTGTTTGAGCAGCTTGTCGAGGGCCTTGTCGACAGCGGCTTTGCTGAAGCCCAATATCGTCAATGCTGATAACGCTTCGGTCTTGATTGTATTGTCCGCCGTGGCGAAAATTTCCGTCGGGAAGTCGTTTTTCTTCAGTTTGTCTTTCAGGTCGATGACGATGCGCTGGGCGGTCTTGGCGCCGATGCCTTTCACGCCTTGGATGGTCTTCACGTCGTCGTTGGCGATGGCGTTGCTCAACTCACTGACGGTCAGCGAGCTGAGGATGAGTCGTGCCGTGTTGCAGCCCACGCCCGACACGGTGATGAGCATTTCAAAGAGGTCGCGCTCTTTAGCGGTAAAGAAACCGAAGAGATGGTAGGCGTCCTCGAGGATTTGCTCGTGGACGTAGAGACGCACTTCTTCCTTCTCGCCGATGGCGGTGAAAGTGTTGAGTGTGATGTTGATGCAATAGCCAATGCCTTGGTTGTCGAGGACGACGCAGGTGGGCGACTTTTCGGCTACTTTACCAGTGATGAAGGCGTACATTTTCAGCGCAGTTTAATAAAACTGCAAAAGTACGAAAAATAGGGTTTGGTCGGGATGGGTTTTATAAAAAAAGAGGGCCTGAGCCCTCTTTTTTTGTTGGTTTGTGTTTTTAAGTCATTCTTTCACCACTTTTCGCACGCATTTGCGTCCTTCTTCATCCGTGATGCGGACGAAATAAATGCCTGCGGGCAGGTTGGTGATGTCGACTTGTATCGTCTCGCCCTGGCCTTGCGATGTGGCCACTTGCTGCCCGAGAGTGTTAAGCACTTCGGCAGTTTTCAGGCCATTGCCAGTGATGGTGAAGGAACTGTTTGTGGGGTTGGGGTGGAGGGCGGCGAAGGTTGTGGTTTCGTATTCGCCAACGTCTTCTGTGAGGCTGGTTTGTCCCCAAACAAGAGGATAGTTGGGAATGGCGCAATAGCAAGTTCGGACTACACGGAAGCGTCCTCTGTCATAGGATGCTTCACGGATTTCTTCGAATTCGCCCCATCCATAATAGTAATCCTCGCCATCTTGAAGTCTCAATGAAACTTTGTATACCAAAGGATCTGTATTAGGATGCTGCACCAACGATTCAAAAAGACACAATTCTCCCCAAACTAGAGAGGTGTCGTTCAGTGGAATGGATAGGTTAGAAAAAACGTTCTCATAACCAATATTAAATGTGCAATAACTGCACGCTAGCCATCCGTTGATAGTTAGCGTTTCTGATATTGCATTATGACCATTAACTCCCCAAACAACTTCATATCTTACATCGGCAATTCCATCATCGTCTATGTCGATATCAAAGTGATTTTCTGGTGTCAGGACAACCCAATAGTCGGGGGCGTATTCCTTATAGAGAAGATAGTTCTCCGTTTGGGCATGAGCCATCTGAAAGCATGTGATTGCTATAAGCAGTGTGATGAGATACTTTTTCATTGTCTTCTTTTTAGATTAGTAATATTTGTTACTCGTCATTAAGGGCAGCTTTGCATGATGATCGTCAGCTCCCCGCCGTTGTCCACTTGGAAAGGGCCAGTGATTTCAAAGTAATTTGAGGTTCGGAAAGTCACTTTTTCCGTGTCATTTACTTTTACTAGCTCTTGGGCAGCTGTAATAGAGATGCTGTTTTTTACAGCATAGTCAAAAGTGTCCAAATCCAACTGGCATGCTATGGTTTCGTCATCATCACAATCCCATGCTAGTTGATAAACATTAATATAATCAATACACATGGTGTCAGTATCTCTCCATTCTGGAGGATTCCCTTTCTTGTAGTTTTGTAGAGCATAATCGTCTATTGCATAATTGGTTTTCAAAATAAGGGCATGGTGTGGAATCCGAGCAATATCATGGAATTCATTGACCACTTGTCCATCACAATACCATATGATATGTTCGGGCATCCATTCGCAAGCAAAAACGTGCCAATGGTTTAGTGAATCAGTAATCATCGGGAAGTTTCTGGCAAAGGAGACCTTATAGCCACAGTATGCGGAAGTGTCGTTGTAATATAGTCCCGAAGTGAAACAAAATGGGTTACCTGCTCCATGAGGATTTGGTGAATAGTGTTGATTCGAATAAAGATCCTCATATAACCAAGAATACTCAAAGATATCAATCTCTTCATAATGGGGGTCTGATAGTAGTGTATCAGCGTGCCAAAGCCAAAATGCGGGGAAAGCACCTTGATGTATCGGCAACTTGCATCGTATTTCAAAATAGCCATATCGAAATATTCCTTCTTCGGAGTTTCGTTGTCTGTTAACATAATCAATTTCTCCTGAGAAATAAAATAGGCTGTCGCCATTTGGATAACCTGGGCCACCATTGCCGCTCTGCATCCAGGCAGGTAAGGCGTATTGATTGAGTGGGATTAAATGATTTGTGTCATATTCGGCAACGAGTTCCATGGTATGGTTTGTCTCATTAAAATGGCATTGATCATATTGATATATCATTAATTCATTACCATGTGTAACCCCACTTCCTGGATAGGCTCTCCATAATCCATCATTACTTATGAAAGACCAATTATACCAAAAACGACCTAAGGTTGTGAAGTCGTCGTGTACAATAGTATCCCAGTTCTGGTCGTTCAAGTCAATCTGCGCCATTATGTCCAAACTAAGCAACATCATGCCGCAAAGATAAATAAACTTTTTCATGGCTGCAAGGAATTGGAGAATTATTTCAATAGATTGTTTTGCCTAAGGATGGACTCCAAATTCTTTTCATGATGATTGGTGTTAATAATTGATTGAATAGTTGATGAATGATGATTAATCTGTTACGGTAAACTCGCCATAATACTCATCGCCATTGGGCAGAGTAAAGGTGATAATGTAATCGCCGGTGAACGGGATGTAAAACAACAAGCCGTTAGGTGTAAGGACGTAGTCTGTTTCTAAGTAATCGTTCAGGATGGAAGTGATCTCAATGTTCACTTGACCAAGGTTTTCCGTGAATACTACTGTGAGGTAATGGCCGTTGAGAGTAGGAATAATAGAATGGCTCTTTTCCGAACCACTTTGAGGTACACTTTGTATTACGGTAATAGGAACACCATCTTTACCTTTCTCGCTTTCCGTTCTGGCCGCGCCGTGGGCGTAGCACCATGCTCCCGAAAGGACCAAGCAGAGCATCAGAACCATTTGTGTTAATTTTTTCATCGCAAATATGTGTTAATGCGACACGAAATTAGGATGGCTTTGCCTCTGCTGTCAAGAAAAACTATGTTCGGATTTGTTCGGGTTTTTTATTAATAACTTGTTAATCAAAATGATGTAGATCCGTTTGCTATGGCTTGTAAGGTAATGGGGAGTGCGTTTTTGTTGCCGAAAATTCTTTTCAACTTGTTGCTGCGTTCGTTGACGGTGTTGTAAGCTCGCTGCATTAGTGCAGCAATGTCGGCATCCGATAGCCCTAGTAGGTAGAGACAGCAATAGTCGAGATCGCCGCGGGTGAGTTCTGGATAAGCCTTGCTAATACGGGTGGTAAAATGTTCAAAATGGCGGTCTGTTGCATTTCGTAATGCTGAAAGTTGCTCCTTTTCCAAGGCATATTCCTTATAAATTTTACAATCCATTTGTGAGAGGAAACGCCCTTCTCTTACCCGCTCCATAATGAGAAGGTAAATGGGCTCTTCGGTGAAACTAGTCGCTTGTTCTCCTTTGACTGGCAAATTCTCTTGTTGTTTAATTTGCTCTTTTAATTTACGTAATTCTCGGTTACTCCGCTTCAGTCGCTCTGACAAGGCCGATCTTTCTCTATTGTGGGCCTGCCTTTCGGCTTCTATGACTTCCGTATGGCGCTTTTTCTCCGTGTCATGAATTTTTTTCACTTTTTTCCTGTTACGGTATTTCATCAAAGTGATAATGAAAGTACCGAGTACGATAGCAATGGCAATGATTCTCTTGCCAGTTTTCCAAATGGCATCACTTCGCTCTTGTAAGGTATGCTTTTCTTTCTTTTTGCTTAGGTAATTGTTAAATAGGTTCTCAAGACATGAGACTTGAGCATTAGCACTAGCTTCTGTGTCTAGATTTTCAACTAAAACTTGGGAATACACATTTACTTTCAGGGAGTCTTTCTCAACAAAGGCAATTTTACGTAGCCGCTCTGCCGCCAACTTTTTATTTGTCTCGTTTTTTTCATATTCATATACGGGTATTAGGTAGACTTTGGCGGAATCGTATTGCTCTTCCATGTAGTAAATTGCACCAATGGTAAACATTCTCGCTAATCTTTCGGCTTCGTCGGTAGCTTGTATGATTAAAGACTTCAGACTATCTAAAACGTTTATAGTATCACGGTGTGAATTGTATTCAAGCAAAGCCCGAGAAGCAATCAAATCCCTGTAAACTAAAGTGCGTCTATCTGGAAAGGCATTTAATGATGCTTCATAATAGAAAGATGCGCTATCCAATTTGTTCAATTTGTCATATTGCAATCCAATTCTATACAAGATGTTAGCGCGATTATATGGTGAATTGGGCTCAATCTCATCATATAACAAGGATTGCTTGGCACAGATGATGGCAGGTTCTTGCATAAATTGAGCAGAAAACAAATCCACAAGACGGTTGTTAGTCAGGCTCATAAACCTCACCTTATGTCCTGCTAAATTATCCATTCTGCAATGCCCTTCCATCGTCTCCAATGCCTTAATGTATTCGGTACATGCCTCCACCACGCTGTCGTGCTCGTAATAGCCCACCCCGTTGATGTAATGGGCGCGGGCGTCAAGGAAAACGATGCGGTCGTTTTGCGCGGGGCAAAAGTTGTCGAAATAGGCCACGGCTTGCAGCAATTCCTTGCGGTTGGTTTGCTCATAATCGTTCTTGTAGAGCAACTCCGCTGCCAGCAATTGGGCGTAATGGACATCGCACTGAGAGGAGACGTTGCCAGCGCTGTCTCTGCTGTCATCGGAGAGGTAATCCAGCAGCATGACCAACGCACTGTCGGGCCGCTGCCACATCATGCTGTCGATGGCGGCCAATTCGGGCGAGGCATCCCAGACGGATGGCAGCGGTGTGTCGCTATGGGGCTGGCTACAGGCAGCGATGATGAGCGACAATGCAAGACCTATGGTGTGGCAGGTTTTCATTGGCGCAAAGGTAATGAAAAAAAACGCAAGGACATTGAATGGCACAAAAAAAGAGGACTTTTCAGTCCTCTTTTTTCTTGTCTTTTGGCTCTAATTAGTCGGCAACTTCAGCAGGAGTCTCGGCAGGAGCTTCTTCACCGTGCTTGCAGCAGCCCTTTTCACCTTCGTGGTTGCAGCAACCACCGAGGCGCTTCATGATGAGGTCCTTCTGCTCGTCAACGGTCATGTTGGCGAAGTTTTCCCAAGCGGCCTTCATCTCGGCGCATTTGGCTTCGCACTCGGCCTTTTGCTCTTCGGTCATCTCGGCCATCTTCTCGCAGACTTCACCGGCGGCTTCCATCTCAGCCTTCTTGGCTTCCATTTCGGCGTCCATGGCGTTGAAAATTTCGGCGGCCTTGTTGTTCAGTTCGGCCTTGGCCTCGTCGGTCATTTCGTCCCACTTGGCATACTCTTCTTTCAGAGCGTGCATGGGGCAGTTGTGCTCTTCCTCGACGACTTCGGTAGCGGGAGTCTCGGGCTCGGTAGCTTCCTCTTGTTTAGGAGTGTTGTTGCAGGCCACCATAAAGAGACTGGCCAGACCTAAAGTTAAGAATAACTTTTTCATTTTTAATTAGTTTAATGTTGTTATTTGATGTTGTTTTCTGATTTTGAGCCTGCAAAAGTACAAATTATTTCAATAGATGGTTAAAAAATGTGATTTTTTGTCGAAAAAATCTTTTTTTATCTAAGGTTGTTTATTTGCGGTGGAATGTCTAATTTTGCGGCCAATTCTATATGGAACAAATGCGAGGGTCAATTCCTTTGTAAAATGCTGAAACACATTGAATAGCAATTTGACAATATATCAACCATCTGACGAATCCATCGTTGTTTATAATAGCAACGACGGTGTAGTGCAACTTGAAGTGCAAGTGGCAAACGAAACCGTGTGGTTGACATTAGATCAAATGTCTGAGTTGTTCCAGCGCAATAAGTCGACCATTTCGCGTCATATCAAGAACATCTTCGAATGTGGAGAATTGCAGGAGCAACTGGTTGTTGCAAAAAATGCAACTACCACTCAACATGGTGCTTTACAAGGTAAAACACAGACCCACATAGTGACGTTCTATAACCTCGATATGATTATCAGCTTAGGATATAGAGTCAATTCTATTCGTGGCGTGCAGTTCCGCCAATGGGCAAGTCGGGTGCTGAAAGAGTATCTTCTGCGTGGCTACAGCATCAACCAGCATGTGATGTATATGGAACAACGCATTGACCATCAATTGCAAGAGCATACGGAACAAATCCATGAGTTGAAAGAGCAGGTTGATTTCTTTGTGCACACATCGTTGCCACCGAAAGAAGGAGTGTTCTATAACGGACAGATTTTCGATGCATATGTTTTTGCAACAGATTTGATAAAGTCGGCCAAGAAAAGTATAATCCTTATCGATAATTATATTGACGAGTCGGTGTTGCTGATGTTGTCGAAACGCGATGAAAAAGTTAAGGCAACAATTATCAGTCGTTCCATCTCTCAAACCTTGCAACTTGACATTGACAAGCTGAACAAACAATATCCTCCGATTGAAATCCAAATCAATGAAAACTACCATGACCGTTTTCTCATCATCGACAAAAAAGATGTGTACCACATTGGGGCATCTCTTAAAGACCTTGGTAAGCGGATATTTGCTTTTACCAAAATGGAAACTCCAGCGGAGGTGATTTGTGGTCATTTGACCAAAAAGAGTAATTAAAAACAACGTAACTAATTCATAATCAAAACTTAAACATTTAAGAAATGACAGAAAAGAAATTTTTGACATGCGATGGTAACCAGGCTGCGGCCCATGTTGCCTACATGTTCAGTGAAGTGGCCGCCATTTATCCTATCACTCCGTCGT
>CAJOIF010000037.1 GCA_905234765.1 uncultured Bacteroidales bacterium
TCCCTCTTCTACATCACCGACAGGGCCTTGGCCTCGGTTGGAAAATCCCTCTTCGTCAACTACTCTCATTATGCAGCTTAATTTTGACTACTTACTTATCACCGAAATTTGCGCAAAAATAAACTTTTTTCTCTACATTTGCGCCTCAAATGAGAGTTGCATGAACTATCAGGTGAGGAAAAAACGGAGAGAGGAATGGCTGTCATCGCCACCTATCCTGCTTGTATACAGACTGATGGCGAGCCTGTTGGCCCTTAGCATCAGCCGTTGGATGCTTTATCTCCTCAATATGCAATTCTTCCAACAAATCCATTTTCGCGAGGCTTTATTCCTCTTTTTCTACGGAATGCGCTTCGACTTGGCTGTCACCGTAGTCATCAATCTGCCACTCATTCTTTATTATTGCTTCCCTTCACCCATTATCTTCAATCGCCTCCCACAAAAGGCTTCGGATTTTATCTATATGACAACCAATGCAATAGCGATACTTCTTAATTTTATCGACATCATCACTTTCCGTTATTTCGGCCGGCATCTCAGCATTAGTTTCCTAAAACTATTGCGTGTTTCCGACGAAATTTCGTGGGGAACTGTCAGGCAGGTGTTGTTCGACCATTGGTACATTCTGGTTATATACATCCTTTTCATATTGATTCTCAATGTTGTAGCAAAACATACCCAACTTCGCAAAGACGAAAAACATATCATAAAAAGGTGGCGCTTGCGGCAGGTCGTCAGTTTGATTCTCATGATGGCACTCACCCTTTTTGCCTGGCGCAATGAGTTGAAAGCCCGTCACATCAACACGGATATGGCCATGCGCTATACTACTCCTCAAAACAAGCCTATCCTGCTTAACACGCCCTTTTGCATCCTCAGCAGCCATGAAACCTCGCCAACAAGCCATCATCATTTCCATGAATTCAATCCCGACTTTATCCATACCGACCTCATTTCCAACCGTTTTATCGTGACGGACAGCCTAGCAACTGATACACTTCCCTCCAATGTGGTCGTCATCATCATGAAAGGTATCGGACAGGAAATGATTGGGTATTACAACCCCGAACACCGTTTTAGTCTTACACCTTTTTTGGACTCTCTTCTTTCGCAAAGCCTCACTTTCGACGGCCGTTCCAACAGTCGCCGCAGCGTGGAGGCCTTACCGGCACTTTTAGCCGGTATCCCCTCATTGATGGATGACGACTTCATCAACTCGAAATATGCTGACAACGACTTCGATGCTTTCGCCCAATGCTTGCAAGCACACGGTTATACAACTACCTTCATGCACGGCGGCAGCAACGGCATAATGGGATTCGACCAGTTCTCCCGACGTGCTGGATTCAAGAACTATTTCGGTCGCATTGAATATGGTGATGACAATGACTATGATGGACAATGGGGCATTCATGACGGCCCATTCCTGCAATACGCCGCCAACACTTTGAACCGTCTCCACCAGCCTTTTGCCACGGCCGTTTATATGCTATCTTCACGTTATCCATACAAAGTACCCAAAGACTTTGTTTTCCCTGATGAAAGCTACTATTGGACTGGCTTTGAGAAAACCGTTTACTATACCGACTGCGCCTTGCGCGACTTTTTCCAGACCGCTTCGCAAATGTCTTGGTTTGGCAATACCCTGTTTGTCATCACTTCTGACTACTCGAACAGCGAGCATTTCCAACCCGAATACAGCAACCATTGGGGCATGTACGCCATCCCATTGGCATTCTATTGGCCTCAACACATTGAAGCGAATTCTTGTGACGAAATTGCGCAACAGATTGACGTCGGTCCTTCTGTCCTTTCTGCCTTGAACGTTAACGACACCTTATTTTGCTTCGGCCGTAACCTATTCAACGACAGCACCCAACAGACCTTCATCAGCTATTTCAACCTCACCTATCAGTATTGCGATGGCACTTATCTGGTACAAAGCGACGGCCAGCAGCCTTACGGCATCTTCAAGCCCCACCTTGACCCGCTCCTGAACGATAACCTCTATGGCCGCCTACAATGTCCCGACATCTTTGAGAAGCTCTACCACTACCTTGAGGAATACAACAATAGAATGATTTATAATAATTTAAAGTTTATTGACACCATAACTTTAAGCAACGACTCCATTTATGAAACACAAGAGCGACAATAACGGAACCGTCTATTCCACGAATCCTAATTTCGTCTTTGACTATGGTGAAGAAGAAATTCTGACTTTAGAACCCTCCAAGCAAAACCTTCGTATCATGCTTGACAAGAAGCAGCGTGCCGGAAAGAAAGTAACCCTCATCACAGGTTTCCAGGGCTCCGATTTTGACTTAACTGTGTTGGGCAAGGAGCTGAAATCGGCTTGTGGTGTAGGTGGCAGTGTGAAAGACGGCGAAATCTTGCTGCAAGGTGACTTCCGTGAGAAGGTGTTGGCTCTGCTACTTCAAAAAGGCTATTCAAAAACGAAAATCAGCGGACTATGATTGAAAAATATTTGGAAATACTTCGTGGTATTGGAGAAAAAATGAATTTTTCCCCTACCCTCACCAATGGTCTTGCCGGCGGCATCGCCATTGTCACCTTGTTGGCCGTGGGTGTCTTGCTTTATTTTCTTGCCAAATTTTTGATTAAGAAGACAGTATACATCATCATCAAGAAGACCCCTTCAAAATACGATGACTTGCTTATAAAAAACAAGGTGCTCATCCGCATTTGTCTTCTCATTCCGGCCATTCTTGTCAGATATTACGCTGACGATGTCCTTCCGACCTTTCCCGATGCTGAGGCTGTCGTCATCAAACTGGCCAAGATATACGAAATCATCGTCTATACTTCCATACTTATTTCTTTGGTCAATACCGCACACGACCTTTACAATTCGTTTGAGATGTCAAAAATCAAACCCATACAGGGTTTGATACAGGTTACTAAGGGCATATTGTATGCCGTTTGCGTGTTGCTCATCACCGCTTTTCTGCTTGGAAAAAGTGTCGGCACCATCGTTATCGGCTTGGGTACTCTCTCTGCCGTACTCATGTTGATTTTCCAAGACTCCATCAAGGGGTTCGTGGGTAGTATCCAACTTTCCGTGAACGACATGCTTCGTATCGGAGATTGGATTGTGATGGGGCAGGCAGACGGCACGGTGCAGGAAATCAACCTCACTACCGTTAAGGTGCAGAACTGGGACAACACCATCACCACCATCCCAACGTACACCTTGGTTTCTGCTCCGTTCACCAACTGGCGCGGCATGTCGGAGTCGGGCGGACGTCGCATTGCGCGTAGCATCAACATCGACGTGAACACCATCCACTATTGTACGCCCGAGATGTTGGAAAAATATAAGCATTATGCCCTCGTAAAGGACTATATCACCCAAAAAGAAGAAGACATCCAGGAATACAACAGGGCCAACGGCATCGATACCAGCGAGATCATGAACGGTCGCCAGCAGACCAACTTGGGTATCTTCCGCGCCTACATCAAGGCCTACATCAACAACAACCCGAAACTGAACCACAACCTCACCATGATGGTGCGTCAACTGCAGCCTACTGAGTTTGGTGTGCCAATGCAGATTTATGCCTTCAGCAGCGACAAGCAATGGGTCAATTATGAGGAAATCCAAAGTGACATTTTCGACCACATCATCGCTGCTGCCGCCATGTTTGACCTGAAGATTTACCAAAAACGCTAAACATGAACGCAGGGGTTACTTTTACGGAAAAATATCTGCGATTGATGTTCAAGTCGTTGCGCGATGCCACGCCCGACGAAGTGAAGGCCGAGTTGGAGCATTGCCGCCGCGAAAACAAACGTCCTGTCCGTGTGCCAAGGTATTTCAGAGGTTATTTTACCGAAGAGAAGTATGTAGCCACAAAAGGGTTTGAAATGCAAGTCTTCAAGCACGATGAAGGCTCGCACAAACTCATTTTCTACATCCACGGGGGCGCGTTTATCTACCCGCCCGTTTTTTTCCACTGGCGCTTCCTGCACGACCTTAGCCTGCGCACCCATTCCGACACCTTGATGCCCGTCTATCCCAAGTCGCCAGACTACGATTGTGCCTTTGCGGTGAAAACCTTGACTGAATACTACAAAACGATTTCTGAATCAGAATGTTATGATGAAATCTATCTTGTGGGCGACTCGGCAGGGGCTCACCTTTGTCTTGTCGTAGCACAAGAAGCTCACAAAAACAATTGGAGAAAGCCAAATTCCATTACTTTACTCTCCCCTTGCGTTGACTTAAGCTACTCCAAAGAACAAGAAATGCGTGCCTTGCAAGACCTCGACCCCATGTTGCAACTCGACCGAATCATCCAATTGAACGCCATCTGGCAAGGCGACATGCCCGCTACACATCCGTGGGTCAGCCCCATCTTCGGCGATTTCAGCGGCATCCACAACTTGAGCGTGTATTATGGCACCAACGAAATCCTGAAGCCCGATGCGCTGTTTCTCAAGGAGCGTTATGAAGCTGCTGGAAAGACAGGCCTTTTCCGCGAATTCGAAGGCATGTTCCACACTTTTGCAATGTTCCCGATTCCAGAAGGATTTAAGGCAATCCGGGAAATCGCTACAAGAATCAAATACAATCAAGGCAACTGAATCGGTAAAATTACTACTTTTGCCCCATAAAATAAGCGATCCAAACGACAAACCACCGGAATGAAAATACAAAACAACAATCCACAAGCATTAGGAGCGGTTGCTGTAGCTCTTTCAGCCATGTTTTGGGGCATTGACGGCATCCTGCTCACACCTCAGCTATACAACCTCAACACAGCCTTCGTGGTCTTCATCATCCATCTCTTCCCCTTCCTTCTGATGAACGTTTTCTTTTTCAAGGAATACCGTCACCTGAAGACCATGACGCGTTCCGACCTGCTCTATTTCACGCTCATTGCCCTTTTTGGCGGAGCCTTGGGCACCTTGGCCATTGTCAAGTCGCTGTTTCTCTTGCATTTCAACAGTCTTTCCGTTGTGGTATTGCTTCAAAAACTGCAACCTGTCTTTGCCGTCATTCTGGCCCGTATCATACTGAAAGAACGCATCAAGAAGCACTTCGCAATTTGGGCTTGCGTGGCCCTTGTTGCAGGCTATTTTCTCACTTTCGGCTGGTCTCTTCCCGACTTCAGCACCGAAGGCATCACCACAATCTATGCCGCCCTGCTGTCATTGCTGGCGGCCTTCTCCTTTGGCAGTTCCACGGTATTCTCCAAAAAGATTTTGGGTAACTATTCTTTCGTCAGTTCCACCTTCTTCCGCTACGGCTTCACCACACTTATCATGTTCGTCATCGTGCTGTGCTCGGGTCACATCGGCGACTTCCCACAAATCACGCAACGTAACTGGATCTTCATTGCCCTCATCGGCTTGACCACTGGTTCTGGAGCTATCTTCCTCTATTACTACGGCCTACGTCATGTGAAGGCATCATTGTCCACTTTCCTCGAACTGATGTATCCCATCACTGCCGTGGCACTCGACTTTTTTGTTAATAAAACGGTTTACTCATACACCCAATGGGCTGCCGTTTTTGTCATGCTTTTCGCTATCGTGATGCTAAGCATCAGTAGCAAGAAACAACAAACAACTGAAAAACAATGATATGTAAACTCTCATACATACATACATACATACATACATACATTACCGTCAATAAAAATGATAAAATAGTTTCATGTTTCAAAAAAAGCCTTATCTTTGCGGTGTAAAACAAACAAAACTAACTAAAATCATTATCAAAACCGATGGGCCGGATGGGATATAACGCGGCGGTGAAATATGAACGTTTTTACGAAGAGAATCTTTCTTTTTACTTTACTGATATTAAGCGGGATATTCGCCTTCGCCCAAAACTTTGACAGCAACAGGGGCAAATTGAGCGATTCATACCAGCGTAACAGCATCACCAAGATGTATGTCACCTATGGTGACCGTTTTGATGGCATGATGAACTTGTATATGAATAGTTTTGTTGTCTTCGGCGAGAAATTTGACAAAAATGAAATTGGCATGAGAGAGTTCCGCACCTACAAGAAGAGAGGTGAATTGGGCTCTTTCGCTGTGCAAAGCGTCCTCGACCAACAACAGGTTGGCAAAAAAATCCTCTCCTTCTGGCTCAACCGCGACAGCAATGGTATGATGAACGACGAACTGCTTCAATCCAGAAGCTTGTACAATGTCACCGACAAGGAAGTCATGATCGATGAAGCTTCGAAGGTGTCGCACCTCCGCGATATGGGCGAAATGCTCATCAACAACAGTTATGTCGTCGTTTTCGACCTGAAGAAAGTTGAAAAGAAAGAATACGTCAACAAGAAGACGGGCAAAAAGACCATCACCTACTACGCTGACATGGCCGCTTATGCTTTCCAGCTCGACTTCACACCCGACATGTTGATTGACCTTTACGACCACATGTGGATTTATGACACCGACAATGCTTCTGTCAAGGCCGCCAAGAAAAAGGCTTATGACGATATGACGGTCAAAATGAAGAGTGCCGCCTCCACCACCGTGCGTGGTTCGGGCGCGAGCGAACAGGCTGCCATCAACGCCACTTTCTCCAGCATCCTCCACAACCTTGAAAAGAACATTGACGCTTGGCAAGTGAAGACCGACATCGTCACCACCCACCCCATTAGAGCCAAAATCGGCACCAAGGAGAACCTGAAGAACGGCGACCGTTACAAAGTGTTTGCCTATAAGGAAGCTGCTGGCAAGACCGCCCGTGGCACCGACACCATCGTGCTGCGCAAGGTAAGGAAAGGCTTTGTCAGAGCTACGACTATTGCCAACAACAATAGAGTGGCCGACGGCAAGACACCCATGTCGCGATTCTACCAGATTCATGGCGGTCATCTCGAGCCAGGTATGTTGCTCCAAGAAGCCAAAGACAAAAAGATGGCCGTTTCTATTGGATTCGGTTATCCAGGTGTTTCTGTTGCCTATGCCGACATCGACTACCTCCTCCACATTGGTAACTTAGGTGTTTGCCAATACTTTATAACCAACTTCGGCTTTAGTGTAGACGCCACCTTTGACGTGGGCATTGGCTATGGCATTGGCTTCCCCCTCTCGAGAATGTTTGAGCTACAACCTTACATCAAGGCCGGTCTTGATATCGAAGCTGAAGGATTGGCCGATTACGAGAATATTGCGAATTATTCAGGCCTGTATGGTTATTTTGGAACCAAGTTCTCTTTCCAACCTATCCATTGCTTTAGACTGTTTCTCGACCTCAACCTTTCTGGAGGTTTTGGACCTGGATTTAACAGTGATAGCCGTAATGGCATAGGCATTGGTGCTGGTGCAAGATATTCGTTCTAATCATAGAATCATCACTTTGAAAACAATCAACAACAACCTTATCAATAATTAATTTAGATCCGATGGGCCAGATGGAAAATAAAATGGCAAAAACATCATGAATTTATTTACTAAAAGAATCTTTGTCCTCGCCTTATTGATGGTGAGTGGAATCTTTGCCTTTGCACAAGATTTTGACAGCAACAGAGGTGAATTGAGTGACTCGTACCAGCGTAACAGCATTTCCAAAATGTACATTGCGTATGGCGACAGATTCGACAACATGGTCAACGAGTACATCAACAAGATCGACTTCGGTGATAAGTATGACAAGAACGAAATCGGTGTCACTTCGATGCGCTCCGACAAGAAAAGAGGCGAAGTGGGATCGTTTGCCGTTGTGAACGGTCTCAACCAGCAAGGCATTGGCAAACAAATTCTCAATTATTGGTTCAAACCTGACAAAGATGGCAAATTGAGCTATGAACTGGTTCAGCAGAGAAGCCTTTACAATGTCACCGACAAGGAAGTCATGATCCAAGAGGCCTCAAAGAACGTTCAGCTCGCTGACATGGGCGAAAAACTCATCAACAACAGTTATGTCGTCGTTTTCGACCTGAAGAAACTTGAGAAGAAAGAAACTAAGGACAAAAAGACCGGTAAGGTGACCGTCACATATGCAGCTGACATGGCTGCCTACGTCTATCAACTTGATTTCACCCAAGACATGCTGACCGACCTGTTCGACCACATGTGGATCCAAGATGAGGACAATGCTGCCACCAAGGCTGCCAAGAAAAAGGCTTACAATGAGTTCCAAGTTCCTATGAAGACTACCTCTGCCACCACTTCACATGGATCAGGCAAGACTGAGCAGGCTGCCATCGACGACACTTTCAAGAGAATCCTTCACAACCTCGAAAAGAACATTGACGCATGGCAAGTGAAGACCGACATCGTCACCACCCACCCCATTACCGCCAAGATTGGTAAAAAGGAGAATCTGAAGAATGGCGACCGCTATAAAGTGTTTGCTTACACTGAAGCCGACGCCAAGACCGCTCAAGGCAACGACACCACTGTGTTGCGCAAGGTGAGATACGGTTTCGTCAGAGCTACCTCCATTGCGGACAACAGGAAAATCGCTGATGGTAAAATGCCCACTTCCCGCTTCTTCCAAGTCCATGGCCGTCACCTCGAAGAAGGCATGTTGCTGCAAGAAGCCAAAGACTTCAAGGTTGGCGTCAGCCTCGGCGTGAGACCCATTGGTGGTGTTTCTACTGTCTATGCTGACATTGACTACCTCGCCCACATCAACAATTGGGGTATGTGTCTCTATGGTATGGCATACGTCGGTTTCGATGCTGGAACAATTCCTACAGACTTGGGTAACACAGATTATGAAAATCAAATAGACTACAAACCCTACCTTAAGAAAGGTGATACTGGTATGTTCATGAGCTTAGGTCTCGGTGCTGGATATGGCATTCCGTTGACCAGACTGTTTGAACTGCAGCCTTATTTCAAGGTTGGTATGGATGCTGTAGGATCTCCCAAAGAAGAAGAATTGTATGATAAAGAAAAGGATAAAGGTCAATTCAGCACTTTCTTCGGTGAAGGTGGTTTGAAGTTCTCCGTCCAACCCATCCACTGCGTCAGAATCTTCATCCAAGCCGATTATTCAAAGGCCTTTGCTGAAGGAAAGTACTATCCTGAGATCAAGAATCGTTATGGTTTAGGCCTTGGTTTAGGCGCAAGATATTCGTTCTAACATTATTCCATGTTTGGCACGTTCTTTGTTAAAACAATACTGGACAGTCCAACTTGAGAGTTTTGACCAACTCATTCGATTAAAACAAACAATTAAAAATAACCTAATTAAAACTACATCAAAATGAAGAAGACATTAGTTTTTATGCTGGCCATCCTGTTTATGATGCCCATGGCAAAAGCTCAAAATGCAATTCAAAGGATGAAGCTGTTCCGTGACTGGGACAACTATGAAGTCTCATCTGTCAGCGTGGGTCAAGACGGCACCAAAGTCATTAAGGTTTGGGGGTATGGCCGTAAAGTTGACAAAGCCATCATGCAAGCCAAGAAGAATGCCATTCACGCCTGCTTGTTCCGTGGTGTTCCTGGCAATCCCAAGACTCCGCCTATCGTTGCTCCTGGAACCAAGGATAAGGTCCTTGAAGACAACATCGACTACTTCTATGATTTCTTTGAGACCGCTGGTGGTTACCTCCAATTCGTCAACTTGACCACGGATGGTATGCCTTCAGGCCAAGATCGCAGAAAAGTGAAGGGCGGCTACAAAGTGGCCATCACCGTGCAAGTGATGTACGACAACCTCAGGAAAAAACTCGAGGCTGACGGTATTGTGAAATCATTGAACAGTTTCTTCTAATTACAATTAAAACCTATAAAAATGAAAATGTTTAACAAAGCTTTAGTGCTCTTCTTTTTGAGCACCCTTGCCATCAGCGCTTTCGGTCAAAAGCCGAGAATGATGGTTGTCCCGGATGATCAGTGGTGTATTAAGCACGGCTATTTTAAGGAATGGGACAATATGGGCGAGATTGAAAAATATCCCGACTATAAGGCTGTTTTCCAAGACAATGCCGATATGCTCGATATGATTACCGAAATCGGTAATATCTTTACTCAAGAAGGTATCAATTTGGAGCAACTGCAGAAGATAATGGAGCGCGACAACAGCAAAGCTGCTCAAAAATCTGCTTTATCCGGAAAAAGTGGCGGAAAAGCCTCTTCGTCTCCTTATGACCAACTCATGGAAAAATCCCAAGCCGATATTCTTCTGAAACTCCGTTTTGACGAAGAAAAGGTGGGACCCAAAACTCAAATCAGATTCAATCTGACCGCAGTAGATGCCTATTCCGGTGAACAGGTTTCTGGTAATACCGGACGTGGTACAGCTGGTAGCGCAGCCAGTAAAATCGACCAACTTCAAGAGGCTGTTTTGAGTTTCAAAGACCAACTGCTTACTGACATCATGAGATATTTCCAAGATATCGTGACCAATGGCCGTAATGTGACTTTGGATGTTTGGGTTGATGAAACCTGCTCCATCGACCTTGAAGAAGAATTTGATGGTGTGGAACTTCGTGAAGTCATTACCCAGTGGATGGAGGAAAACACTGTCAACGGAAAGTTTGACGAAGATTATTCTTCCGAGAACGAAATTGCCTATGTCAACGTTAGAGTTCCTGCCTTCAAGGAGAACGGCAAGTCAGGCTATACCGCCAAAGACTTGGCCAACAAACTCAAAGACTTCTTGACGCAGAAAACCGGCATTAATTCTAAAGTTGCCAATAAAGGAAAAGGTTCCGCAACTGTGTTATTTGGAGGAAAGTAATTAATATAAATTATTGTAAAGAAAATGAAAAGAACTATCAAATCCATCGCTTTGGGCTTGGCACTGCTGTTCAGCGTGAGCCTCTTCGCCCAGTCGGAAGCCAGCAGCATCGTTGTGACGTCCTTCGTGCCTGATCAAGACGGCTTGGTTCCCGCAGCAAAAAAGAACATGGAGAACAAGGTCAGCCAATTGATTACTTCGGCAGGCATGGGCAGCATCGACAATTCGAGGTTTGCCCTCATCCCGAGAATCGTGGTGACCGAAAAGAACATGAGCACTGCTACGGCTACTCCGATGATTCAAATGAACGCTGATATCACCATGTATTTCGGTGATGTCGAAACTGGCAAAGTGTTTGGCAGCCACACCCTTTCGGTGATTGGTATCGGCCAGAACGACACGAAAGCCTACATCTCGGCTATCTCCAACATCAAACCGAGAGATCCTGAGATGAAGAAGTTCCTCGACAAATGCAAGCAGAATGTCATCGACTACTACACCCAGAACGCCGATAAGATCATCAAGAAGGCCCTGCAAATGGCTTCCACCAACGATTATGATGGTGCCCTCGCCACCCTGCTTGAGATCCCGGAAGACTGCGGTGCAGCTTATGACAAGGCATCAGCTCAAGTGGCCAACATCTTCCAACAGAAGATCAACCTCGAAGGAGAGACTCTTTACAAAGAAGCCTACACCCTCTGGAATGCCACCCTCAACTACGACGGTGCCGTGGATGCCTGCGCTATTCTGGCCCAAATCCATCCTATGTCATCAGCCTCTGGCAAAGCCAACACCTTAGCTGACCAAATCGGCAAGCGTGTGCGCGAAGTTGACCAAAGGGAATGGAACTTCAAGCTGCAGAAGCAGAAGGACCAAACCGACCTGCAAAAGGCTTTGATCAATGCTGCTGCCGAAGTGGCCAAGGCCGAAGCCAACCGCCCCGTTTACAACTACAATGTTGTATGGTGGTAATCTAAATTGCGTGTAACGCAATGGAAAACATCAAATGATGTACGACAGCCTCGAGTTTACACTTGAGGCTGTCGTCACATAAGAGGATTAATACTAGTTTCTAAACCAATAAAAACAAGTAAAACATGAACAAAGGATTATTCAAAACTGCATTGCTGCTGCTCGTGATGGCAGTGAGCGTGAACAGCGTGCTCGGGCAGGATCAAAAACCCAGAATCATGGTTCTCCCCTCTGACATGCATTGTGAAAAGAACGGGTATACGATTACCAATAACGTTGGAGGCATGGAGATGAAGGAACCCGACTACAAGAAAGTCATGGAGAACAACAAGATCATGTCTGACATGATTGCTGGAATGGAAAACTTCATGCAGAAAGAAAACTTCACAGTCACACTGTTGTATCCTGCTATCAAAGGATTAGCATCAAAGGAAGAACGCGATAAGGCTGATGGTATTGCTTCCTATGGTACGACCACAGACAAGTTGCTTGCCTATATGCAACCAGATATTGTCTTCATACTCGACTTTATGGAAAAGAAGATGGGACCTAGGACTCAAATCAACTTCAACTTGCAGGCTGTAGATCCTTATCCTGGAACAGTGATTTTTAGTAAAGTTGGTAGTTTTACCCCAAATAGCTCTGATGAAACTGCAAACGAGTTTCAGAATGCTATCATGGCTTTCAAAGATGACATGTTCTCGAATCTGATGAACTATTACAATTCGCTTTTTACCAAAGGCCGTCAAATAACTGTCACATTGGTTTGCTCGGAGGAGTGTCCCATTAGTTTTGAAGAAACGTTTGGTGATTCCAAAGTAAGTGAGATTATCGAAAACTGGATGGGAAATAACACGGTAAATGGCCGTTTCTCCACCGACATTGTTGAAAAAAGCCAAATGAAATTTAACCAAGTGTGTTTCCCTCTTCAGGAAGGCTCTACAAATATTAATACACACAAATGGGCTCAAAGCCTTCGCAATGAAATCAAGCGGTCCACTGGAAAGGGTTTCAAGCTTGAAACAAGACGCATAGGCTTACATAGTTTAATCATTGTTTTCGGAAGAGAAAAATAGTATATCGGTAAGCTATGTTATAAAAAGGCCATTGCCCGGTCGGGTGATGGCTTTTTGTTTATTCCACCACTACCCGATTCACCTGTTGCTTGTCGTCAACAATGGTAATCAAAGTATATATGCCTTTGGAGAAATCTTGTGTAGGAATGACGATGGCTCGATTTGAGCCAACATTGGAATAGACCCGCCGCCCCGTCATGTCGAACAACCTGACCGAAGTCTCGCAATCCTCCGCAAAACGGATATTAATACAGCCTTTCGTTGGATTTGGGAATACTTCAACAAATTGGTTCTGAGGCTCTTCTTCCACTTCCCAAGTACCACATTCAGCGTTAATCTCCCGATCCAAATAATCAAAACGGTCTTTCAGCCAATTGCTTATGTAATCCAACTGACTTTCATTGACGGTATAGTCGGGCCAGGCTTCATGTTCGCGGTCATAAGCACCGCACTCCACCAAAGCGTTATACTCGTCTCTAACCATTTGCATGATATGGTCGACCGTCAAGAGAGTACCGCGCAAGGCATTGTAACGGGTCTTTGCCGTAGCCACGAAACCACCACTGTTGCAATCCTGCTTCAAGCGGTCGAAGAAGCCGTTGCTCATCAGGCCGTTCGTGTTGTAGGTCGGTTGTCCATCGGTGTCCAAGCCCCATATGGCATCCAAGTCCCATGGGGCATAGAAATAGGTGCTCGCCTTCTTGTAGCGGGCCACAAACAAGTTGCGTCCCATGTTATCCATGGCCATCAAGCTGTTGATAAACAAATAGTAATCGATGGCATTGGCTTTGTCAAACTGGGCGGCATATTGTGAATAGAACACATTGTCGGAGGCATTCATCACAAAGTTGGTAAAGCTATAGAGGTTGCTCCAATTGATGGTTGCGCCCTCCTCGTTGGGATAAACCCACTCATAGTTGTCCCAAGTCGATAGGGTGTTGTCATAAGCGGGCAAACTTTCAAAGGTCGGGGCACCTGGACCATTTCCCTTATAAAGTACCCCGCGAATCTCGCCATTGTACTTGCGCAATGCTAATTGCTTCTTATCCATACGTTCAGTGAGAGCGTAAACGCCCATATACTCGCCGTTGACGAACACATCGGCATATTTCATTCTGATGCCTGGCAAGGCATCCGGTTCGCTCTCGGCATAGGGAAGCTGATACATCTCCATCCACAGTTCGTTGGCTACCTTGTCGCGGAGACGGAGTGGCTGGGTCCACATGGCTTCAAGGTTCCAGTCGTCGTCGCTACGCAGACCAAGGAAGGTGGTATCGGCCATTTCGGTACCAGTTGCGTCTTTCCAAAGCTCGACACGGTACGATTTCTTGTCGTATTGCTGCGATGAGGTGCCACGTATCTTAAAACCAGCGTGCATCGTGATTGTGGTGCCATTGGCATCTGCCACATTAATAACGCCGTGCACGGCAGGTGAGTTCACAATGGGACCATCGGTAGTAATGGTGATGAGGGGCAATTCGCTCCTATAGTAGGTATAGGCTTCTCCCTTGACTTCGATGGTCTTCTTGAAAGGCTTGACGTCATTGGGTAATTTGCCAGTGGCCACAACGATTTTTTTTGCGTGGTCGATGGCATACATCTGGCTCATGTCTTGCGCTGTCATCCAACCTGATACGAGCGTCAAAAAGGTAATTAATGCAATCTTTTTCATATTCTAATCAATTCTTACTACTTCCATAATGCCCTCAATGGTCTTCAGTCTGGCTATCAGTTGTTCCAAAGCCTCCACATCGGAAATTTGAAGCACAATTTTTCCATCAAAGAAGCCTTCCCTATCTGTATTGAGTGCAATGTTTTTCATGTTGACTCCCAAATCTTCGGAAACGACCTTGGTGATTTTTCCGAGCAATCCCATCACGTCGCGTCCATAGATGTGAATCGTCGCTTGTGACACTTGATTGTCGATGCCGTTCCATTTCACGTTGATGATGCGGTAACCGTAGCGTTGCTGCATGCTCTTGGCATTGGGACAGTTGGTGCGATGGATGCTGATGGTGCCGTCACTGGTGACGAAGCCGAACACACGGTCGCCAGGGATGGGATTGCAGCATTTGGCCAGTTTGTAAGTCACATTGTCGATGTCCTCGCCGATGGAAAGCGATTCCTCCGATTCGGCTGTTTGCTCTTTCTTTGTGGCTCCAATCTGCTCAGGTACAGCCTTTTCCGATTTCTCCACACCCTCCCCAAACTTAGACATTAGGAAGCGTTTCACATCGGCGATATCGATTTTTTCCGTCGAAATCTGATGGTATAGTTGCAGTGAATTCTCAAGTTTGAACTCTTTCACTAGCATGTCGACCACTGTTTCGGAGAACGGCAGTTTCCAATTTTTCAGCCTTCGTTGCAACATGCCCTTACCCATCTCCGACTCTTTCAGTTCCTGCTCAAGGAGATAGC
Source organism: uncultured Bacteroidales bacterium (assembly GCA_905234765.1). The sequence continues at coordinate 15,157 of CAJOIF010000037.1, forward strand.
GACGGATCTTGTTTTTGGCCTTTTCGGTGATCACGGCATTGAGCCAGTCGGCATTGGGCGACTGTTTCTTGCTTGTAATGATCTCTACCTTGTCGCCATTGTTCAACACGTGGCGGATAGGCACCATGCGCCCGTTGACTCGGGCACCATTGCAAGTCTCGCCCACACGAGTATGCACCTCATAGGCGAAATCGAGCACAGTGGAACCCACTGGCAGTTGCTTGAGGTCGCCTTCTGGCGTAAAAATGAATATCTTATCAGATTTGTAGAGCTTCTTGTACGAATTCTCAAACGACACCAGGCCTGGGTTTTCCAGCACCTCGCGCACATTGAGCAGCCATTCTTCCGAGGTTTGTTTCTCACCTTTATACAAATAGTGCGCTGCCTGCCCTGTCTCAGCGATTTCGTCCATGCGGGTGGTGCGGATTTGCACTTCAAACCATAGCTTGTCGTCATACATCACCGTGGTGTGCAGAGACTCATAACCTGTGGCTTTCGGCTTCGTAATCCAGTCGCGAAGACGCTCGGGCATGGGGTCGTAGAGGTTGGTGATGGCCGAATATACAATCCAGCAACATTCCTTTTCGTCCTTCAAGGCACAGCGAATAATAACCCGAGCCGCCATCAGGTCGTAGACTTCCTCAAATGGCACGTTTTGCGCCTTCATCTTGGCATAAATGGACGGAATGGATTTCAGTCTCCATTTGACGGAATAGGCAAACTTGTATTTGTTGCCCTTTTTCGTGCGTTCAAGTTCAGCATCGATACCTTCTGAAATCTTGGCGATGAATTTTTCTGCTGTTTGCCGACGTGCTTCTTGGGTCGCCTCGATTTTAGCCTCAATCTCATGGAACATCGCCGGATTCTCATACAGCATTAGCTTCTCCTCCATCTCCGCTTTCAACTTATAGAGGCCGAGACGGTGGAGAATGGGAATGTATATATACTTGATTTCGTGAAAATAACGTGACAAACGAAGAGCATCAACATCGTTTTGGTTGCGCACATCGTACACACGGTGTACAATCTTCAACAAGACAGCCCGCATGTCGTCAATCAAGGAGAGGAACATCACTTGGAAACTCTCCGAGTTATAGGCCACTTTCTCAGTGTCAAGCTTGGAGATTTGGCTGAAGTCCTCTAGGACGATGGCGACAGTCTTTCCAAACATGTCTTCCAGTGCCTTGATGGGAACCTCTTCCTTGTAGTCGATGCCGTGCAAAAACGACGCTACGACAGAAATATATCCTAATCCCACCTCAATCACGGCGATGCGTCCCATCTCAATCAAATGGAGCATATATGCCTTACCCGAAACCAAATATCGTCCGTCGTATTTTTCAAGACAGTAATGGTAGGCCTTGTCAATCAATGCCAAATGCTCGTGCGCGTTGACGAAGGGACTGATGTCAGCCAGCATGGACTCGTAGGCCTTCTGAATGGTCGATATTTCCTGAGGGGTATAGCTCATTCTATTCTCACGGTGAGATGACGTTCCAACAAGGCATCGTAATAAGGTTTCAACTCATCGAAGCTGCCATGCCGAACGGCGCACTTGCCTTTATAGTGCGTAATCCAAGCACAGGTTTCGGCTTGTTCGTGCGTGTGTTTGCACACCTCCATCAGCGACTTGATGACATGCTCAAAAGTATTGACATCGTCATTGACGAGAATCAGACTCTTTTCATTCTCAACGAGTTCCTCTTCCAAGACATCGACATCTTCCTGTTCCTTGTTCATGATCTCATTTTTCAAAAAACGGGTAAAAGTACGGAATATTTTGGAATCTATGTCACCATCGTTAAAAAGTTTTGGTTTAGGCCCTAAAATTGATCAGGATTTACAATTATGCTGTCTATGGACAACAAAACCAGTCGAGCCATAAAAAATCATCCATTGAAATAGTGCTTTGTAGATCAACCAACAAGGAATTTGTCGAGTATGTCATCCAAGACAACCAAAAACCGATGGGCGTGGCCACTTACAAAACCAAAGCGGAAATGCCCGAAGACTTACAAAAGGCCCTGCCCGATATTGACGAATTGAGAAAACTATTGGCAGAATAGTTTTGAGTGCTGATGAGTTTTGATGGATTTTATGGTTTATAGATGAAATTCTAAAAGAATTAAAAACCATGCCGTGGGACAGCTCTATTGGCATGGCATCGCATACCAAGTCACACTATTTACAAAATGTACGGTTTATATAACATTTCATATTTCGGAGAGGCGTCATCTATATACATCTCATATTCATTAATCCCTTTATCTTTGGCAATTTCATGCAATTGTTTTTTTATAGTTGATTGCATTTGGGCACCATAATAGATGGCCGAAGGCTTATATTGAATCACAGAGAATCCACTTTTTGTGGCATCCCTATGAGTATAGTTTATCAAGCGCCATTCTTTTTCATATTCCCAAAGTTTGGCTTTGTATAAAGAACACTTTATATGTGACAATGCGTCTGGATTATTGATACTTATGCCATTTGATTTCAAAAATGAGCATGCCATATACATAGATGCGTCAATGCGCTCATCGTCATAGATTACTGGATAAATCACGCAATTCTCTATTCCTTTTGACAGAGTTGGTCTAAAATCATATTCTAAAGCGAAACCTTGATGCGAACTGGCATAATGGCTCCACATCGGAATAGATTGAACTGTTTCGCAGAAACATGCTATCGTGACGACTCTTTTGCTGACTAGAGCAATTAATGGATACCAAAAATCTATATTCAACAGCAATTGACTTTTATATCTCTCAATGTCATCTCTCATCGATTCAATATCATGAGAAAGAATCTGCACCCTTAAATCATCAATAAAGCCCTTTGCATACATTTGCTTTGTTGAATCGGGAAAATCGTTTCCTTGTTCAAGATAAGTCTTTATTTGAAGTAAGGAATTCAGCGAAACCGAAACATTGATAAATTCTTTGATTGCATTAATATCATAACGAACCAGTGTGTCATACGGGTCATTAAACTTATCCGCAGTTACTGCAATTACTTTGTCGTTTTTGAAAGCATCCATCTGCCTTTCAAAAACATCTTTATCATTAATATCAAAAGGTCTATATCTGAACAAACTTTGTGGCATCATTTGCACCAAAGCATCTGAAATGGGCAAAACCATTTTATTGATAAGTTCTTCACTAGTTCCTTCTGGAATTACAATACTATTAAGTCTTTTTGCAAATTCATTTCTATCCATGCTATTTATACTTTACACTTTGTATTATTGCATTTCAACATATAAAGCCCAAAAATTCGAGGTTTTCTACCCGCAAAAATACATGTTTTATAAGAACAAACCTACTTATCGAATGGCAAGTTGATGAGATTTTATGGATTTTGCGAAAGAAATATGAGCAAAACTTACATAAAAACCTTTTTGCTTTGAAATAATTCGTACTTTTGCAATCGATTGTTCGGAGAGAAATCCGAGCAGTTGAAGGCAATTTGTGCTTGTATCTTGTTGTACAAAATCTGGAAATAAAAAGTAGATAAGGTATAGGACACGAGTTAGCCAGCCTAATTTGTATTCACCAGTTAATCTGTTGATGCATATAGGCTAGGTAAACAGTGTACTATTTTTATCTACGAGGTTTTCCAGAGCCTGTACAACGGAAATAGCTGCAAAGAAGTTTCCTAGCCTTCTTATGTGCTGATTTACCTAATATGTAAGGCTAGGATATTTATAATATGCAATTGTAATCCAAAATGGTTTGCGATAGAAAGTGTTTAATAAATGACTCTTTTTAATATATTAACGATATGGAAACAAATAACGAAAAGAAAAGTATAACATTGCATCAGGGCAGTGGAAATGATGAAATGGAGATAAAGGTTCAGGTTACTCAAGAGGAGCTTGACAAAATGGAGCAATTGCGTCGTTTTAGCCCAGAGAAATGGGAAGGGAAAGAACTTGATCTTCTGCAATTTGTAAGAGAATTAATAAAAACGGAAGCAGACAAAGTGCAACAATTAAGCATTGAAGAAAAAAGAGAAAAAAGGAAACAGCGGCTGCGATGGATAGTTGGAATAATCGCTATACTCTATTTGATATCAAGAATAATAACATTTACATTGAAAAGACAAAGAGAAGAAGAGATGCGTCAACTTTACGAAGATCATCCTGAATTGATGCATGAATTGTTGAAATCAAATGGAATAGGACAGTTTCATCCTCAAATTAATGCAGAAGAGTTTATCCCAAAAATAAATGGGTTTTTCTTTGATGAAATATCCTTTCAATACCCCATGGATTGGAGCTTTGAAGTTCAAGAAGGTCACGTTAGGTCCTACTATGGCTTCAACAAGCAAGAAAATCAAGCAATAACATATTCTTGGGGTAATGGTGAGACAAATTTAACCGCTGAAGAATTGCTAAAAAACACAAATTCGGGTTTAAAAACCAAGTATAAAGAAATACAGTTTTTTCCAGAAAAAAAGATAAAATATAGTTCGTATGATGCAGTTTCACAAAACTTTTGTTTTTGCAATGAAGGAATGACTATATTTGGGCAAATCGTTTCAATTGTTCAAAATAATAGTTTATGTACTATAATAAAACTAGCAGAGTCCAAAAAAGATTTGATTTCTGAAGATTTTAAACTCATGGAGTCTACATTTCACATGCCGTTATTGCCTGTTTAAACCACAGAATGCGCGAGTTATAATTAATATGAATAATGATTTTTGGACATTGGATAGGGTAATAATTTGATTATTATTTTTTCGATGAAAAAGAAGAAGTCAACTCTATTGTAATGTGGATTATAAAGATACTATTGAATTCGCAGTGATGAGATTGAAATTGGTTGTGCTTAATAAAGCGATACTAGTATTGATATATAAATTGAGACAAAAGAACAAAAGAATAAAAAAAATGAAACTAAGAATATTATTGGCTGCATTGATTGCGTTAGTGATTATACTGTCATCATGTGAAAGTAGTCAGGAAAAGTACGAACGCATGAAGAAGGAAAGAAATTCCATAGCACACCGTTATGATTGCATTACTCTTGATGAGTTTTGCAGTTTGAATTACAGTTATGTTTTTGAAGACCATTTGCCTTGTCTTGTTTATTTGGAAAAGTTTCATGTTTATGATATTGTTTCGTATTACGATTTACCAGATTGTATTATTAAAGAATATGATGACCCGTACGAAGAGCCAAGTGTGGGTAAAATTTCTTTTGAATGGTTTGGCCAGCCCTCCAGAAGGCACAATGAATGTTGGATGAGAGTAACCGCATCTGATAGACGGTTTCAATACATTGGTTTGGATAAAGCACAAGCCGATTGGATAATATCAAAGACGAAGAACACGAAAACAATTGATGTACCAATTATAATAAGAATGTATCAAGTTGGTTTTGAAAATAGACCATATGCATCTCGGACAGGATATACTATATCGTACACGGCAGATTTGATTGAAGTATTGAAAAAAGAATAAACCATGAAGAAAGCAACGATCATATCCGTGGTTGTTCTCCTTATGTCTTGAGGAAAACTAAGCTTAAACTCGGTTGACGACCATCATCATATTAAAAATTTTGCGAAATAAATCTTTTTCTACCTGCGCACTATCGGAAAAATTCATCCTCGCTTTATCCGCCAAGGAAAGGTGTCATGTAAACAGGAAGCAGAATGGTACCCTTATCCGTTTTCAAGTCCTTTGTGTAAATCAGATAACGCCGTTCGACAATATGAGCATATTTCTCGCAAAACACATCGAGCGACTTATGGGTGTTGTAACCGGAAGACTTCACTTCTATCGGCTGGAGTTTGGTCCCGTGTGAGAGCAGAAAATCAATCTCGTAATTATGAGTTTCATCCTTTGGCCAAGTATAATAGAAAAGCTTATTGCCCGATGTAGCAAGCATTTGCGCTATCATATTTTCATAAACATAACCGAGATTTGTGCTTAGTTTATCGTTCAACAGCTTTTGATATATGACATTCTCTGTAGAATCCTTGTCCCAAAAGGCAAGGGTAACGAACAATCCCGTGTCGGCACAAAAAATCTTGAATTTGGAAATGTCTTTTGTCAATGACATGCCAACGTTGGGGTCGTTGGAATGGTATGCAAATAGAGTCGTCTTGCTGTCTTCAAGGTCTTTTAGAAACTCCACCAATTTGTCTTCGTCCACGTCACCAAGCACGGCATACGGCTTGAAACGGTTGTTGGTTTGGCTCAGTTGTGATGGAATATTCATAAAGAGGGTCTCCAAACGACCCGTAGGGTCAAGTTTTTGTAAATCATCCTGATAGATTCTGATTACGCCTCGCTTTGCAAGGTCTACCATGCTGAAATTGTTGGTCTCCAAATAGGCCTCAACCGCTTGAGGCATACCGCCCACCAACTTGGGCAAGAGGTAGTTTGTTGTCGTAGAAAGTACGCAGCAATGGCATAGTGGCTTCGTCGCCCATGGCCCATCGAAACTCCTCGTAATCCATCGGATAAAGCGTGACACGCTCCTCTTCGCTAGGTATCGTAATGTTCTTTGTGTTCTTTTTGATACTGATGAGCGAGCCGGTTTCAATATAGTCGTAGCGACCATCTTTAACCAGATACTTAATGGCTTGACGAGCGCGAGGACAATTCTGCACCTCATCAAAGATGATGACAGATTTTCGCTTTTTGAGGACTACATTATAAATGGATTGTAGTTGCAGAAATATATAGTCCATGTTCATCAAGTTGTTGAACAAAGCCGTCACCTCTTCGGATGCCTCGTTGAAATCAATAAGTATGTATGAGTCATACTCGTTTTTGGCAAACTGCTCAACAAGTGTTGACTTGCCGACCCGTCGTGCACCTTCTATCAAAATTGCGGTCTTTCCATTCTGGACATGTTTCCATTCGAGAAGTCGGTCATATAGTTTTCGTTTGAATATCCTTTTCATCTTCTAAAGTGTCTGATTTCGAGCGCAAAAATAGGCTTTTTATTTGAGTTACGCAAATCTTTTTATTCATTTTATCCAAAAATACCGAAATTTTTTATTATGTTTTATCAAAAAATACCGAAATGTTTTTAGCCGATTTCTCCAAAAATACGCAAATCTTATTATTTTCTTCTTCCCCTTCCTTATTTCCCCGCTTTTCCGTACCTTTGCAAATTCAATTTTTCCGAACCTTGAAAGAGCAAACAACTTCTTATATCACCATCCGAAACGCCAAGGTCAACAACCTAAAAAGCATTAGTTTACGGATTCCCAAGAACAAGCTGGTGGTCATCACGGGCTTGTCGGGGTCGGGCAAGTCATCGCTAGCCTTCGACACACTTTACGCCGAGGGACAACGCCGCTATGTGGAGAGCTTGAGCTCCTACGCGCGGCAGTTTATGGGGCGCCTCAACAAGCCCGACGTGGAGAGCATCACCGGCCTCTCGCCCGCCATCGCCATCGAGCAGAAGGTGAACTCGCACAACCCGCGCTCCACAGTGGGCACCAGCACCGAGATCTACGAATACCTGAAACTCCTATACGCCCGCATCGGCAAGACCTACTCCCCTGCCTCGGGCAAGCTGGTCAAAAAGCACCAGGTAATGGATGTGGTGAACCATATCCTTGGCCTGCCGACGGGCAGCACGGCCTACATTGTCGCGCCCATTCACCTGCCAGAAGGCCGCAGCCTCGAAGAACACCTCAACATCCTCATGCAACAGGGCTTCTACCGTATATTATATAACGGCGAGATCATCAAAATCGAGGATTTCCTCGACCAAAAGAAAAAGGTCAGCGAGAAAAAGGTGAAGCTGCTCATCGACCGCATCAAGGTCAACGAGAGCATGGAAGACGCCGTGGGACGTATCTCCGACTCGGTGCAGACGGCCTTCTATGAAGGCAAGGAAAACTGTCAGGTCATCAGCGAACTGAACGGCGAGCGTCAGGAAGCCGACTTCTCGTCGCGTTTCGAGGCCGACGGCATCACCTTCGAGCCGCCCACAGCCAATATGTTCGCCTTCAACAACCCCTACGGCGCCTGCCCCACCTGTCAAGGCTTCGGCAGCGTCATCGGCATCGACCCCGACTTGGTGGTACCCAACAAGAGCCTGTCCATCTACGAGAACGCCATCGCCTGCTGGCGCGGCGAGAAGATGAGCGAGTGGAAAGACGCCCTTATCCGCGTGGCCGACAAGGTGGGCATCCCCATCTTCAAGCCGTTCTACGAACTCACCGACGAACAGGTGAGCCTCCTCTGGACCGGCAACCAGTACTTCGAAGGCATCGTGGACTTCTTCAACTATGTTGAGACACAGTCGTATAAGATACAATACCGCGTGATGCTGTCGCGCTACCGCGGCAAGACGGTCTGCCCCGAATGCCACGGCACGCGCCTGCGCCGACAAGCCCAATATGTGAAGGTGGGCGGCAAGAGCATTACCGACTTGGTGATGATGCCCTTGGACGAACTGAAGGTCTTCTTCGACCACCTAAAACTCGACGAGACTGACAGCAAAATCGCCTCGCGTCTGCTGGTGGAAATCAACAACCGCTTGGATTTCATTATTGAAGTGGGTTTGGGTTATCTGACCTTGAACCGTTTGTCCAACACGCTCTCTGGCGGCGAGTCGCAGCGCATCAACCTCGCGACCTCGTTGGGTAGCAGTCTGGTCGGCTCCACCTACATCTTGGACGAGCCCAGCATCGGCCTACATTCCCGCGACACCGAGCAACTCATCAAGGTGCTGAAACGCCTGCGCGACATTGGCAACACCGTCATCGTGGTGGAACACGATGAGGAAATCATCCGTGCCGCCGACTACATCATCGACATCGGGCCGATGGCAGGTGCCTTTGGCGGCGAAGTCGTGTTCGAGGGCGACATCAAGCATCTGATCAACTGCGAGAAGAGCCTCACCACGCAATACCTCACGGGCAAGATGAGCATCCCCGTGCCCGCCCGCCGACGCAAAAGCGCCAACGCCATCGTCATCAAGGGCGCGACGCAGAACAACCTCAAGAACCTCACCGTAAGCTTCCCGCTCAACATGATGACCGTCATCACAGGCGTGAGCGGCTCGGGCAAATCGACTTTGGTGAAGGATGTGCTCTGGCCCGCCATGAAACGCCATCTCGGTGAGGCCGTGGAGCGTTGCGGCAGTTTCGGTGCCTTGGAAGGCGACCTCGGCCTCATCCAAGCTGTGGAGTTCATCGACCAGAACCCCATCGGCAAGTCATCGCGTTCCAACCCAGCCACTTACCTGAAGGCCTACGACGAGATTCGGACGCTGTTCTCGGAGCAAAAACTGGCCAAACTGCGTGGCATCAAGCCTGCCTTCTTCTCGTTCAATGTGCCGGGCGGTCGCTGCGAGGAATGTGAGGGCGAGGGCGTGCAAAAGATTGAGATGCAATTCATGGCCGATGTCTACTTGCCTTGCGAGGCCTGCCACGGCACGCGTTTCAAGGAAGAGGTATTGGAGATCAAATACGACGGCAAACACATCTCCGACATCCTCAACATGAGCATCGAGGAGGCCATCGACTTCTTCGAGCACTCGTCGGAACGGCAGACACCCGTCGTCGGGCGCATCGTCAACAGACTGAAGCCCTTGCAGGAGGTCGGATTGGGCTATCTGAAGCTCGGGCAGTCGTCAAGTTCGCTCTCGGGCGGTGAAGCACAGCGCGTGAAGTTAGCCTATTACCTCATCAAGGGTCAGGTGGAGAAGCCCACGCTCTTCATCTTCGACGAGCCGACCACGGGTCTGCATTTCCACGATGTAAACAAGCTGTTGGAATCGTTCAACGCCCTGATTGCCAACGGCCACAGTGTCATCATCATCGAGCACAACATGGATGTCATCAAGTCGGCGGACTGGGTCATCGACCTGGGTCCCGAGAGCGGCAACAAGGGCGGCGAGATCGTCTTTGAAGGCACGCCCGAGGACTTGGTCAAATGCAAGCAATCATACACTGGTAAAGCGTTAAAGAATAAACTAAAATAATGGGAGCACCCTCCTGCCACGAAACCATCATTGCGGGCTTGACCCGCAATCTCCCAAACGACAGGGATACTTCTTCGCGCTTGGGAGATGGCGGATGTTCCTCCGCCATGACGGCATAAGGATTAGAGTAGAACAACCCATTCTAGTAACAAGACACACCATGAAATCAACCGAAATAAACCATCCTTTAAGTGAGCGGCAACAGAAGGTCGTTGATACGCTGATCGGTCTCGGCATCGAGTTCGACATCAAGTTCCACCCGCCGTTGGGTTCCATCGAGGAGTCGTTGGCCTACTGGGGCAAGTTCGAGGCCACGCACTGCAAGAACCTGTTTTTCAGGAACCACAAGGGCAACAAGCATTATTTAGTCATCTTCGAGTGCATGCACCAGATGGACATCCACGACCTGGAGCAACGCCTGCACCAAGGCAAGCTCACCTTCGCCTCGGAAGCCCGGATGGAGAAATACCTCGGCCTGAAGCCTGGCAGCGTCTCCCCCTTCGGCCTCGTCAACGACACCGAGCATCATGTCCACCTTTTCATCGACAAGAACCTTCAAAACGCACCCCGATTGAGTTTCCATCCTAATGATAACACAGGGACGATTATCATTAGTCAGGAGGATTTTATCAAGTTCTTGGAGGCGATGGGGAATACATACGATTTTATCGAACTATACGATTAATCCCACCATCTATATCCAATCCTATATGTTGGGGTGGGTCGAAAACCATTTCCGTTAAGCTGTTCTGTATACTCACAATAAGGATAATTAGTACAACCTACAAACCAATGTCCATTTGGACCTCTACGCTTTACAAGGAAGCCTCCACAAGCAGGGCATTTTTTAGGATTTAATAGAATGGTTGCATCACGTAAGGTGTATTTACATTTGGGATAATTTGAACAGCCCACAAAAGATTTTCCATCATGCACAACTTTTAACAGATGGCCAGTTTTGCAACAAGGGCAATATGTCTGATTTTCATTTGTTTTATTTCTAATGGAGACGAAGCATACTGATTTTGATTCAATAAATTCATTGATAAACGGAGATGGATTTTTATTGTCAGTTAGAACAAAGGTTCTGTTTTTGGTGCGGGTAATTGCGACATAAAAAAGGCGTCGTTCTTCTGCATGCTTATAACTATCTGCATTTGTAAGAACCAGATTCAACACTTCATCATCCGCAATCTGATTTGGGAAGCCGAGTTTGTCATTTTTAAAATTCAAAATGATTACATTATCTGCTTCCAATCCCTTGGATTTGTGAACAGATAGAAAATCTATCTTTAACTCGGGCATAGTAAGATATTCTAGTTTTTCACTCTTATACCCATACATAATTTTGAATAATCCTGTCTTTTTAATTATTTCAATATCATAGTTTGTTCTCCCTAAAAACAAAATTGAAGAATTCATTCCAAATTCTGAGACAATCTTGTTAATTACCTTTTGAATCACTTGCTTTGGCTCATCGTCAATCCCCCAGAAAACAAGAGGATAGTCTAAACTCTTATCAGAAAGCAAATTTTTCTGCAATTGAAGAGGATTCCGCAAAATAAAGCGAGAAGCCTCATTGATAAGTTGCTGAGAGTTTCTGTATGTTTTTTCTATCCTTAAAACCTTTGTATAGCCAAAGTATTTTTCAAAATCCGTAAACAAAGAGATATCGCTACCTGCAAAACGATATATTGATTGCCAATCATCACCTACACAGAATACTTTTGCGTTAGTCCTGTCAGCTATTGCCTTCAAAAAATTAAATCTTGATTTCGAAATATCTTGATACTCATCAACAATCACATACTTACATGGAAGAATAACGCAACCCGAAGCCACTTTATCAGCGGCGTTATTGATCATATCAGAAAAATCAATGGCATTATTTGCTGATAGATAGTTCTGATATTCCACAATGAGTACCTTTATTATTTCCAAAAACAAACTTGTCCGTTCTCGTAAGAACTCATTAGACTCATCAAAAATATACTTTTGCCGTAAAGTTTCAATATGGTCAATTTTGTAATTGTTTGACTTAAATAGTGTGATAAAAGTACAACACAATTTGATAAACTCAGAAAAAAATTTGTTGCTCTTGCTTGCATAAACCGTATTGAATACATCTGTAAAATCCCTATTCTTGAATTTTACACCATTTGAAAGTAACAGTTCTTCAAGTTTTTTTAGTAGAGTTCCCTCTGAGCTGTAATATGAATAAGTCTCTAGCAGTTTAGTTTTGTTTTCCTTGTGAAAAGCACGTTTCCAACGAATGCCATCCAAGTATTTTATCTCTTCGATAGGAGAAAGCCACGGAACCGTAAAACTCTTTGAAACACCAAAATGCTCCAAATAAATGTCATAATCTGGAAGATAAAAGTCAGGACGATATGCTTTTCGTAATGGATCTGAACTTTCATAAGGATAGAGTTTTTCATACTCATAGTTTACACCATGCATGAAAAGAAAGTTGGCAATTTTTGTCTCCTCAAGGCTTTTTACTATCTCGTTATTAAGAGTGGTATAGGTTTGCGCTTTTTCAGCACTAGTTTCTCGAATATAGTTCTCGCGTTCATATTTCGACTTTAGCGTTTCAAGATCAGCAGTCTTCTCTTCTTCATATAATTCTCCGAGAGAGGAACAATTTTCTAATTTGTCAGGAATATCAAGATAGTATGTAAAATACTCCGTCAAACTCTTAATAAGGTTTGGATAATTCAAAAGTTCATTCTCAAAAAAACCATGAACAAATCTACTTAATTCATCTTCATCGGATACTTCAGGCCTAAATCCGTCAGCATTTTTAATTATATCAAGTCCAAGCTTGTGAAAAGTTGTCGCTTCTACATTAATTCCAAGTTTGTTTTGGATTCTATCCGTCATCTCTTGTGCAGACTTTTTCGTAAAAGAAACCAAAAGTATGTCTTGTGGATTTACATTCTTTATTTCGCACAGATACTTTACTTTCGCCGAAATAGTCAACGTTTTCCCGCTTCCTGCTCCAGCAAGCACAAGGATTCTGTCTTCATCTGTTATAACCGCAGTTCTTTGTTGCTCATCCAAAGACTTCCCATCAATATTTGAAAATAAATCGTTGTATTTTATTGATTCAGCCCTAATATAGTTATCATTTGCATTGTTTATATAATTGTGAAAAGAGCCATAAATCGCCTTAAAACGTTCAATCTCTTGATATTCAACATCATTATTATAAACAATAACGTCGTTTAATTGAATCGCAAGCCCATTCCATTTATCATAAAACCTAGTTTCTATTAAATGGGTAACATATTGACTTGTGATTTCAGATAAATCAGCAAAAAATACTGAAATTTGTTCCGAAAGATTTTTCAGAGATTCTTTTCTCTTGATTTCCGCATTCGATTCTGAAATAGACTTATGAAGGTTTTTATAAGCTATCTTGAACTGAAATATTTCATTGAATGCTTTATGTTTTTTAGATAAGTGATGCCTTGAGATTTCCGAATATAAGTCATGCCATTTTGAAATAATAATGCTTTCCTCTGTTTCAGGAACATAGTGCTGAAGGCAATCAGAGCATTCTTTAAAAAAGACGCTTATTTGTCCGAGAAAAAAGTCTATTTTCCGTTCAAATTCAGCAAGCCTTTTGTGACGTATTATTAGTAAAACTGAAACGGTGGCTACTAAAACTACTATGAAAACAATAACAATGGGCATCTTTTTTATTCAACCGGCAAATATACAACTTTTTCACTCCTCCTCACCCTCCAAAACCAATCCCCCTTCTCCCTGTGCAATCTTTTTGGCGTTCATGGCCAGTTGGTAACAATTTGTAACCAACTGAAAATGGTTGATTTTTCAACTGGTAACATTTTGTTACCGATTTAACGACATCGCAGTTCCTAACTGGTTACAATTTGTAACCGTTTCCTTCAATAATCAGTCTGCCTATCGTTTCAAAAACTCTGAAGGATTAACTATTTCAATAGCAGACTGTAAGAAATCTTTGCCATTGCGGGTCACAATGCCATCCACGCTGCCATCAACCAAGGCGCAATGGTATTGTACAGAATCCTCAAAATCTGTCCATCCCGATTGCAACGCAGCAACAATCACAGTGCCATTTACAGGCAAAGTGTCTACTACTTCACATAGTTGGGAAAGGCAGTCGATTCGTTGCTCGTGGGATAGGAACTTGCGCAATGAATAATAAATGTTAGTAAACGAAAGCGAACAAATACTAACTTTGTATTCGCCACGCTCTGCCCCGTCAATCAAAGCCGCCGCCGCATCAGCACAATCACGGTTTAACAGAAGGTCAATGATAACATTGGTATCGACAAGATAATGTTTCATACTTCATAGCGATTTGCCAATTCTTCTTTGTAGTCAAAATCATTGGGAGCCACAGCAATGCCACGAAGTCGCTGTGAGAGCGGCTGCTTTCTCTTGATGGAAGTCTTTTGTTTTGCAACAAACTCAACGATAATCATATCCATTTGCCGCTGTAACCATTGTTCAAAGGCCTTCTCGTCCGAAAATGCTGGACGAATGGCTTCCATCAACGTGTCGTTTACTGAAAGACTATAAGTGCACATTTTATCGCTTTAATTTTGATTGCAAAGATACACAATTTTTCTCATCTTTCACCTAATGATTCTTTTTTCCCTAACTTTGCACCTGAAAAACACTTAGTATCATGAATAACGAAGACAAACTCAAGCAAGCCGCTGAAATCCTGTCGAAGGCGAAGAACATCGTGGGCTTCACCGGCGCAGGGACTTCCGCTGAGAGCGGCATCCCGCCTTTCCGTGGCGAGGGCGGCATCTGGAACCAGTACGACCCCAATTCCTTGGACATCGACTTCTACTACCGCCACACCAAGGAGTCGTGGAAGATCATCCGCGAGGTGTTCTACAACTTCTTCAGCAACAAGGACATCAAGCCCAATCCTGGGCATCTCGTCCTGGCCAAATGGGAGAAGGAAGGCCGCCTGAGCAGCGTCATCACACAGAACATCGACGACCTGCACACCGTGGCGGGCAACACGGTAGTGTATGAGTTCCACGGCAACATGTCGCGCTTCGTGTGCACCAAATGCGGCCATAAGGTCGACGCCAAGAGCCTGACACTCACCGAGGAACCACCACGATGCGCGCAGTGTGGCGGCCTGATGAAGCCCGACTTCATCTTCTTCGGCGAGGGCATTCCCGAGGATGCTTACTACGGCTCGGTGAGGGCTGCCGAAAACTGCGACGCCTTTGTCATCATCGGCACGTCGGGACAGGTCAGCCCGGCCAACATGATTCCCGGCATCGCCAAACGCAACGGTGCCAAGATTATCGAAATCAACATGGAGCCTTCGACTTACACGAATTACATCACGGACATCTACCTCGAAGGCAAGTCGGGTGAGATTTTGCCGGCGATTGATGCGCTGATGACGAGATAGGGCATACTTGCTACAAAATCTCTATCTTTGCCGCCGAAATACAAACCGATGGTGCCTACCCCATCCATAGAAAAACGACACACCACACCCGTCTTAATGATTTCCATTGGAATCGTGACGGTCGGGCTGTTGCTTTTCGTGATGAACCTTTGCTTCGGCTCGGTGTCCATCCCGATGAAGGAGATTTGGGCAGCAGTCTTCGGCGGTGAAGGCTCCACCTACCGCGCTATCGTCTTAGATTACCGCCTTCCGCAAGCTATCACAGCACTCTTGGCGGGCATTGGATTGTCGGTATCGGGTCTCCTGATGCAGACTTTATTCCGCAATCCTTTGTCCGACCCTTCCCTGTTGGGCATCAGTAGCGGCTCCAGCCTTGGCGTGGCGTTGGTCATTTTGTTGGGCACTGCAACGGGGCTTTCTGTGAACACATTGTCGCTATGGTCCACCTTCGGTGTCACCGTAGCGGCTTTTGTGGGTGCTTTTACAGTGCTGTTGCTCATCCTTGCCTTGAGTTCGAGGCTTCGCAACATGGTCAGTCTCGTGCTGGTGGGCATTATGATTGCCTACATCGCCGGATCGGTCACCGACATTTTGAAATTCTTCAGCCAAAAGGAAGGGCTGCACTCCTTCGTCATCTGGGGTCTGGGCAGCTTCTCCAATGTGAGTAAGGCCCAACTGCCTTTCTTCGCCATTGCTGTTGTGGTGGGTGCCATAGGCTCGTTCCTGCTGTTCAAGACCTTGAATCTCTTGCTGTTGGGCGAGCGTTATGCTGAAAACCTCGGCGTAAACATCAAGCGAAGCAGTATGCTCATCATCTTGGCTTCGGGTTTCCTCACCGCCCTTATCACGGCATTCTGCGGCCCCATCGCCTTCTTGGGCTTGGCCGTGCCGCATATCGCGCGATTCCTCTTCAAGAGCAGCGACCATAAGCTACTCATCCCCGCCACGGCTTTCATCGGCATGGACTTGGCACTATTCTGCAACCTCATCGCACGTCTGCCCTCGTTCGAAGGCAACCTGCCCATCAATTCGGTCACGGCGCTCATCGGCGCGCCCATCGTGTTGTGGGTCATCTTTCACCGGCAAAAAGTGTTGAAATGAACGAGGTACTGCAAACATATAACTTGCTCATTGGCTACAAAGGCCAGCCACTGATTCCTGAGGTCAATGTTAGCCTTTGCGAAGGCGACATCGTGGCCTTGGCGGGTCCTAACGGCTCGGGCAAGACGACGCTGTTCAAGACCCTTTCGGCCAGCATCAAGCCCATCGGCGGCGAGGTCAAGTTATTTGGGAAGGACTTGCGCGACTACTCCCCCACCGAGCGCAGTTCACTCTTCAGCCTCGTGCTGACCGAGAAACCTGACGACCTTTTCCTGAAAGTCTTCGACATCGTAGCGGCTGGACGCTATCCTCATCTCGGCCTCCTCGCCCGACTGAAAGCCGAGGATGAGCAAATCATATATGACAGCCTGCAAACCGTAGGTATCGGTCACCTCACCAACCGCAACTTCGTCTCGTTGAGCGACGGTGAAAAACAAAAGGTGATGATTGCCAAGGCATTGGTGCAGGACACACCCATCATCTTCATGGACGAACCCGCCGCCTTCTTAGACTATCCGAGCAAAATCGAGTTGGTGAACATCATGCACAAACTCTCGCGCGAACAACACAAGACCATCCTCTTCAGCAGCCATGACCTCGACCTATTGCTTCGCCACTCCGACCAGCTTTGGGTCATGGCGCCGCACCAGCCCTTATGCCAAGGCACACCGAAAGAGCTTGTTGAACAAGGGATTATTGATGATTATTTTAGGCCGATTGTGGCTAAGGAGGAGTTTTTCTGGCTGAAATAGCCTCACTTTTTCTGCTTTTTTGTATTTTTGCACCTTAAATTATTGCAGCAATTTTTACTAAAATGCAGAATATCAGAAATATAGCGATTATCGCTCACGTTGACCACGGCAAGACTACCCTCGTGGACCGCATCCTTTACCAATCAAGGAATCGGACGAAGCCCCTGGCCAACTCATTCTCGACAACAACGACCTCGAACGCGAACGCGGCATCACCATCCTTTCGAAGAATGTGTCCGTTCGTTATAAAGACGTCAAAATCAATATCATCGACACTCCTGGCCACGCCGACTTTGGCGGCGAGGTGGAGCGCGTGCTTAATATGGCCGATGGTGTGCTGCTGCTGGTAGACGCCTTCGAAGGCCCCATGCCGCAGACCCGTTTCGTGCTGCAAAAGGCCATCGAGCTGGGCCTGAAGCCCATCGTGGTCATCAACAAGGTGGACAAACCCAACTGCCGTCCCGACGAGGTGCAAGAGGCTGTCTTCGACCTGATGTTCAACCTCGGCGCCACCGAAGACCAGCTGGACTTCCCCACCGTCTACGGTTCATCCAAACAAGGCTGGATGTCGGACCACTGGGAGAATGTCACCGATAACGTCTCCTACCTTCTGGATGTCATCATCGACACCATCCCGCCCGCGAAGTTCGAGGAAGGCACGCCGCAGATGCTCATCACCTCGTTGGACTACAGCTCCTATGTGGGCCGTATCGCCGTGGGTCGTCTGAAACGTGGCACCCTGCAGGCCGGACAGAACGTCTCGCTGGTGAAACGCGACGGCTCCGTGACCAAATCGACCATCAAGGAACTCTACACCTTTGAAGGCTTGGGCAAGGAACGCACCAAGAAGCCCGTCGAGGCTGGCGACATCATTGCGCTGATGGGTATCGACGACTTCGAGATTGGCGACACCGTGGCTGACTACGAGAACCCCGAGCCGCTGCCACCTATCCATGTCGATGAACCGACGATGAGCATGTTGTTCACCATCAACAACTCGCCCTTCTTCGGAAAGGAAGGCAAATATGTCACCTCGCGCCACCTGCGTGAACGCCTCTACAAGGAGACCGAGAAGAACCTCGCCCTGAAGGTGGAAGACACCGATTCGCCTGATTCTCTGATGGTTTACGGTCGTGGCATCCTGCACTTGAGCATCCTCGTTGAGACCATGCGCCGCGAGGGTTACGAATTCCAACTTGGTCAGCCAAAGGTTATTTTGAAATACATCGACGACGTGAAGTGCGAGCCTATCGAATGTCTTACCGTCCTGGTGCCGGAAGACTTCTCAGGCCGTGTCATCGAGCAGGTCAGCTCTCGTAAAGGAGAGATGACCCAAATGGAACCCAAAGGCGACCGCATGTGCCTCGACTTCGACATCCCCGCTCGTGGACTTATCGGTCTGAGAAACACGCTGTTGACCGTCACCGAGGGTGAGGCCATCGTCTCGCACCGATTCAAGGGCTACGAACCTTGGAAGGGCGAGATGCCTCAACGCAACACGGGTGCCTTGATTTCGATGGAGACGGGCCAAGCCATCCCCTACGCCATCTGGAAGTTGCAAGACCGCGGCATCTTCTTCGTCAATCCGAATGAAGACGTCTATGCCGGCGAGGTCATTGGCGAAAACACCCGCAGCAACGACATTGTCATCAACGTCTGCAAGACCAAACACCTCACCAACGTGCGCGCCTCAGGCAGCGATGAAGCCATTCGCCTCATCCCACCCGTGCGTTTCTCGTTGGAGGAATACATGGAGTACATCCGCGATGACGAGTATCTTGAGGTCACACCCAAGAGCTTGCGCCTACGCAAGATTATCCTCGACGAGCTGGAGCGCAAACGCGCCTCGCGCCGTGGTGAGGAATGATGCTGAAAAATATTTCCAAAAAGTCGGGCTTCGTGTCCGACTTTTTTTGTATTATTGCAACTTTGAAAACCTACAAAAAGCAGGTTCCAATAATTTGTATATTTTACTTTTCAAACAATTGAAAATCAAAACCTTAAGTAATATGTCAAAGTTTAAGAAAACCCTTATTGTTCTGTTTGTCATGATGGGCTTGGCATCATGTGATGTAATGAACCAAGTAGCGCAAATGGCCACTTTTGCCAAGTGTAATTTTGCTTTCAACAGTGTCGACCAAATCCAGATGCTCGGCATCAACCTTCGCAAAGGCATGTCGAAGAGCGACCTTAACGCCACCCAATTGCTTTCTCTTGCCAATGCCTTGATGAGCAGAAAACTTCCAGTTAGTTTCAACGTCAATGTAAATGTCGACAACCCCAATTCCATAGCCGCATCAATGGCTAAGATGGATTACATCATCTCCCTCAATGGTAAGGAAGTTGTCAGCACAACCCTGAACAAGAGCATCAATGTACCCGCCAATGGCAGCAATGTTGTCTCCATCCCTATTACCACCGATCTTTTCCAATTGTTCAGCGGTGAATCGGCAGATGCCATCGTGAATCTCGCGTTCAAACTGGCCGGTGCCAGCAGCGAACCAGTCAATGTAGGTCTTAAAGTGAAGCCTTATATCACCGTCAATGGGCAACAACTCGCCTACCCCGATTATCTTACCATGAATAAGGTTTTGAACTGAACTTCAACGAATTCCTATTTATAAACCATAGTTTCTGTGGAAAAACATTTTAGCATCGACCCAGGTAAGGGCGAAAAAATGGACGGGTGTCCTTATTCGACTTTCGAAGACGGACACGACGTGCAAGAATATATCATTCCCCCAAAGGGTTATATCTTCAAGGGTTTCAGGTTTGAACCCCTTGTCAACAACCAGATTTACGATGGAAAACTGGTGGCACAATACGAAAAAACCACCATCCAAGAACGACTGACTTCCAATCTTTGGAAAGTCCTTATCCCAATTTTTATCGTTGCCGTTATCGCCGTCGTAGTGCTTTTGGCTGTCAGCATTTTCCGAACTCCAAAACCAACCACTCCCAAGCCTCTCAAAACTGAAGAAACCATCGTACCTTCAGATAGTATTGCAAACATTCAAACTGACACCGTAAAAGAAACCGACAGCATTATTTCAGAAAAAATAGATGCGACGGATTCTATCAATCAACAAGTTGAAAGTCAACAAATTGAGGATGATATTAAACAACAACCAACCATTGACGATCCAAATATCAAGTTCAAAAACGACTTCTGGGCACTGATTCATCAACGCACTATTATGATGGATCCATACCATGAACTTTATGTTAACAATAAGGATAAGGTTAGCGGCGAAGAGTATGATTACCTTAGGTTCGTGGTTTTGAAAGACTATGCCACCTTCAAGCAATGGTACATGAAATTGCATCGGATACCTGTCTCCGAACTTGAAACGATCAACACCATATCTGACCTAAAAAACAAGCTTAATAGTATTGAATAACAATAAATAATAATCATCAAAACGAATCGTATATGATCAGAAACAACTTCATCAAACGCCACAACGGCCCCACCGCATCGGATGCTGAAAAGATGCTCAAGGTCATCGGCGTGAAATCGCAAGAACAACTTGTCGACGAAATCATCGCTCCCGAAATCCGCCTTCCCAAGCCGCTCAATATCGACGAAGGCATGAGCGAATACGAAGTCATCAGCCACCTCAAGGCCATCGGTGCCAAGAACAAGCAGTTCCGCACCTACATCGGCTTGGGCTACTACAACACCATCACCCCTGGCGTCATCATGCGCAACATCCTTGAGAACCCGGGTTGGTACACCTCTTATACTCCTTACCAAGCTGAGATTTCGCAAGGCCGTCTCGAGGCCCTGCTGAACTTCCAGACCGTCATCAGCGACCTCACCGCCATGCCTTTGGCCAACGCTTCATTGCTGGATGAAGGCACTGCCGCCGCTGAAGCCATGTTGATGTTCTGGCACGCCCGTAGCCGCGCTCAGGTGAAGGCTGGCGTGAAGAAGTTCTTCGTCGCCAACGACGTGTTCCCGCAGAGCATCGAAGTCATCAAGACCCGCGCCCATTTCCAGGGCATCGAGGTCGTGGTGGACGACGTCAACAAGTTCGATTGCAGTGAAGCATACTTCGGCATCCTGCTGCAGTGCCCCAACCAGTTCGGTGAGATCGTTGACAACCGCGCCAAGGTCGCCGAATGGAAAGAGAAAGGCATGCAAGTGGCCGTTGCCGCCGACCTGCTGAGCCTCACCCTCATCACGCCTCCCGGCGAATGGGGCGCTGACGTGGTCCTCGGTTCCAACCAGCGTTTTGGTCTGCCGATGGGATTCGGCGGTCCTCATGCCGGTTACTTCGCCACCACCGAGGCCTACAAACGCGAGATGCCCGGCCGTATCATCGGCATCAGTGTGGACGCCCTTGGCAACCCGGCTTTCCGTCTGGCACTGCAAACCCGTGAGCAACACATCAAGCGCGAAAAAGCCACGTCAAACATTTGCACGGCTCAGGCTTTGCTTGCCATCATGTCAGGCTTCTACGCCTTGTATCATGGTCCCGAGGGCTTGATTGAAATTGCACACCATATCAACTGCCTCGCCGGCAAATTGACCTCTGAACTGGCCAAGCTTGGCGTGAAGCAGCTCAACAAGCACTTCTTCGACACGCTGTTGTTCGAAATGCCTGAAGGCACTTGCACCTGCAAGGTGAAGGAAGCCGCCGAGAAACACGGCATGAACTTCCGTATCATCGACAAGCAGCACTTCGGCATCAGCCTCGACGAGACCACCGCTCGCGAAGATATCAACGAGATTGGTCAAGTCGTCGCCGAAGCCCTTGGCAAACAACACGAGGAGCTCGTCTGCGACCCGAACTGCCAGAAGTTCAGCGGCATCCCTGCCGAGATGCAGCGTACCTCCAAGTTCATGCAGGCCCCGATGTTCTTCAAATACCGCAGCGAGACCGACATGATGCGTTATATGAAGAAACTCGAGAACCGCGACCTCAGCCTCAACCGCTGCATGATTCCGTTGGGAAGCTGCACCATGAAGCTGAACCCCGCCACTTCGATGTACGCCCTCAGCTGGCCTGAATTCGGCAACATCCACCCCTTCGTCCCCGCCGACCAAGTGGAAGGCTACCTCGAACTCATCAACGAGATGGAGAAAGACCTCTGCGAAATCACTGGCTTCAAGGGCATGAGCTTCATGCCTAACTCGGGTGCCAGCGGCGAATATGCCGGTCTGCTCACCATCCGCCGTTACCAAGAGGCCAACGGCCAGGGTCACCGTAACATCTGCCTGATTCCCGCTTCGGCTCACGGCACCAACCCCGCCTCTGCCGCCATGGCAGGCATGCAGGTGGTGGTCGTCGCTTGCGACGAGCACGGCAACATCAACCTGGACGATGCCAAAGCCAAGGCCGAGCAATACAAGGACAATCTGGCCGCCTTCATGGTCACCTATCCTTCCACCCACGGTATCTATGAGGACGGCATCCGCACCCTCGTGAAGATCGTTCACGACAACGGTGGTCAGGTCTACATGGACGGTGCCAACATGAACGCCCAGGTCGGTCTGACCAGCCCCGGATTCATCGGTGCCGACGTCTGCCACCTCAACCTGCACAAGACCTTTGCCATCCCGCACGGCGGTGGCGGTCCTGGTGTTGGTCCTATCGGCGTGGCCGAACACCTGAAGCCCTACCTGCCTTCACACATCCTGTTCCACTGCGGTGGCGACAAGCAGGAAGGCGCCGTTTCGGCTGCCCCGTTCGGTAGCGCTCAGATCCTCACCATCACCTACTGCTACATCAAGATGCTGGGCGGTGAAGGCCTGAAGAAAGCCACTATGGGGGCCATCATGAATGCCAACTACCTGAAGGAAAGACTGAAGGACTACTACCCGATCCTGTATACCGGTAATCACGGCCATGTGGCTCATGAGATGATTCTCGACATCAACGGTATTAATAAGACTGTTGGTGTGGCCGCCATCGACATCGCCAAGCGTTTGATGGACTTCGGTTTCCACGCTCCTACCGTGGCCTTCCCGGTGCACGAGACCTTGATGGTGGAGCCCACCGAGAGCGAGCCTATCGCCGAGCTCGACCGCTTCGTCGAGGCTATGATCCAGATCCGCAAGGAGATTAAGGACATCGAGGACGGCAAGGCCGAGAAGGGCAACAACATCATCAGCCACGCTCCTTACACCGCCGAGATGCTGATGGCTGACAAGTGGGAATTCCCCTTCAGCCGTCAAGAGGCTGGCTTCCCGATGAAGAGCGATGTTCAGGACAAGTACTTCCCGCACGTCACCCGCATCGACGACGCTTACGGCGACAGAAACTTGGTTTGCAAGTTCAGCGCAGAATAAGCTGTAGGGATTTGCACAAAATTGTAGGGCTGCCACAATGATGTGGCAGCCCTACTTGTTTTATATAGATTCTAACAGTCGTTCCAAATCTCCTGTCAGGAAATCTTCGACTGGAATGCCACCACTACCCACAACAAACAATAGTTGGGGCTGAGATTTCTC
The DNA here is from genome assembly GCA_905234765.1 of uncultured Bacteroidales bacterium. The sequence continues at coordinate 38,869 of CAJOIF010000037.1, forward strand.
TTTGAACAATGACAAGCCCTTGTTGTTGATTCTACGCCAACTCTTCTATGCAACATTAAAGCAACTAAAATTTACATTTTAGAGCACAGATATTTGATATTCAGATTTTAAAGATATACAAAATTCTCAAATCTACACTACAAAATTCTCAAATCTACACTACAAAATTCTCAAAAGTTTGTTACAAAATTCTCAAATCTCCTTTCCAAAATTCTCAAAAGTGCACAAAAAAGGCGGCCAATTCCCTCTTGGCCGCCTCGCAATTATGATCCTGATTGAGGTAACCAAACTTTTGTTTTGTTGTTTCCATAAGAATCAGTAATTTTGCAAACCGATTATTGAAAGAACAACATGTCTGAATTGGATATCGCATTAGAATTGGCAAAGCTGCATATTTTGAATGGAGCCGATTTTGTTCGCCAGTTGAAGAAGTTGGCGCATCTCTAAAAAGAAAAGCCACCTTGTTGCGGGTGGCTTTATTCTTTGGAGCAGGGGCGATACGGTCTTACTCCCACGCGGCAAATACCGGATTAGTCATTTCTGACGCTGCAAAGATAATACAACTTTTTCATCCCGCAAGTGTTTTCGTGAAAAATTTTCATTTACCACAAAAAAGGCGGCCATTTCCTTCTTGGCTGCCTCGCAATTATGATTCCTACTGATAAGCTATTACTCTGTTGAACTATTTTGTATTTTTGCACCCACAATAAGAAACTATGCCCGACTCCTACAACCCCGACTGGCGATACGCCAATATGACGCAGACTGAGATTGAGAACCATGTGAAAACACGGAGTTCTGTATTGCTAACCAAACAACACATTATCCCCGAAAGCAGTGGAAAAAAGATAAAATTCCGTGTTACTGAACAGGATATAGAGCATCTTGTTTCGGATGCCTTACATAGAACTAAAGGAGTCTTGTTCATTAGTGAAATCAGCGCATTACCCCAGTATTTTGAAAAAGCGATTTATGTCAAAACAGACAAGGATACAAAGAAGAGGAAAAAGGAAGTGTGGTACTATTATTACAAACTTGTCATCGGCGACAGGGTAATGTATCTGAACATCATGGAAAACAAGGTCAGAAAAACGATAAGACTTCATTCCATCACGACCAAAATACAAACGACCACTACTGAAAAGTAATGGCCGTTGTTAGTTAAAGGCGAGCGTCCTGTGGATTGGATACTTCCGGTGGTCTGCCTCAATCCTTCATTATGAAAGAGCCTAGCGTCCTGTGGGTTCGATACTCCCGGTGGTCTGCCTCATCTTTCACGCTGCAAAATTACAAACATTTTCCCATCCCGCAAGTGTTTTCGTGAAATATTTTCATTTACCACAAAAAAAGCCCGATGCCTCGCAAAAAGCACCGGGCTGGTATCGAAACAATATGCAGATATGTTTCTATATGAGGGAACGATTAATCTGCTGGGAAGACTAAACGGATAGAATTACCATTATTAGAATCTGAGTTATTATATATCTGGACTA
>CAJOIF010000038.1 GCA_905234765.1 uncultured Bacteroidales bacterium
CATCGTGGGCTGCGACGCCGTGAAGATCGACCTTGAGAAGGGCATCGTGAAGATCGGCGACAAGCAGTTCAAGGAAGGCGACACCATCAGCTTGAACGGCTCCAAGGGTTGGGTCTACGCCGAGCCCGTGGGCATGATCAACGCCACTGAAAACCCGCTCTTCCAGCAATTCATGAAGCTGGTCGACAAGTACCGCAAGATGGGTGTCCGCACCAATGCCGACAACCCGGAAGATGCCCAGAACGCCGTCAACTTCGGCGCCGAAGGTATCGGCCTGTTCCGTATCGAGCACATGTTCTACGGCAAGAACAGCGAAGAGCCGTTAGCCAAGCTGCGCAACATGATCCTGGCCAACACCACCGAGGAGCGCGTGGCTGCCTTGAACGAGCTTGAGCCTTACATCAAGAACGCCGCCAAGGGCACCTTGAAGGTTTTGAACGGCAAGCCGCTCACCTTCCGTCTGATGGACCCGCCCTTGCATGAGTTCGTGCCTCATACCGAAGAGAAGCAACGCGCTTTGGCTAAAGAGCGTGGCATCACCTTCGAGGAAATCAAGAAGCGCATCGACGCTCTCAACGAAGTGAACCCGATGATGGGTCTGCGTGGCGTCCGTCTCGGCATCGTCTATCCCGAGATCACCGAGACCCAGTTCCGTGCCCTGTTCCAGGCCACCGCTGAACTGATGACCGAAGGTTTCGACCCGCATCTGGAAATCATGGTTCCGTTGACCATCAACGTGAAGGAGCTTGAGCATCAGAAGGCCATCGCCAACCGTGTGAAAGCTGAAGTGGAAGCCAAGTTCGGTGTCAAGATCAACTACATGTATGGTACGATGATTGAGATTCCGAGAGCTACCCTCGTTGCCGACCAGATTGCCAGCGTGGCTGAGTTCTTCAGCTTCGGCACCAACGACCTTACCCAGATGACCTTCGGTTTCAGCCGCGACGACGTGAACGCCATCGTGAAGGACTACATCGAAGAGAAGATCATCCCCGCCGACCCGTTCAACACCCTCGACCAAGAAGGCGTTGGCCAGCTGGTGAAGCTCGGCGTGGAGCGTGGTCGCAACACCCGCAACAACCTGAAGTGCGGTGTTTGCGGTGAGCACGGCGGTGACCCCGCATCGGTCCACTTCTTCTACAAGGCCGGCTTGAACTACGTCAGCTGCTCGCCCTTCCGCGTGCCCGTCGCACGTCTGGCCGCTGCTCAAGCTGCTATTGAGGAAGAACGCAACAAGTAATTGGTTTCACACCTTAAACTATTGAGAGCCTTCGGAAACGGGGGCTTTCTTTTTTAATGGACTTGCTCTATGTTAATGCTATCCGAAAGATACACCAAATACGCCCGAATCTCTTTATTGACCATTTCACGTAAGGCAGCAACATAGTTGCCAAGTTGGTCTTTGTGCTTCTTTTCAGGCTTGCCCGTCTTGTAATCCAACAAATAAATGACATCTGGCAATTCGGCGTAGCGGTCGGGGCGGATGATTTCGCCATTGAAGAGAATTTCGCATTCATTCTTCACTTTGGCTTTTCCGCTGAAAGCCTCCCCTATCTCCGGATGAGCAGCCATCTGATGGAACAATGTATTCAACGAAGTAACTGAATCCATATCAAGAGAGCCGTCATCCAAATAATGCTTTAAAACCGTATCAACATACTCAACCGTCAGGATTTCTGCTAAAATCTGATGCATCAACTCGCCCCATTCGCGAGGCAGTATTTTACTATCATGCGTATGTATCGCCGGCATAGGATCAAGGCTGACAGCATTAAACCATTCCATGGAAACCGAGTCAGGCATCATCTTGTCTGCACCTTCGTTGGACTGATTCTCCTCTGAGTTCCTGAACCTTTCTTCTCCGAAACGGACTATTTCTACTTCATCGGTACTTGATACAATTGTCTTATCAAGTGTGGTTCCCGCTAAGAAATCACGCAGTACATTCGGTTTCTCCGCCTTGCCTTTCTTCCCGATGACATAAAGTCGCTGAACAGGCCGAGTGAACGCCACATACAACAGGTTCAAATTGTCAAGACGATTGTTGGCTTTCTCATTTTCAATATGTTGCACAGCCACATCGCCCATACACTCCGCCGATTTGTCAAGCCGGAAAAGCGCCTGGTCAACATTGGGAATGGCCGCAACCCCTAGTTCTTGAGGTGAGACCCACTCCTCAGTCGCCTTGCTCTGATTCAAACGTTCGTCCAAATCGATGATGGCATCGGGATAAATTACCACGGGATACTGCAATCCTTTTGATTTATGTATTGTTGTAATATTCAAAGCGTTACCACCTACAGATTTCACTGAAAGAATTTCCTGTTTCTGTTCCCAATAATTCAGAAAATCAACAGTGCTGTCGTTTAGGTTCGATTGCCATTGATTGACTTCCTCCATGAAATAGTCCAAATAGGCATCGTTGACAGTGTCAATTTTGAAAAGCCTCATCAATGAAGCGCATAAATCATAAAGGCAGGTCGCTTTTGCGAAAACATCAACCAAGGCAACATCGCCTTCCCATCCCAAAATCGATTCAACAGAAACACGCCCTTCGGCAATTGCCTTCACCTCGTCAAACAAACCATCCACTTGTCCGTCAAACGAATCATTAACTGTCAACCTTCTATAATACAACAAATTAGAAACATAAACCTCATTATCTGGATAAAGAAGAAATCGCAACGTATTGACCAAAAGCTGAACCTTATTAGAAGATTTCAACAATATGGAAACTTGGGAAACGACAGGCATCCCCCTATCATTCAAATAATTGGCTATATTAGCACCCAAGCTGGTCTTACGGGTAAGAATCGTTATATCTTGATAGCGATAACCATATGCCAACAGTTCCTCAATCAATTGCCCGATTCTTTCAAAGCAATAATCTGGCCGCGTATTCGAATCGTAAAGTTCCATCTGCACCATACCATCCGCCTTTTTATTGGCCTTTTGCGCAATCGAAACCATTTTTCCAAACCTCTGGTTATCGTCCTTATAAACTTTTTGAAGTTCGGGTGAAAGCAGTTGATGAGTCTTTTCAAAAAAGGCATTGTTGAACTCCACCACTTTCCTAAACGACCGATAGTTTGTCTCTAAACTATGGAAAGAAAACGCATTCTCCAAATTCGTCTGATACTGCCGGAATGCCACTGACCGCTCATCTTCAGGCAAGGCATAAATTTCAGGAAGTTGTGCAATCTGACCTACCTCACCGTTACGGAAACGGTAAATGGACTGTTTGCCATCGCCAACCACCATGCTCATCTTGCCGATCGACAACCCATTGTCGACCAACGGCAAGATATTGTGCCACTGCATAATAGAGGTATCCTGAAACTCATCTACAAAGATGTGTTGAAAGCGTTCGCCAATGCGTTCATATACAAACGGCACCGAAAAGTCGCCCATCACATCATGCAGCAGTTTGTTGAATTCCGATATATGCACCACTTCCTCTTCTTGCGCCAAACGGGCAAATTCCTCTCCAATTTTGGAACGCAATGCATAGAGATAAAGCAAGTCACGCTGCGATTTATAAAACAGGTATCTTCCAAATTCTTGTGAATAATCCTCCAAAAAAGTTGCGAACAAAGTCTGTATAGTCGTACCAACACGCTCCAAATCGGAATTGGGAATACGCTTTTTCGCCTCAGCCGAATACCATTTCCCAGTATTCGCGACATCAAGAAAACGGCTGCTTGGCTTATCGTACTGACGCGAAGTCAACTTGTTGACAAACGACCAAAAACCAGTTCGCCCATAAGCATAATCAACAACCGTGAGCGAGTTGTCTTTCTCCAACCTTTGGAAATCTTCGACAAACCCTTTTACCCTTCGCGCAAACGACTCCATTTGAGACGAAAGAAAAGCTAGCGCTTGTTTATATTGAACGACATCCTTGATATTGTTCATCCCGTCTTTCTGATAGGCTTTCTCGTTCATCAGTTTTATGACAAAATCGCCCAAAAGCCCTTCAAGTCGAGTCGATTTCTGACTTGCAAAGCGGTCATTACTGAAATCTTTAAGCAGCTGCACAAGGAAAGGATTTTCGTCACTGATTTGGGATCCGAGGCTCTCAACAACCGATTCAGCCACATCGTCAGCGTCGATGCTGACCGTGTATTGGCTTGGAAGACCGAGATCGTGGGCAAAACTGCGTGAAAGCTTCTGCACGAAGGCATCGATGGTACAAACACAGAAACTGCTGTAATCATGCATGATGAGCGTCAGCAAGTGCTTTGCATTTGCTTTCAATTCATCCTCGCTGATACTCAACTCGTTGATCAAATCAGACGACATTGGATTTGGATTCGTCCCATCGCTTTCAATAATGTTAACCAGTTCCCTGACAAATTTCGCCTTCATGTCGTTGGCGGAAGCATTGGTGAAGGTAATGGCCAAAATATGACGGAAATTATCCACCTGCCGCTCATCACCCAAACACAGTTTCAGATACTCCTTAACGATGGTATACGTTTTCCCCGACCCAGCAGAAGCCTGAAAAACACTGAAATTCATATGATTGTTCGTTTCCATTAGGGTTGTTGGCCAGTATTTTGCCTATTAATCATGGGAGCGGTGGAGAAAGTGTTCTTTTTACGCTTGAAGATATCGCTAAAACGGTCGAAAGAGCGACCGTACGACAAGCCTAGTCCTTGAGTATAAGGAGCAAGTCGGTCAAACGAGAAGCTGGAATAATTGGTGTTGTAGTTGGAATGGTTGTAGAAATGGGCCCTCAGTCGACCATCTTTGCTCAATTTGTAATACATATCGAACTCACCCACAATATTGGAGGCATTCCCCGAATTGGATCCATTATTGGAAATCACGCCGAAGTTGGTCTCAATAAGCAGCCTATTCTGGAAGAATTCGGATTTCATATTGATTTGATACTCGTCATATGAATTGGAGTTGCCTCCAAGATAACGCAGGCCGATGTTGAGGTTTTCCGTGACATCGAGATTCAAGCCTCCGTAAAGGTTGGTCAGGGCATCAAGATAATTTGTGGAGCCGCCCCCAGATCCTCCCGCAGAACTGAACGAGCCAAGCAGCAACAGCGACAGGGCTTGCGTTGTCATCACAGCCTGGTCAGTGGTATCGATGAGTGCATAAACAGACTGTGCCAACTCATCCGAAGCATTGGGCAGATTCATTCCGAAAGTAATAGTGGGATTGAGCAGAGCGTCTTTCAAGTGAATGAGGCACTCCACGCTGACATTGCCACTTGACGAAGTCGAGTCGACCGCCACGCCCAAAGTGGAAAGCGATGGTTTGACGGTATAAGCACCCGTCACGTCAATACGGCCTTCCGTAGGCACCCCCGTCCATGAGATGGTGCCACCAGGCTTCAAGGTGAAGGTGCGCGTCAGTATATTCTTCAAATTCAGTTGGAAACGGCCTTGACTGATGACATAGTTTCCAAATAACGTCAATGCTTCTTTTGTCGCCGACCCGACCTTGATATTGCCGTTGCCCGACGCATCGATGGTACCGATATCGCCTGGAAGATTGATTCTGATGGAGGCGTCATCGGTCACGTCCACATCAATGCCAATGGTGAGTTTGTTTTTCACAATCTCTGTAGCCGTTTCGACCTCTTCCTCTGTTTCGGGCTTCTTTTCCACAAAAACAACAAAGTCATTATCGGAAATTCTGGAAGTGGTGTTCAATGGAAGCATAAACTTGGTCCCTTTTCTCGTTCGAGCATTGATTTTCAAATCTATGTCATTCACGGGCCCATTTACGCTCACCAAACCATTGGCAAAAACATTTCCATAGAAGGTTTCATTGTCATGGAACGTGGTAGCCATCGCCAAAAAGTCGCGAGGATGAAGCTTCAAGTCCAGCTGGAAGTTCTTGAAATGGTCGTGCTGGATCTTACCTTCCACCCTAGCTTTATTGCCCAAGGTATCCACAAGGACTAAGTCTTTCAACTCAATCGTCCTAGAGTCAATCTGAATGGTTGGATTGAAAGTATAGAACGTTCTAAGATAATTCACCTCACAACCGCCCTTCTCAATCCTCAGTTGGCCCTTGACATCTGGCTTCTCGATGGTGCCTGTCACGCTGACAGCACCATGGCCAAAACCTTGCATCCGCGATACCACCCCTGTCAGGAAGGGACTCAACAAATTGAGTTGCAGCGAGTCCATCGTAATGTAGAAGTCGAGATTATCTGTCTGACGCGCCATAAAATAGGTACCGTCCACACTCAATGTCTGTCTGCTTCCGTTATTGATAGTCGCATTCATGTCAACAGCCTTGTGGGTATTGTCCCATGAAGTCATAACATCCGTCTCTCCAATATAGTCGCCGTTAAGTCCCAAACTGTCGATACTCAAGTCGGCAAGCACCATAGGCGACTCATTGAGGTTGCTGATGAAAGCATCACCGGATATGAATCCGTCCAAATCAATACCAAGACGCTGGATGAGGACATCCAAATTGGAGATGTCGAAATTGCGCAGCTGTACGTCAAGAGTGTCTTGTGCCGCCAATGGCACATAGCCGTCCAACCTGAGCGACTGCCTGTTGTGACTGAACATAATATTGGAAAGTGTCACACGCCCATCGATGATATCGATGAAATTGCTCGGCGACACCTCCCACAATGAATCGTTGATACGGATATTCCCTTTCCCGATGGATATGACACCTCCCTCCTCATGGGGATGGAAAGCGGTCTCTATCATTGCCTTGTTATGGTCGTCATTACTGGCATCATCCCATTGGATGCTGGTAGCGATGGTGTCGTTGGCCATTTTGGCCGACAACAAAAGATTGTCAAGACCATAAGTCAAAGTGTCGGTGGCAGTGATATTCGTAAAGCTCACCCCTCCAATGGAAAGGAGACTGAAGATGGCGTTTCGCGTGTTGAAATTCTTCAACTGGATATTGTCAACAGTCACATCGCCAATTTTCACCGATTTACTTCTAGCCTTCAGATTAAGCTGCCTTGACCTCGATGTGAAAGTACCGTTTACAGTGGTATTTTTCGCAATACTGAGATCAGGAACAAACAAGCGACAGAGCGTCTTCGCATCTTTCAAATTCAGGCTGAAGACGAAATCCTGCTCCACATCGTGTTTTTTCTGATATTTCTGGAACTTTTCCCTATTATCCTCCCAAATGGGGAAATGCACAAATGAGTCACCGTACTCATCAAGCACCATCATCATGCTTGCGAAGTTCATCTTGCCCGCCATCTCGAAATCAAAGAAATCATTCGTAATCTCAATACGGCGCTGCATCATGTTGTCGTTGACGATGGAGGCATCAAAATCTTGCATGAAATACTCCCCTTTGCTATTGCAGTAGACCGTGCTGTCAAGATGCAATTCACCTTCCAAATCGTCAATATTGAATCCCGTCAAATTAACCGCAACACGAGTGCTGACTTTTGACACAGAATCATTTCCAATCAAATTCAGCGCTCTCAAGTCGGCATGCCTGATGACTGCAGCAAAATCAGCCTTAGGATACTTCTTGTCCTTGAAATCAATCAGACCATCAAAATCAAGTACCAGTTCATCGTCATCGATATTTACTTTACCGAGGAAACGGTTATCTTTCATGTCACCATTGAGCATTACCTCGTCAATCCTATTTCCAAGAAGTTGGGCATTGGCAGCCTTGCCGTTCACAGTCAAATTAACAGCTCCGTTTTTTGGAAACACTGCTTCAAACTCGGCATCCAAATCCAATTCTCCGACTACTTTTTTCGCATTGGCAAGCAATCCCGCATCAACGTGTTCGGCGCTGATGTCACCCAAAAAGACATTGTCGCCATTGGTCTTTTTGTCACGCGAAACATTCACATCCACCTTACCGACATTGGAAAGCAAATGGATTTCAGAATCAAAGTCATTATACGAGCCCTTGAAATTAAGCCGTGCCGTGCCCGAATTGATGGCCCTCAATGACTCTGGAAACGGCACCGTCACCGTTTTGCCAGGTATGTAGAAATTCACAATGTCATCGTATGTAAATTGGAATTTCTTGATGTCCATGGTATGCTCTCCATTATTAAAATCAAGGGGATGCATCGATATTGATCCCTGAAGCGATGACGACTCACCAAGTTGCGCATCCATGTCGCTAACAGTGAAATGTGATATTGGACCTGTAAAACGAGCTTCAAAAAAGATACGGTCGGGCATCGTATACATGACAGGGGCAAAAACGCCGATGTCGGAAAGCATCAGATCGGTCGGATAAATCGTCGCATCGAACACGACTGAGTCTACAAATTTCAGGAACGAGGGATAGCCATGATACAGCATGTTCAGGTCCAAATGGAGCAAACTGTTGTTGGTCTCCATCTGCAAATCCTGAAGGAAAATGCCGCTCTGACACACCGTAGCATCGGTTTGCATCGTCTTGATCACGATGCCACTGCTCTCCTTTCCTTTCAACAATTCAATAGCAGCGTGGACTGAATCACCAACAATTTGGAATTTTTTGGCAGCCAAGTAGATACTATCCAAATCAAGATGTGCATAGTCCATCGCTTTCTTCTCAATCCAATCGGGCTTGTCTCTATCCTGGTTCCATAGCACAAAATTGAAATTGTTGATGAGCACATCGTCAATCAAAATGGAAAAAGGCTCTTTATTCGGGTCTTTCTCTTTTTTCTCTGGTGTCCCGAAAGCCTTGATGAGTGCAACGATATTGAAGCCGTCCTCCCCCTCATATTTCACAAGATTGAACTCCGCATTACGCAAAAAGACACGACCAAGATGGAAATTCCCTTCCAACAGTTCACCAACAAAAACCTTGGCACGTAAACGTTCAAGGATCACCAAATCATTGCCTTTCAAGTCCTTAACACTCACATCCTCAATGAGGATATTGAAATCTGGTGTTACTACCAAACGGCCAATCTTTACGTCGGCACCGGTTTTTTCAGAAAAATAGCCTCCAACAAAGCGCACCGCAAACTTCTGGATGACAGGGTCTTGCACCGCAATGAACAAACTTGTGATGATGGCGAGCAGCACCACAAATACAATTAAGATGCTATGGATAATCTTTTTTTTAATACTTTTGACCCTCCAAATTGAGACCCATGAACGAATATATTCTAGGCATCGAATCGTCGTGTGACGACACCTCCGCTGCCGTGCTCCAAGGCACCCGCGTACTCTCCAATGTCATTGCCGGGCAGAAGGTTCACGAGCAATATGGCGGCGTGGTGCCCGAACTCGCATCGCGTGCTCACCAGCAAAATATCATTCCCGTCATCGACACAGCCTTGAAGACTGCAAAAATAGAAAAAAATCAGTTATCCGCCATCGCTTTTACGCGCGGCCCCGGACTTTTGGGCTCGTTGCTCGTAGGAACCTCATTTGCAAAGGCTTTCGCCCAAACTTTGAATATCCCGATGGTCGAAATCGACCACATGAACGCACATATTTTGGTTCATTTTGCCACGGATGAAACCCATACCGATGTGCCCGACTTCCCCTTCTTGTGCCTCACCGTCTCGGGCGGCCACACGCAAATCGTTGTCGTGAAGGACTATTTCGACATGGAAGTCATCGGCAAAACTATCGACGATGCGGCAGGTGAAGCCTTCGACAAAACGGCCAAAATCCTCGGTCTTCCCTACCCTGGCGGCCCCGTCATCGATAAGTTGGCCAAAATCGGCAACCCAGAAGCATTCTCCTTTGCCAAACCCCAAATTCCCGATTTGGACTATAGCTTCAGCGGACTGAAAACCAGTATTTTATACACGGTTCGCGACAACCTGAAACTCAATCCCAATTTCATTGAGGAAAACAAAGCCGACCTCTGCGCCTCGGTTCAAAAGACCATCATTGACATTCTGATGAATAAACTGGTGAAAGCCAGCAAGCAGTCGGGCATCAAGACGGTAGCCATTGCTGGGGGAGTAAGTGCCAACAGCGGCTTGCACGATGCCATGCTTCGCCTCGGCGAAAAATACCATTGGAAAGTCTTCATCCCGCGCCTCAGTTATTCGACCGACAATGCGGCGATGGTGGCTGTGGCAGGCTACTTCAAGTTCTTGAAAGGCGAATTTGCTTCCCAAGACTTGGTGCCTTACGCACGTCAAAGTCTAAACGCTTGATTTAGGAAACCTTATCGGCACAAAACAACCCGTTTTTTCACCCAGCCATTCACCGTCTTGATTTCAAACAGATAAACTGACGGGGTATAGCCCGACATATTGAGTCTGACACTATTGGCCAACCCACACTCTTGCATATCAAGGGTTTGTCCAATCATGTTGATGACTCGGATGCTTTCAATGCCTTCGGCTTCCACCGTGACCATGCCGTCAGTAGGATTAGGATAAATACTGACGTCAACACCTCCATTTTCCTCAACACCATAGAATCCGGCGTTGATAAAGAAGCGTCTTTCCATTTCGCCACATTCTTCCACCATAAAACTGGCTAACAAATTGCCGCTGCCAGGAGTCGTCACAAGAATCTGGCACGAAAGGTCATCGTAATCAAGCACCACCCAATCGGGATTGTCCAAATGCCACGTCACGCCTCCTGTGATGTCTGTATTGTCAATCGTATACCGATATATGCCACTGATGAGGTTGGTAGCCACATAAACACTCGACTGGCCGCTGATAACACCCAATTGCTCATTATCCTTAACGGTCAAGCGAAGGAGTTGGACTGATTCCACGCATCCGTTTGGTGCCAAAACGGTATCATGATATATCTCATAACCACCTGGGCCATAGCTTATTCCGTTGAATTCGTACGAACTGCAAGCCGCATAGTCGGAAATCAAGGTATCCGCATGGATAAAGGTTACATCCAAATAGCCTATACTATCGCATCCTTGAGATGTGAGGAATCTGTGGGACCAGGTACCACCACTGTCGATGAAATGCTCATACCATTGGAATGACTCACATGACACGGTATCAGTATGCAGTCCGTCTATCTCCGGCGTCAAGCTGAAATGTACCGTGACAATGCTGTCGCAGCCTTGTTGTGAAGTAAAGGAATAGGTAAACACATCACCATCCTCCATGAACTGATGACCTTGCCACCATATTGGAGAGCAACTTTCCATCGTCACAGTGGTATCCATCGGCTGGATAATCCGCAAATAATGGGATACGACACTGTCGCAGCGTGTGACAGCAGTTAGCAGGGAATCGTATACGACAGCGTCCTCATAATAAGGAACACCATGCCACACAAATCCGCTACATTCCTGCATTTCTGCCCCTTCCACGACGGTATCATTGCCAAGGGTCAGCACCAGATAATACCATGAGTCGCAATCGTCGGAGCCAACAGCAGGAACAAATACCGAGTCGCGCTGGCTTTCATAATAGATATGCCCCGGATTCATTTCCCACTCAAACGGTCCACATGACATCAAGTTCTCAGTGAATTCATTGTAGTCGCCAAAGTTCAGTTGCAGTTCAATAATGCTGTCGCAACCATATATGTTGACAGTGTCGAACTGGGCATATTGCGTCACATCAGAGCGTTCAAAGTGCTGGCCATGCCAATCATAACTCTCGTGACACGAAGTTATCAGCTCCTGAACATGGTCACTATGGTTGATAACAATAGGTTGGTATATGATATGGAAACATGGTTCAAATTCTTCATATTCAACTACTTGACTTTGCGTTAACACCTCACCTGAAGGCAACTGAAACGAATCGCAAGCTGGTATGGGATCCAGCCATTGGTCGTCAACCGATATCACTGAAACAGCGACTGGTCCAAGGATGGCATCGCCGCATGAGTTATGGGCATAAAATCGAATCCAACAACCGTTCTGCGCCATCTGCATAGGCATGGCCGGATTGAAACTTGCGTACACTCCGTTCTGAGAGTTGGCCATTTGCCACTCGGAGAAACGATCGTTTTCATCATAATTTTTCCACTGCACATCAATCTCTGGAAGATCAAGCGGATTGTCTTCACACACCTCAAGCGCGGCTAGTTGTCCTACTATCTCCGGTGCGTCGTTCACATGAAACTGAACCACATTGCTGAAGATAGAGTCGCAATCATTGATTACCACAAAACGCAAGTAATAATTGCCATATGGAATGTGATAAGTGGCCGGATCGAACGATTGAAACGGTCCATTGGCAGAGGTGGCGTATTCCCATCTCTGTGTGCCGCCATTTTGGTTCATCACAAAGGATGGCACTTGGACATTCACCAAACCACCGACACAAATGTCATAGGGTGCTTGCAGATTCTCCGTAAACGTCGGCGCATGGTTGATGGTCAGATTTAAAGTGAAAGTACTATCGCAAATCATTGGATTTCCACTGACGATAGTAGTATCGTAAACACCTGTTGTATAGTAGGTTGTATTGGTATGCGACCAATAATATGCATCACATTCAGTTACGCTTTCCAAAGGTGCGATATAGGCTTCTCCCAGGTTAAATTGCCACGACACCTGAATTGAGCAGCCATTGGGTGTGATGGAATCAAAGACATAGACTCCATTTTCATTACACAAAACGCCATGGTGATAAATTGCGTCACATGCAGTGAGTTCTCCTTCGTCAATAGGCGCGGTGGAATACACTGTAACCTGAACGTTATTGGTGGAATAGGTGGTTCCACAACCATTGACCGCCTTGTAGCGGATGTTACATCCATTGTATTCAAATGGGATATTGTTGTTGGTCAAGGGCTGCCACTCCCCGTTGATTTGGATTTCCCACGAACCCGTCCCCTGATTGGTATGACGCCACGTGACCGATGGAGTCGTCAAGTTAAACGCCTCTCCCGCACAAATGCCTCCCGGAGCCGTAATAGAGCCGACTATCGGCACATCGTTGACTGTAATCGGAATACTAGGGCTGTATGTAAGACCGCAATCGTTTTCAGCATAATATCGAATGTAATAGCCATTATAAGTATAGGGAACATTCTCGTTGTTAAAAGTATTGTAGTTGCCATTTTGTGATGCCGCAATCTGCCAACCTTGACTGATGATGGAAGAGCCATTGTCTTGTATCGATGGTGTGGTCAGATTGAAACTGTTTCCCGCACAAATGGCTGGTGGCGACGACGGTGTTCCGATAGTAGGCTCATCGTTGACATGGATTTGTACTGCATTGCTGTTGCCATCACCACAATTGTTGGAGGCAGCATAGCGCACATAATAATTGTTCATGCTCAAAGGAATGCTACTTGGGTCAAACTGTTGCCAATTGGAACCGCTTTGCGTCTGGCACGATTCCCAATGCCCTGTCGTATTGGGCGTGACGGTCGGTGTTGGAATACCCAACGGTTCTCCAACACAGATTGGGTCTGGCGGGGCAATACTGGCCACTACCGGCACTTGGCCGGTGTTGATATAAACCCACGCTTCGTCATATGCCCCATGGGTAGTCACCCGATATTTTATCTGGTCGGTGGTACCGCCACCTGTAAAGGTATAGCGGATCTTCTTATTGGGCCGTACCTCATACGAACCATGCGTAGGCTCTGTCACGACAGTAACGTTAGCATCATTGGTATTGGGCGTGACCACATCATTGGCCAATACGTCAATATCGACATATTGGTTCAAGCAGGCGGCAACATTGGGATCATTATTGGCATCCACACTGTAATACACCTCAGGTACAAAAGAGATGTCGTCAAGGCAAAAGTCATCACCGTATCCTGGATTATCAGTGCAGACATCGATAATTGTGATGGTCACCTCAGTATTGGTACTATTGTACCAACTACTACTCCAGTCCTGCCAGTTGTTGTTTGATGGCAATTGGTTGTAGCCTCCCAAAGGGCTTCCATTAATCTTCACTTGAATCTTTGCCGGATAGATTTGGCCGTATATCACCTGGTTGAGATTCACCACCCTATAACTCAAGGTATACCTCGTTTGGGTGGTCACGTTCACCGTTTGTTGCCATACGACCTTGCCCGGGTTGGTATTACCATAGCCGTTCACCATCATAAAATTACCATGTGAATTGCTCGGTTGGGGCCATCCACTACCACCCCCATAGCCGCTTGTGGTGTTATCGATGCGGTAGTGACCAGCCTCCACCACATGGTTACCATAGGTATATGCATACTCCGTGTAAAACCCCGTATTTCCTGCAGTGAAATCCCCATTCGTGATAAGATTGGGATTCTGTGCCGACATCGTCGGCGCAACCATCAGCATGACCAAAGAAGCCACACAAAAAACCAAGTATTTGAATTTCAATGCTTTATTCATTTTATCTCAATCATTTGGTACACAAAACATAAAACTAGACAAAAAACGTACCAAATTGGGCTGCCATCACAATAATCCCGCTTGTTTCTTCGCCCAAAACTCTTTGAAATCGGCATAATTCCTTTCCAACAAAGCGGGCGTATTGAGCGAATAAGGACACTTCTCACGGCAGGCGTTGCAATGTTTACACTTCTCAATCTTCTTCATCTTCTCTTCCCATTCTTCCGTAAGATAAACACTCAATGGAGCCCTTCTTAAGAAAAGACTCATGCGAGCGCAGTCATTGATCTGAATACCTGCCGGACAAGGCATACAATAGCCACAGCCTCGACAGAAATCACCTGCCAGTTCTACACGTTCCTTCTCTATCTTACGCCACGATGCGGACGAAAGCTCTGGCTCATGATCCTGATACGAAATAAACTCGTCCAACTCGCTCTCGCGTTGAATGCCCCAAATCGGCAGGGCGTGATCAAACTGGTTCAGGAAGGCGTAGGCCAGTGCCGAGTCGTTGATGAGACCTCCCGCCATGCCTTTCATGCAAAGGAAGCCCATATTGCGCTTGTGGCAGGCTTCCACTATCTTTTGGTCGTCTTCGGAAGAGAGGTAAGAGAACGGATATTGCAGTGTGTCATAGCAGTCTCGCTCGATGGCCTCCATAGCCACGCTCTGCCGATGGTTGCTGATGCCCATAAAACGCACCTTACCTTGTCGTTTTGCCACTTTCATAGCGTCATAAAGGCCTTGCTTGTCGCCAGGACGCGGACAATAATCGGGATTGTGAAACTGATACAGGTCAAGATAATCGGTCTTTAAGTTCTTCAAAGTAGTGTGAAGGTCTTTCCAGAAATCTTCGATGGTGGTGGCACCCGTTTTAGAAGCGATGAGCACCTTGTTGCGGCGGTCAGCGAAAGCCGCACCGATCTTTTCCTCACTATCGGTATAGAACCGAGCCGTGTCATAGAAATTGATGCCGTTGTCGTAGGCCTTGTGCAACAAATACACAGCCTCCTTCTCTGAAATCCTTTGAATGGGAAGAGCACCAAAACCGTTCTTGTTGACCTTCAGATTGGTCTTGCCTAAAGTGATGATTTTCATGGCCTATATTATTTTCGCACAAAAATATAAAAAGATTTGATAATGACCAAATTCCGAGCAGAAAAAACATTTTATGAAGGGCATTATCTCATTTTTCCATCGTAAAGCGTTATCTTTGCAGAAAAATTCAGATGAAGATCCTCCTCCTAAACGGTCCTAATCTCAACCTGCTTGGCAAGCGCGAGCCAGAAATCTATGGCAATGTTTCATTCGACGACTATCTGCCTTTGCTTAGGGAAAAGCATCCCCAGCACGAAATTTCATACTTCCAAACCAATCATGAAGGTGTCTTGATTGACAAGATGCAAGAGGCTGACGATCAGTATGATGCCGTTGTAATTAACCCAGGTGGTTACGCCCATACCTCCATTGCCCTGGCTGACTGCATACGCGCCATCAGCATCCCCGTCGTCGAAGTACATCTCTCCGACATCACCAAACGCGAGCCTTACCGCCGACATTCATACACTGGCGAGGCCTGCATGAAGTGCATTATTGGGTGCGGACTCAATGGATACGACAAAGCCATCGAGGTTTTGGAAAAAATATAAACGCAGTAATTCCTCTAGACAGTAAAGCAGTTTGGTCGCAAATCGCTGAATTTCTTTTTACCCCGAAACACGCATTCGAATACGATGTTTTTGCAATAGATGCAACTGACCATCTTATGCTCGCTGTTTCTTCTCTTTTCGCGCAAGGACTTCAAACGTTTGTAAAAATCCCAATGGGCTTTGAAGACCATTCGAAAATCCTTCGGACAGCCCTCAACAAGGAACTTCAAAGCCGCTATCCAATCAAGGAAGATGCGATAGAGAATGATACGCTTCACACGTCGTTTGGGCAAGTTCTTCACCAAAAGAGACAAGTTGTTGCGGAAATTCAGATAGGTCTTGCGCGGTGAGTTTTTCGGCAAAGTGCCACCTCCGATATGATAAACTTGCGACTGCGGACAGCAGTACACCTGATAACCCGCATTCTTCAAACGCCAGCAGAGATCTATTTCCTCCATGTGGGCGAAGAAGCTATCGTCCAAGCCTCCCACTTGATGGTACAAGTCGGCGCGGACGAACATACATGCGCCCGTAGCCCAAAAGACCTCCATCGGCTCATCATATTGATGTTCGTCATTTTCAAGGTGTTGGAAGATACGGCCACGGCAAAAAGGATAACCATGCTTGTCGATGAAGCCTCCGCTCGCACCGGCATACTCAAACTGTTCTTTATGATGGAACGACAAAATCTTGGGCTGACAAGCGGCAATATTCGGATGGGCATCCATCAAGTCGATGACTGGTTCAATCCAGCCAGGAGCCACTTCGATATCGGAATTGAGCAACACATAATACTGTGCCTCGACCTGTTTCAGGGCCATGTTGTAGCCCGTGGCAAATCCGCCGTTGCAACCGTTTTCTATCAGGCGGATGTCGGGAAAACGTTCTCGCATTATGGCAACAGAGTCGTCAGTAGATGCGTTGTCGGCCACGATGACTTCTGACATTGCAGGATTGCAACTGGCCACCACGCCTGGCAAAAACTGCTCAAGAAAACGAGCCCCATTGTAATTCAATATGACAACTGCCACCTTTTTCATGCAACTTCTTGTTTTCTACTGTGTTTCCATCTTCGGTGCGACCAAAGCCAGTTGTCGGGCTGCCCGTTGATGAAACGCTCGATATGTTGTGAATACTGTTCCATGATAAAACCCTTTTCGGTGGTTTTCGGAGCATCTGTAATGAGATGGAACGTCACTTCATAACGGCCTCTCCCCGTCCGTCGCATCGCAACGAAGACCACAGCATAGTCCAATTTGACTGCCATGCGCTCCAATCCGAAAAACCAACAAGTCTCCTGATGCATAAAGATGTTCCAATAGTCGGTCTCGCGCCCGTATGAAGTCTGGTCAGCCACAATCAGCACACGGTTAAGCAAGTCACGGCGTCTCAGCAACGATTGCAACACATGACTCGATTCCACCATTTCTTGATTTGGGATGTGATAGCCAATGCGCAAATCATACATAAATCGCTCAAAATAAGGGTCTTTCAATTTCTTATAGACCGCCACATCACTATGCGGCGAAAGCGTATGCATCAGCTTGCCAAACCATTCCCAATTGCCCGAATGGGGAAATGCGAGAAAAACATTCTTGTCCTCCTTGTAGAGGTCCATAATCATTTCGGGATTGGTGAAAGCGATACGTTTCTTCAAGTCGTCTGGTTTCATCAGGAAAAGTTTGGCTGTCTCCACCACCACATCACATAGATTGCGGTAAAAATGCCTTTCGATGGTCTTAATCTCTTTCGATGGTTTCTCCGGAAAGGAACGTAACAAATTCTGCCGCACGGTCTTACGTCGATAGCGCGCCACATGATAGACAATGAGGTAATACAAATCCGAGCGCAGGTATATCAGCCAAAAAGGGCATATGGCCATGCCGTATGCCCAACATTTCGCAAAGATATACCCGATCTTCCCCATCGTTTAACGCGGATTGTCGAAAAGGTCGCCAGCACGTTTGCCCCAGCCTTCTTCATAGTCGGTCTGGTCAACGCCTTGGTCGTAATGCTCACCATAGATACGCGAATACACCTCCAATTTCCAGCGGTAGTTGTTCAACTCGCCCACAACATCGGAATGAATGAGTTGGTAATCGTTGGTCGAATCGTCCTTCGACATGAAGACAAACTTCTTGTTACGCTGGTTGGCCACGGTATAATAATGCCAAATCTCATAGGGATATGCGCCGGGCTCGTTAGGACTTTCCACAATCTGGTCAGGCTGCCCATATTTGAGGAATACATAGCCGCGATCCGTGCGATAACCAGGGGTAGACGTAGTTTTGAACGACATATTGACACGTTTAACGGCACCCAGATAGTCATTAAAGGCTTGTTTTGGGGTCATAGGCGAGCGGGTCGTCCAGAAGTTGTAAAGGAACTGCTGCATCGTGGTCTTATCGGTGGTTCGCACCAGACTCGCCGCATAATTGCGCTCGGTCTCTGAACAAATCGGCTCCAGATAGCGGATATAGAGACGCAAAGTGTCGATATTTTCAATGTTGCTCACAAAGGTATTGGCCACGTTGATACCCGAAAGGTCTTTCATCGTGTAACTCACGCCTGGATTGCTGCGTTGGAAGAAGACGCTATTCGAACAAATCATCGTATTGCTACGGTCGCGCATCTCCACCACAAGATAATAGTTGCCCGAAGGCAATTCCTTGATGTCGATAGTGTTCAGCAGACTGTTGGCCTTGGCCACATCGAAGCGTTTTGTGAAGTAATAGTCCTGCATGAGCGACGACGACTCGGCTGTTTCAATATAATAGACAACCATATACTTGCCGTCGTCATAAAGCAAGTTGCTGTTATAGAGTTCGGCATAGAACTTCAATTTGTCGGTTGTAGCACCATAGAAGGAGAACACTCTCGGCAAAAAGTCGTAACCGCTTTTGGAACAGGTTGAGTTGGGCGCAGCCTTGCCATAATCGTCGAAAAGAAGAATGTCGGACACCGAGGGAGCGTTGGACGGGAAATCGACGTTGACGGTGATGACATCGCGTGAAGGCAATGCTTTCTCAGCGTTGAGGTCGACAGCGCTGATTTCCATTTCATACTCACCGTTAGGCAGCGAAAAACGCTGTTGGCCGATAAAAGCGCCACTGAGATTCTCCGTTGAAGTCACCACAGGGCTGTCGAGTGCCACTTTGGAGAAATTGCAAATCTTCTCCCCTTGCTTGAAGATGGTCGTAATTTCAACAGTAGCCTTAAACTTGCCAGGCTCAAACTCTTTGTACACAGCCGATTGGCACTCAAACGCCAAAGCGTTCTCCACATAAGGGGTGAGCCCGGGAACATCATAAGCCGTAGTTGACAGATAAGGCTTCAGCATTTTCACCTGTGCATTTGCGATAAAAGCGCAAACAGTGAGCATTAAGAATAAAACAGTTTTTTTCATGACTTTAATTTTTTGAGGGTTAGCACGGCAAAAATACCCATTGCATTACGTTTTTGATCGGTTTTTAATCTATAAAATCTCAACATTTTTCAACAAAACAATTATAATATATTGTTAATCAAATCATTACCAATTATTCTTCAAGTATAACACGATAGCCTGTTCAAGAGTACTTTCCGTTTGCATAGCAGTAAGTATCTTTTTTGTCCTACGGTTGACACCACTATAGGAAATTCCTTGTAAAACAGCGATTTGCGCATCATTCATTCCCAATATGGCAAGACAACACTGGCGGAAGTCAGCGGCATTCAAATCGGGATAAGCCTTCAGAAAACGTTGTGAACAATCACGGAAATTGTCGTTGACGGCACGAACCAATTCTATGAAATCCATCTCTTTCAGCTTCAACTTGGGAAACATCCCGACATTCTTAATCATTATGTCGTTGTTCTCCATCATTCCTTTGATTTTCAACACAATATCACTATCATTCAAACCTTCCCAAGCTTCTTCAAAGGTGCGATTTGTCACGTTCTCAAGCCGTTCACGCGTATCGTTAAGTTGCTGAACCATCTGGCTGATTTCCAAATCTTTATCCTCATTCTCCTTCCTATACTTTTCTTTCATGTCTGAAATCTGAGTCTCAATATGGCTAATCCGTGTGCGGTTACGGACAATGATGAAAGCAAGGAAACCTATGATCGCAAAAAATAGTATCAACAGAATGATTATCAATATATTACTTCCTTTTTTGGTGGTAGTTACCGCAGCTTTTGGACTGTTGAAATCATCATAAAGATACTCAATTTCCATCTTTTTGGAGGCCAAACGCGACTCCAGCATCGAGTTTTCGACATAATAGCGCGTATAACGCAATTCCTCATCGGCAAGGCCTTTATCACGACAGATTTCAGCCAATTTTGCGGCGGCATCCACTCGAGCGAAATGGTCACCCTTAGCAAAGGCTCGCTTAAGATGGGGATAGGCCGAATCATACTGCTGCAACTCATAAAGCCTTGCTCCAATGGCCAGTTGCGCCACTTCCTCTCCCACTGGCACCAAAGCCTCGGCCTCCTCAAAACGGGCCAAAGCCTTGTCATAGGCTTTTCCCGCCTGATAAATGGCGGCCTCATAGCGCATCATGGCGACGAGATCGCGGTCATCGTCATAAAAAGTCGTGGCATTACGACAAGACTCCATCGCCTCCTCGTTGAGGCCATAACGATAAAGTACCTCCGACAAACGTGTGTAAGTCAATGCGACGAAACGTTTGGCATGAGGAGTTTCTCCCCAATCTTTCTGCGCTTGCAGCACATCCAATGCCTGCAAATAGCATCTGAATGCGGCCACATCGTCTTCGGCATAGGCATATTCTACACCTTTATAATAATGGGCACTAGCTCGAAGAAACTGCAAATCAGCATCGTTTGGAAAAAGCGAAGCCAGGCTGTCATAGAACACAATGACAGGCATGAGGTCAGGACTTTGCTTGGAAAGCTGGCGGGTTTTGTATTGCGCCTGCACTTCACGTAACAAAAGCTCATTGGCATCAAGTGCTGTAAGCTGCTGATTATTATGTTTTTCTTTGAATGCAGCGATGCTATCGAGAGCAAGTTCGGGTTGTGATTCAAGCAACTCCCCAATGACATTCAGTTCGTTGAAATGATGCGGAGCGCTAATAGGGGTAAATGGCGAACGTTGATGGGTGCAGTTCCAGAACGGCACCGACATCAAAAGAAAAAGCATCGTCATTTTCAGTGTCTTGCGCAACATTTTCAAGTCGTTATTGGTTTTGCAAAGATAGGCTTTTCGCATGAAACGGGAATTTTTTTTGTGGAAAAATCTCAACCGATTGAAAAATGTTGTACTTTTGCAGCGGAGATATGGCTGAGTGGTCGATAGCGGCGGTCTTGAAAACCGTTAAGCCGAAAGGCTTCGGGGGTTCGAATCCCTGCGCGAGTCGCCTTTATGATGAAAGACCCTGCCTAAAGAGGCAGTTAAGGAGAGATGCCGGAGTGGTCGATCGGGGCGGTCTCGAAAACCGTTGAACGCATTGCGTTCCAAGGGTTCGAATCCCTTTCTCTCCGCTGAATAACCGATATAACAAGTTGAATTTCAATAAGTTGTATCGGTTATTTCTTTGGTGTTTACCCAATAGTTTACCCGATTTACAAGGTATCACCAACGGAAAACCTCAGGGTTATTATCAAATAAAAAAAGAGGTTGCACCGAATTTTCAGTACAACCTCTTCCTTTTTTTAAGCTAATGTTTAATGTTTCGCCTTCAAGAAGCTATATTCCTTACCATATTTCAGGTGCTGCGCCACGAAATCGGATGGATACTCGACCTTGTAGTCAACCACTTCGCCGTTCTCCACGACGGGAACGATTTCAGGATTGATAAAGCCGCCATAAGGCTTTAGACCCAAGGCGTTGTAACGATCCTTGACCTCTTTGTGCAAATTTTGGTCGACTTTGACAGCGTATTTTTCAACAATGGCCTTGCCTGCGGCATAGTCGCCTTCGCTCTTGATGCGCTGGATTTCGGCCAACAGCTCACCAAACAAGCCACGCAGGGCCTCAAAGTCGTTGATGACGAAGTAGGTCTTACCATTCTCCACCTTCTTCTCGATGACATTAGCATCCTTGCCATGCTCGTAACACCACTCAGAAATGAGCTTACGGTTCTGCATGTGCGACTCGGTGACATCCTTGCCCAGCTCCACGCGAGCCAGCTGTGACATCATGCCGTTGCGGATATAAGAGCAATACTCGGCCTTATAAGCCTCGGCATCAGGCATCACGCCCAACTCGACCATCTTCGGGTCGGCCAAATAATACAAGCCAAAGAGGTCGGCACGGGCTTCCTCCAAGGTCGAGCTGAACTCCTTCAGAGCACCAGGTTGCGTGCCAGGAAGCAACTTGCCCGAGCCGTGACCCAAGCACTCGTGCAGATTGGTGTGCACCACGTCAGCATCGGAGCCGTATTTCTTGCAAAGGTCGACTTCCTCTTGAGTATAGGCAAACTCCGACAGCACACTCCTCGGGCATTCGTCAGCGGCCTTGTCATAGGCTTCCATCAGGTTGGTAATGGTGACCGACTTGGAGCCGTAGTCCTTGCGGATCCAATCGGCATTAGGCAGGTTGATGCCAATCGGAGGAGACGGGAAGCAGTCGCCACCCAAGGTGGTGACGATGATGCTCTTCGCCGAAACGCCCTTGCACTCCTCTTTTTTGAAGCGCGGGTCAACAGGCGAATTGTCCTCAAACCATTGGGCGTTCTCGCTAATCGTGTTGGAACGCACCGTGGCCTCCAAATCCTTGTAGTCGACGATGGCTTCCCATGTGGCTTTCATGCCCATCGGATCGCCGTAGTCCTCGATGAAACCATTCACGAAGTCGATGTGGGAAACGGAATCCTGCACCCAAGCGATGTTGTACTCGTCCCAAGTCTTCAAATCGCCCGTGGTGTAGTAGTCGATGAGCTTCTGCGTGTAGTCGCGCTGGATGTCATTCTCTGCCACCTCGTTGGCCTTCTGCAGCCAGCCGATGATGGCTGTGATGGCCTCGCCGTACAGACCGTCAGCCTTGTAGACATCTTCATAAATACGGCCGTCTTTCTTCACTAACTTGGAGTTCAAGCCGTATGAAATCGGGGTGGCGTCGTTGGAAACACACTTGCCGTCGTAGAATGCTTCTACTTCGGCCTTACTAATTCCACCCTCGTAGAAATTCACGGCAGAGTTGGCGATGATGTCGTCCTCGCTGCTGCGGCGCATCTTGTACAATTCCTTGTCGAAGACCACCGGCGTAAGGAAAGCGATGAAGTCATCCACCGTTTCACCCTCGTTGAGCGGCAGCATACTGGCATCGCTACCCTTCACCAAATCAGCGAAATAGGCCTCGCTGATTTCGGGGAAGAACTTATCCTCTGCATAATGGTGATGGATGCCGTTGCTGAAGAAAACTCGTTTGGCATAAACCACAAAGTTCTGAAAATCTTCACTTTCGCGGTTTCCTTGATAGGAATTCAGCACAGCCTCGATGGTCTTGCGAACCACAAGGTTGTACTTGAAATTCTGGTCGGCGAGAATGTCGCGGCCACATTTTGCTGCTTCACCTAAATAATAGATGTAACTCTTCTGTTGCAGCGTCAGCTGGTCCCAATCTGGAATTTGGTAACGCATGATTCTCAAGTCGGCGAACTCATCCACCAGATACTTGAATTCTTCCTTAGGCTGTTCGACGGCCTCTTCCTGTTTCGGAGCGCAGCCCGCCAAAACGGCAGCCATTCCAATGCAAATCATTAGTTTTTTCATTTTATTAGTATTAGGATTTTGTTTATCGTGTTCCAGCACCAATCATTTATACAAATCGCTGGGTTTGTACATGTCAAAGGAAGGCATCGTCGCCTTATTGAGGTTGTTGTACACGCCGTCTACTTGTATTCTCTCTTTGTTAAGGATATAATGTCGACAGAACCACAGCAAGTCATCCACTGTCAACGGGCCTCCAATGGCCACACTATGCCCGTACCCTTCGAAACGGCGGGCAAAATAAGGATAATCATACTTCTCAAAACGCTCCACCAAGGCATCCGTGCCATAGAAACCCATTTTGAGGAAACTGGTTTTCTTGTATGGCACCAAACGGTCGGCCATACCATGGTACAACATGGTGGGAGCCGGCTCATGTTTGCGGTATTTCACCTTGCCCTCATGCGAATAGATGGCGCCCGAATAGCTCACCACTCCCGCCAAACGAAAATCGGAAGGGAGCATACTGGAATTCAGAAATCCATTACACAGCGCATAGTCCGTCTGCAAAGCGGTGATGGCTCCCGCGCTGGAACCAATCATCACCATCAAATCCTTGTTCACTTTCAGTTCCGCAGCATGTTCAAGGAGATAGGCCAACGCTGAAATGGCATCTTCCGCCGCCATGTTGATGGCCTCCTCAAGAGGTTTGGAATTGAAAATACTCAAATTCTTCGCTCCCTTGAGACCCAAGCGATAGTCTATGGAAGCTATCATGAAACCAGCATCCAACAATTGTTTGAAGTAACCTTTCTCCCAGTCACCGTCACGATGACCGCCGATGAAACCACCTCCGAAAACATACACCAAACAAATCGTGCTGTCATGAACCTGCTCGGGAGTGTAGAAATCAAGATAAAGCTTTAAGGTGTCCCGCTCAGCATATTGGTAGGTCTGCATGGTTTGGGCAAAAGAGCCCAAAATCATGAAAAATGTCAACAGGAAAAGTATCGACTTTTTCATTGCTGGATGGTTTTATAGTATTCCTTCATGAAATCAGGCAGTTGACGCAAAGCGGCCTGTTCTCGCCACTGTTTCCTCACCTCTTGGGCAGGTACGCCAAAGACAGCCTTGCCAGGCTCGATATTCTTGTCGACAGCGGAAGTGGCTAAAACCACCGCACCCGTACCGATGACCAAGTCCTTGTTGATGCAGACACGCCCCCAAAGAATGACATCGTCTTCGATGCGCGTAACGCCAGCGATGGCAGCATGGGCTCCGATGAGACAGTTATGGCCAATGTAACTGTCGTGGCCAATTTGACAATGGTTGTCCAATTTTGTCCCTTTTTCTATGATCGTGTCGGAGGTGACGCCACGGTCGATGCTGCACAGGGCTCCCACTTCCACATCGTCGGCGATGACCACTCGGCCAAAAGACTCAAACTTCTTGAAGCCTTCGTTGCGACGTTGGAAATAATAGCCATCCGCCCCAATGACGCTGCCAGAGTGGATGATGACGTTATCGCCAATCACGCAATGGTCGTAAATAGTCACGTTGGGATGGATGAGGCAGTTCTTTCCTATGACGGTGTGATGTCCGACAAAACTGCCTGGCATGATGAGTGTGCCCTCCCCTATCTGCGCCGACTCGCTAATAGGCTGCGTCTGCGGCTCAAAAGGACGAAAATGCCGCATGAGGCGGACAAAGGCATCAAACGGGTCGTCATGCAAAAGGAGTGCTTTTCCCTCAGGACATTCCACCTCTTTATTATTAATGAGGACCACCGTCGCGGCCGAATTGAGTGCCTTGGAATAGTATTTCGGATGGTCAACGAAGGTGATGTCACCCGCTTCCACCTTGTGGATTTCGTTCAGGCCCGTAATGGGGAAGTTGGCGGGGCCAATGTATTTGGCATCAATAAGTTCCGCAATCGTCTTCAGGGTAGTCTTTTGTATTTTCATTGGGATGATATTATGGAATGATAGCGCAAAAATACAAAAAAAGCGCAAAGTCAATCGACTTTGCGCTTTTTTATGTTGTTTCGACTTCTTAGGCTTTCACGCGTTCGCAATACTCACCCGTGCGGGTGTCGACGCGGATCATATCGTCGGTGTTGATGAACAGCGGCACGCGAACCATGGCACCTGTCTCGACAGTGGCTTCCTTCAGAGCGTTGGTGGCGGTGTTGCCCTTCTCACCAGGCTCGGTGTAGGTCACTTGCAGAACGGTCTTCACCGGCATTTCGGCGAAGAGGATGGTCTCGGTGGAAGCGTCGACGACGACGTCCACGATATCATTTTCCTTCATGAATTTCACGCCTGTGATGTTGTCACCAGCAATCGGAATCTGTTCGTAGGTCTCGGTGTGCATGAAGATGAAATCCTCACCTTCCTTGTAAAGGTACTGATAAGGACGGTGCTCAACGCGGACATCCTCCAGCTTCACGCCGATGTCGAAACGCTTTTCCAAAACGTTGCCGCTCAGCACATCCTTCAGTTTGATACGCATGATAGTGTTGCCCTTGCCAGGCTTAACATGTTGGAAGTCAATGCAGAAATAAATCTTTCCATCCAAGACGGCACTTCCAATCTTTACATCTTGACTTAACATAGTATTTCTCTTTAGATTATGATTTTATATTTGAGGGTGCAAAAGTAGTGGATTTCAGGGAAATGGCAAAGGATTTATGAAAAAAAGTGATATTGCTAGAAATTTCATCCACCATAAACCGCGTTGTTCCTATAGTTGAGGTAGCCATTGTTAGTTGTATCCAGCTCAAATGTACCATCATACAAGGTTTGTGTGGACTTCACAGAGTTCTTGAAAAGATTTCGGAAATAATTCAGGTTCTTTTCAAAATCAGAATGATAACTTCTGGCAGACTTAATTTCAAAGGCATACAAATTGTCAAAGCCTCTTTCCTGTACGATGTCAACCTCTTTTTGTTGGCTATCGCGATAAAAGAAAACATTAGGCTCTTTACCAAGGTTGTACCGACTTTTCAAAAACTCAACCACGACCATATTCTCAAAGATATTTCCCCTAAGCGGATGGTTTTCAAGTTGTTCCTTGTTTTCGATGCCCAAAAGGAAACACACCAAACCTGTATCAAGAAAATAGAGCTTGTGACGTTTCACAATGCGTTTCCCAATATTCCGATAATAAGGCGGAAGCATGACCACAATATAGGACGCGTTCAAAACCGCGAGCCAATGTTGGGCTGTCTTCACAGAAATGCCGATTTCATTGGATAGCTCCGAAGCATTGAACTCGCAACCCACTCGTGTGGCGCACAAGCGCATGAAATGTTGAAATTGGCTTATTTCGTTGATATTGACGATTTTCCGAACATCCCGCTCAATATAGGTGTTGTAATAATGGCGGCATACATCCATGGATGTTCGTGCCGTGCTCCAAACAGCAGGATACCCCCCGTTGAACATGAGCGTGTCCGTATCCGCCGTAAAACCTTTCAATTCATGCAGGGAAAGCGGCAGCAAAGTCAATACGGCAGTTCTGCCTGCCAACGACTGTGTTATTTTTTCCAACAAGGCAAAATTGCTACTGCCCGTGAGTATGAAATGCCGTTCGGGATGTTCGTCCACAAACACTTGGATGGTGGAAAAAAGTTCGGGCATGTTGTGAACCTCATCCAAAATGATGTTTTGATTCTGTCGCAAGAAGAAATCAAAGGCATCTGGAGCAATCATTTCGCGGTTTCGGACATCTTCCAAATTGAAGTAAAGGAAATCAGGAAATAACATTTTGCATAAGGTCGTTTTGCCCGATTGTCGAGGCCCTACCAGTGTAACCACTGAAAACAACCTCGACAGACGCAAAAACTCTATACTTAAATCTCTATCTATCATTGTTTTATTACAATTTTATGAAAATTTAGAATCCAACTACAAATTTTCACGCAAAAATACAGAATTTTTTCATACCATGCAAATTAATTACAAAAAGCCACCCTCCCACTCCGTTTCCTTTGGAGTTTTCGAGGGTGGATTTGAGGTGTCACGTAATTATCGCTATTGTTTATAATATGTATAGCTATCGCCATCCATATCCATCATGACAAAGTAGGAATTTGTCAAAGCGACAATTGTATAAACTCTTGTAGTTCCTGAAGTTTTGGAAGTCGTCAAGATGGTTCCATTAAAAGAATAATCACCAGATTCGTTTTGCGAATACGGGCCACTCCATTGATACTTTCCATTGGACTTAAACACATAGGTGTCTGATCCACCATACCAATGATTAGAGCATGTCCATGTTCCCACAATGCGACTATCACTAACCCCATTCCCTCCATCATCTTTCTTACACGATGGCAATACAATTAATGACAGCAAGACAATCATAAATGTCAGCCCCCAGATTACTTGTTTTTTTGTTATTAGATTGCTATTTATCATTGTTATTATTTTTAATTTAATTATTAGTTTTATATTCAGTTAGTTATGTATTTATTAATCACAACAAATACTCTTTATTTTCCACTATTATGACCTTAATGGGATTATTTAGTGGAACGGACGGGACGAACAGAAAAGCCACAACTGCGATTGTAACTATCCGACTCAGTTCCATTCGGAATAATACCAAGACGCCCCGCACTAAATGATTGGGCACCTTCGAGTACAAGTGTATTTGAAAAATAGCTTCCTCCCTCACCTTCATCAAGTAGTCGGTCTTCTATGAACCAACCCGCCGCAGGTAGGAAAATACTACTACCACCATCTTTCGCAATGAAAACCTTACCGCTTACTCCATCTTGAGTTGTCCAAATAGAGTTTGTTTCTGTTTCCAATTCATGCAACTGGCTCGGAGTCGGCATACACCAGCCTTCGCCCCAATTGGCCGTAGCCGCATCATCAGCAGCTTGTAGTACCGTTTGGTTGTCTACCATGCCATTATAACCATCAGTGCTGTAGTAACAGTACTTAACTAACTTTGGATGATTATCCACCATAATGCACCATTTATATGTATTCCACCAATAGAAATCCTTTGGCCGCGTCTCTCCCCATGCAAAATAACTACCATAACCTTCTGGAGTAGTTGCCCCAACATTACATGTGGCCCACAATGTTCCACTCGGCAGTCCAAGATCAACATAATCATGCCCGTTATAGGTTCCTCCACCACCAGTAGTCCTGAAGTTTACCTCTGAACCATAACTGATGCCAGCACCGTTAAGAGCATAAGCTCGCAAATAATAAGTAGTTGAAACATCGAGTCCTGTAATATCACAAGTAAAACTCCCGATGCCAGAACCAGCTGACTTATGATAATTATCAATAGTGGGATTCGATTGTTTTCCCCAACACACTCCACGCTCGGTAATTGTGCTGTTCCCATCTGAAACAACCATACCTCCAGCCGTAGCTGTTGAACTCTTCACATTAGTCACTTGGGAGGTCTGTACTTCCGCTAATTGTTCTTTTTTGCATCCCGTTGCATAAACAACAACCATCAATAGCATTATGGCTGCTACTGCCCTCATTACTTTTTTCATTGTATTTTGATTTAATTGTTAGTATTGAATTCGTGGAAAATCAGTTTTCATTTTCAAAGAGCAACATCTTTTGTCATTTCTACCACCTTTCAAAAAAACTATGCAAAAATAACGAATTTATCCAGACTTGGAAACAAAATGTTTGGATTAATACCCTGTCAGCCCCTTTCATCTCATCACAGGAGTCATATACAACGGCAAATAGACAATATCGTTTTCAACTTTCAGGTCGCCATCATAGAGCAGGTATGGCGTTGAAAGGTATTCGGCATACATTTAATTTCACGTTTTTGAGATTAACAAACACCTAAATATTCACGTTTTTGAGATATAATTTGCCACAAAAATACACGTTTTTGAGTTTAACAGAATATGGAACTTGAATTTTTTTGATTTTTTTCCGAAACAGCAACACATTATTCCCTAATTTTACGGCCAAATTC
The DNA here is from genome assembly GCA_905234765.1 of uncultured Bacteroidales bacterium. The sequence goes on from CAJOIF010000038.1 coordinate 29,487, forward strand.
AAATCCTAATCACCATGAAAAAATCCAAACTATTCCTGTTAGCCATGATTACCAGCTTAATCGTATCGTGCAACACACAAAAACCAGAAAAAACAGAGACTACGCCGCAAGGCAAAGACAAAATCGGTCCAACAGAGCTTACACTGCAGTCGGACATCATGACGCCCGAAGTGCTGTGGAGCATGGGCCGCATCGGCGAATACAGCCTTTCGCCCGACCATTCGCAAATCGTTTACAACGTCACCTACTACAGTGTTCCTGAAAACCGCAGCGGTTCCACCTTATATATTATGAACGCCGACGGCAGCGACAACAAGGTATTGGTTGAAAGCAACGACAGCCAATACAGCCCGCAATGGCGCCCCGATGGCAAGAAAATCGGTTTCCTCGCCGTCAAAGACGATGTCATGCAACTCTGGGAAGTCAATCCCGACGGCAGCGGACTTGAGTGCGTCTCCAGCGAGGCCGACGACATCAATGGATTCCTCTACTCGCCTGATTGCTCACAGATTCTGTTCACCAAAGAAGTGAAACTGAAAGAGACCGTTGCCGACATCTATCCCGACCTCGACAAGTCGTCTGGCCGCATCATGAACGACCTAATGTATCGCCACTGGGACCATTGGGTAGACACTTATGGTCACATTTTCGTGGGTAACTTCAGTAACGGCAAGATTGAAAACGCCTTCGATGCCATGAAAGACGAGCAATGGGAAGCCCCCGTGCGTCCCTTCGGCGGCATGGAGCAGGTGCAATGGCTGCCTGACGGCAAGAGTTTCGTCTACTGCTGCCGCAAAAAAGTCGGCAAAGACTACGCCCTTTCCACCAACACCGACATTTACCAATACACCATCCAGAGCGGCGAGTGCAAGAACCTCACCGAGGGCATGATGGGCTACGACCTCAACCCCGTCATCTCGCCTGATGGCAAACTGATGGCTTGGGAGAGCATGGAACGCGATGGCTACGAGTCAGACAAGCAACGTCTTTTCGTGATGAATCTTGAAACTGGCGAAAAGACCGACTACTCCGCCAAGTTCGACCAATGCTGCACGGGCTTCAGTTGGGCCGACGACAGCAAGACCTTGTACTTCATCAGTGATGCCTACGCCACCGACCAACTCTACGCCCTCAACATCGAGAACGGCGAAATCAAAAAACTGACGGAAGGCCAACATAACTATGTTTCCGTGCAATTCAACGGTGACAACCTCATTGCTGGTCGCCAGTCGATGAGCCACCCGACGGAGCTCTTCAGCGTTGACCCCGCCACGGGCGAAGCCACACAAATCACCACTGTCAACGACAAGATTTTCGCCCAACTCACCATGGGTGAAGTCAAGGAGCGTTGGGTGAAGACCACCGATGGCAAGGACATGCTCGTGTGGGTCATCTACCCGCCTCACTTCGACGCCAACAAGCAATACCCCGCCCTGCTCTACTGCGAAGGCGGACCGCAAAGCACCGTGAGCCAGTTCTGGTCGTACCGCTGGAACTTCCAGATGATGGCCGCCAACGACTACATCATCGTCGCCCCCAACCGTCGCGGACTGCCAGGCTTCGGTCAGGAATGGCTTGAAGAGATCAGCGGCGACTACGGCGGACAATGCATGAAGGACTACCTGAGTGCTATCGACGAACTGAAGAAAGAGCCTTACATTGACGAGAACCGCCTCGGCGCCGTGGGTGCCAGCTTTGGCGGCTTCAGCGTCTACTGGCTGGCAGGTCACCATGATGGCCGCTTCAAGGCCCTCATCGCCCACGACGGCATGTTCAACCTCGAAGCCCAGTACCTTGAGACCGAAGAGATGTGGTTCGTCAACTGGGACCTCGGCGGCCCCTTCTGGGACTGGAACAACCCCACCGTCAAGAAGACCTACGCCAACTCGCCCCACCTCTTTGTGGACAAATGGACGGCACCCATCCTCGTCATCCACGGAGGCCTCGACTACCGCATCTGCTTCACCCAAGGCATGCAGGCTTACAACGCCGCCATCCTGCGTGGCCTCGACGCCGAGTTCCTCTATTTCCCCGACGAGAACCACTGGGTGTTGAAACCACAGAATGGCGTTCTCTGGCAACGGAGGTTCTACAATTGGTTGGATAAATACCTTAAATGAAAAAAAGGAGGCGATTGCCTCCTTTTTTTCATTTCATCTTTTGCCGTACCACCTCAAAACAGACAATTCCCGTCGCCACGGAGACATTCAATGAATCGATATCTCCTGGCATAGGAATCATCAGGTGGTCGTCGAGACGTTTGATATAGGCTGGGCTGATGCCGTCCTCCTCGGATCCCATCATCACGCAAAGCGGACCTGTGAGGTCGGCCTGCCAAAGACTCTCATGGGCTTTTTCAGTGAAGCCCACCACGCGCAGGCCACTAGCTTTCAGGAAGTCAATGGCATCCTTCAGGTTCTCCACACGGCATACATTAATCAAGGACAACGCCCCTGCCGAGGTCTTCATCGCGTCGCCATTGATAAGGGCTGAACCATGGTTGGGGATAACGATGGCATCCACACCAGCAGCGTAGGCCGTACGGGCGATGGCACCAAAGTTACGCACGTCGGTCACGCGGTCGAGCATCAGGACGAAGGGGTCGCAACCATCCTCAAAGACCATCTGCACCACCTTCTCGAGAGGTTGGTATTCTATCGGGCAGATGAACGCCACTACGCCCTGATGGTTTTTGCGCGTCAGGCGGTTCATCTTCTCAATGGGCACGAACTGCACGGGTACACCATTGGCGCGGCAAGTGTTGGCAATCTCCGAGATTTCGGGCGAGCGCGTGCCACCTTGTATATATACCTTTTCGATTTCCTTCTGCGAACGAATCAGTTCCAATACGGGATGGATGCCGAATACCATATTGTTTTTGTAGTTGTCTTCCATAATGTCAAATTTTCTGCAAAAATATAGATTTTTCCGACAAAATACCTAAATTTGCATCATCAAACCCATTCGCCATGAAAACAAAACTCATCATCGCCTTGCTTCTCCTCTTTTCGGGATGGCAACTGAAAGCCCAAGTGACGACACCCGAAACTCTTGAGGGGAAATCTCTCACCAAGGAATATATCACACAAAACCTGGTCTATCCTGAGGCTGACCTTCAGAAAGGCAACAGTGGAACGGTAGTTATCAGCATGAACATTGACGCTAACGGTGCGGGAAGCCAATATGCAGTAAAGTCGAGTTTCAGCGAAGAGGCCTCCCCCATCGCCCTCAATTTGGTCAAGACAATTCTTTGGAAACCCGCCATGCGCAATGGCGTTCCATATGACAGCAAGCATGAGGTCGAAATAGAATTCAACGCCAAGAAATACAAACGCTACTGGAAGCACCACGAACGTCCCCATCTGCCCCTGACTTTGGAAGCCGATACCTCATACATTATTTATAAGGAATTCCGTGAGCTTGAAGAGGTGGCCAGACCTTATTTCGCAGACGGCGGCAACATCGGCACATACATCGCCCACAACCTGAGATTCCCTCCTGAAGCCAAAGAACGCGAAATCCAAGGCACGGTGCGTCTGAGTTTTGTGGTGGAAACCAACGGTAGTGTATCGAACATTCTTGTCGTCAATTCGGTGGGCGGTGGCTGCGACAACGAGGCCATCCGACTCATTCAGGAAACCCATTGGCTGCCTGCCGAAAAAGGCGGCAAATACGTCCGTAGCCTTGTCCAACAAGACATCACCTTCAGCATCGGACATCGCAACTTCCAAGATGGAAACAGTTATTAATCAATCTAATACTCATACTTATGAAAAAAGTTTTACTTACCGCTTTGGCATTAATGTTGGCCACTGCGACTTTCGCGCAAGAAGAAAACAAGGAAACAACAAAAACGGACGGCTGGTCCCATAAGGGCAATGTCGGCTTCAATTTTGGACAAAGCTCCTACACCAATTGGGCTGCAGGCGGACAAAGCTCTATCAACGGGCAAGGCATCTTCAATTACGAGATCCATTTTCTGAAAAACAAGTTCAAGTGGGACAACACGTTGAATACTTCCTTGGGCTATAGTTACTACGATATCAAGAAGAAGCCTGTCAAGACCGACGACAAAATCGAATTCACCTCTCTTGCCACCCTCAAAGCCACTGAACACCTCAACTATGGTGCTGAGTTTGCCTTCCGTTCCCAGTTTGCAAAAGGTTGGAACTATGAGGTCGATTCCACCGTTCATTACATCTCCAAATTCTTAGCTCCCGCTTACATCTCATTGGGTCTAGGTATTGAATGGGTACCTAACAAGTTTTTCTCGCTTTATTTCTCCCCCGTCACTGGACGTATCACCATCGTCAACGATGAATATTTGGCTTCCATAGGTGCTTTCGGTGTCAACGAACTTGACAAAAACGACACTACACAACATGCAAAAACCGACAAAATCCGTTACGAGTTTGGTGCCCGCGCCGTGGCCAAGTTCCAATACCCCATTGTCAAAAACGTCACCTTCAACTCAAAACTTGAGCTCTTCTCCAACTACCTCAACCATCCCGAGCGCGTTGACGTCGATTGGCAGAACATGCTCGTGCTGAAGGTCAACGACTGGCTCAACGCCAACCTCTCCACGCACCTCATTTACGACTACGACATCCCATTTTACGATGAGATAACAAACGAAAAAATCGAAGGCTCCAAAGTCCAATTCAAGGAAGTGCTGGCCATTGGTCTGCTGTTCAAATTGAAATGAGAAGAATAGGCATATTGTCCGATACACATTGCACCCTCATCCCACAACTCTTCGACTTCTTCAAGGACGTTGATGAGTTGTGGCATGCGGGTGATATCGGCAATATTGAAACGGCTGAAGTGCTGGCAAGTTTCAAGCCTTTGCGTGCCGTTCACGGCAATATAGACAACCACCTTGTGCGGATGCAATATCCAGAGGATTTGTTTTTCCACGTGGAAGACGTCAACGTCTATATGACCCACATCGGCGGCTATCCAGGCCATTACATGCCCGAAGTGAAATACATCCTAGAGGAAAAGAAGCCCGACTTGTACATCTGCGGCCATTCTCACATACTGAAAGTGATGTACGACAAGAAACTAAATCTGCTCCATGTAAACCCCGGTGCCGCTGGCAATTCAGGTTTTCACAAGCAAATCACTTTCATCCGTATGGTCATTGACGGGAAGACCTTCAAGGACATGGAGATCTTCGAACTCGACCGTCACAAGGTCATCTGATGCGATCGGTGGAACGCACCTTCTTGATGTCCTTCTTCAAGCCCGAAGCAGCGGCGATGCTCAAAAGCAAAGCGGCCAAAGGCAAGAAAACGCCCAACCTGAAAGTCGGGTCAGCACCAATCGGCTTTCCAATAACGCGGATATAATAGGCAAACACTACGGCAATCCATGCCACGATGACCACGATATTGATTCGGGCAATTTTGTGCAGCTTCACAAACTGGACGAGTTTCACGGCACGGAAAAGCCCCATCGCCAAATAGCCACTTAATAGGACCACGGTAATGGTCAGAATCAGCACCGGCAAACTATAAAGGTTCTTGAAGGGGAAAGTACCCTCATCCCATTTGTCGGGAGAAGTAACACCAAATACATTGAAATCCAACGTATTGTATTCGCCATAATAACTTGCCAAGGGCAGGAAGAAGAGCAACGCAAACAGCAGTGCCGACAAGAAAAAGAAAATGGATTGCAATCTTTGTGACATAATTCTTAGATTTTATCAGGCTGCAAAGTTACGATTTTAGGCCAATCTAAGATAAATAAGGAGTTTTTTTTCATAAATGTTTGCAAGTAAAGGATTTTTGCGTATTTTTGCAGCACTTTTTGAACCAAAACTACTGAAAAAACAGTTCAGAAAAGCATTCCAAACATCTTACTGAAGACATTTTCGCATTCCGTCAGGAAGCAAATACACCAATCAATTTATGTACAATATTTTCGAACTTAACGAGAAGTCTTTGGACGACCTCAAACTCATTGCCACCGAAATGGGCATTGACGATGAAAACAGAGACAGAACCCAGCTGATCTATGACATCATTGACCACCAAGTGGATCATCCCGATATCAAAAAAGGCACAAAAACAAAGAAAAAACAGAAAAGTCCAAAAGGTGATAAAGGACAGCAAAACGAGCCCACCAATGAGCCTGTTATCAAGCCAAAAGACGAAACCGGTCCACAAAAGACTGTGAATCAGCCCACTGAAGTTCCCATTGAACCAGTTAAAGACGAAGAGCCAAAGGGCAAGCGCGGCCGTCGTCCTCGCCTTAACAAAAACTCCGATACAGTTCAGACCGAGACTCTGCCTTTTATTGAGGAAGAATCTCCCCGTATAAACAAGGTGGAACAACCCACTCCTACACAAGAGATGGAAACGCCAGCCGAAGTCGTCGCCATAGAGATGGCCGAGGAAGAGCAAAACCGGCTTCCACAGGAAAACCAACATGCCCGCCACGAGCAAGGCAACCGTAAACAGAAACGCAAACGTATCCAAGAAAATATGACGGAAACGCCTGCCACGGAAGAGCCTGCCATTGCGGAGTCCAATGAAGAGGCTACACAAGCACCAAATAATACTGAGATAGAAGAACGTCGTCATTTCAACAGGGACCAACAGCATGAACAGCAAAAGGAACGCTATGAAAAGCAACCCCGTCGCGACGACCTGTTGGCCAAATTCGACAGCTCCGTACGCGCCGAAGGCGTCTTGGAGATCATGCCTGAGGGGTTCGGCTACCTGCGTTCGTCGGATTACAACTACCTGCCCTCGCCTGACGACATCTACGTCTCGCAATCACAAATCAAACTGATGGGGCTGAAGACTGGCGACACTATTCTCGGCGTCATCCGTCCGCCTAAGGCTGGCGAGAAATACTTCCCGCTCATCAAGACTGACCTCATCAACGGCAGAAAGCCCGAAGAAGTGCGCGACCGTATTCCTTTCGACTACCTCACGCCCTTGTTCCCCAACGAAAAATTCAACATCACTGGCCACAAAGGTTGCACCATTTCGACCCGCATCATGGATCTCTTCGCCCCCATTGGCAAAGGCCAGCGCGGCTTGATTGTGGCCCAACCCAAAACCGGTAAGACCGTCCTGTTGAAAGAGGTTGCCAACGCAATCGCTGCCAACCATCCTGAGGTGTATCTCATTATCCTGCTCATCGACGAGCGTCCCGAGGAAGTCACCGACATGCAGCGCAGCGTCAATGCGGAAGTCATCGCCTCCACCTTCGACGAGCCTGCATCGAAACACGTGCAGATTGCCAACATCGTGCTGGAGAAAGCCAAGCGCCTCACCGAATGTGGTCACGACGTGGTCATCCTCCTCGACTCCATCACCCGTCTCGCCCGCGCCTACAACACCGTCTCGCCCGCCTCGGGCAAGGTACTCACTGGCGGCGTAGAAGCCAACGCCCTGCAAAAACCAAAGCGTTTCTTCGGTGCTGCACGTAAGATCGAAAACGGCGGTTCGCTGACCATCCTTGCTACGGCACTCATTGACACGGGTTCCAAGATGGACGAAGTCATCTTCGAGGAATTCAAGGGCACCGGCAACATGGAGCTGCAACTCGACCGCCGTCTGTCGAACAAGCGCATCTTCCCATCCATCGACATCGTAGCCTCCGGCACCCGCCGCGACGACCTGCTTGTCGACGAGCGCACCCTCGCGCGCGTGTGGGCTTTGCGCAACCACTTTGCCGACATGACACCACTTGAGGCCATGGAGTTCCTGAAAGACCGAGTGGCCAAGACCATCAACAACGAAGAGTTCCTGATGAGTTTGGACAAGTGAGAAAGAAAATATTCATATTATTCATTACCTTTTTCGTCGCATTGTCAGCCGTTGCGCAACCCAGCAACATTTTGGAGCGCATCAAGACAACGAATAGTAGTGTCAAGTCTCTTGAGACGGATGTGCACGAAAAGTATGTCAAAAACGACAGGGTATCCACTCAAGATGGCAAACTCTATTACCGTCCCGACAACAATTTTGCTGCCTATTTCGAAGCGGGCGATCACATCGTCATTGACGAAAATCGTTTGAAGATCGACTTAGGCATCCTTCATGGCAAATTCAAGCGAAGCAACGGGGCGATGAATACGTTATGCAAAGTATTTCTCTACGGCTTTCAAGGCCGTTGCCAAGACCTCGCCAACGAAAGCAACTACAGCATAAAAACCGAGACGGTTGCAAAAGATTACAAGGTGACCTTCACAACCCGCAAAAAACGCCTGATCGGGATGGGCTTCAAGCAAGTCATCTTTGTCTATGGCCAACACAACCTGCTACTCAAGGAAATCACACTTGTCAGCTACAACGGCAGCATCGACACTTACACTATTTCGAATATGAACTATAACATTGCCATCAACAACAGCAAGTTCAAGATGTAGACTATGCTGCCAAAGACAATAAAAAAAATCGGGATGGGGCAACTGCTCCATCCCGATTTCATTTTGAAAGAATCTGAATCTTACTCTTCCGTAATCTTCAATTTTTCCTCAAGCACTTTCAAATCTTCCTTGGCTTGGTTGATCTTCTTCTCGTATTCGGCACGCATCAACTCGCTGTTCTTGCTGTTCGAGAAGAAGCCGATGTTGTTCTCCAACACTGCGATTTCATCACGCAGTTTCTGGATACGCAATTGAAGTTTCGAGCCTTCCTTACGTACGCGATCGCCAGCGTTCGGATCATCCTTCCAGCCTTCCATCATCTCACGGAACTCATTAGTCGAAGCCTCATTCTGGTTACGGCGCATGGTGTCGAACAATCCGTCGATCAGCTCGCGGTATTCCTTATTAATAGCCTCTTTCTGGCGGAACGGTACATAACCGATTTCAATCCAGCGCTTCTGAAACGCCTTGATGGCCTCCATGTTTTCGTTACGGTTGGCACTCAGTTGGAAGGCTTTGATTTCTTCCAACAAGGCGCGTTTGGCAGCGAGGTTGGTCTCCTCTTCTGTACGACGGCCACTGAAATGCTCGTTCTTGCGATTGAAAAACGTATCGCAAGCGGCGCGGAAACGCTTCCAAATCTTATCGGTATGACGCTTCGGCACGGGACCGATGGTCTTCCATTCCTCTTGGATTTTCTTCAACTGCTCGGTGGCGTTCTTCCAATCGGTGGATTCCATCAGTGCTTCGGCTTCGATACATAGCTGGGTCTTGCGTTCAAGGTTCTCGGTCTGTTTATCCTTCATGGAAGCAAAGAACTCTTTCTTCTTTTGGAAGAATGTATCCATTGTGCCTTTGAAGCGAGCCCAAACATCCTCATTCTCTTTCTTCGAGGCAGGTCCCAAGGTCTTCCACACGCTAAAGATCTCGGAGAGTTCGTCGGACTTCTTCTGCCATGCGTTGACACTGGTGTATTCGCCATTCAGCAATTCTTCTGCTTTTTCACACAGCGTTTTCTTGGCTTCAAGGTTGGCATTTTGGCTCTCCTGCAACTTGGCGTAATGCTCGCGGCGTATGGCGTTAATCTTGTCGGAAGCAGCTTTGAAGCGTTCCCATATCTCCTCTTTCTTCTCCTGCGGCACAGGACCGATTTCTTTCCAATCTTCATGTAATTTCTGAAGGGCCTTGAAAGCCTTGGTCATCGACTTCTCATCAAGGAGTTCCTCGGCCTTTTCACAAAGCTCAATCTTCGATTCGAGGTTTTTCTTCATATCGAGATCACGGAGCTCGCGACCGATGCGCACCTTATCGAAGAATTGTTCCACAAGGAAATGATAGGTGTTCCAAAGGTTGGAATTCTCCGAAGCAGGCACTGGGCCGATTTCCTTCCAACGATCCTGCAAGGCGCGGAAATCGTCATAGGTCTTCTTCAGCGACTCGTCACTAGCGATGATACCCTTCAGTTCCTCTAAAATGGCTTGTTTCTTGGCCAGGTTCTCAGTCTTTTGCTTCTCAAGGTCCTCATTCATCTTGGCGCGATTGGCCTTGAAGATGCCGAAGGCCTCGTTGAAACGCTGCTCCAGCGGGTCTTCAGCGTGTTGGAAGGTCTCCTCTGAGCCTCCGTTTTGCAAAAACTGCTGCATCTCATTGTCGAGGTCGTCCTTGTTCAACTTATTGAAATGGAGTCGGATGACGGCAACCTTGTCTTTGATGGCTTGAACATCGGGATTCTGAACCGTTTCTTCGAGCAACTCGACCAACTGCAACTTATTGAAACCATCGAGTTCATTGTTATCCTCGACAATCTCTTCCTCCTCCATCTCAGCCGTGATGGGCATATCAATTTCGGGCAACGACTCTTCTTGAGGAGCAGGAGCGTAGACCAAGGTATTCACCTCAATGCGAACCTTACCCGGCAAGATGCTCGGTTGCAGCAGTTTGACGATTTTCTTTTTCTCGTTACCATCAATGGCTTTCTTTACGTTCTTTGACGTAACTTTTTCATTCTCAATCCCTTCATTGATTTCAGGATTTTGATTCAGTTGTTCGTTGTTTTCCATTTCAATTCGTTTTGATGAATAATCAAGGGCAGCATGAGACACACAACACCCCGACTTAAGTTCTACATAAAGTGCGCAAATATAGAAAATATTTGAATAACAATGAATTTTTCGTTTTTTATTTATCGTTCCAGATTTCCTAACAATGGAAATAACATTCTGAATATCAAATGATAATACTATTTTTACGAAAAAAGTTTCCAAAAATCGATGAAGGTATCGGAAAAATGCCTATTTTTGCACCGCAATTCACAGCCGAGGAGAGGTGGGTGAGTGGCTGAAACCAACAGTTTGCTAAACTGTCGTACTCTGCAAAGGGTACCGGGGGTTCGAATCCCCCCTTCTCCGCGAAAGAAAGAAGACGATGAAAATCGTCTTTTTTTTCGGGGTATGGCGCAGTCCGGCTAGCGCACCTGCTTTGGGAGCAGGGGGTCGAAGGTTCGAATCCTTTTGCCCCGACGTTACGAGCATTCGCAACTCCCTCATTTTTTTGGAAAAATCAAAATTTGCACTCCATTTGCACTCAGACTTTCAAAAATGGATAAAAATTGAAGTATTGTTTTGTTGTGAATTTGCGTGTTTTTTAGGTACAAATCGGACATAAAAATGCCGCCCCTTTCGAGGCGGCAAAACGCAATTTTAGATAACCCATTAGAGAAATGGGAGTGCTTTATTCGGATAGATGGCCGTCTAAAGCGAGACAAAGATACAACTTTTTAGCCATCCACAAACATATAATATAAAGGTGCGCCTTTTTGCGCTTCTTCTCCCCTCCCTTGGACAGACTGGAGCCTGACTGGATGGCAAAGGCTGCGGCCATGAAGCTTCCCCACAGGGGACGAGCGACCTCCGCAGCCTTTGACAGCCAGTCAGCACACCGAATCGATTAAATTGCTGGAGTAGATTTGCGGATGACCGACCGAGGAAGAGAAACGAGAGC
>CAJOIF010000039.1 GCA_905234765.1 uncultured Bacteroidales bacterium
ATCGTACCGCTTTTCTCATATCCTTTAAGGTTTGTCCTGTGATAACGAGAATCGCAGCATAATAGTATTAATAGAAAACTAATTTTGAACATTTACTTATGAAAAAACGTTTCTTTTTTGTCGCGGTCCTCGTCATGGCCGCTTTTGGACTTGTTGCACAGGAGAGTTTTCCGCAATATGCCAGTCCGCTTGACATCCCAATTTACCTTTCCGCCACCTTTGCCGAGATTCGGCCCAACCACGTCCATGCCGGCCTTGACATCAAGACGCAAGGTGTGGAAGGGAAGAAGGTGTATGCCATTGCGGATGGTTACATCAGTCGTATCGGTGTATCACCCTATGGTTATGGTAACGTATTGTATATCACACATTATGATGGATACACGAGCGTATATGCCCATTTGCAACGTTTTTCAGACGTGGTTGCAAAATACGTGAAGGATTATCAATACAAACATAAAAAATATGCATCGCAGATATATCCCGAAAAGGACAAGTTCCCCATCAAGAAAGGCGATTTGATTGCATACGCAGGTAATTCTGGCAGTTCCGGTGGGCCGCATTTGCATTTTGAGATTCGCCACACGGCAAGCGAGAAACCCGTCAACCCAATGTATTTTGGCTATAAGATAGAGGACAAGGTGAAACCCTTGATACAAGGTGTATCGGTCTATCCTTTAGGTGACGAGTCGACACTGGAGGGCGGCATCAAGCCGATGTATTTTTCGGTGACCAACGACAATGGGAAATACAGCTTGAAAGATAGGGAAATCGTCCATGGCAACGGGGAGATTTCGTTCGGCATTTGCACCTACGACCAAGTAGGCACCTCGCCCAACAAAAATGGTCCTTATCTTTATGAATTGTATTTGGATGACGAATTGGCTTTTCAGGTGGAATGCGACAGTTTCTCTTACAGTGAACCACGTTACGTGAACAGCCTTTTGGATTATCGCCACTACAAGCAGAAGAAATCAAGTTATGTGCGCACTGAGACTGACCCTTTCAATAAATTGCAGATGATTTCCAAACGCAATGGGACAGTGACAATAAGAGGGGGTGATACGGTGAATGTCCGCTTCAAAATCAGTGATTATGCAGGCAATAGTTCAAGTATTCAGTTCAAATTGGTGGGCACTGCACCCGTTGCGGTGGAGCGTCCTGCACGTCGCCGCAGCGAGTATTTCGTGAAGGCCGACGGCTCGCTCAATTCGCATATCGAAATCGAGGATTTCAGTGTCACTTTGGAGAAAGGCACTCTTTTCCGCGATGAATGGGTTCCTACTGGTCAACGTGATGAAAAGGGTTGTTGCTCACGAATTTACCGTTTCGGCACCGAGGAGATGACCACCTTCAAGAATTACACGGTCAGCATCCGACCCAATGAGAAATGGGCCAATCATCCCAGAAAATATATTGCCTACATTGATGGTAGCGGCAAGGTGTCGTCGCTTGGCGGCAAGATGAAGAACGGCTGCATGGAGGTGGAGACACGCAACATGGGCGAGTTCACAATTAAGATTGACTCGGTGGCTCCAACGGTAAAAACATCCAATTTCAAGGACGGGCAATCGGTAAAAGATCTCAAATCGTTGCGATTCAAGATCACCGACGACATGACGGGCATAGAGACCTACGATATCTATTTAGACGATGTGTGGGTGCTTGGCAAATACGACGCCAAGAACGCCTTGCTTTATTACGAGTTTGACGAAAAAATGAAGGCTGGCACCAACAACGTGAAAGTGGTCGTCACGGATGGCGTTGGGAACAAGAAGACCTTGAATGCAAAAGTAACTTATTGATCCAATCTCGCTTGGGGGAAGGGCTTGGCGAACACCGCTGGGAATGGCGTTTCAAATTCCATATCCTTGTCCTTCAGTGGGTGATGGAAGCAGAGCTTGTAGGCATGGAGGCACAATCGGCCCAATGAGTTATCACCATTGCCGTATTTCACATCGCCCACCACGGGATGCCCAATGTCGGCCATATGGACACGAATCTGGTTCTTGCGACCCGTTTCCAATGTCAATTCCACTAATGAGTATTTTTTAGTGACCATCAGCGTCTCGTAATAGGTCTGTGCGAACTTGCCGCCATTGTCGGTAGGACTGCTGTAGGTGATGAACGCCTTGTTGTCTTTCAGCCACGACTCCACTTTGCCTTCTTGTTCTTCCATTTCGCCGCACACGACGGCCACATAACGACGGTCATAAACGATGTTTTTCCAGTCTTCCTCAAACATCAGCGCGACCTCTTTGCTCTTGGCAAACAGCATCAGTCCAGAGGTGTCGCGGTCGAGGCGGTGTATGGTGTGGGCGCGGCAACGTTGCTGTGTGGCGATGAAATACTGGTTGAGGATGCCTTGCGCCGTGTCCTTTTCCTTCGTGGGGCTATTGGTCAGAAGGCCTTCCTTTTTCTCGATGACCAAAAGGTACTTGTCCTCGTAGACGATTTTCAATTTGGGGTTTTGGAAGCGTTCGCGGGCAGTGGGCTTGCCAATCTCGACGGTCATGCCTGCCTGTAGGACGAAGTCGAACTGGGTGGTGCGCTCGCCGTCAACGCTGACGACTTTGTTGGCCAGCATACGTTTCACCTTGCTGCGGCTGATACCGTCTAATTTCTTCATCAAGAAATCCATCAACTTTGTTTCTTCCGAAACGTTGAATTTCAGCGGGTTGTCTTTGGAATGAGGAATTCTTTTCTTATCGTTTTTCATAAGTGTTATCTTAAGGTTAGAATGGATCTGAAGCGTCTGATGTAATGCTAGGATAGGGTGTCATCCCTTCATCGTTGTTCATTTTGGAACCAAAAACCATAGAGCCGCTGTCGAACTGGTTGTTGGGCCCGAGACTGGTGAACTCGCTGTTGTCGAAGCCTTGCTCAAACTCCTCGAAACGAGCGTATTGTCCGACGAACTTGAGTTCCACCTCGCCAAGTTTACCGTTACGGTGCTTGGCAATGTCGATGATGCTGTAGCCCTTCGGTTTGTCGTCGGCATCGGCTTCGTTCTTGTAGTACTCGGGACGGTAGATAAACATCACCATGTCGGCATCCTGCTCGATGGCACCAGATTCGCGCAAGTCGGAGAGGATGGGTTTCTTCGAGCCGGGACGCTGCTCCACGCTACGGCTCAATTGTGACAATGCCAATACGGGGATTTCCAACTCTTTGGCTAGACTCTTCAGCGAGCGTGAGATGGTGCTGATTTCCTGTTCGCGGTTGAGGCCCTTGTCGCCACCTTTGGCAGTCATCAGTTGCAGGTAGTCAATGAAGACCATCTGGATGTCGTGCTGTTGCTTTAGTCGACGGCACTTGGCGCGAAGTTCGAAGATGGAGAGCTGAGGTGTGTCATCGATGAAGATGGGCGCGTCAGTCAGCGGGGTTACTTTAGTGTTCAGTTGCTGCCACTCGTATTCGGCCAGGTCACCGCTACGGAGTTTGTCGGCGGTGAGCGAGGTCTCGGTCGAAATCAGACGGGTAACTAATTGAACTGAAGACATTTCCAACGAGAAAAACGCCACGGGGCGGTTGAAGTTGACGGCAGCATTGCGGGCCAAATTCAACGCAAATGCGGTTTTACCCATACTGGGACGTGCAGCCAAGATAATCAGGTCGGACTTCTGCCAGCCTTGCGTGATACGGTCAAGTTCAGTATAGCCCGACGGCACGCCGCGCAGTTTGTCGTCGCTGTTTTTCGCGTTTTGTATCTCCTTGATGGCCTTGCTCACCAAGTCCTGCATCGAGTCGTAGCTGCGGCGTAGATTGTTCTCGCTGATTTGGAAGAGGTTGTTCTCGGCCTTGTCTAACAGGTCAAAGACATCGGTGGTGTCCTCAAAAGCCTCGTGAATCATGTCGGAAGAAATCAGAATCAGCTGACGCTGAATGTGTTTCTGCATGATGATACGGGCGTGGTATTCGATGTTGGCAGCCGAAACGACGCGGTTGGTGAGTTTCGAGATATAATAAGCCCCACCGACCATTTCCAACTCGCCACGGAGTTTCAATTCGTTGGTAACGGTCAGAATGTCAATGGGTTCTGACTTTCCGAACAAGTCTTTGATGGCGGCGAAGATTTTTTGGTGCTTGTCAAGGTAGAACGCCTCTGGCGTGAGGATGTCAATGACCTCGTTGACGGCTTCTTTTTCCAACATCAAGGCACCTAGTACGACCTCCTCCAAGTCGGTGGCTTGGGGAGGGATGCGGCCTTGGTTGGCAAAGATTTGTTCGGGGGTCATCACGTTGCGTCGGGCGACGTCGCCGAAGGGTCGGCGGGTGATTGTTGTATCGTTTGGCATAAAATGTTCGTATTTGAGAAGGCAAAATTACGAAATCTAATCCGCCCCAAAATGGCCGAGGCAAAGAAGTTATCAACTACTTGAAAAAGTGTTGATAAGTTTTTGCAACAATCTCGTTTTCAGTGATTAAGTCTTCCTTTGCCTGTTGATAACCTATCAAGTCGCGGCTGGTTGCTTCGACCAATATTCGGCTGTGTTCAAACAACTTAAAGGCCGGAAAAAGGGCTTCAGAAAGGCGTTGCAGGGTGAAGCCTTTTTTGATGCAGGGATGGTAAAAATTGGCTTGTTGGAGTACATCGAAGAGGTTGAAGACCTTGTAGCCGACTTCCTTGTTTTGGATGATTTCGTGGCGCAAAAGGGTAGTAGTGAGATTTTGCGGCGTAAAACACACAATCAGTTCATAATGAGAGAGCTTCTCTATCAAAAGGGGAATGGCTTCTTTCCATCGGCTGTGGTCTTCGAAACAATCCCAAACGAAGTTGCCGCCGTCTTCATGCTCGCCTTGCAAGGCTAAAGCCAAAATCAACTCCTCGTAAGGCTTGGTTCCATCGATTTCAGGCACAGCGGGACGGTGCAGAAGCAGATTCAAATAAGCAATAGATTTCGGTTTGGGTTGTGGTGCAAGTGTGTAAAGAGTCTTGTAATCAGTATAATACGAGTTGGTTTCCAAGGCTTCGATTTGGTGGCCTTCCAATGAATTGGGCTCCAATTGACGCAACATTGTTTCGTTGGTGTTGATACCGTTGAAATAATATTGGAAGAGTTCTTCATCGTCCATTGCAGTGGTGTAAAGGAAGCTGTTTTTGGGTATCAATTTCCAGCAATGGCCTTGGAAATCACAGGGATATGGATTGTTGCACTGTGTTCCAATGTTGACCAAAGGTGAGTGGGGCATGGCGACCACATTCTTTAGCCGCTCCGCGTTCTTTGCCACGAAATCTTCCCGTTCCATCACATATTCCATCACCGACTCTAACCTGAACAGCTGTTGCACGTTAATTGTTCCATCTTTCACATAATCAGCGTTTAAGTACATCAGCTTGAAATCGCTCAAAGGCACTCCGCAACCATGCAGGACATAGTATTGCAGCGCGGCATCATTATAATAGGTGTCGGAGAGGCGCAAGGAACTCTTTACCTCCACGGCTAACCATTGGTCGCCGTCGCGGACGAGCATGTCGAGCATGATGAGCGTGTCATTGTATTGGAAAACAGCCTCATACATCACGTTGACTTCGGGATTGGACAGGCTCTGCCAAGTCTCTTCCACCTTTTTCGGGAACTGTGACGGCGAAGCAGGCGACATGTCAACTCCGCCAGGGAAATAGTCGTGAGCCAGCACGCCAACATCGGTGCCGCGCTGGAACTTGGCGCGTTGTTCGATGGAGAGTTTGTCGCGAAGGTAAGGGTGCTTTTTCTGCATGTAGAGCGCCTTCTCGCACTGCAAGCCCTTGATATAGGTCGATTTGGAAAGAATGTGCATGGTCAGTTGGTGTAGTCCACGCAGTCGTCGGTGATGAGCGGCAAGTAGTTGTAGCGGCGCATGAGTTGAGCAATGGCTAAAACATCCTTCTGGCAATAGGTTTGGATACGTTCCAAATCATTTTCCTGCCAGTACACGCGTCCCACCTCGCTGCCGTTGATGTCGTCCTTCGGCGTGGGAATCTCCAAAACGGCGCAGAGCAGGTCCAAGGAGGTGTAATTCTTGTAGTCGCCGAACTTCCATAATTCCATGGTGTCGATGAACTGGGTCTCCCAAGGCTTTTTGCCCGCAACTTGTAGGACGCGCGGGATTCTGATGCCGTTGATGATCATCCTTCGGGCGATGTAGGGGAAGTCGAATTCCTTGCCGTTGTGGGCGCAGAGCTGGGCGTCGGGGTAGTCGTAGAAGCGGTCGAGCATCTTGGCAAACTCGGCCAGCAATGCTTTCTCGTCGTGGTCGCAGAATGATTTCAGGCGAAAACGGCTACCATTGAAGAAACCAACTGATATACAAACGATTTTACCGAACTCGGCGTAGATGGCAGCGCGGTCGTATAGGCTCTCAGGCGTGGCCTCGTCGTCGCCCTTGCCGATTTGTTCAGCCTTTTTGTCCCAAAGTTTCTGCATCCGTTCGCTCAATTGGTCGTAGGATTTTTCATGCGAAACGGTCTCGATGTCAAGGAAGAGGATTCTGGAGAAATCTATCATATTAGTTGTCAGTTGTTTAGTTGTTCAGTTGTTCAGTTCGACGCTTTGCGTCATTGCGAGGAGCGCAGCGACGAAGCAATCTAGAGTATCAGTAGTTATCTAATTTCTTGAAATTCAGTATATTTGTTCGCTGGTTCCACGGCCTTAATTTTCATGTCCGTAATATATGAATAAGGTGTACCTTCACCGCAAAGCAAGGTGAAACGGTCAAGGTCTTTTTCCTCGCCTTCAACTTCAATGTGGACACTGCCATCGGCACGGTCGTTCTCCACATAACCAACTACGTTGCATTGCAAACCATAACGATGCACATAACGGCGAAAACCTACGTTGAACACCCGTCCGTATATTCTTATGTCGTAGGCTTTTATCATAGCGCAAACTTGATACCTGGCACTTGCTTCAAGGCATCATAAACGAGGTCCATCTGCTCTTGGCTGTCGAGGTCGATGTTGTATGTGTAGGTGATGTAATTGCCTTTGGTGCTGCTTCTTACGCTGACAAAACTATGCACGACCTTGCACTTGCTGAAGGCTTGGCTGATACTTACCTTACTTTCTTCAACGGGTACGCTGGCCGCTACAATGACCTTGATGTCGAAGTTTTGAGGAAAGATAATCTGCTGTTTTTCTTCTAATTCCGCCATGGTCTGGATTATTTGTTTTTCACGTAGTCGTTCATCTTGGCTCTGCCCCAAATGAGCTCCATAATCTTGAGCGACTCCTGCACGTCCATATTGCCACGGGCTTCGAGGTTGCGTTGGATGAAGACGCAGTCGGTGAGCTCGGCGTTGTCGCAGACGATGTCGCGGGCCAAGGCATCACAGGTGGGCGCACCACAAATACCGCAGTCGGTTTGGGGCAGTCGGGCGCGGTATTCGTCGATTTTCTTCATCTTTTCCAAAGCGACGGCGATGTTATCATCTAAAACAAGCATAGAACGCGGCTTGATTTCGCCAACTTTCATGTGTCGCATCAGGTAGTTGCGTTCTTCTTCTAACTCGTGGTCTTTGGTCTGCTCACCCTTGCGCTCACGGTCGGCGATTTTTCTGGCACGACCAAACACACGCTCGCACATGAGGAAACGGTTGTCGCAGGTCAGGATGCCACCAGGACAGCTTTGGTCGCAGGCACGCAATTCAAGGAAGTCGACATTTTCAATCTCCTCGTTTTCAACCTTTTCCAAAAACTCGATGACATTGTGGATTTCGTCGATGGAGTAGGAGTGTTGTGCGTCAGAGAGGCGACGTTCGCCGTTGGTCAATGAGGTCAGCACGCCGTCGGCGGAGAGTTGCGAAACGGGCAACTTCTGCTCTTTGTAGCCGTGTCCCTGTTTCTTGATTTCCTTGTAGACACGGTTGTAGAGCGAATCCATGTTGATGACGCCGTCGACTAGCGACTTCTCTTCGCCCACGGGGCTTTTCACCGCCGCAATCTTGGCTGCGCAAGGCGTGATATAGAAGATGCCGATTTGCTCCTCCTGCACCTCCATATCCTGCTTGAGTTTGCGACGGATGTACATTGCCGTGATGTCGATGGGCGCGCGCAAGGGGATGAGGTTCTCGGTCAAGCCAGGAAATTTCACCTGAATGAGGCGCACGATGGCCGGACAGAAGGTCGATATGAGCGGCTTGATATCAGGATTCTCGGCGGCGTATTTCTTTTTGGCAGCCGTATATACGGGTATGGACGACTCCGCTTCGATGACGTGGGTGAAGCCGATTTCCTTGAGGATGCCGTAGATGCGCGACACAGTGATGTCGTTCGGGAATTGCCCAAAGAAAACGGCAGGCACGATGGCCACGCGCACAGGGAAATTGAAGATGTCCTCAAAGTCGTCCTGTTCGATATAGATGGCATGGGTCGGGCACACCTTGAAACAGTTGCCGCAGTCGATACAGCGGTCGGGGAGAAGCACGGCCTTGCCGTCGCGCACACGCAATGCCTCGGTGGGGCAGATCTTCATGCAATGTGAGCAGCCGATGCAAGTGTCTTCATCGATTTTCAGGGCGTGAAAAAACGGGGTCTTTTCCATGGTTTATTTGTTGATTGTTGAATTGTTTAATTGTTTTGTTGACTCGGGACTTCGGGACGCGAGACGCGGGACATTTCTGCCGCTTTGCGTCATTGCGAGGAACGAAGCAATCCAGACCATTGTTTATACAAAATTAACCTCCATCTCAACGGTAGTTCCCACACCTACGGTAGAGGTCACATTCAATTTATCCACGTTCTTCTGGATGTTAGGCAGTCCCATGCCCGCGCCAAAGCCCATGTTGCGGACCTCGGGCGAGGCGGTGGAGTTGCCTTCCTGCATGGCCCAGGCGATGTCAGGGATGCCCGGACCCTTGTCTTCCACCTTCAGGGAAATCTTGTCGGGCTCGATGTCAGCATAAATGGTGCCGCCATAAGCATGAGCAATGGCATTGACCTCGGCCTCGTATAAGGCGACGACCACCCGTTTTATGATTTGCGGGTTCACGTTGAGTTGCTTCAAGGTCTTCTTGATGGCGCTCGATGCGGCTCCGGCGTTCACAAAGTCCGCTTCATATACTTGGTATTCTAGGTGCATGGCGTTCGTTTTTGGTTTGACATCAGAAAATGGGTTGCATGCCGTTTTGGAAGAGAAGTCCGCAGGCCTTGAACATGGAGAAGTCGCTTTCCATGACCACCATGCCTTCGTCCTCGGCTTCCTCAATCATTTCCTCGGTGGCTTTTTTGCGCCTGACGAGGACGATGATGTCGAGATTGCCCATCTCGCAGGTGCGGATGGTCTGCATGTTGCACAATCCAGTTAAAATAACGGGGTTGTAGTCGCCCAAGGTGAGCACGTCGCTCATCAGGTCGGAGGCGAAGGCGGTCTCGTGTTCTTCGTCCAAGCGGTCTTGGCCGCAAAGCACCTTGGCGTTCAAAAGTTCTGAAATCTCTCTGAGTTTCATTGTGTTATATCGTTGAATTGTTGATTGTTTAATCGTTGAATTGTTGACTCGGGACTTCGAGACTCGAGACGCGAGACTTTTTGTCGCTTTGCGTCATTGCGAGGAACGAAGTAATCCAGAAAACACGTTTTGTTGTGTAATCTGCCGCAAAAGTAAGAAAAAAACTCCCAATCCACCTTGCTTTTTCAATTTCTTTGTAAATTTGCCGCGGTTCTTATGGCGGACTTTGTGCCGCTGACATAAAGAAACACGAAGCGTTATGCTCGGACAGCATATCAGTGCCACGCTTCTATTGTATGTATTTCCTTTTGGGCTGCTGAAGAGGAAAACTTAAACTTATAAATATGCTGTACAAACAGACATTTTTCCGCATCATTTCAACAATTGCTTTCTTGATGCTAATTACCTTTGGCTTTGCCCAAACTAATTACACAATTGAATATCAATTAGAAAACGGAAAGAAAGTAAGAGCAACCTATAGGGATTTAGCATGGGGTATAGAAGATGAAGATGGGAATCAGTTGGTGCCGAATGAATATGGAAATATTTTTATTATGTATGCACCACAATCTTTTATCTATAGTATAATGTATGGCATGGTAAAGGCAAACGATATTACTGACAAAACAGATAAACCAATTCTGCCTTATTTCTGGTTGATAAAAAACGGATTATGGGGCTTGTACTCACTTGAGAAGGATTTTTACATTCCTGTTGTATATGACGGGATCGTCCTTAACTACAATCATCGAAGCAATCCAGATAATTACTTATATTATGGTTTTCAAGTAAAGCATGATGGTTATTGTGGATATTATGACATTTCTGGAAAAATGATTATGCCTGTTATTAATCAAATCGATGAAATGGTCAGAGACAAAAATTACTATATAATACGGTCTGGATGTTTTCAGGGAGCGGTCAATTTGAGAGGGGAAACGATTATTCCAACTGAGAAATATACAAAAGTAAAAGCTATGCCCGATGGAAATCTTTGTGTCAAAAAAGATGGTAAAGTTGGAATATGCGATTCTATAGGAAATTTGCTATTTATGACTAAATATACTGATATTTGTAGTGAGAAAATTGCCCGTGATGGTTATTATACTTTTTTGGGTAGAGACCCAAATTATAGCATTCTTATTCATGATATTCATGGTCGTACTAAAAGCGATGGTCGTATAAAAAAAGACGGAACAATTATTAAAGAGCCGTCGTTAGATTTGAATAATGTAACGCACAGAGATGATATTTCTTCTATAGGTTTAAAAGACTATTTTATACAGTGTGATGAAAGTGGTTTTTATGGGGTTATCATAAGAAAAAGTGCATTATACCTTGTCAATATGAAAACATCTCCGTGTTTCCTACAACAGAATATTTCTGTGTTGAAAAAGATGGCTATCAAGGTGTAATCAATAAAAAAGGGCAGGTCATTGTTCCAATAGGAATCTATCATGTTATTAAGCACAAAGAAGTCAGTTGTTTCGATGAATTTACTAAAGAATATCATTCAAATGAAAATTGGTTAGTGTCATCATATGAGAAACAAGGGATTTTGGATGAGAATGGAAAAACAATAGTTCCAGCGGACAAATATACATTCGTTGACACAAAAGTTGATGAATTAGGGAATAGAGCTGTCCGTTATGGAAAGTATGATGGCCTTATTGATAAGAAAGGAAATTCTGTCATTCCAACGGATAGATACACCTCAATTGTCAAGGTCTTGCGTGAAGATGCCTATTTTGTTTGGGCTAATGGGAAAAAGGGACTGTGTAACAAAAATGGGGTAGAAATAATTCCTCCATTATACACTGATATAAAATATAGAAAGTTTGATTATATCAAAGTCAGTGATGGAGAGAAAAAAGGATTATACGATCCGAATGGGAAATTGATATTGCCAGCTTTATTCTCTAAAATAGAAATAACGGATGGTAGAATTACCGCATGGGATAATGAAGAGAAAATCGAACTTGATGCCGATAATAACATTATCACAGCTGCGCAAAACCAATCTGAGTTTGAATTATCCATTTGGAAGGGTGATAACGCATTATACAAAAACAATTTTACCGAAGCCTTAAAACATTATAAGAATGCCTTGCAATATCAAGAGTCAGACTATGTCAATTATTACATTGGGATAACGTATTATAATTTGGGACAATATGAAGATGCCATTTTATGGTTTAGAAAATGTATTAGTAATAACCCTTCCCAAACAATCAAAGACTACGCAAAGGATATGATTATCGATTCCCAAAGATGTATAAAAAATGAGCGCCAAGCACAGCAACAATTGCAAGAAAAACAGAAACAGCAGGTCGCACAAGCGATTCTTGGCGGATTGTTGGGTTTTGCATCGTCATTCATTCAAACTAGAACCATGAATTACAACAATCCCAATAATAACAACTATTTCAATAGCTTTGCATACTTTAGCAATTCGCAAGGACAAAACTATGATTACTTGTTAAATCCCAATTATGCCATCCAACAAGTCGAACAACAAAACCAACTTGAATATTACGAATTTTCACAATGGTTCAAGAAGCCAGATGGCTCAGACTATTCCTATATGGAGTTTATGGATATGAAACTCCAAGCATGGCAAGCATCACAAACTTCGGATGGAAACACTGTTAACAGTTCCAATAGTTCGACTTCCACATCCTCAAATCCTCGCCAAATTGAGTATTATGACAAAGATTGCCATCTCTGCCATGGCTCGGGCAAGTGTTCCTCGTGCAATGGCACCCATTATATGGATTATCAATTTGGCCCTGGCAAAATCGAATGTCCCAATTGCAAACCTAATGGGGCATGTTCTGCATGTGGAGGAACAGGTAAAATACGCTCAATGCGACTCAATTAATCAATCCTATCACTTTTTTCGAATGCTTTGAGTATCAGCATTACCAATGCGAAATAGAAAAATTAGCAAGAGGGCGCGGCATGGTTGTCGCGCCCTCTGTGTTTTTTCAATTTTTTGAGAAAAGACTTCCCAATTTGAAAAAATGTGTAATTTTGCACTATGAAAAACGAACTTGTGATGGAACCCACTTTTGACACGATCGAAGAAATTGACCTCGCCACAATGCAGGATGAACTGACGCCTGAACAGCGGGACTATTGGCTGAAATCCATTGAGCGCGACATGCGCAATATGGACCAACCGAAGAAATACATCACTTTGGAACAATTTGGACAAGAACTGATGGCTGCTGTCAGAAGCAAGATATGACACATAAGAAAGTCATATTGAGCGAAACCGTCCGATTGGACATTGGGGCAATTTCCGACTTTATCATCAGCGTTTCTCGGCCTGAACATGCTGTAAGATATACCCAAAATTTGTTGGATGAACTGGCAGATTTGAGTTATTTGGCCACAATCAGGCCTGAATGTCCATGGGAATTGCCAAAACGCTACCATAGCCAAGCAAAAACATTGCCGATTTGTAGGCGGAAACTGACCGCCATTTTTCATATTGAAGGTGATTATGTGATTGTGGACAAGATATTGCCTTCCTCGTTGATTACATACTGAATATGTTGCTGAACTAGTAGAATTTTCAACTATTCGAAAATTCCGAATAGTTCAAAACGAGTGAAGCAGACAAAAGACCGCCTTTTCCAAAGCGATTTCGACAGATTTTTAGAATTAGAAGAAGGGCGAAAGGAATTGGAATAACGCCTTGTGTGTCAATCGTTATAATGAATCTCTTCAAGGTTCTCCTGAATCATCTCTTTCAGGTATTTCATGATGCTGACATCGGTCATGGGCATTCCGTCCAAGGCCTCCTTGATTTCGTCGGTGTCGAAGACAAATTCGCCGTCATCGGTGATGTGAGTGTAGATGAAATGGATGTCCTCGTGGGCCGAAAACAGCATCACCAACGAGCCAGCCAAGTCGCCCATCGGGGGACGGTCTAAGTGGTCGTGCTGGAACCAGAAGTTCAAAACGGTGCCTTTGCCCACTTCGCTTTCGATGTTCATGCCGCCACCGCAGTTCTCGGTGTTCATTTTGATGAGTGGCAGGCCCAAGCCAACCTTGCGCGTGGTGCGCGAGGTGGTCCAAGGGTCGGTCACGCGGGCCAGAAACTCGGGTGTCATGCCCTTGCCGTTGTCCTTGATGGTGAAGGCGTAGATGTTGTCTTTCAGGCTGTCGCGGATGGTCAGCTCAACGAGGGTCGAGTTGGCCGCCGTCGAGTTTTCCATCAGGTCGTAGACGTGTAGTGATAGCTCTTTCATCCGAATAAAAGTTGTAGTTTCTCTTTGGGTTCTGTGTCGATGTAGCGTCCGTCCTCGCCGTGTAGGGTCTTGCGGAACTCGTCGAAAGTCTTGTCGTACATGTGCAGCACACAATGCACCTCGCCGATGATGTGCAGGAAGTGTGCGTCACTGCTCTTGGTGAAGTTGAATTTCTTCAAATAGGCGTATTTCTTCAGGAAATCGTGCTTGGTGACGTGCTTGGAGATTTCCAAAGCGTCAGCCTTAATGTCGGGCGGAATGAAGCCCAGCTGGCTGATGAGGCTGCTTGCGGGCTTGTTCACGTGCGCCGGAACGAACAGCCCGCCAATCTCGTGCACCACATCATATAATGTGTCCAAATTCGCGTCTAATGCCGACCATAGCAGCCATTCCTCTTCACCAACCACTTCCTCGTTCTCATCGACAATCAGTTGGTAGCCCACTTTTTCCTCGTCAAGAGGAATGTGGGGGAGGTGTTCGTCAAGAAATTCTTGGAATTTGTCTAATTGTTCGTCGGTCTCGAAGTAGGCGAGGGCATGGGCTTCCTCCTGCGTGGTGATCTCGACGCCGCCAATGACGAGGATGCCGTTTTCGCGACCGATTTTTTGGGTCACCTTCACCTGTCGCGTCGTGTTGTGGTCGCAGATAGCGATGACGTCTAAGTGGAGTTTCTTGGCCTGCTCAATGATGGCGGAGGGGCTCATATAGAGGTCGCCGCACGGCGAAAGCACCGTGTGCATGTGGAGGTCGGCCCTATATGCGTTTAATTCCATGGTGGTATTAGCCTTTACCGTCATGGCGGAGGAACATCCGCCATCTCCTAAGCGCGGAGACGAACCTCTAGCGCTTGGGAGATTGCGGGTCAAGCCCGCAATGACGGCAGGGGAGGATTATTCGTGTAACAGGTTATAAACCAATCCCGCGATTTCATACGTCGGCAGCGAGGTCTGCAAGATAGGCAGGTCTTCGTCGTTGCTCTGCTCGATGGTCTCGTCATTGGGCATGAGGTTCTTCACCAGGATGATGCAGGCCAGTTCCTTCAGCGAAGCTACGGCCATCACGTTCTTGTGGGTCTGCAAGGTAATCCAGATGTTGCCTTCCATGGCGTTGCCCATCACGTCGCTCAAAAGGTCGGAGATGTAGCAGCCGTCGATTTCCCTGTCAAGGCCATTCGCACCCGAAAGGACTTTCAGGTTGAGTTTTTCTACTAATTCTTGTACTTTCATTGTCTTATGTGTTTTTGGATTTATTTTTCCGTTGATTTAAGGACTGCAAATGTAGGATTTTTTTTCATTACGGCATCAATTCAAACTCTATTCCGATGCTCCAAGGCAATGGGTTATCCGCTTTTTTACCGATAAGCATATCGTCTTTCGTGATGATGGGTGACAGGCGATAACTGCCGTAAATACCAATATTGAGCATGTTGCCGATGCAATAGCTGATGCGTGTGGTGGCACCGTATTCGAAGAGGTTCATCGCATCGCAACCGTAGTATTTCGTGGTGACCTTGTTGCTGTAATGATAATCGTCTGGAGCTTTGACGAATTGGCTCGTCTCTGGATCGAAAAACTTTATTTCGTCCACTAGTTTCACACGACGCGTGGCGTTAATGCCGCCATAGGCTCCCAAATCCCAGTTGATGCCCAAACGACGAAACACGATACGTTGCAATAGTTCTCCTCGCACCTGCATTTGTTGCATGGTGGTTTTGCGATCATTGACACCCAAAGTGTTTTTGGCCACAAAACGGTTAAAGTCAAGGCCGAGTCCCATACCTATTTTATAGGTCTTGCCGTACATCCAGCGGCGGCCAAAGGCAAGGTGTCGGTTAAAGTCGTTCCATGTGCTGTTTGCCAAATTGTAGTCATATTGAAAGAAGATCGCTTTCTTCCAACCTTCTTCTTTTATTTTTGGGAAGGTGCCGTCTTGTCCGCTGATACGTTTGTCGTGGGCCGCTAAGTGGATGTCACCACCATTACCGTCAATGGTGCATGAGTCGTAAAAGCCACAATAAGAAACATTCAACTTTTTGCCTTCGCCAAAATCCTTGTTTTTCAATATGATGTCCGTTGAATCAGGAGACACCTTGTAATAACCGAGCAATACGCCGTCGGCTCCTTCCACATTGATAAAAACATCTTGATTCTTAATAATTTTCGGAATGGAAATCCGAATACCGTCTTTCTCTTGAACAAGCTCGAATGAACGTTCTGCAGGTTTCAGGTCGCCCGTGAAATAAGCAGCTTGAGGCACACCATAACCGTATGCGTAATCATAATAGGGATATAAATCGCATGACTTTTGGATTTCGGCCTTCATCTGTAAAGCGGTCAAGTCGCGTTTGGTCTGCCAGGCACAGGCGCAGAAACCAGCAGTCAGAGGGCTGGCGAACGAGGTGCCATCTGCACCCGTAAAACCACCTCTGGGGCTAGCCACTTGAGCATGACCAAAAGCCACCACATCGGGTTTGCGGCGCTTGTCGGCAGTGGGACCGTATGAGCTGAAATAGATGTGTTGGTAATTATCCAAATCGGGTCTGATGCCGCCTACACAGATTACGTTTTCCGCATCTGCAGGCGTGATGATGGTCTTCCAGTGGCTGTCATCGCCTTCGTTGCCAGCAGAATTGCAAATCAATATGCCTTTCTCAACGGCTTTGTTGGCGGCTTTGGCCACGTATGAAGTGCCGTCCATGTCCTTGGTCCAGTGACGGTCCTGGCCATAACCCAACGAGCTATTGATAATGTCGGCACCGTTCTTGTCGGCCCATTCCGCACCTTGTGCCCACCACACTTCTTCCTTAAATGGCTCTGGATCGATTTCGGTGCGGGCGAGGAGGAACTCGGCACCTGTGGCCAAACCCATCATCTGCCCCTCCTTGTTGATGCCAGCGATGCAACTCAGCACCATCGTGCCATGAGTGCTCCAACCGTAGACATCTTCCTTCTTGTTGGGAAAGTTGTAGGTCTTCAGAATCTGGTTGTTGTCGCGTAGATGTTTGAAGGCAGGATGCGTGTCCACTTTAGGGAAGCCACCATCCATCACGCAGATGCGCAGACCTTTTCCGTTGATGCCCTTATCAACGAAATACTGTCCACCGAAACGTTTCAGCTGGTCGGTGAGGATGTCTTTGCTGTCGCCTGTAACTTCTTTAAATTCAGTCTCGATACGGGCCAGTGTTCCATTGGAAACAATTTCCTGCACACGCGCCACGAAAGGTAGTTGCGCAATCAGGGCAGCATTGTCGTCGGTCGTTTCCACACCTACAGCGTTAAGCCATCGCGACTCACCGAAAACCTCTGTGGAATAGGCATTGACCGCGTCCACATAGTTGTCGTTCAGTGGGTAGTTGCTGATGTCATAAAGGTCAGCGCCACATTGGTTGTAACGAGCGATGGCCTTGGCATCGAAATAAGTGTAAGGGTCGAATTGTGTATCGTTCTTGTCGGTAAAGAACACCCAATAGCATTTGTTTTGGGCCATTCCTATGCAACTTAGCATAGAAAAAATGGCGATTAAGGAAATTTTTCTCATAAAAATTCAAATTTGCTGCAAAGGTAAGTAATTATTTCCTATTTTTGTCAGCAAATAACCCCAAAAAAGAAGAATGTCTATGGAAAAAAAACTTACTAAAGAGAAATTCGAAATCTTCATGATGCTTTGTGCGGCGGGCATCGACGGTAACATCTCCATGAACGAACTGGAACGCATTTGCTTACAATTTGATGAAAAGAGCTACAATGAAGTGTTCGAGTCGTGGAAGTCGATGACTAGCCCTGCTTGGCTCAGTTTCTTCAAGGAACATAAGGATGAATTCCTGAAGACCCAAGAAGATAAAGTAGCTTTTATGGCCGACATCAATGACATCATCTCCGCCGAGGAAGGCGAAGTCAATCTCAAGGAGCAAAACTTCATGAAAGTTCTTGAGATGCTCATCAACGACGAGCTTTAATTGTCAGTTACACGCGAAATTATGGCTTCCCGATGACATTTATTATGCGTCGGGAAGCCTTTTTTTGCATAAAACCGCCGCTTTTCTAAATTAGAACGATTCTAATTTACGATTAACCTGTTTTATAGGTAATTTATAGTTCTGTTTTACAATAGATTGCATAAATCATACCCATCGCTAAAAAGTTGCTTCATTATTTGGAATGAGTGGATAATTTCACTATTTTTGCAGCGTTTTTCAAAAGGTGTAGCCTTTTGATGGACAAATGAGAGATCAATTTTTCAATAACAACCTTAAAAACAAGGAAAATATGGCAAAAGTTAAGTCTTTAGCAGAACTGAAAGCTATGAGAGAAAAGCTTCAGTCAAACCTTGACCTTCGCGAAAAGAGCAACGACCCCGACTCTTTGGTGCAAATTAAGGTCGCAATGGCCACCTGTGGTATCGCCGCCGGTGCAAAACAAGTTATGGAACACATGATGGAGAAGGCCGACGAGCTGAAAATCGGTGTCGTCTTCACCCAGACCGGCTGCATGGGCTACTGCCACGCCGAGCCTACCATTGAGGTGAAGTGCCCTGGCAAGGACCCGATCGTCTTCGGTCATGTCGACAACAACCGCGCTGACGAAATCCTCACCAAGTATGTGATGAACAACGAAATGGTTGAGGGTGTCATTCCCGTTAACTACGAAACTATCTAATAACCCTTAATTCGGAGGAATTTATATGGCAAAAATCAAGATGCACGTGCTCGTCTGCGGCGGTACTGGCTGCCAGGCTTCGGCAAGTGCTCAAATCATCAAGAACTTCGAGGACATTCTCGCCGCGAAGGGCTTGCAGGATGAAGTTCAGGTGGTCAGAACGGGTTGCTTCGGCTTCTGCGAGAAGGGACCCATCGTGAAGATCATGCCTGACAACACGTTCTACACTCAGGTGAAGCCTGAAGACGTCGAGAAGATCATCAACGAGCACATCATCAAGGGCCGTAAGGTCACCGATTTGCTCTACATGGATCCCGAAAACAAGGAACATGTCGCCGACTCGAAGCACATGGGCTTCTACCGTAAGCAACTGCGTATCGCTCTGCGTAACTGCGGTTTCATCAACCCCGAGAACATCGACGAGTGCATCTCGCGTGGTGGTTATGAGGCATTGGGCAAGGTCTTGTCCGAAATGACTCCCCAACAAGTCGTTGACGAAATCACCAAGTCAGGCCTCCGTGGCCGTGGCGGTGCTGGTTTTCCCACCGGCGTGAAATGGGGCCTCTGCGCAAAGAACAAGTGCGATGAAATGTACGTCATCTGCAACGCCGACGAAGGCGACCCGGGTGCGTTCATGGACCGTTCCATCATGGAAGGTGACCCGCACAGCATCGTCGAGGCTATGGCCATCTGCGGCTATGCCATCGGCGCTTCCCACGGTTTGGTTTACATTCGTGCTGAATACCCGCTGGCTATCCACCGCCTGCAAGTCGCCATCGCTCAGGCCCGCGAATATGGCCTGCTCGGTGAAAACATCCTCGGTACCGACTTCAGCTTTGACATCGAGCTCCGTTACGGCGCTGGTGCTTTCGTCTGTGGTGAAGAGACTGCTCTGATCCACTCGATGGAAGGTATGCGTGGTGAACCTACGCTGAAACCCCCGTTCCCGGCTGTCCATGGTTACAAAGGCCAACCCTCCAACGTGAACAACGTGGAGACCTTCGCCAATGTGCCGATTATTATCACCAAGGGTGCCGACTGGTTTGCCAGCATCGGCTCCGAGAAGTCGAAGGGCACGAAGGTGTTCGCTTTGGCTGGTCAGATTAACAACGTTGGTCTGATTGAGGTCCCGATGGGCACGACCCTCCGCGACATCATCTACGAAATTGGTGGTGGCATCAAGGGTGGCCGTAAGTTCAAGGCTGTCCAGACTGGTGGTCCTTCAGGCGGCTGCTTGACTGAGAAACACCTCGACACTGCTATCGACTATGAAAGCCTCGCCGCTGCCGGCTCCATGATGGGCTCTGGCGGTATGGTGGTCATGGACGAGACCTCCTGCATGGTGGCCATCGCCAAGTTCTACTTGGAGTTCACCTGCGAAGAGAGCTGCGGTAAGTGCTCGCCCTGCCGTATCGGTAACAAGCGTATGCTCGAAATCCTCACCAAGATCACGGAAGGCAACGGCACCATGGACGACCTCCAGGAGCTCCGCAACCTCGCCGCTGTGATTAAGGACACCGCCCTCTGCGGTTTGGGTCAGACCTCACCGAACCCGGTGCTTTCGACCTTGGACAACTTCTGGGACGAGTATGTCGAGCACGTCGTTGACAAGAAATGCCGCGCTGGCGTCT